>JAGWNK010000012.1 GCA_028871345.1 Alphaproteobacteria bacterium | reverse complement strand
CTCGTCCGTCAGGTCGGAGGGGTAACGCTTGGTCTTCTTGGCGATCTTGGCCATCCGGCCACGGCTTTGCTCGGTCCACATCCCAAGCTTGAATCACAATCGGCCGTCCCCTGGAATCCCTAATCGTGAATTTCCAAACGGCCTCTAAGCTCCCCGAGCGCCGAGGCTCCCTGCCCGTCCCGGTTTGGGCAGGGGGCCACTCGGCCCCCAAGAGGATCGGCCCCGGCGGATCAAGGGGACGGCGCGGTCGCCGACGCGGCCCGCGTGATCTTCAGCAGAGCCGTGAATGCCCAGCCTTCGACGGGCGCGCCTCCGCTTACCGCATCGATGCGCACGCGTGTCCAGTCGCCCTGCTGCGCCAGCACGGTCACCTTCACATCACGCTTGAGCGACGACACGATGGCAGCGTTTGCCGACGGGTCGCTGCGCACGTTGATGTCGTGCAGCGCGACGGCCGTCGGCAGGACCGGAGCGGGAGGCGGAGCCGGCTTTGGCGGCACCGGCGGTGACGGATCGGCCGCTTCCTGCTGCCCGGTGACGGAACGCAGATGGTCCATCAGGACGGGCGAAACGCTGGGATAGAAGACGATTCCCACCGCCACGATCACCGCGACAACGGCGATGTCGCGCATGATGCGCCAGCCGTCCCGGCCTTTCGGCTTGTTCTGAAGCGCATCCTCGGCTTCCCAGGCGCGGTCCGTGCGCAGCACGATGCGGGGTTCGTCCGTTCCGTCGCCTTCCACGATCTTGGCGCCCAGTTCGACCGAAGGCGCCGCAACCACGGCCGCCCGCTCCATCAGCACCGCCTGGAGTTCGACGACCTGGTCGCGGAGCCGCTTGATCTCGGCCTCGTATTCGTGCCGGCGCGCCGTTTCGGCCTGGGACCGGGCGGCGGCGACGGCCTTGGTCGTCGTCTCCCGCCACTTCGCGTCCGCATCAGCCAGCCGCGCGGCCTCTTCCGCGCCCCATTTGGCTTTCGCCTGCGACAGGCTCGCGTCGAACTCCTTTTGCAGCCGGTCGCGGTCGGAGCCGGTCACCGCGCGCGCCTGCACGAGTTCTGCGTCGCGTTCGGCAAGAACCGCCTCCAGGCTGGCGCAGCGATTCTTCAAGCGCTCGCGATCGGAGCCTGTCTGCCTGGCGCGGGCGAGCTCCGATTCCCGCTCGGCGAGAGTCGCTTCCAGACTCGAGCAACGGGATTGCAGCAGTCGCAGCTCCTCGTCGCCGTTCCCCGACGGGACCGATGCGGCCGCCTCACGGGCCTTGTTCAGCGCGTCCTCGGCGCGTTCGCAGCGCTCGCGCAGCCGCGCGAGTTCGGGGGCCGCACGCTGCTGCCATTGCCTTTCGAGCGCTGACAGCCGCGACGCTTCCTCTTCGCGCCATGCCTTTTCGGCCTTGAGCAGGGCGGACTCGGTGTCCCGGCGCGCGTGATCGCGCGCTTCTTCGACATTCGCGCGCGCCAATGCCAGCGCCACGTCCTGATCCTTTGCCGCCGTCTGGAGGGCGGCGATCTGGTCGAGCAGCCGGCGGCGCTCGTCGCCATGTCCTTGGTTGCGCGAAATATCGGCTTGCGCCAGCGCGGCGGCGATCGCCTTCGCGGCGGTCTCCTGCCACTGCGCTTCAGCGGCCGCGAAGCGGGATGCCTCCTCGGCCCGCCAATCGGCCTGTGCCTTTGCGATCTTTTCGCCAAGCTCGCGTTGCCAGGCGAGGTGCGCCTGCTCGGCTGTCACGCCCGCGCGGGCGATATCGACATCGCGTTCCGACAACCTGGCCTGCAGGCTGGCGCACTGATCGCGCGCATCTCGGAGCGCTTCTTCCGCCTGATGGCGCGCCGCCAGCGCCTGGGCCAGCGCCTCGCTCTCCGTCGCCGTCAGAAGAGAGGGCGCCGCGCTTCCCTTTCGCACCAGCGGGTCCGGCTTTCCCATGGCGCGTTGGTGGCCTTCGGTGCGGCCATCGCGCACCAGGATTGCGGCATTGAGGCTCGCGAAGTCGCCTGCCTCGTCGCGTTCTCGCGGGGCGAAAGCGGCCTCGATCTGCTGCTGCAGATGTCCGACGCTCGACGGGGCGGCCGGCGCTTCCACCTCTGCTTCTGGGTCGTACGCGCTGCCAGCCTCGATCGGAAGATCGTGCACGGCAAGCGTAGTGGCCGCGACGCCGTCGAGACCGACGATACGGATCGCCAGCGTGTGGGGCTCGTGCATATCGTCGGGCAGCAGATATTCGAGATCCTGCAATTCGTCCGACATCAGCGACCAGGAGCCGTCGCCGTTGTTGCGGCCTGCGGACAGCCGCGCCGAGCGCGGCAGTCGCTCCACGCGGACGGCGATGCGGCCTCGCTTGCGGAACGGAGCCACCAAAGATGCGAGCTCGAGCGGCATCGCACGCGGTGCTTCGGGATGATCCATCACCAGCTGCGCAGCCGCGGCCGACCGGGCCGCTTTCGAAGCGACCGGCTTCTTGCCGAACCCGGCTGCGCGCTGCGACATGGCGCTGGCTCCCGTGGCGATCCTTTCGACTCGCGACGATGCCGCTCCACGAATGCGGATCGTCGGCGCCACTTTAACGCGATGCCGGTGCCCGGCCCGTTAGCGAAATGGCGGATAATTGTTTCAATTTCGAAACATGTACGAAGGATGATTGATTTCGGCAGGTGTCAGTGCTGCGCCCTCGCCGGGCCGGCAGGATTCTTTGCCTCGTTCAGTTTCTGCAGGGCCGGACCCAAGGCATCCCATTCCTTGCCGAAGCCGCTCCAATCGCCCGCCTTCAGCCGCTCCATCGCCCGCCGATAGTGGTCGAGCGCCTCGCCGGCCGTGCCCGGTGACGCCGGTGTCACGACAGCTTCTGCGGCAGGCGTCCCTCCGGCCGCCGCCGGGGGAACCTCTCCCGGCGCCTTGAACAACGCGGCGAGAGCCTGCGACAGCGTCTCTTCCATCACCACTCTGCTGCCGTACACCGCGATCACGCGCTTGAGCTCGGGCATCTGCCCGTTCTGCGCCCGCAGGTACAGCGGCGTCACATAGAGCAGCGAGTTCTCGATCGGCACGACCAGAAGGTTGCCGCGGATGACGCGCGAGCCCATCTGATTCCACAGCGATATCTGCTGCGATATCTCGGTGTTCTGGTTGATCAGGGCTTCGATCTGGAACGGGCCGTAGACAAGTTTTTCCTTCGGGAACGTGTAGACGATGAGCTTGCCGTAATCGGGCTGGTCGCAGCGTGCCGCGAGCCAGGCAATCATGTTCTCGCGCTGGCTGGGGACCATCGGCAGCATCAATACGAATTCCGTGCGGCTCTCGCCGGGCAGCCTCATGTTGATGAAATACGGCTTCATCTTGCTGTCGCCGCTGTCGTCGACGCCGGCGGGCTGGCGCGGGAACTGCCACAGATCCTCGCGATTGTAGAAGACCTCCGGCGCATCCATGTGATAGGCGCGGTACATCTGCGCCTGGATCTGGAACATGTCCTCGGGATAGCGGATATGGCTCTTCAGATCCGGCGTCATCGCCGACAGCGGCTTGAACAGGCCCGGGAAGATGCGCGCGTAGGTCTTGATGATCGGGTCCGAGGTGTCCGTGATGTAGTAGTCGACCGTGCCGTTGTAGGCGTCGATGACGATCTTCACCGCATTGCGGATGTAGTTCTCGGCACCGTCGTCGCCCGTCTTGGAATACGGGAACCAGCGGCTCGTCGTATAGGCGTCCTGGATCCAGTAGAGGCGCCCGCCGCTCACCACGATGTAGGGATCGGCGTCCAGCCGCAGGAACGGCGTCAGCGTGCGGATGCGTTCCTGGATGTTGCGGCGGAAGACGATGCGGCTTTCGCCGGTGATGTATTCGCTGAGCAGGATGTTGATGTCGCCGAAGTACCAGGCATAGAGCAGGCGCCTGGCGAGGCCGGCAACCGGCACGCCCGCCGTTCCGTCATAGGTCGTGTAGACGTTCTTGTCGCCTTTCGGGTAATCGAATTCGGGCGTGCTGCCCTTCACGATGATGTAGCTTTCGTCGGCCTCTCCGAAATAGATGCGCGGCTGGGTGACCACCGGGCCGCCCGAGGCGACCGGAGGGATGTCCTGCAGATAGAATTTGGGCAGGCCCTCGGCGGTCGCCTGGGTGACGGGCGACATCACGACGCCGTTGCCGTGCGTGAAGAGCACGTGGAGATTCACCCAGGTTTGCGCGTTCTCCGACAACAGGGACGAGTCGAGCTCGCGCGCCGACGTCATGACCTGCTGGTAGGCCCCCCCCAGCGTGTAGCGGTCGACGTCGGCGTCATGGAATTTGTAGTAGGTCCTGATCTCCTGCAGCTGGCCGTAGGTGTCGAGCAGCGGCTGCCAGTCCCACAGCCTGATGTTGTCGATGGTGGGACGGTTGTTCTCGATGTCCTGATAGCCCAGGGTCTCGTCCGCCGAGAAAGGTTTGACCACGACGTTGCCGAGCTTGTAGGCCTCGCGCGTCGAGGCGATGTTGCGGGCGATGTAGGGCGCCTCGAAACCGAGTTCGTTCGGCTTGACGACGACGCGCTGATAGACGGCCACGGCCAAAGGGGCCACCACGGCGGCGACCACGAAGACGACCCCGGCGGCGATGAGCGGCGTGCGGACCGTCTTCAGCCGCGCGTTGACGAACGAGGCTGCGGCCGCGAGCAGGCTGAGGATCACGAGCAGCCAGAGAATGGGAAGCTGGAGCTTGGTGTCCGTGTAGCTCGCCCCCACCACCACGCCGTTGTCACCGAACAACAGCATGTAGCGGGCGAGCCAGTACGATGCCGCTTCGACCACGAAGAAGAGGCCGAGCAAGGCGGAGCCGTGGGCGATGGCCGCCGGTGCCACCGTGGGCATCCGTCCGCGCAGCGTGACGGCGCCGTGGATCCAGTAGCCGGCCGCGGCGAACAAGGCGCTGAACACGATGAGGGTGAAAACCCAATCCTTGAGCGCCTCGTAGAAGGGCAGCGAGAACAGGTAGAAGCCGATGTCCCGGCCGAAAAGCGGATCGGGCCGGCCGTAGGGGACCTGATAGAGGTAGCGCAGGACCAGCGGCCAGTTCGCCGCCTCGCCCGCCGCGACCAGCAGTCCCAGGACGAGCGCGATCCCCGCGATGAAGAATCGCCAGGGGAACTGGCGGATGAGCCGTTCGAGCGGCGCCGGCGGCGTGATGCCTTCGATGGAGCTCCAGGGCGACGGCACCGCGCGAAGCATCCCGACGGCGCCGCCCGAGGCCCGGTAGGCGATGTAGCCGTTGATCCAGATGGCTGCCGCCGAGACGACGAACACCACCGCGAAGACGGCGATGCGGGCCATGATCGTCGTCCAGAAGACGCCGCCATAGCCGAGGGCCGAGAACCAGTCCCAATTGACGAGAAAACGCGTCAAGAAACCAAGGCCGATCAAGAGGCCCACGCCGACCAGGATGGCGATAATTGCTCTGAATCTCGCTAGCAAATTCCACCTCGATCCCGCGGCGTGAGCGATTCAGTGGCGGCGACGCGTTGATACACCCGGCGGCGCAGCATCGGCAACTGCGCGCCATTCGATGCACCAGACGATCAGCGCGCGCCGATCGGCAGGGCCGCTTCAGCGTCGCGCCGGACAAAGCGGCCATGCACGGCCCGGATCAGCGGCCGGCTGCGACGCGTCCGTCAGGATCGATGTCGAGCAGCCTGGCGAGCGGGCGGCGCGGCTTCACGAGGTCTTCGATGGTGAGCCGGTCGAGCACGGACAGGAAGGCATTGGTGGCCTCGCGCAGCGCGCCTTTCAGCACGCAGCCGCTCTCGATGCGGCAGAAGTCCCGCTCGCCCTGCAGGCAGCCGACGACGCCCAGCTCCTCCTCCATGTCGCGGACGACCGCTCCGACACGGATCTGCGAAGACTTCCGCGCCAGCCGCATGCCGCCGTGCTTGCCTCGGATCGTCTCGAGATAGCCCTTCTGGCCGAGGGCGTGCACGACCTTCATGACGTGGCCTTCCGAGATGCCGAATCGGTGGACGATCTCCTGGATGGTCGAAAGGTCGTCGCCTTTCACAGCACAGAACATCAGAACACGAAGCGAATAGTCCGTGTGCAGAGTCAGGCGCATGGATCTTCCTGCGAACGTGGTCAGGGGTGGTCAGGGATATATCCGCCTTGTAACACACATCGCGGCTCCGTTCGAGGGCACCCGAGGTTCGCTCGGATGCGCCTCGTCGCGCCGGCCGCAGAAGCTTGCGATGGCGCGCAGGCAGGCGATGCCTGCGATTTTCGCTCGGGTCGCCGGGTTCCCACCGCCGGCCGAAGGATCTCGTGTTCCTCGGGGTGGAAACCGCATTGCCTGTCGAGCACGAAACGGGACGGCTTCAGCCCGCCGCGCAACGCCGCATTGAGCAGGACGCCATGCCGCGTCTCCTGTAACCATCTGTGTACGGATACTTACCGGCGCCGCGGCAAAGGTGCGCGCGCCGCCAGCATCAGCCCACGGACAAGAAGCTGTGCTCGCCACCTTCCAGCACGACGGCCGTGAGGCAGCCGGTGGCATAGGCGCCCGTATCCACGCCGATCCTGTTGGGCATGACGACTGGCCGCTCCGACGGCGTGTGCCCGTGGACCACGATTTTGCCGAAGGCGCAGTCCGACAGCAGAAACTCGTCGCGGATCCACATCAGGTCGGCGGGGACCTGGCGGTCCAGCGCAACGCCGGGGCGCACGCCGGCATGCACGAACATGTAGCCGCCCACGACATGGGAATAGGGCAGCGTGCGAAGGAAATCGACATGCGCCTCCGGCATCGCCGCGGCCAAGGCGTCACGGGCGCGCTCCAGGCTGTTCTTGTCGTCGGCGGGCGGCGCCACGCCGTAGCTCACAAGAGTCTGCGGCGCTCCGAACTCCCGCCAGGCGCGATAGATCGGCGGATCGGCGAGGAAATTGAGGACCATCTGATCGTGATTGCCGCGCAACGCAACCATCCGCCAGCCCGGACGGTCGAAAGCCACGAGACGTTCGAGCACCTGTCGCGATTGCTGTCCTCTGTCGACGTAATCGCCCAGCAGGACGATCAGATTGCACAGCGGGCCCTCGCCGGCGTCGGCCCAGATCCGCTCGAGCAGCCGGTCAAGCAAGTCGGCGCGACCATGAACGTCGCCGATCGCATAGACCCGCACGCCATCGGGGACCGCCGGCCCGATGTGGCGGCGACCACGGAACAGGTCCGCAACGCCTTTATGCTGCGGCATGGGCATGCCGATTGGGGCCTGCGCCGTCGGGTTCGCCGGGACGATTGCCGTCGGCGTCAAACGCATGCCTCTCCTCGCATAATATTTTGATTCTATGAGATAATTTCATGCCTTGGGGCTCTCCGGGCCCCGGGTCGGTCATCTACTTTGAGGCGTACCGGTGCTTCGGCTGACAGCAAACGCACACACGGCCTGCAATACAGTATAATGATTATAGGACGCGTTTGAGGGGGACATGGGCATGTGGGTCAAGTCGGACACCACGACCTGCCAGGCGGCGGAAGTCTCCGGCCAGCCAACGCATTCCCTCGATGCGGAGCCCGAGATCGCCCTTCTTGATCCCCATGCGCCCGAGGCCGATGGTGTCGACATCCCTGGGCAATGGTCCCCGCGGCGCAGCTTCTTCTTCGTCACGGCCATCTGCACTGTGTTCTGGATCGCCGTCGCGTGGTTCATGTTTCGCTGAGCGGCGGTGACGCAGCGACAGGTGCCGAATACGTATGCAGTCGATTGCCACACGTCTTCCTGACGGTACGATGCCGCGGCAATCGCCCCTTCTCTAGCACAGGCCTTCCCATGATATCAGGCTCGGCGCAACGGCAGGGGGACGGGTTTGCCAAGGGCGCCGGTCGCACCAAGCCAAGAGTCGCCCTTTGGCGAATCTGGAACATGTGCTTCGGCTTTCTGGGCCTGCAATTCGGGCTGGGCCTGCAGAACGCCAATGTTAGCCGGATTTTCCAGACCCTCGGCGCCCATTTGGACCAGATTCCGGCGTTGTGGATCGCGGCGCCGTTGACCGGTCTCCTGGTCCAGCCGCTGGTGGGCTACATGTCCGACCGCACCTGGACGAAGCTGGGACGGCGGCGTCCATACCTTCTTGTCGGCGCCCTTCTCTCCTCCGCCGCCCTGCTCATCATGCCGTTGTCTCCCTATTTGTGGATCGCCGCCGTGATGCTGTGGATCCTGGATGCGTCGATCAACACGTCGATGCAGCCGTTCCGCGCCTTCGTCGGCGATCAGTTGCCGGTCGAACAGCGCGCGGCCGGCTATGCCATGCAGAGCTTCTTCATCGGCGTCGGCGCGGTCGTGGCGAGCATGCTGCCCTGGCTGTTCGAGCACGCGGGCGTCAGCAACGTCTCGCCGGCGCCGGGCGTCGTGCCCGACACCGTGCGCTACGCCTTCTTCTGCGGAGCCGCCGTGCTGTTCCTGACGATCCTGTGGACCGTCGTGACCTCGCGCGAATACCCGCCCGAAGAGCTCAACGCCTTCGAGGATGCCGCCCCGCCGCTTCCCGAAGCCGACCTGCGGCCCGGGCGTCATCGCGCCAAAGGACTGTTGTGGAGCGCCGTCGGTGGCGCCGGCATTTATGGCGTATGGCACTTCGCCCTCGACCGTCAGCTTTATCTCGTATGCACCGGCGCCTTTCTTTGGGGTCTCGCGCTTCTGCTGCAGCGGCGCGGCAAGCCGCATGGGTTGTTTGGCTCGATCATGTACAACATCGAGACGATGCCGACGGCGATGCGCCTGCTGGCGCCCGTGCAGTTCTTCTCGTGGCTGGCGCTGTTCTCGATGTGGATCTACACCACGTCGGCTGTTGCCGAAGTGTATTTCGGCTCCACCGATCCGAGTTCGGCCGCCTATAACGAAGGAGCGAACTGGGTGGGCGTCCTGTTCGCGGCATACAATGGGTTTGCCGCCGTCGCCTCCATCATCATCCCGTTCTTCGTGAAGCGGATCGGCATGCGCTGGACCCACCTCGTCAACGTCTGGCTCGGGGGAGCCGGATTCCTCTCGTTCCTCTTCATCCGCGATCCCGACTTGCTTCTGATATCGATGGTCGGTGTAGGTATCGCCTGGGCCTCCATCCTGTCGCTTCCCTATGCCCTGCTTTCCGACAGCATTCCGGCGGAACGCATGGGCGTCTACATGGGAATCTTCAATTTCTTCATCGTCATACCCCAGCTTGTCGCCGCGAGCGTGCTCGGATTCCTTCTCAAGGTGCTGTTCGGCGGCGCCCCGATCTACGCATTGGCGCTGGGCGGGGTGTGCTTCATCCTCTCCGGACTGCTCGTCCTTCGCCTGCCGAAGGTGGAGAAGGCGCGCGCTTAGGGATTCTGCAGACGGGCCCCGCAGGACCCTCTCACCACCAGCCGCGCCGGCAGGACCGTGCTCTCGGCCGGCTCGCCCTGGACCAGTTGGGACAGCGTACGCACCAGCACTTCGCCGGCCTGCCAGGTGTCCTGCATTACGGTGGTTAGCGGCGGATTGACCAGGCTGGCGGCGGGAATGTCGTCGAAACCCACCACGGAGACATCCGCGGGCACGTGCAGGCCCTGGTCCTGAAGGGCCCGGATGGCACCGATGGCGATGAGGTCGCTCGCAGCCATCAGTCCGTCAAACGGCGTGCGCCGCGCGATCAGCTCGTGCGTCGCCTCGAAGCCCGACCGTTCGGTGGAGATCGCATCCACCTGCAGTTCCGGCGCGGCCGACAGGCCGGCCGCCACCAGGGCCTCGGCGTAGCCGCGATATCGCTCGGAAAACTCCGGTGAATGGCTCGACGCATCGCCTATGAAGGCGATGTTCCGCCTGCCCAGGCGCACGAGGTGGCTGGTCGCATCGTATCCGCCCTGGTGATTGTCGCATCCGACGGAAAGCCCAGGCTGTCCCTGCTGCACCGCGCCCCAGCAGACGAAATGCATGCCTTGCTGCACCAGCTGCTCCAGCCGCTCGCGATAAGTCAGGTAGTCGCCGTAACCGAGCAGGATGACTCCGTCGGCCTTGCCGCTGTCCTCATAGTCCACGCGCCAATCGTGTGAAAACTGCTGGAACGAAATGAGCAGGTCGTAACCGCGGTGCGCGCAGGCGCGGGTGATCGAGCCCAGCATCGAAAGGAAAAAGGGATTGATCAGCGAGTCGTCGGTCGTCGGGTCTTCGAAGAACAGCAGCGCCAAGGTTCTCGAATGCTGGCACCGCAGGTTCGAGGCGTTCTTGTCGACCTTGTAGTTGAGCTGTCTGGCGATGGATTCGATCCGCCGCCGCGTGTCTTCGCTGACGTTGGGGTCACCCCGCAGGGCGCGGGACACGGTCGATTGCGACACCCCGGCCCGATAGGCGATATCGAAAGACGTCGGCCTGATAGACCCACGGCTCTTTACGTCGCTCACGCCTTCCCGCTTCTGTTCCGGACTGCTGGGCGGACTATGACACAACGGTGCCATATTTGGCAGCAAGCAGATTTGCCGCCGCGGCGATGTTGCCGGTGATCGTGACTCCGATGCATCGCTTTCCCGAACGGCCGCCTCCGGGCGGATTCGCCCAGGGGTTTGGTTAAGGCGCGGACACTATCGGAACGATCAGGGGCTCGCCGGGCGTCGCACTGCAGTCCTTGCCGTACACCTGGATGGTCACGGATTCGGGACCCATGTACAGGACGCTTAACTGGGATTTGGTGACCGTCACCTCCAAGGGTTGGTTCTTCAGGAGCAGGCGGAAGGAATAACTCTGCCAGCTTCGGGGAATTACCGGATCGAGGAAGAGCTTGCCGTCGTGCATGCGCTTGCCGCCGAAGCCCTCGACCATCGCCATCCAGGTCCCGGCCATGCTGGTGATGTGGAGACCCTCGTCCACTTCGTGATTGTAGTCGTCGAGATCGAGCCGGGCGCTGCGCAGATACAGCTCGTAGGCCTTGCCGATTTCGCCGATCTTGGCCGCGAGTACGGCGTGAACGCACGGCGAAAGCGACGACTCGTGCACCGTCCGCGCTTCGTAATAGGCGAAATGGCGCCGGATGAGATCGAGATCGTAATTGGTCTCGAACAGGTAAAGCCCCTGCAGCGTGTCCGCCTGCTTGATGAACGGCGACCGCAGGATGCGGTCCCAGCTCCAGTGCTGGTTGATCGGCCGCTCGGCAGGATCGATGTCCTTCGCCAGGGTCTGCTCCTTGTCGAGATAGCCTTCCTGCTGCAGGAACAGCCCGCTTTCCTGGTCGTAGGGGAAGTACATGTTGCCGGCGATCTCCTGCCAGCGCCGCGGTTCGCGCTCGTCGAGGCCGGTCTTGGCCGTCGCGGCGGCGAAACGCTCGGGCCAGCGAGCCCACACCAGCTCGACGGTTTCCCGTGCGTAATCCATGCACCAGCAGGCGATCGTGTTGGTGAACCAGTTGTTGTTGACGTTGTTCTCGTATTCGTTCGGGCCGGTCACCCCGAGAATGACATAGCGTCCCTTGGCGGCGGAATGGGAGGCCCTTTTCGCCCAGAAGCGGGCGATGCCGATCAGCACTTCCAGGCCGTAGTCGGCAAGGTAGCTCTCGTCGCCCGTGTGCCTCACATAGTTGTAGATGGCGAAGGCGATGGCGCCGTTGCGGTGGATCTCCTCGAAGGTGATCTCCCACTCGTTGTGGCACTCCTCGCCGTTCATCGTCACCATCGGGTAGAGCGCCGCGCCGCCGCCGAAGCCGAGCTTGGCGGCATTCTCGATGGCCTTGGGCAGGTGCTTGTAGCGATAGAGCAGCAGGTTGCGCGTCACTTCGCTGGGCGCCGTGGACAGGTAGAAGGGAATGCAGAACGCTTCGGTGTCCCAGTAGGTGCTGCCGCCGTATTTCTCGCCGGTGAATCCCTTGGGACCGATGTTGAGGCGCGCGTCCTGGCCGGTATAGGTCTGGTTGAGGTGGAAGATGGCGAAGCGGATGCCCTGCTGCGCCTTGATGTCGCCCTCGACCACGATGTCGCTGTGGCTCCAGATTTCCGCCCACTTGTCCTTGTGCGCAGCGAGCAGGCAGTCAAATCCCATGGCGACGGCGGCTGCGGCGGCGTCGAGCGCCTTCGCTTTCAGCTCGGAATTGCCGTAATCGGCGGAACTCGTGATGGCGACGATCTTGTCGAGTACCGCGGTCTCCCCGGCCTTCAGGCGCAGCTCGATGACGTTGCCGGTGAGCGAGCCGGTTTCCACGCAGCGCGGTTCGCCCTCTGCCTGCCTGCCGCCGACCGAGCAGCGGTACTCTGCGGCCACAGCCACGCGGAAATCGAGCTTGCGTGTCTGGGCCAGCAGGAAGCCCCGGCCGGGGGCCGCCTCGACTTCCAGGATGTTCCAGAAATACTCGTTGTAGTTGGCGTCCTCGTTCTTCACGTCCCCGTCGATATAGGGGGAGAGCGAGATCGCCGCGGCGTCGATGGCGGTGACGCTGTAGCGGATGGCGCCCACCCGTGGGTTCGCCATGCTGACGAATCGCCTCGCCTCGATGCGGACGCGCGCCCCGTCGGGCGTCGCCGCGGTGAAGCTGCGGCTGAGGGTCCCGTGCCGCATGTCGAGCACGCGGCGGAAGCCGTCCACGGTGCAGCGCGCCAGGTCGAGCGAATGGCCGTTCACCTCGACGTCGATTCCGATCCAGTTCGGCGAGTTGAGGACCTTGGCGAAATATTCGGGATATCCCACCTTCCACCAGCCGACGCGGGTCCTGTCGGGGTAATAGATGCCGGCGAGGTAGCTGCCCTGCAGGGTCTCGCCGCTGTAGCGCTCCTCGAAATTGGCGCGCTGGCCCATATAGCCGTTGCCGATGCTGAAGATGCTCTCGGCCGCCTTGTGACGGTCGGGATCGAAACCTTCTTCGACCACCGACCAGGCATCGTCGCACCAATGGCCGATGCCCGCCGCCTTGCGCTTGCGCCGCGAGGGCTTGCGCGCGCGCCGCCGGCGGCCGAGCTCGCCCAGAAGGTCCTCGACGGAAATCTGCGCCAGCCCCGCCGCGACGACGTCGGCTTTCTTCAGGATGGCGCGATCGCCGATGCCGACGCAGGCCATCCCGGCCGCCGCGGCGCCTTCGATGCCGGCCGTGGCGTCTTCGAACACGACGCAGACCGCTTCAGGCACGGCGAGGTCGCGCGCCGCCATCAGGAACGCTTCCGGATCCGGCTTGGTCTTCGAGACGCGATTGCCGTCGACCACGGCATCGAAGCAGCCGCTGAGCTTCAGCCGTTCCAGGATCGTTGCCGCGTTGCGGCTGGCCGAGACCAGCGCCACCTTCAATCCGCGCCGGCGCGCCTCGGCGAGGAATTCCCGCGCCCCCGGCAGGACCTCTTCCGGCCCCATCTTGAGGACATATTGCAGGTAGATGTCGTTCTTGCGCGCGGCGAGAGCCTTCTTGGTTTCGTCGTCGAGCGTCAGGCCGCCGGTCTCCAGCAGGAAATCCAGCGAGCGCATGCGGGAGACGCCCTTGAGGCGCTCGTTATGGGCTTCGGTGAAGGTGAAGCCGAGCTCGCGGGCGATCTCGCGCCAGGCCAGGAAATGGTACTTGGCGGTATCGACGATGACGCCGTCGAGATCGAACAGGAAGGCTTCGGGCTTGTAGCTCCCGCCTTGCTGCTCGACGTCCAGATCGAGCGCCGTCATCGGCCGGCTCCGGCGCAAACGACGAAATCGAGCGGTGCGAGATTCACGTGGTAGCTTCCCGGCGCATCCGGTGCCGGCGCACAGGTCCCGTGCAGCGACGAGAAGTGCTTCGAAGCCGGGTCGGTTTCGACCTGCGCCGACAAGGGGGCCGTCGAAGTATTGAAGGCAACGACGACCTCGCGCCCCGTGTCCGGATCGATGCGCGACACCGCGAAGAGCCCGGGCTTGTCCGAATAGTTGCGCACCACCTGGGCGCCCCGCGTCAGGGCCGGCGTGGAGCGGCGCAGCTTGGCCAGCTCCGCGATGGCACGATAGATGGGCTGGTCGGTGCCGAAGTTGGCGACGGCGATGGTCGAGGTCGAGCCGACCAGCTTCTCGCTGTCATAGAGAGCCACTTTGCTGCCGAACATGTCCTCGCGCGCCGCCTGGTCGTTGCCGGTGGAAGGAAAGCCCTGCTCGTCGCCATAATAGATCACCGGCACGCCGCGCAAGGTCAGGAGCATGGCGTAGGCCAGAACGTCGCGCTTGAACAGCTCCTCGTCCGAGATGGCGGGAAAGGCCATCTTGATGAACCAGGGGAAGCGGCCGATGTCGTAGTTGCCGATCAGCGTGGCGTTGTGCATCGCCGTGGCCGCGCCGCCCTGATAGAGTGCGTCGTCCGCGAACAATTGCGCCAGAACGTCGGTGCCCGCGCTGCCTGCCACGGTTTCGCGCACCGCGGCGGCAAAGGGATAATCCATCACGGCCGGGATTCCGTCCTCGCGGGTGCGCCGCGCCGTCCGGTCCACGACGACTTCGGTTTCCATCACTTCGCCGAAGATGTGGAAGTTCGGGATACCGTCGGCCTTGGCGCGCGCCAGCATGGCGGGAATGAAGGCCTGCCAGAACTGCGGATCGACGTGCTTTTCGGTGTCGATGCGGAAGCCGTCGATGTGGAACCTGTCGATCAAGTCGCCGTAGATGGCGATGAAGCCGCGCACCACGCGCGGGTTCTCGGTGTAGACATCATCGAGCCCGCCGAAATCGCCCAGCCCTTCGCTTTCGCCGCGGAAGGTGGAATTGCCGCGGTTGTGGTAATAGATCGGGTTGTTGAGCCAGTCGGGCACCTTCTCGTGCTCTTCGCCTTTGGGGACATAGGGCGTGTAGGCGTAATCGGGATTGGTCAGCTTGGCGAAGTTCTCGTCCGTCTGGTATTGCGGCGCGTCGCCCATGAAGCCGTCGTTGATCGGCTTGCCTTGAAGGCCGCCCTTGCGCGTGTAAGGATAGTCGGCGCGCGAGCGATAGGGGCAGTTGTTGTCGGGGCATTCGCGATACTTGATGACATCGGCCGTGTGGTTCACGACGATGTCCATGTAGACCTTCATGCCGCGGGCGTGCGCGGCGTCGACCAGCTTCTTGTATTGCGCGTCGCTTCCCAGATGGGGATCGATCCGCGTGAAATCGACGATGTAGTAGCCGTGGTATCCGGCGTTCTCGTGCCCCGGCGTTCCCCCCATCGGCTTGTTCTTGAGGACCGGCGTAAGCCAGATGGCCGTGGCGCCGAGACCCTGGATGTAATCGAGGCGCCTCAGAACGCCCTCGAGATCGCCGCCGTGATAGAAGGCCTTGTCGGTGGGATCGTAGCCGGTCTTGAGGCGGCCGCCCTTCAATCCGCCGCGATCGTTCGCCGGATCGGCGTTGTCGAAGCGGTCGGGCATGATGAGGTAGATGATCTCGTCCTGGGGCAGGCGCTCCAGGTAAGCGGCGTTCTGAGCCGCCGCGGCGCCGGAACTGGGCATCAGGAGAAGGAGAAATCCGAAGGCAATCAGTGAAACAACGATGCGCGACTTCATTTTATTGCCTCGACGGTCGCCCAGCCGACAGTCCGTGTTTTCGCGCCGCGTCGTCCGACCTTGCCAGTGTGCTCTTCCCGGGAAAGGGCCCCTCGCCGGCGTTGCCGCCGGCGAGGGATTGGGAGGGAGCGTCGTTTAGTTCAGCTTGTACGTGAGACCAAACTGATACGTCGTGCCGAAGCGCCACCAATCGAGGACTTGGCGCGCATCGTTCGGGTTGGAAGTGAACTGGTACATGGTCTGCGTTTCATGCAGCAGGTTGTCGGCCTGCAGGTTGACCGACAGACCATTCAGCGTGCCTTCCTGGAAGGTGTAGCCGATCTGGGCGCCGAGCCAGCCCTGTTCCTTGAACTCATTGCGCGTATAGGTGTTGTCGAAGCCCTTGATCTCGCTGAAGAAGCGCGAGCGGTAGTTGTAGTTCACGCGGGCCGAGAAGCCGGCATTCTCGTAATACACCGTGATGTTGTAGACGAACTTCGACAAGCCGGGCAGCGGCGTAGACGGACCGGAGTCGGAAACACCCTTCATGCCGCTGTCGGTGTACGACATGTTCGCCGTCGCGCCGAACCCGTCGAACATGTTGGTGATCGCATTGCCGGCGATCGCGCCGCTGACTTCGACGCCGGTGATCTGGCCGCCGGTGCCGTTGACGTCCTCGGTCACGTAACCCATGAACGTTTGCGGCGTATATCCGGCGGGATAGACGTAGCCGGTGAAGTCGAACGGTGTCTTCTGCGTGTAGATGTACGATTCGAGGTTCTTGTAGAAGCCCGCGACCGCCAGATAGGTGGCGTTGCCGTGATAGTATTCATACGAAAGGTCCACGGCATCGGCGATCCAGGGCTTCAGCTTGGGATTGCCCGTCGAGCCGCTCCACGGTGAACAGTTCGTCCACTGGGAGGTCGGGCAGTTCACGTTTTGCGAGGCTGTGCTGAATCCATAGGAGTTGACATCGACCATCTGGTCCATGCGCGCCCGCACCAGCTCGCGCGCAGCGCCCAGGCGGATCTTGCTCTCATCGTTGATGGCCAGAGCCAGGTTCAAGCTGGGCAGGAGTTCGCCGTATTCCGCGCCGCCGTGGATCGGATAGGCGTTGGGCCAAGATACGGCATAGCCCGACGACCCCTGATGGGTCAGGACGAACTGTGCGCCGGCGTTGCCGGTCAAAGCATGCTCGCCGAGCGTGCCGTCGATATCGGTTTTGATGTAGCCGGTATAGACGATTTCGTTGACGTCATAGCCCTTCTGATAGGCCCACACGCCGGTGTTGTGCGTCAGGACATAGCCGCCGCTATCCAAGGCTTGATCGGCATTCCAGGCCGCAAAGCCGGGGATTCCGAAATAGCTGAGGCCCTTGGAAACGCCGGTGCGATACTGCGTCGGAATCGGCGAGCCTGTCTGCACGAAGCCCGCCAGGCTGCCGCCATGGGCCGCGGCATAAGCCGTCGCCGCATCAGCCGTCGCCTTGCTGGTGAGGAAGTACTCGTCCGTCGACTTCGTCTTGGTGCGGTTGGTGTAGTAGACGCCCACGACGATGTCTTTGAAGAAGCCTTCGCCCAGGTCACGCTGCACTTCGCCCTTCAGGGTGAACATGTGGTCGTGAACCTTGTCATACTTGAGGTAGCCTTCGGCGAGCGTCCCGGCGAGCGGCCCGGATCCGGGGCCACCCCAGTTTTGGGGCGCCGTCAGCAGCATGTTGTTGTAATCGCCGTAATTGATTTCCGGCGTCACGTGCATGATGTTGTCGGCATTCATGGTGAACGGCATCGGATCGACCGCGCCCGTCCCCGCTACGCCGGTGCCGGCCCAGTTCTCGAGCAGGCGCGAATGGCGCTGCACGCTGGAATAGCCGGCATCGAGAGTCGCCGTCCAAGGACCGGCGTTGTACGTGTTCTTCCAGCCGAAGGCGAACAGGTCGTTGTTGTGACGGTCCGACTCCTCGCGGCTGACGGCCTTCACGCCGGGCGTCCACGTTCCGGCCGTGGCATAGCCATTGGTGATCGTGGCGCCGGGCAGGAGGTCCTGGCCGCCCCAGGAATAAAGCGGGGCTTCGACGCGCGCCACCTGCCAGTCGTCTCTGTAGGTCGTGGCGAAGAGATCGAGCGTGGATTCGAAGTTCTCGTTGGGCCGGTATTGGAAGGTGGCAATGGCCGCATTGCGCTTGAGATTGTCCACCACCGAATTGAACTTGGCGCCACCGATGGCGAAATCGTTGGACGGAACCACGCCGCCATTGCCGTTCGGCCAGCCCCACGGGGCATATTCGTTGTAAGGATTGAGAGAATCCATCAGCGCCACGCCGATCATGACGCCGAGCTTGCCGTCGGCATATTGATCGATATAGGTGCCGCCGAACCGGTAGCCGTACTTGCCCTCTTTCGGATTCAGCTCGCCCAGCGAATTGGTTTCGCCGCGGGCGTTCACGGAAATCACGCGGTGGTCATAGTCGAGCGGGCGGATCGTCCGCATGTCGATGGTGCCCGACAGGCCTGCGCCGACCAGGTCGGCGGCCGGCGTCTTGTAGACCACGACGCCGCTCATCAGCTCGGCCGGATACTGGTCGAACTGCACGCTGCGGTTATCGTTGGTCGAAACCTGCTCGCGGCCGTTCAACAGCGTGGTCGCGAAGTCCGCGGACAGGCCGCGGATCGAGATGTCCTGGGCGCGGCCGTTCAGGCGCTGCGTGGCGACGCCGGGCAGGCGCGAAATGGCTTCCGCGATCGACTGGTCCGGCAGCTTGCCGATGTCTTCGGCCGAGACCGCCTCGATGATCTCCGTCGAGTTCTTCTTGAGGGCGATGGTGTTCTCCAGGCTGGCCCGGAAGCCCGTCACCGTCACGGTCTCCATGGTGCTCTGGTCCGACTGGTCCGTCGTCTGGGCCAGGGCGGCGCCGCCGGCCGCCATCAGCATCAGGGCGATGCCCGATGCCGTGGTGCCGAGCGCCCAGTGCTTGAGGGCCGACATGCGCCCCGATTCCAAATTCTTCATGAGTTCCTCTCCCCGAAATGCGTTTCCGCGGCACAAGACACTTGCCCGGGAGCCCGCTGCCCTCGGGTGATGTTCTGCAACCGCACCGGCGATTGCGTGCGTCCGGAGGATCATCATGCGGTCATCTTTTGCTGCCAACGCCCTGCATACGTATTCAAGCCGGTCGATTGTGGAATTGGGACAAGCCGTTGCAAAGCAGCCAGCGTGAGTCACCGGGCGCCGGAAAGCGTTGTCACCTCCTCCGGGGGCGGAGGAAATGCCTGCTAACGAAGCTTGCCTACGTAAACGCCAAACGGTGGAAGCGAGACCGCGCGGATGGAAGCCGGCGGCGACGCCCCCGGAGTCATCAGCAAGGTCTCCAGCGCCGTCTTGGTCACGCCTTGCGACTGCAAATCGAAGCTGACCGTGCGGGCTTGCGCCGTGAAGTTGCAGGCCACCACGACCGCCTCGCCATTATCGGCAAGCCGCAGCCAGGATAGGACGTTCTGATCTTGCGGGTTCAGCATGATGTGGCGGCCGCCCTGCAGCGCAGGATCGCTGTGCTTCAGCCGTCCCAGGGCGCGGAACCAGGCCAGCATGGAGTTGCGGTCGGACGCCTCGGCCGCGACGTTGACCGTCTTGTAGCTGGCGGGGATGGGAAGCCAGGTCTTGGCGCCCGGCGTGGAGAATCCCGCATTGGGACCGGCCGTCCACTGCATCGGGGTGCGCGAGCCGTCCCTGCCCTTGTATTTGGGCCAGCCGGTGATGCCGACGGGGTCGCGCACGTCTTCCTTGCGCGTGGGCGTTGTCGTCACCATGCCGATCTCGTCGCCGTAGTAGTACATGGCCGTGTCGCGCGACAGCAGGATGACCGTCGAAAGCATGCGGCCGATGTCCTTGTTGTGCACGCCGTCGCCGTAGCGGTCCCAGCGCGGCCGGTCGTGGTTGTCGAGCACGAACAGCGGCTCGTTATCGCCGATGCCGGTCTCGGCATCGTTGATGAGCGTGCGGAAGCGCGCGGTGTCCAGCTTGTCGATAAAGCCGACCTGCAGGTCCATCGGAAGCTGAAGCTCGTCGTCGTGCGCGCCGTACACCTTGCGAAGCGCGGCCGTGGTGCCGACCCAGGTCTCGCCGATGAGGACGACGTTGCGGTCGCCGTAGCCGTCGGCGATGCGGCGCATCTGGCGCAGCACGCCGTGAACCTCGGGCAGATTGCTGCTGTACTTGTCGGTGACCGCGACATCGCCGTAGTCGTTGATCACCGGCTTCCCGTTCTTGTCGCGAATGATGTCTTCGTTGCGCAGCTTCGGGTCCTTGAAGATGTTCAGGACGGAATCGATGCGAAAGCCGTCGACGCCGCGTTTGATCCAGAAGCGCTCGACGTCGTACATCGCCTTCTGCACATCGGGATTGCGCCAGTTCAGGTCGGGCTGCTGGATGTAGAATTTGTGATAGTAGTACTGCCCCGTCTTGGCGTCGTACTGCCAGGCGGAATGACCGAACACGGATTGCCAGTTGTTGGGCGGGCCGCCGTTCTTGCCGTCGCGCCAGATGTACCAGTTGCGCTTGGGATTGTTGCGGGAGCTCCGCGATTCCTCGAACCACGGGTGCTTGTCAGAGCTGTGGTTCGGCACGAAATCCATGATGATGCGGATGTGGCGCTTCTTCGCTTCGGCCACCAGGCGGTCGAAATCCTGCATGGTGCCGTATTGCGGGTCGATGGCCTCGTAGTCGGAGATGTCGTAGCCGAAATCGACCTGGGGCGAGGGATAGATGGGCGTCAGCCAGATGGCATCGACGCCCAGCGACTTGATGTAGTCGAGGCGCGAGGTGATGCCGTTGATGTCGCCGACGCCGTCGCCGTTGGAATCCTGGAAGCTGCGCGGATAGATCTCGTAGATGACGGCGCCCTTCCACCAGGGGGCCTTGGCCGCGGCAGAACTGGTCGCGAACAGGAGGCCGCAGAGCGCCACTGCCGCCAGAATGCTCTTCCTCTTCATGCGACTCTCCCGATCAGCGTCAAACCATTGAAGATCAAAGCCGCGCGCCCGACCAGCGCGGTGGCGGCGCATACGTATTCAGCGGACACCGCGAAAGGAGGCGCCCGTCGGCTCCGCACGCCAGTCGAGGGCGCGATGTTCGCAGAGCGATTCGCGGCGCGGCGCGGTGCTCGGCGAGGCGTCATAAAAGAAATTAATCCTGCAACTGCTCCTGCTCTATTCTCCTATCTGGTTGTAACAATAAGTGATTGACACACCTCTTGAACACGCCGTTTAGTACCCCATTTGTCCAATGTGATCATGAGGACACGGCCAAAAGCAGCACATGCTGCGAGGACTATTATCCGCTGCAAGGCAAGCCATACAGGGCCGCGATGCACCTTGCGGGCATCACGGCGAAGCGAGCCGGCGAATGCGCCGCCTGGAGAGGCCGAACGCACTGACGCAAGCTTCGTCACGCCTGAGGTGAAGGCAAAGGTGCATGCTGGTTTGTGCGGACACGCCCATTCCTAATGCCCGCCGTAGCCCTGCAGAGGCGGACGCATTCGGTGCGCCCGCCTTTGGCGTATAGGGCTCCGTCTTGTAGGCCGCGCGAAGCGCTTCGGGTGGGGGCGGAGGCGACCGAAGTTGAGATCGTCTTTGCGTAATTAAGCGTCCGCCGGCAACACGCCGTCGCGCACCAGGGCATCGACGGCGTCCTGCACGCTGCGGAAAATCGCGTCGGGACCGAGCTTTTCGATGATGCCGAAGCGTTCGAGCGAGGTCTGGGCGCGCAGCGATTCGAGGCGCGCGATGGCGAGACGGATGTGCGCCGTGCGGCAATGCTCGATCAGCCCGGTAAGGACCTGCGAGGCGGTGTAATCGATCTCGACCACGCTGCTGGCTTCCAGGATGACGGCCTTCAGCGGCTCTCGCGCGCGGCCGATCCGGTCGAGGAACTCGCTCTGGAAATGCTGCGCGTTGAGGAAGGAAAGGGGCGCCTGGTAGGCCAGCACCAGCACGCCGCCTTCCGCCCCGCCGGCTGCCCCGCCGCTCGGCGGCCACCACACCGAGGTGCCAGGCACCTTCACCAGCGCGATCATGCGCGCCCGCGTGATCGTCCAGAAGCCGTGCAGCAGCGAGAGAAAGACGCCCACCGTCACCCCCACCTGGATGGGAAGCACGACGATGGCGATCATGGTCGCCAGGATGAGCGCGAACTCGCCGCGGGAGGAGCGATAGACCTGGACGAACACCGGCACGCGCACGATTCGCAGGGCGATGAACAGCAGCACGCCGGCCAGCGCGGCGGACGGCACATGGGTCAGGAGTCCCGGACCGAAGACGATGAGAAGGCCCACGGCCAGTGCGGCCAACAGGCCCGCGCCTTGCGAGCGTCCGCCGCTTTGGGCGACGACCGCCGTGCGCGGCGGGCTGGCGTTGACGGGAAACAGGCCGAAGAGGCCGGACAACAGGCTGCCGGCGCCGACGCCGATGAAATCGCGGTTGATGTCGTCCTGCTGCGCGGCGAAGGCGCGCGTCGTCGCCGCCGTCTGCACCATCACCACCACGGAAACGATGAGCGCCAGGCCGATGAGCTGCAGCATGTCGGCGGCCGCGGGCGGGGCGAACGGCGGAAGCTGGCCCGACACCGTGCCGATCACCGACACGCCTTGGTTCTCGAGATGAAGGACGATCACCGCCAGGGTGGCAGCCAACAGCCCGACCAGGGCGCCCGGCAGGCGCGGGTTGATCTTCTCGAACGCCAGGCTAATCACGAGCACGCCGGCGCCGATCGCCAGCGCCGCGGGATTGAGGCGGCCCATCGCTGCGGCGAGCGTGGTGATGCGGGCGGCGAGATCGCCTGAGCCTTCGGGCGTGCCCAGAAACGCTGGCAGCTGCAGCACGACGATATGGACCGCGATGCCGGCGAGAAATCCCGTGGTGACCGGAACCGACAACAGGTTGGCGATCCAGCCCATGCGGAACAGCCCGCCCAGGACGAGGATGAGACCGACCAGCAACGCCAGCGCCGCGGCGAGGCCGGCATAGGCGGGCGATCCGGCAGCCGCCAGCAGCGCCAGGCCTCCGGCGAAGATGGGCGCGATGGTCGAATCGGCGCCGACCGAGAGCGTGCGGCTGGCGCCGAAGATGGCGAAAGCCAGGCTGCCGGCGACGAAGGCGAACAAGCCGATCTCCGGGGAAAAGCCGGCCAGACGTGCGGTGGCCATCTGCTCGGGGATGGCAATGGCGGCGAGCGTCAATCCGGCGGCGAGATCGCCGCCCAGATCGCTCCAAGCCCAGCCCCTGAGCGTGCGGGGAATCAGTGCCGCAGCCGGAATCCGCATGGGCTCCTTCTTACCCCATGCAGGGACCTCGGGCGAAGTCGCCGGCCGACCAGCGGATCAGGCGGCCCCCGCCGAGGCCTGTCTCCCCTTCGCCGCCAGGGCCGCCAGCACGCGCTCCGGCGTCATCGGCAGGCGCAGCAGACGCGCCCCGGTGGCGTCGAACACCGCATTGGCCAGGACCGCGCCCGTGGTGGTGATGGCGGGCTCGCCGCAGCCTTGTGGCGCCAGGGTGTCGTTCTTGACGAACACGGTCTCAATCGGCGGCACCCAGGAAAACCGCGGCAGCTGGTAGGAGCCGAAGTTGGTATCGAGGATCTCGCCGCCGTCGAACTTCAGCTCTTCGGCCAGCGTGTAGCCCAGCCCCATGGTGAGGCAGCCTTCGGTCTGCATGCGCGCGCCATCGGGATTGACGACGACGCCCATATCAAGGGCGCAGGTGATGCGCGTGGGCTGCACCAGGCCCTTCGACCTATCCACCTTCACTTCCGCCATGGTGGCCACATAAGTGCCCGCATCGATGCTGAGCGCCACCGCGACGCCGCCTCCGCTGGGCGCGCGCGCCGGCTTCCAGCCGAACGCGCCGGCACAGGCCTGCAGCACGCGGCGCATGCGTTCGTCGGTGAGATGCTGCAGGCGGAAGGCGACCGGGTCCTGGCCCGCAGCCGCCGCCATGGTGTCGATCTGGGATTCGATGGCGAAGACGTTCATGTTGGCGCCGGGCGCCCGCCAGGGTCCCGTGCCGAACAGATGCAGACTCTCATTGGCCGCTTCGCCTTCGTAGGCCAAGCCGCCCGCCGAGCGCACGCGCACATTGGGGATGTCGTAGAACAGACTGGCGCCACGCGGCCCTGCGGCATAGACCACATAGTCCCAGTGCGAGATGCGATCCCGAGCATCGAGTCCGGAGCGGATGGTGACCACCGCGGCCGGATCGAAAGTGTCGTAGAAGAACTCCTCCGCGCGCGTCCAAGCGACCTGCACCGGCCTACCGGTGATCTGCGACAGGCGCGCGGCCTCGATGGCCTGCAGGCTGGCGCTCTTGCCGCCGAAGCCACCGCCGACGAAGGGCGTAATGACCCGCACCGCCTTCTCCTCGAAACCGAGCGCCTTAGCGACGGCGCTGCGGGTGGGAAACGGCGTCTGGGTGGAGGCCCAGACCGTGGCACGGCCGTTCCTGACCTCCGCTAGGGCGGCGTGCGGCTCGATCGGGGCATGCGCCACATAGCCCTTGTGATAGGTGGTCTCGAACGTCCGGACGGGCTTGGACGTCGCGTTGCCCCTGGCCTCGATGGCGCGCACGTCAGTGGCGGCCGACAACAGATGAGCGAAAATGGTCTCCTGGTTGAGAGACGACGGCGCCTTGCGCCAGGCGGCGACGACCTTGGAAAGCGCACTGGCCGCGCCTTCCGGATCGGGATGCAACACCGCCGTGAGATCTTCATGCTTGATGACGATCACGCCGGGCAGCTTCTCCGCCGCCGCGGTATCGAGACGCGTAAGCACGGCACCGTGCGCCGGAGCGCGCAGCACGCGCGCGTACAGCATATTGGGTAGGCGGATGTCCGCGGCGTACTTCGCTTCGCCCGTGACCTTCTCGACGCCGTCCAGGCGCTTAGGGGAGCGGCCCATGACCGTGAACGCGGCTGGACGGCGCAGCACCGCCTGCTCGTCGACGGCCTCCGTGACGCGCGCTTCCTTCGCCAGCGCGGCATAGGTCACGCTGCGGGCGGGATCGCCGATGACGAAAACCACACCGTCTTTCACGGTAAGCATGTCGGCCGGTACGTTCAGCCGTTTGGCGGCGAGCCCAAGCAGCACACTGCGCGCCTTGGCGGCGGCGGCACGCAGATAGGGACCGAACATCCGCGTCGTGAGCGAGCCGAACGTGCCCATGTCCCACGGGCATCTCTCGGTGTCGCCGAGCACCATGTCGACCGACGACAAAGCAACACCGAGTTCTTCGGCCGCCATCTGGGCCTGCGAGGTCAGAACGCCCTGCCCCATCTCGATCTTGCCGGAGAAAACCGTGACGCGACCGTTCTCGCCGACGGCGAGATAGGCGTGGAAGTCGGAAGGATAAGGCGGGCGACGTTCCTGGGCCTGGGCATCGGCCAAGCCCTTCAAGCCGAAGAAAATCACCACGCCGGCGCCGGCGAACTTGAACAGATCGCGACGACTCGCTTGTCGAAGCTGCGTCATGACCGGGCTCCCATAGGTTTGGAGACCGCTTCGATGGCGTCGAGAATGCGCAAATGGGCGCCGCAGCGGCATAGGTTGTTGTTCAGCCGGGAAATCATGTCATCGCGGGTGGGATGGGGCGTCTCCTGCAACAGCGCGTAAGCCGTCAGCAGCATGCTCGAAGTGCAGTAGCCGCACTGGAAGGCGCCGTGATCGATGAAGGCCTGCTGCAAAGGATGCAGTGTACCGTTCTTCGCCAGACCTTCGATGGTGAGCACACGCTTGCCCGCGACGCCCGACAGCGGATAGGCGCACGAGCGCACAGGCTGGCCGTCGACCAGCACCGTGCAGGCGCCGCACCGGCCTTCGCCGCAGCCATACTTAGGACCGGTAAGACCGGCATCGGTGCGCAGGACCCAGAGCAGCGTGCGATCATCGCCGCCGGGTAGCGACACCGGCTTGCCGTTGAGGTTGAAGGATATGGAGGTCATGCTGGCATCCTCGGGAAGCCGCATTGAAAATGGTAATGCAACAGAGATTTACCCACCAGCGGCTCGAACGTTGAGGACTGCGGCATGATGGAACGATCGCCGGGATATTGCAGCGGGTTCTCAGGCATCGCAGTGCAGCAAGTGTGGCAGACGACGGTTTCTGCCGCATCAATGTGATATGGTGCGCGTTGACTTTGCCGAATCACGCTGGTATGCACCGCGCCCTTCGCAGGGCATGGGGTCCTGCGGTCAACACGAGCCGAGCATGAAACGCGAACTGCAATGCTTTGCCAGCGATGCGACGGGTCCAAATCCCATCGCTGACGCGCGCCCGGTTCGTGGGGGCGGTCCCGCGTAGCGCGGACCACATCCGATTTCGGATGAACCCTCCGAACCATCGGAGGGTTTTTTGTTTTTGCACCCTCCGCGGCTCAATCGTTCCCCGGCTCGCCGGGGCGGGAGACCCGGATCCCGACCAGAAGCGCGGGGCCCGCCGGAGGGAACGGCGCGCGCAAGCGCGGACCACCGATGGCGGAGCGAACCTCGGTTCGCTTTGGCGGCGCGCCATGATCCAGAGCGCCGCGACGACATTCGTTTCTTGATTTGCCGCGCTTCGCGGCGACGTGTTCCAGGTGGTGACGGGAAGCGGGTACATCGCTGTCCACGATCTGCCCAAACGGGGGGACCCCGGCCCAATTGTTCCCCTGGAAGCTTCCTTCCGGCACGCGGTATTTCCGCCGCATGCTGGGTTCATGCTGCGCGCGAGCGCAGAAGGCCGATGGTGAAGGGTGCTGTTACTTCGCTAAGGTGAAGGCCGGTGGTTCGACTCCACCCGGAGAAATCCGTAGCTCAGCGGCAGAGCATCATCGCCTCGCAAGAGGCAGTACAGGCCCGGCTGTTCCTCGGCCGCTCATTCCGCCCTCGCGGGCGGCGGCGGTGGTGAAGACATATGATACTTCGGTAGAGCGCTGCCGGAGCCGCAAGGCCCCGGGTCTCAGCATCACCCGTTCCCGGATCGTGCGTTCATTTAGGCCAGTGGTGAAGTCGTCTGTTTCTTCGGGTACCGGAAGGCGGGGAAGTCCTGCGCGCCGGGGGTGCGACAGCACCGTCTCAGACGGCGCCTGTTCCCTGGCGTTTCCGCCAACAATCACTCTAGACTGGCCGAAAGGGGGTGTTCCATGGCCAAACTCAACAAGATCCTGCGCGTCTTCACGCACGAAGGCGCCAAGGGCAAGCGCTTCGCGCCTGAGAGAGAACTGAAGCGCACGCTGATGAACTGCCTCCTGTGGGAAGACCAGTTCTACGAGGACGGAGTCTCCATCGCCGATCGCATCAAGACGCTGGTGCCGATGGTGCAGCCGGAGCGGGCCGCCGCCCTGGCCGTAGAGGCCCGCGAGGTGATGAAGCTGCGCCATGCGCCGCTTCTGGTGGTGCGCGAGATGGCGCGCCACGAGACGCACCGGGCGCTGGTGGCCGAGACGTTGGAGAAGATCATCCAGCGGCCGGACGAGATGACGGAGCTGCTCGCCATCTACTGGGCGGATGCTCTGGGGCCGATGCAGCAGCGCAAGAAGCAGCCGGTCGCGGCCCAGATCAAGAAGGGCCTGGCGCGGGCGCTCACCAAGTTCGACGCCTACCAGCTGGCCAAGTACGACCGCGATGGCGCGGTGCGCATCCGCGACGTCCTGTTCCTGGTCCACGCCAAGCCGAAGGATGCGTCCCAAGAGAAGGTGTGGAAGCAGCTCGTCGACGGCACGCTGGCTGCGCCGGACACGTGGGAAGTATCGCTGTCGGGCGGCAAGGACAAACGACAGACCTTCGAGCGGCTGATCGCCGACGGAAAGCTGGGCGGCCTTGCACTGCTGCGCAACCTGCGCCTGATGCAGAAGGAAGGCGTGGAGCGAACAACCATCGCCGGCGCCATCGCGGCCATGCGGACCGATCGAATCCTGCCGTTCCGGTTCATCGCGGCGGCGCGCTATGCGCCGGACTTCGAGCCGGAGCTCGAGAGCGCGATGCTGAAGTCGCTCAAGGGCTACGCGCGGCTTAAGGGTCGCACCACCCTGCTGATCGACGTTTCAGGGTCTATGGATGCACCGCTGTCGGCCCAATCGGAGATGACCCGGTTGGAAGCCGCCTGCGGCCTGGCCATCCTGGCGCGCGAGGTGTGCGACGAGGTGGAGATCTTCACGTTCTCCCACAAGACCGTGAAGGTGCCGCCGCGACGCGGCTTCGCTCTGCGTGATGCCGTGATCGCCTCGCAGCCGCACGGCAGCACCATGCTGGGGGCCGCGGTCGAAGCGGTCGACCGCAAAGGCGCACGCCTCATCGTCTTCACCGACGAGCAGGCGCATGACCGCGTTCCGGCGCCGAAGGGCAAGGCGACGATGGTCAACGTCGCCTCCTACCAGCATGGCGTCGGCAGCGGAGCGTGGCAGCGCGTCGACGGTTTTTCGGAGGCCATCATCGCCTGGATCGCGGCGCAGGAAACGACGCCGCACTGAAGCGTTCCATCAACAAACGCAAGAGGAGGCCCGGGCGCGCCAACAACGCGCCCGGGCAGGTTCGCATGTTCAACCTCATTCATGAGGGGCGCGCGCCGATCAAGGCGTGGACGAACGGAGTTCCCGTCGAGGACGCCGCGCGCAAACAGCTCGTCAACGTCGCGTCGCTGCCCTTCATCCACAGGCACGTCGCGGCGATGCCGGACGTCCACTGGGGAATGGGCGCCACCGTGGGCAGCGTGATCCCGACCAAGGGCGCGATTATCCCCGCCGCGGTCGGCGTTGACATCGGCTGCGGCATGGTGGCGGCGCGCACATCGCTGACAGCCGGCGATTTGCCCGACAGCCTTGGCACCATCCGCTCCGCGATCGAGGCGGCCGTGCCGCACGGGCGCACCGACAATGGCGGTGGCAACGATCGCGGCGCCTGGCATGATGTGCCCGACGCCGTGGCGCAAACGTTCGCCGCCCCGTCGGGCGATCTTGGGCCGCGGCTGGAGGCCATCGTCGCCAAACATCCGAAGATCGCCAAGCCCGCCAGGCGCGCGCCGCATCACCTGGGAACGCTGGGTACCGGCAACCACTTCATCGAGGTGTGTCTCGATGAAGACGACGCGGTCTGGGTCATGCTGCATTCCGGCTCACGCGGGATCGGCAACCAGATCGGCCAGTACTTCATCGAGCGCGCCAAGGAGGACATGCGCCGCTGGTTCATCGCCCTTCCGGACCAGGATCTCGCCTACCTCGTCGAGGGCAGCGAGAATTTCGACGACTATGTCGAGGCAGTGGAGTGGGCGCAGGCCTTCGCGATGCAGAACCGTCGCCTGATGTTGGTTACGGCAATGAGAGCCGTCGAGACCGCGCTCGCTCGCCCGTTCGCCTGGGGTTCGGTGGCCGTCAATTGCCATCACAACTACGTGGCGCGCGAAAATCACTTCGGCGCCAATGTGTGGGTGACGCGAAAGGGTGCCGTGCGCGCACGTCTAGGGGACCTCGGGATCATTCCCGGCTCGATGGGAGCCCGCTCCTATATCGTGCGCGGCAAAGGCAATCCCGAGTCCTTCTGTAGCTGCTCGCATGGGGCGGGCCGCGCCATGTCCCGCAGCGAGGCCAAGCGGCGGTTCTCGCTCGAAGACCATGCCCGGGCGACGGCGGGCGTCGAGTGCCGCAAGGATGCCGCCGTGATCGACGAGACGCCGATGGCTTACAAGGACATCGATGCGGTCATGGCGGCCCAGACCGACCTGGTCGAGGTGGAACACACCCTGCGCCAGGTCGTCTGCGTGAAGGGGTAACACCCGGACGCCGGATGCTTTGGGGCCGGTCTCGCGGCGGGCTCCATTGCCATCTTCACGGCTGAGACAGGCAACGAACGCACGGTACCCGCGGATTGCTCAACGCGTCGCATCAAGCGCCGACCTGAGGCCGGCCGCCAAGGCTTCCGCCTGCGGACCCATGACGATCTGCACGCTGCTTTTCAGCTTCACCACCGAACGCGCGCCGGCGGCGCGCAAGGCGCCCTCATCGAGCAGCGCCATGTTGAAGAGTTCCACCATCAGGCGGCTGGAGGACGCCGACAAGGAAAGGACGTTGGCGCGGCCGCCAAGGCCTTTGAGAAGAACCTCGGCCTCGGGTGAGGCCGCTACAACACCCGCGGTCGCCGGCTCGGCCGGCCTGGCGGCGGACATGGCGGGCGATGGCACCGACCGTCCCCCGGCCTGCGGCAGCGACGCCCGGATCTCACCGGCGATCTGATCGGCTGCGGGACCTACTACGACCTGCAGCGAAGTGGGCGACGGCCGTACGAAGCCACGGGCGCCAAGCGCGCGCAGGCGCGGCTCGTCGATGGCCATCGAGGATCGCACGGTCAGGCGCAGCCGGGTGGTACAAGCATCGACGCTCTGCAGATTGGCGGCGCCGCCGAGCGCATCGACGTAGACGCTCCCGCGGCCCTGCGCATCGACGATCGGCGCGGGGACAATGTCTGCATCCTCTCGGCCCACCGTCTTGAGGTCGAAATGCTGGATCGCGAGTCGGAAGATGCCGTAATACAGTGCCGCATATGCGGCTCCGACCGGCAGAAGCATCAGCGGATGCGTCGCTTTGCCGAAATTGATGATGTAATCGAACACCCCGGCCGAAAAGCCGAAACCCAAGTGAACGTCGAGCGCGTTCATCACGACCATGGCGACTCCGGTGAGCACCGCGTGGATCGCGTAGAGCGGCGGTGCCAGGAACATGAAACTGAATTCGATTGGCTCGGTGACGCCGGTAAGAAATGCCGTGAGTGCCATCGAGGCGAGCAGCCCGCCCACCTCCTTGCGCCGCTCGGGACGGGCGCAGTGATACATCGCCAGGCAAGCGCCAGGCAGTCCGAACATCATCACCGGGAAGAAGCCCGACATGAAGGCGCCGGCCGTAGGATCGCCCGCAAAGAACCGCTTCAGGTCGCCTGTGACACCGTGATAATCGCCAAGCATGAACCAGGCGATGTTGTTCAGGATATGGTGCAGGCCGGTAACGATAAGAAGCCGGTTCACTGCGCCATATATAAAGAGGCCGAAAGCACCGAGCTTGAGGACCGCGTGACTGGCGGCGTCCATGCCGTGCGAGATGCCGGCCCAGCTCAGGCCGATCAGAAGCGCAAGTAGCAGCGCCGAGAAGCCCGCGACGATAGGCACGAAGCGACGTCCGCCGAAGAAAGCCAGATATTCGGGAAGTCGGACGTCGTGGAAGCGGTTGTAGAGCCAACCAGCGATCAGGCCGGAGGTGATGCCGATCGGCACACCGAGTTTGAAGATTACGCCGCTCTTGAACGCATCGGCGGCAAGCTGCGGCGCGGTTCCCAACGTCCCGGTGCCCAAGTAGCCCGCAGTCGCTTCGACTGGTACGCTCATCAGGGCCTTGGCGCCTTCGGTCGCCACAAGAAAGCAGACGACACCGGCCAGGCCGGCCGCTCCGTGATTCTCGCGCGCAAGCCCGACGGCGACGCCGGCCGCAAACAACAGACCGAGATTGGAGAAGATCGCGTTGCCGGCCGCCGCGATGAAAGCAATGTTCAAAACGTCCGGTTGGCCTAGCCGCAGCAGGATGCCTGCGACCGGCAATACCGCGATCGGCAGCATCAAGGCGCGACCGAGAGGCTGCAGGATTTCGACGGTCGATTTCATCGGCGGGCCTTTCTTCAGCACCAGGAGAAGCGTTGGCGGACCATGGCGCGGACGGTCTGCGCCGAGTCGAGCGTGAGGGCCTGCTCCGCGACCGCCCGGCAATCTTCGAGGGCAAGCGTCCGGATCGCGGACTTGAGATTGGGGATCGCGCCTGCGGGAACGGAGAGCCTGCCGATGCCGAGCCCGAGCAGCACGGGCACGGCCGGCATCTCCGCAGCGAGCCCGCCGCACACGCCGACAGGCTTGCCTGTCGCCATCTGCACAGTCTGGGCGATCAGGCGCAACACGGCGGGGTGTAGCGCGTCGAGCCGCGCCGCCAGATCACGGTGGCCGCGGTCCATCGCCAGGGTGTATTGCGTCAGATCATTCGTCCCGATGGAGAAGAAGTCCGCCACACGGGCCAGCCGGTCGGCCAGCAGGGCGGAAGCGGGGGTCTCGATCATGATACCAAGTGGCGGAGGCGTGACGCCGAGCTCGCGGCATGCCTCATCGAGGATCGCGCGAACCGATACGACCTCGTCGACCGAGGCGATCATCGGCAGCATGATCTTGCAGCCTACGCGAGCCGCGGCCCGCAGCTGTGTGCGAAGGAGCTCCGGCCGCATAAGAGCCGTGCGGACGCCGCGGATGCCCAGCGCCGGATTCTCCTCGGGGGGAAACGCCAGATAGGGCGCCGGCTTGTCGGCACCGATGTCGAAGGTGCGCAGGACGAGCTCGCGTCCGCCCAGGGCTTCCGCAGCGGCTTTGTACAGTGTGTACTGCTCGTCCTCGTCGGGTGGCGCAGTGCGATCCATAAAGAGGAACTCGGTGCGCAGCAGTCCACACCCTTCGGCGCCGAGCTGCACGGCTTCGCGGGCACCGCCCTTGCCCAGATTGGCGAAGACCTCGATGCGCACGCCATCCGCGGTGTGACATTCCTGGCCGGCCATCGCCAACGCTTCGACGCGTCGCTTCGCGGCGCGTGCGACGGAGTCTTCCGCGGCGCGCCTGGCTTCCTCGCCGGGATTGAGATCGAGCCAACCTTCGTCGGCGTTCAATACGACCAGCGCACCGTCTTCCGCCCGCAGCAAGTCCGTACCCGCTCCGACCAGTGCGGGGATGCCCATGCCGGCCGCCAGGATTGCGGCGTGAGACGTCGCGCCGCCCCGCGACGTCGCGATGCCCGCAGGCCTCGATGACTGGAACCCGAGCAGATCGGACGGAAAAATCTCGTCGGCCACCAGCACCGCTGACGGCGGCGGGATAGGCCGTGGCCCTTCGCCGGTCAGCACACCGAGCATCTGTCGTTCGAGATCGAGAAGATCGGACGCCCGCTCGCGCAGCAGTTCGTCATCGGCGGCGCGCAGAATGTCAACATAGCCGCGCACCGCCTGCCGCCAGGCGAAGGCGGCGCTGCTTCCCATTTCGATTGCCCTGAGCGCGACCTGCTGCAACTCGGCATCTTCGAGCAGGGCGATATGCGCGGTCGCGATCCCACGATGCGCCGGGTCGCCGGCCGCCGCGGCTTTCTGGAGGCGCTCTTTGACCGCAGAGACCGCGCGGCGCAATTCTGCAGCCTCGTGTGCCAGACCTTTGCCCTCGGCGGCGACTGCGACGTCCGCCGCCCGCAGATGGAAGATGTGACCGACAGCGATGCCCGGCGCGGCGCCAATGCCGTGAATGATCGTCTGCGATCGGGATTGGGGGGACGCAACCGTTCTTGCAACGGGCACTATCACCGGCTCGTCCGGCAGCCGCGCGATGGCCAGGGCGACTGCGTCTGCAGCCTGCGCGGCGTCCGCGCCCCGGGCCGCGATCGTCAGCGTGTCGCCGTGCTTCGTCCCCAACGTCATCAAGGCCATCGCGCTCTTGGCATTGGCCTGTCGCGCGCCTGCGGTCACCATGATCTCCGCCTGGAAAGGCTTGGCGGAAGCCGCAACCAAAGCAGCCGGACGCGCGTGCAGCCCGTGCGTCGCGGCGATGACGACCTGGCGAGAGGCAGGCTGCGATGCGTCCCCGGACGATTTTCCCGCAGGTGCGACGGATTCAAGCTCCATCAGAACATCGCCGACCTTGGCTTCGCAGTCTCCACGACGCCTGGTGATGGCAAAGGCTTCGCCATTGGCGACAATGACGGGGGAAATCAGGCTCTTCGCATGGGCGGCAAGGAATTCCAGATCAAAATCGAGCAGAGGATCGCCCGCCTTGACGGCCTGTCCTTCACCCACGCGCTGGCGGAATCCGCGGCCGGCAAGAGCCACGGTCTCGAGCCCGACGTGGATGAGGATTTCCGCGCCGCAGGCGGCTCGAATCATCACCGCATGCTTCGCGAGAGTGGCCACGATGCCGTCACAGGGTGCAAAGACCGTCGTGTTTGTGGGATCGATGGCGAGACCGTCTCCCATCACCTTGTCGGAGAACACCGGGTCGGGGACTTCCTCGAGCGGCGAGACCCAGCCCTCCAGCGGCGCGAGAAGCACGAGACTGACCACCGCCTACTCCTGCCGCGCGGATAGAGGTTGCACCCAATCGAGCAGCCATACGGGATCGATGCCGCGGCGGGCGAAGAGGAAGCACAAGTCGTGGACTCCCGCGTGGGGCGAGATCGCAGCATGAAGCTCGCTTGGCGAACCGCGGCCCATAGCCGAGGCCAAGGGCAACATGGCCAGAAGTTCTCCCTTGCAGGTGTCGAGGCGGATCTCGAGCTGACCGTCCGGCGCCGCGTCCGGATAGAGCGGAATCTTGGCCACATCTTTGCCGATCTGGAAGTTGAACGGCCGCTGCGCCACGGCGGCATCGAAGCCCGCGATGCTCGTAAGATCGAGCCCGCGGTAGACCCAGCAGGGGTTCATGACATTGACCATGACCGTGTCGCTGCCGACCTGCAAGGAAAGTGGAAGATCGTCGGTGCACTGCCGCATCTGGTGACTGTCGCGCCTCAGGATCGATGCCGCATCGATCATCTGTATCGTGGGCGTCGTGAGCGCGCGGTCATCACTAAAGGCTGCGGCGGATATGCGAGCAGGCAGCCCGACCTCGAACGGGCCGGTATAAGCTTGAGACCCGGTGGTCGGCGCTGCGCCGTTCAGCGCGTCGCGGATGGTCCCGAAACCGGCCTGATTTGACAGCGATAGTCTGGCGCCGCCTCCAGACGGCTCCGCCGCCACAGCGACCTTCAAGGCGCTGTCCGAGTAGACCAGGCCGAGATCTTGATAACGATCGAGCTGGCCCGGCAGACGCGCCAGGAATCCCCGCCAGTCGCGACCGGCCTGCGGCGTCCATGCCATCTCGGCCAGCGCGGCGGCGCGCGGGAATGCCGCATAGCCGACGAGATCGTCCGAGCGGATGTGTTCCGTCCAGATGTTGGCCTGGACGCCGAGGATATGCTTCTGCTGCATGGCGTCGAGCGCGCGCGGCGTCGGATCGAAGGCGTAGACATCCTGCAGCGTGACCACCGTGCCGCGGCACGGTGGCACATCGGCCGCGTTCGCCTGGCAATTGTCGAAATACAGCGTGGGAGACGGCGACAGCACGACGTCATGGCCGAGCTTCGCCCCTTCCACCGCACTGTCGACACTGTGCCAGGAGGTCACGATCGCATTTCTCGCCAGATGCCTGTTGAGGATTTCGTCCCAGCCCGCCAAACGACGACCATGGGCCTCAAGATACCTGCCGATATGGTCGATAAAATAGGCTTGCAGATCGTCGGCGCTCGCGATGTGCAGGCGCCTCATCTGCTGTTGGACACGCGGCGACGCATTCCACTGGTCCTTGACCGCCTCGTCGCCGCCGACATGGATGATGCGACCGGGGAACAACGCCATCACTTCGTTGAGGACGTTTTCCAGGAAGCGGAAGGTCGCCGGGTCGGGTTTGTAGAGATAGGGAAAGATGCCCCAGTCGCCGGACACCCTGGTTGGTGGATGCGGTATCGAGGCGAGCCCGGGATAGGCGACAATCGCGGCCAGCGAATGCCCCGGCATCTCGATCTCAGGGACAATGGTGACGTGCCGTTCGCGGGCATAGGCAACGATGTCACGAACCTCGGTCTGGGTGTAGAAGCCGCCATACCGCGCGCCATCCGGCGCCAGGCGCCAGGCGCCAACCGATGTCAGCCGGGGATACCGCCGGATCTGCAGACGCCAGCCCTGATCGTCCGTCAGATGCCATTGCAGGACATTCAGCTTGTGCAACGCCATGGCGTCGATGAACGACTTGATGAAGGTCGGCGACTGATAGTGCCGCGCCGAATCCAAAAGAACGCCGCGCCAGGCGAAGCGCGGTGAATCGACGATGTCCAGCGCCGGAATGTCGATACGGGTCGCGGCACCGCGGGTCTGGGTCGCCAGCTGCCACAGGGTTACCGCACCGTAGAAGAGGCCCGCGTTGGTGGCGGCCGAGACAACTACGGCGCCGGGGCGCACACGCAGGCGGTAGCCTTCGGGATCCCGTACGCCTCGTTGTCGGCGGAAGACGATGACGTCGGTTTTGGATGAATGGCCCGGGCGTCCCAACGACATGCCACGTGTACGCTGCAGCAGATTGGAGAGGTATTTCGCGCTCCAGTCGCAGCGCCTGTCGGCGGGGACGCACACGACCCTGGTGTCCGCCGACAAGGCGAAGGCGCCCTCACCCATGACGATCTGCACGGGTTCGGGGATCAACGACAATGGTGTCGGCGGGGTTGGAGCGGCCGCCATGCCCGAGAACAACAACGGCGCGGTGAAGAGGATGACTGCCGGAAGGCGCAACCCTGCGGTCATGCGGCAATTGCAAGAGGCGGCGGGCGGCACTCTATCGACCACCTCACCCCCTGCATAGCGAAAAAGATGGCAAGGACAATCGCGCACACCTCCTGTAAGGTCCGCGTCGTATCCGCTTTCGCGGCACAGATCGTTATGACCGATGCCGAACTCGGACCCGCCGCGCGCCAGCTCTATCAGTCGGCGGTGCTGCTGCACCGGCAGAACCGGCTTGGCGAGGCGCGTGAGCGCTATCTTGCCGCGCTCGAAGCGAGCCCCGGACATCCGGCAATCCTCTCCGGACTGGGGGTGGTCCATGTCCACCTCGGCGATGTGGAAAAGGCGGCGGACGCCTTCGCCAGCGCAGCCGCCGCGGCGCCTGGCGATGCGGGCGTGCGGAATTACCTTGGTCTCACCTTGGCACGACTCGGCCGATACGACGAAGCTGCCGCCGCCTTCGATTCTGCCCTGCGAATCGAGCCGGGGCTGTTCGAGGCGCTGATCGGGCTGGGTCAGGCCTTCCTGAAGACCGGGCGATTCGAGGAGGCCAGGGATGCGTTCACGAAGGCGCTGGAAAGACGTCCGGCCTTCGCCGCCGCGCTGATGGGCCTGGGCGACGCCCTTGACAATCTGGGCCGGCAGAGCGAGGCCCGCAAAGCCTATGAACAGCTCTTGGCGCGCGATCCAAACAACGCAGCGGCGCACTGGCGCCTGGGCAGCGTCCTGAAGCAGTTCGGATTGGGGGAGGAGGCACACGATGAATACACCCGGGCGGTTTCGCTTGCCCCGGTCGAACCGGCCTACCACCGGGCTCTGGCCGAAAGTGCGCCGTTCACGGACGGCGATGCGCGGCTCGCCCCGCTCGAGCAGTTGGCGCGCAACCAGGACCGCTTGTCCGATAGGCAGAAGGCGGAGCTGCACTTCGCACTGGCCAAGGCCTATGACGACCTGAAGCGCCACCAAGACGCCTTCCGGCATCTGGAACAGGGCAACAGGATTTACCGTGGCTTGGTGCCGTACGAGGAGAGCGAAGTCTTCGCTTTCTTCGGGGAGATCGTGCGCATCTTCACGGCCGAGGCGATCGCCGCGCGCCGCGGCAAGGGCCATCCTTCGGACGTGCCGGTGTTCGTGGTCGGCATGCCGCGTTCGGGTACGACTCTGGTGGAGCAGATCCTGGCGAGCCATCCCGCCGTGTTCGGGGCGGGGGAACGTCTGTACACGCAGGACCTCATCCTCGCGGGCCATGCCGGGCGCAATTACCCAACCGATTTTGCTACCCTGCCGGATGCGGCGCTGCGCGACTTCGGTGGGCGTTACGCGGCGCGTTTGCAGGCGCTGGCGCCGGAGGCCGAACGCATCGTCGACAAGCTGCCGGCCAATTTCCGTCACCTGGGGCTGCTGCATCTGGCGCTGCCCGGTGCCAAGTTCATCCACGTCCGCCGCGATCCGCTCGATACCTGCCTCTCCTGCTACTCGAAGCTTTTCGCCAGCGGCCTCAACTACACCTACGACCTCGGGGAACTGGGGCGGTATTACAAGGCCTATGAGGCCCTGATGGCGCATTGGCGCGCCGTACTGCCCGAAGGCGTCATGCTCGAAGTGGCGTACGAGTCCTTGGTCGCCGATCTGGAAGGCGAGGCGCGGCGTCTTGTGGCGTATTGCGACCTCGGCTGGGACGAGCGCTGTCTGCGGTTCTTCGAAGCGGCGCGGGCGGTGCGGACGCTCAGCGAGATGCAGGTGCGCCAGCCTCTGTTCACGACTTCGGTCGGACGCTGGCAGGCCTATGCCAGCTGGCTCCAACCACTGCGAGACGCCCTGCGCTGATCCCATCCTGCGTCACAAGAAAAAATGAGCGGAGCAGCTGTCGCCGCCCCGCTCCCAGATTCAGTTCGTAGAGAGACTTCACATCAGAGAGAAGGGGACCCGGGCGTCGGGAGCGCCCGGGTCCTGGAGCGTATCAGTACTTGACCCTAATGCCGGCATAGAGCTGTCTGCCGTTGTCGTAGATGGCACGGGGCTCAGACGTGCCTTGCGTATACCGCAACAGGCGGTTGGTGATGTTGAGTGCATCGAAGGTAAGAGAGATGTTGTCGTTCACGGTGTACTGAATCGAGGCGTCGATCCTGTCCGCCGGGCTCTGGTATTCCGGCGAACTGCGATCAAGTCCGATCAACATCTTCGAGCGGTAGCCGTAGGACACCCGCGCGCTGAGCCAATCGTTCTCGTAATAGGCCGTCAGGTTGGTCGTGATCTTTGCATCGCCGACCAACGGTCCACCGTTGTTGTCCACACCATCGGCATAGGTGAAGTTGGTCTGGACGCCGAAGCCGCCATAGATCGGCTGCTCCCACTGCGCTTCGAAGCCTTCAGAATGCCCGCTGGTATTGATTGGCGAGGTGATGTTGTAGGTCGAATAGACTGGAGAGCCCGTGCCCGTCAGAAGCATATTCAGATAGACCGCCTGATGTGTGCCGAAGCCCACATAGGACGACAGATCCATGTAGAACGCGCTGACGGCGAGGAGAGACTGTGGCGCGTAGTACCACTCATAGCTGACATTGTAATTTGCCGACCTGATGGGCCTCAGATTCGGGTTGCCGCCTGATCCCGTCAGGATCAGATCGGTCAGTGACACCGCACCGCCCAAAGCGCTGTAGTCCGGGCGCGCCATTGTCTCGGCGGCCGCGAAGCGCAGGACGCTGTTGTCGTTCACGTCGATACTGATGTTCGCGCTCGGCAGGACGTCCCAGTAGTGGTGGGAGATCTTGTTGACCACGAAACAACCGAAGTCTTCGTACGTACCACCGCTCGGGCAGGTTCCCGTGCCCCAGTCGGTGGTGGCGTTGGCGTTCTGATTGATTGTCTCGGCCGTCTCGACAACGCGTACGCCGAAATTACCCTTCCAGCCCTCGCCGCCGAAATTCGCCATCACATAGGCGGCAGAATCACGCTCCACCAAATCCATGCTGCCGGGCCAATAGTACCGGTGATGTGCCGGATCGGAGATGGCACCTGGCGTCTGCGGATAAGGCCGCCAGCTGGTGTTCGCCGGATTGAACATGAACGCTTCCATCATGGCCGTGTTGCCCAGCGGCACGTTGTACAGGAAGCCCGGCACCCGGAAGCTGCTCGCAAAATCGGACGGATAGTTCGAATTGGAGATGTCCGTCGCATTGTCGCCATAGGAGACGCCACCGTCCCAAACCGTAACAGTGTGGCGGTGATCGGCAAAGCGAGCACCAACCTTGATGGAATCGATCGGGCCGAGGTGCACTTTCTGCGTGGCGTCGATCTGACCGTAATACTCACGGTCCACCGACGTATCCACGACCGTCCACGCCCAGTCATTGATCAGGTTGTGCGGGTTGGAAAGATCGACGCCAGGAACACTGACCGTCGCAACGCCGGTGCTGGTGATGCTGTAGCCAGCCGTTCCGCCCGTGGCACCCTGGACCTCGCCTTCCCAGGCCAATTGCGGATCGGTGTTGCCGGTGCCGCGCGTGAATCCGCCCTGCACCTGGACCGAAAGATTCTCGTTCGCATCCCAGCGGCCATGCGCGTTCACATAGTAGCTGCTCGAGTCAGACCCGGGACGCGCTATCGAGTCGGCCACGATCGGTGTACCGCCTGCCGATGGGAACGTCGCCGCCACGATCGTGTTGTTCTTGATCGTGTAGGCAGATGGAACGTTTCCGCCAAACTCGTTTGAACCCCAGAACATGAAGTTGTTGTTGATGTTCGAGGCCTTGAGCTTCGAATAAAAGCCTTCCACATCGAACTCAAAGCTGTCGCTCGGCGCAAACTGGACTGCAACGTCGCCGCCTTCGCGCGTGCGCTGCTGCATGAACAGAGCTGAACCGATCAGGTTAGGGTAGTAAGCCCCGACGAGATCCGGATGCGCGATGCCGGCATTGCTGCCTGCGCCCACCTGCGAGTAACCCAGGAACTCCTGGCCGTCGCGGCGGATGTCGCGCTGCTCATAGAACGCCTGCACGATCACGCCGAACTTGTCCGACGGGTCGCGCCAGCCGAACAGGGCGTTGAACTGCGGCGTCGTCTTGCCGCGCAACGTCGTGTAGGCGGCCTCAGCGCTCGCCTCGATCGTCAGCGGGTCCTTCAGATCCAGCGGCTTGCGCGTGATGATGTCCACCATGCCCGCCACGCCGCCTTCGACGAGGTCGGCCTGCTGGCTCTTGTAGACCTTCAGGTTGCTGACGATTTCCGACGGCAGCAGCGTGAAGCTGACGCTGCGGCCGACCGTGCCGAACTGATCGAGAATGAACCAGTCGCCGGTGGAAATCTTGTGCCCGTCGACCTGGACGTCGGTCAAGCTCGGGTTCGTGCCGCGGATGGAGACGCGGTCGTTCTCGTCGAAGCCGCCTTCGCCGCCGCCGGCCGACACCGTGTTGATGCCCGGAACGCGCTGGAGCGCGTCCGCGACGTTCTTGTCGGGGAACTTGCCGATATCTTCGGCGGATACTGCATCCACCAGCGTGACCGAATCACGCTTGATGTCCAACGCACGGTCCAACGATGCGCGGTAGCCCGTCACGGTGACGGTTTCCATCGTTTGTGTGTCCTGCGCGACAGCCGGAATCCCGACCGCCAAGAGCGCGAGTGCGCTCGCCGAACCCACGAGTACTGTCTGCAACTTCATGGCTTGACCCTCTCCTTCAAGTTTTGACCCCGCAGGTGTCGCCGAACTGCCCGCCGCCGCCCTGCCTGGCATTTTTTCCTGGACCCCTCCCTGGGATCGCCCAATTAAAGCCCAATGCAATACCATTTATAGATTGGGCTCTCGTGTCAAGTCCAACAATTTTCTCTGCGATGCCTCACCTTTCTGAACACCTGTTGCATAATTATTGGGTTGACGAACCACGGGGCGTTCATGGTATTCAATTGGTATTAATTGTGGCGTCGCATCATGCCGTTCATCAAGACCATTCGGAGGCAGAATTGCCCTCGCTTTCTTCCCTGATTGGCGGGCTCGACGGCGACCAGAGCCTGCCGCTCTACCAGCAGCTGCAACGGGGACTGCGGCGGGCAATTGAAATGAAGTTGCTGGCGCCAGAGGACGCCCTGCCCCCCGAACGCGAGCTCGCAGAGCAGTTCTCGGTCTCCCGAATCACCATCCGCAAGGCCTTGGACGGCCTTGTCCACGAAGGGCTGCTCACGCGGCGCCAGGGTTCGGGCACCTTCGTCGCAAGCCGGGTCGAGAAGAGCTTCTCCAAGCTGTCGAGCTTCACCGAGGACATGAGCGCGCGCGGCCGCACGGCGAGCTCGATCTGGCTCAAGAAGTCGCAAGGCACGGTGACACCCGAAGAGGCCATGACGATGGGGCTCAGCCCCGGCACGCCGGTCTACCGCTTCAATCGCCTGCGCTATGCCGATGAAGTGCCGATGTCACTGGAATTCTGCACCATCCCGACCTTCTGCCTGCCGTCGATCGAAGCCGTCGAAACATCGCTGTACAAGGCGCTGGAAAAATCGGGCTACCGCCCACAGCGCGCGCTGCAGCGCTTGCGGGCCGTACTGTTGACCGCGCAACAGACAGAGCTCCTGCACGGCAAGGAGGGCGATGCGGGCCTGCTCGTGGAACGGCGCGGCTTCATGAATGACGGGCGCGTCGTCGAATTCTCCCAGTCTTATTACTGCGGCGACACCTATGACTTCGTCGCCGAGCTGAACGCATCGGAATGAGCGTGCGACAGATGGATGACGTGGTTCAACCGACGAAGATGTTCGAAGAGGCCAGCGAGGCGCCGCTCGTCGTCGAGAAGCAGCTGCGCATCAACCAGCATATCGTGGCAAAAATCGTGCGCCGGCTACAAGCGTTAAGCCCTCGCGCCGTGGTGACCGCCGCTCGCGGCAGCTCCGACAATGCCGCCACTTACGCGAAATATCTGATCGAAACCAAGCTCGGCGTGCTCACCTCATCGGCGGCGCCGTCCGTCAGCTCCGTCTACAGCGCGCCGGCTCATCTGAACGACGTCGTGTACCTCGCGATTTCGCAATCCGGACGCAGCCCGGACATCCTGGCCTCGGTGGAAGCGGCCAAGCGCGCCGGCGCCTTCACGGTGGGCCTGGTCAACACGGTGGACTCGCCGCTGGCAGAAAAGGTCGACGAAGTCTTGCCGCTGCATGCCGGAGCCGAACGCAGCGTCGCCGCCACGAAATCCTACATCGCCACCTGTACGGCCGTGGCCCAGCTGGTTTCGGCCTGGTGCATCGACACGGCCTTGATCAATGCGCTGGACGGTTTGCCGGTACTGCTGGCGAACTCCTGGCGCCTCGACTGGAACGCTGCGGTCGCCAAGCTTTGCGCGGCGCGTGATCTCTATGTCATCGCCCGCGGCATCGGCTTCGGTGCGGCGCAGGAAGCCGCCCTCAAGTTGAAGGAGACCTGTGCGCTGCATGCCGAAGCCTTCAGTGCCGCCGAAGTGCGCCACGGCCCGATGGCCCTGGCGCAGAACGGTTTCCCGGTGCTGGTGATGTCGCAGGAAGACGAGACGCGGCAGGGCATCTGCGAACTCGTCGAGGTGCTTCACAGGAACCGAGCGGAGGTGCTGCTCGCCGGCTACGAGGATGCGCACGCGCTCAATCTGCCATCGGCGCCGGCGCATCCGGCGCTGCAACCTGTCCTCTTCCTGCAAAGCTTCTACCGCATGGCCGAATCGCTGTCGCGCGCCCGCGGCCTCAACCCCGATCAGCCGCCGCATTTGAACAAGATTACAGAGACGATTTGATGAGCACGGCATTCGTGAACGGCAGGATCCTGGTTGGCGGCACGATTGCCACCGGCATGGCGGTAGTCGCCAGGGCGGGGCGGATCGAAAGCATCCTGCCGCGGACCGACGTTCCCACGAACGCGCGAGCCGTGGACCTGGAAGGCGGCACGCTGGTGCCGGGATTCATCGACATCCAGGTCAACGGCGGCGGCGGCGTGCTGTTCAACGACCGGCCCACGCTTGAAGGACTGCAGTCAATCGCCCGCGCCCATGCGCTTTCGGGAACGACGGGCTTCCTGCCCACAACCGTGAGTGCCGATCTCGACACCATCGCTCAAGCCATCGCGGCCGTCGACCAGGCCATCGCAGGCGGCATTCCCGGCATCCTTGGTATCCACATTGAAGGGCCTTTCCTCAGCCCGTCGCGCAGCGGCATCCATGATCCGGCTAATTTCCGCGAGATCGACGAGCGGGCGATCGCACTGCTCTCATCTCTGAAGCGCGGCAAGACCCTCGTCACCCTGGCGCCTGAGATCGTCAAACCGGGCGTCATCGAGGCACTGAGCAAGGCGGGCGTCGCCGTCTGTGCCGGCCATACCGACGCAACCTTCGAAGAGACGCAAGCGGCGCTCGCCGCCGGGCTGCGCGGCTTCACGCATGTCTTCAACGCGATGACACCGCTGAAAAACCGCGAGCCGGGTGTCGTCGGAGCGGCCCTTGACGATCGCGACAGCTGGTGCGGCATCATCATGGATGGCTTTCATGTCCATCCCGCTGTGCTGCGGATGGCCTACCGGGCCAAGGGCCCCGACAAACTGATGCTGGTGACGGATGCGATGCCGCCGGTTGGCTCCGCCGCGAAGACCTTCCGGCTCCAGGGCCGAATCATCACCGCCAAGGACGGAGTCTGCGTCGCGCCCGACGGGACGCTGGCGGGCACCGACATCGGCATGGCGACGGCCGTGCGCAATGCCATGACATTCCTGAACATCGGCTTGGCCGGAGCTTCGCGGATGGCAAGCGCCAACCCGGCGGCATTCCTCGGCTTGAGAAGGGAAACCGGCGAAATCGCGCGCGGTGCGCGCGCGGATTTCGTCTTGTTGGGCGACGCGCTCGAGGTGCGGCAGACATGGGTTGGTGGCGAGCCCCAGATTCCCGTGTCGTGAGGTCTCTCCGATCGGGTGGCGTAATCGCGATCCTGGCCCTGGCGGCGGCCTCGCCGTCGGCAGCCGGGGAGCGCATGTTCGTGGGCTATTATCCGAGCTGGATGGATGCGGCCAATCCGGCCGACTGCGGCGTGGATGCAGCGAGCAAGCTGGCCTGCGTTTCGCCCGTCTACAGCCACGTCATCATCGCCTTCGCCAAGCCGGATTTCGCTTGGGATGGCGCGTCGTGGACGGACACCGGCCTCGATTTTAAGCTGCCGCCCGCAGGCGTTCGGCGTGCCGTTGACGCACTTCACAGACGGAACATGCGTGTCCTTCTCGCCGTAGGAGGGCAGAAATACGTGAACTGGGCTGCGCTGGCGGCCGAAGGGAAAGCTGGTCGGTCCGGCCCTGTGACGGCCGCCTTGACGCGGGTCGTTTCCGATCTGGACCTCGACGGCCTCGATGTCGATTACGAAGCCCGCGACGGTGCCGTCGACCAGATCGGAGAATACGCGGACGCCATATCGGCGATGCGCCGCGCCGCCGACCAAGCCGGCCGGGGAAAGATCCTCAGCCTCGCGGGCTGGTCCACCGGCGCCGACTGCACGGCAGCCACCGGTCTTGAGGGCTGCGGCGGGCGGGCCTCGATCTGGCCGACCCCGGTCGGGCGGGAACGCCTCCTGTTCCGCGACGGCGACGTCCTGAGCAAGATCAACATCATCAACATCATGTCGTACGACGGCGGCACGGAGAGCTACGATCCCGTGGCAGCCTGGAAGCTTTATCGCGATCTGGTGCCGTCCCGGATCGTCGTGAACATCGGATTCGAGACGGCTCCCCAGGGTTGGGGGGATGCAACCCTCGTCATCAACGACGATGACGCCGCCTGTCGCGGCGCCATCGTCCTCGCCGACCAGTTCGGCGAGACCATCAACCGGCCGTATTCGGTCGAGCGCCTGCTGGAATCGGGACCACTGGCGCCTCGACCGAACGGAAATCCGCGGGACGGCGCGATGCTCTGGCACCTCTTGAAGGACCAGCACCTGCCTGCCTGCGGGCCGTCGGCGGCCGCTTCACCAAGAGAAATCGAAACCAGAGCCGGCGCGCTCCTCGGCAGGCCTCCTGCCGATGCGGCCCGGCGAGACTCTCCCGAAGGTCTTCATGTCCAGTGACGTTCCGGCCGCCCTCAACGCGCCGCTGAAGGTATCCACCACCGGTCGCTTCCATCCCGCATTCTGGGTGCCGACGCTCTATACCGCCGAAGGCCTGCCCTTCGTGATGGTTAATGTCGTCTCGGTGCTCATGTACAAGAGCCTGGGCCTGAAGGACGCGCAGATCGCGTTCTTTACCAGCCTGGTAACGGTGCCTTGGGCGATGAAGCCGATCTGGGGACCGCTGATCGAGATGTTCCGTACCAAGAAGGCCTTCGTGCTGGCGACCGAACTGGGCGGCGGCATCTGCTTCGGGCTTCTGGCGCTCAGCCTGCACGTGCCTCAGTGGTTCACCTGGACGCTGATCTTCTTCGGACTGATCGCCGTCAACTCCGCGGTGCATGATACCGCAGCCGACGGCGTCTACGTCACCGTCCTGAGCCCTAAACAACAGGCGCAGTATGTCGGCTGGCAGGGCGCTTTCTACAACGTGGGCAAAATCCTCAGCCAAGGCGGTTTCGTCTGGGTGGCGGGCTTGCTGGAAAAGGATTACGGGCCCGTCGCGGCCTGGACCATTGCCATGGCGGGTTTCGGCGGCTTGATGTCGCTCCTCTGCCTCTGGCATCTGTGCTTCCTGCCGACCGGAGAACGCGCCAAGCGCGTATCGGGCCGCGACAATGTCCGCACCTTCTTCAATGTGCTGGTCACGTTCTTCCAGAAGAAATACATCCTGTGGGGCATCCTGTTCCTGGTGCTCTACCGCTTCGCTGAAGGCCAGGCGATCAAGATCGTGCCGCTGTTCATGCGCGCGGCGCGAGACCACGGCGGTCTGGGGCTTTCCACCGAAGACATCGGGCTGATGTACGGGATATTCCCGCCGGTAGCCTTCATCCTCGGCTCGATCGTGGCCGGCTATTTCACGGCTGGACGAGGCTTGCGCCGTTCGCTGGTCGTCCTGTGCGCGGCCTTCAACGTGCCCTTTGTCGTCTATCTGGCGTTGGCGCTGGCCCAGCCGACCAACCTTCCGACCATCACCGCGATGGTGAGCCTCGAATATCTCGGCTACGGCTTCGGATTCGTCGGACTGCAGCTCTTCATGATGCAACAGATCGCGCCCGGTCCCTACCGCACAGCGCACTATGCCTTCGCCACATCGCTGATGAACCTCGGCTTCCTGGTCCCCTCCTCGATCAGCGGCATGCTGAGCGACTGGCTGGGATACCAGCACTTCTTCATCTGGGTGATGGTGGCGACGCTGCCGTCGTTCCTGGTGGCCTGGCTCGTGCCGTTCCGCCCCATCCCGGAAGAAAAGAAAGCCCCAACAGGAGCCCACTGACATGCCTGCGTCCCTCAAAGTACTCATCCTTGCCGCGGGACAAAAGTCGGTTCCGGGAGGTGGCCCGCTTGAGCTTCAGCCCCTGGGCGAATCCACCGTGCTTGGCCACGTGGCGCAGAACCTCCGCGGGCTCGCGTTGCCGACCAACCTCATCGTGGTGGCGGCGCCGGCTTCGCTGAAATCGATCCAGAAGGTGCTGGGTTGGGAGCCCACCTATGTCATCCAGGAGGAGCCGCTCGGTACTGGGCATGCCGTGCTGCAGGCTGCCGACGCCCTCACTGGCTATGACGGCGATCTTCTGATTCTCTACGGCGACACGCCGCTGCTGCGCGCCGCGACCTTGCGCGGACTTCTCAACCGCCATCGTCTCAAGCGCGCCAACCTGACGCTTCTTACTGCCAACGTGAATCACGACCTGCCGTACGGACGCGTGGTGCGCGACGCATCCGGCAAGATTCTGGACATCGTCGAACAGTCGGAGGCGTCGAGCGAGGTCAAGGCCATCCGCGAGCTGAACGTCGGTGCCTATGTGGTGAAGGCCGCCACAATCCTCGAGGCCCTGCAAGGCCTCAACCGCCGCATCGAGGGCGAACTGCGCCTCACCGACTGCGTGCAGCAGCTCCTGCGCACCGGCCTCAAGGTCGACAGCTATCAGCTGTCCGACCCGGACGAGGTGCGCGGCATCAACGACGCCCAGGATTTGGAACAGGCCGCCTTCATCCTGCAGAAACGCATCTTCCGCCCGCGCAGGCAGGAGGAGGAGAACGAGGTCGCATTCGGCACAGGCGGCTGGCGGGCCATCATCGGCGAAGGCTTCACGATGCACAACGTGCGCCGGCTGTGCCAGGCGCTGGCCAATGAGATCACCCGCCGCGGCGAGGAGAAGAAGGGCGTGATCGTGGGTTACGACCGCCGCTTCCTCAGTCGCCAGGCCGCCGAAGCTGCCTGCGAGGTCTTCGCCGGCAACAACATCGCGGCCATCCTGTGCAACGAGGACGCGCCGACCCCTCTCATCAACTATGCGACGGCGCTCCTCGGCAGCGCCTACGGCCTGGCCTTCACCGCCAGCCACAACCCGCCGGAATGGAATGGACTGAAGGTGTTCCACGGCGACGGGTCGCTGCTGCTAGACAACGAGACCAAGTCGATCTCGGCGGAGACCAACGCGCTGGCGACTACGGATGTGATCAAGCTGGAGCTCGACTTGGCGCTCGAGACGGGCGTCGTTCAGATCCGCGACTTCACCAACCAATATGTCGACGCGGTCGAGAAGCTGATCGATATGGAGGCCATCCGCAAGGCGGGCCTCAGGCTGATCGTCGACCCTATGTATGGCGTGGGCCAATTGACGCTGGAGACGGTTTTGACCGAAGCGCGCTGCCGCGTGCACTTCATACATAACCGCCACAATCCGCTGTTCGGGGGCCGCAGCCCGGCGCCGGACCATGAGGCGATGCGCGATCTGATAAACGTCATGCAACAGGCGCACTACGATCTGGGGCTTGCCATGGACGGAGACGCCGACCGCATTGCCATCCTTGACGAGACGGGTCGCTACATCTCGTTCAACGACGTTCTCGTGCTGCTCTACTGGTACCTGCACGAGGTGCGCGGCGAGAAGGGCGGCGTGGTCCGCAACCTCTCGACCACGCACATTCTGGACCGTCTGGCCCGTGTTCTGGGTGAGAAGTGCATCGAAACTCCTGTGGGCTTCAAGCACATCGCCGCCGGCATGACGGAACACAATGCCCTGCTGGGCGGTGAGTCGAGCGGCGGGCTCACCATCCGCGGCCACATCCTTGGCAAGGACGGCATCTTCGCCTCGGCCATCGTGGTCGAGATGGTGGCGCGCACCAAGCTCAAGATCAGCGAGCTGCAGGAGCAGGTGTGGGCGCTTACGGGGCGTCTTTACGGCGCGGAGGAGACGCTGCCGGCGACTCCGGAGATGAAGATCGCCATACCCCGACGGCTCAAGAAGACACCGTGCAAGGAGATCGCGGGCCACAAAGTGGAACGTGTCACCCATATCGATGGCACCAAACTCTATCTGGAGAACGACAACTGGGCCCAGCTGCGTTTCAGCGGCACGGAGCCGGTGTTGCGCCTGGCGGCCGAAGCGGACACACTCGAGAAGGCGCAGGCCCTCGTCAGTTGGCTGAAGCAGTTCGTCTCCGCCAAGAACTGAGGACTGAATGCGTTACGGATACTTCGACGACGTGGCCCGCGAATACGTGATCGACCATGTCGACACGCCGGTTTCCTGGACGAACTACATCGGGGTTAGCAAGATGTGCGCCGTCCTCAGCCAGGTGGCCGGTGGCTACAGCTTCTATCGCGATGCCGAGCATGGGCGCATCACCAAGTTCCGCCCCAACGGCGTGCCGATGGACTGGCCTGGACACTGGGTCTATCTGCGCGACGACGAGGAAGGCGATTACTGGTCGGTCTCCTGGCAGCCGATCGGAAAGCCGTTGAACAAGGCGAAGTACGAGTGCCGGCACGGCCTTTCCTATTCGCGCTATCGCGCCGCCTACAACGGCATTGAAGCAGAGCAACTCATCTTCATCACGTGCGAGGACGACGTCGAGATCTGGGATGTTCGCATCAAGAACACGTCGGAGCGGCCCCGCACGATCAGCGCCTTCAGCTATCTCGAGTGGAGTTTTCACCACATCGAGATCGACAATCAGAACCTGCAGATGTCGCTCTACGCCTCGGGCTCGAGCTATGCCGAGGGCGTCATCGAATACGATTTCCACTACGAGCCGTGGACCTACCACTACCACGCGGCCAGTTTCTGGCCGGACGGCTTCGACAGCGTGCGCGAAAACTGGGTCGGGCCGTATCGCACCGAGCGCAATCCGGTGGCGGTAGAACGGGGACGCTGCAGCGGCAGCGAGGAGCTGACGGGCAACCATTGTGCCAGCCTGCACAAGCGGATCGTGCTGCAGCCTGGCGAGGAAAGGCGCCTCATCTTCCTCACGGGGTACGGCAACCGCTCCGTCGGCCTGCAGAAGAGGGAAAAGTATTCCAAGCTCGCCAACGTCGACGCCGCATTCGCCGACCTGAGGCATTACTGGGATGAGAAATGCGCGGTCTTCCAAGCCAAGACCCCGCACCCGGGCCTCGATACCATGGCCAACATCTGGACGCTGTACCAGGCCGAAACCTGCGTGCACTGGAGCCGTTTCGCCAGCTTCATCGAAGTGGGCGGACGCACCGGGCTGGGATATCGCGACACTGGCCAGGACATCATGGCGGTGCCCCACACCAGCCCCGCCAAGGTCAAGGAGCGTATCGGAGAACTCCTGCACGGCCAAGTCAGCGCCGGCTATGGCCTGCACCTGTTCAATCCGGACTGGTTCAAGCCTGGCGAGAAACCGACGTTCAAGAGCCCAACCATCGCGCACGCGCCGGCTAAATCGAGCTACATCCACGGCCTCGACCACGCGTGCTCCGACGATCACTTGTGGCTGATCCCTTCGATCTGCGAATACGTCAAGGAGACGGGCGACACGGGCTTCTTCGACGAGGTCGTGCCTTATGCCGACGCGGGCGAAGCCACCGTGTGGGAACACATCAAGGCGGGCCTCGACTTCAGCGCCAAGCAGGTGGGGCCGTCCGGCATTTGCCTCGGGTTGCGCGCCGACTGGAACGACTGCCTCAATCTCGGCGGCGGTGAGAGCGCCATGGTCAGTTTCCTGCATCACTGGGCGCTGCTCAGTTTCGTGGAAGCAGCAGAGCATCTGGGCCGCCGAGCCGACGCGGAAGAATACCGCATCCTCGCCGACCGCGTCCGCGCCGCCTGCGAGCGCGAGCTTTGGGACGGCAAATGGTATGCCCGCGGCACCACCGCTTCCGGTCTCAAGATCGGCACCGAGGCCAATGAGGAAGCCAAGATCTTCATCGAGAGCAACACCTGGGCCGTGCTCTCGGGCGTTGCGGCGCCGGAGAGGGCCGAAAGCGCCGTGGCGGCGATGGATGAGCTGCTTTACACCCCCTGGGGCCTTCACCTGCTGCAGCCCAGCTTCTCCAAGCCCAACGACGAGATCGGATTCATGGGCCGCGTCTACAAAGGCATCAAGGAGAATGGCGCGATCTTCAGCCATCCCAATCCCTGGGCCGTGATCGCGGCAGCCAAGCTCGGTCAGGGCGAACGCGCGCTACGCTTCTACGACGCCCTGCTGCCCTACGATCAGAACGACAAGATCGAGATCCGTCAGGCCGAACCCTACAGCTATTGCCAGTTCATCTATGGCGCAGAACACAAGGCCCACGGACGCGCGCGCCATCCCTGGCTGACGGGCAGCGCCGGCTGGAATTACACGGCGGTGACCAAGTGGATCCTCGGCGTCCGGCCGGGTTTTGCGGCGCTGATCATCGATCCGTGCATCCCGCCACATTGGCAAGGCTTCAGCGTGGCGCGCCGCTGGCGGGATGCTGTCTACCGCATCGAGGTTCGCAATCCACACGGCGTGTGCCGGGGCGTTGCGGCGATCACGCTGAACGGCCTGCCGGCCGGCCCGGTAGTCGCTCAGCAGGCGGCGGGCAGCATCAACGATGTCGTCGTCGTCATGGGATAGGCCGGCGCAGCGCCCACGCCGACCGCCGATGCAATTTCCCGTCGCATGACGGCTTGGCCTTTGTCCGGTCACTCAGCCGGCTGAGTCTCGGCCTGCCGCCATCGCAGAAACCGGGGCAGGAGCGGACCCAACTTGATGAAGAAGTCCCACGCCATCAGCAGAGCGCCGGCCGCAAACACCACGTCGCCGGGCAGGCGCATCCACTGCCACAGTAGAGTCTTGTCGTAGAAGTCGGTACTGCGGGCATATGCGAGACCGTGCTCGAATACCGCATCAAGCTGCGGCCAGCCGATGGGGAAGAAGTTGAGGACGATCCACAGCACCAGACCCGCGTTGTACAACCAGAAGGCAATTATGCCGTTGCGCTCCGTGAAGACGCCGCGCTCGCTTGCGGCATAGCGCAGGCAGAAATAGACCAGCCCGATCGCCAACAGGCCAAACGCCCCGAACAATGCCGTGTGAGCGTGGTTGAGGGTCAGGAACGTGCCGTGCTCGTAATAGTTGACGAGCGGCGCATTGAGCGTGCCGCCGCCGAACACACCGGCTCCCACGAAATTCCAGAACGCGGCGCCGATGATGTAGGTATAGGCAACGCCGTAGTGGAACTGCGCCCGTCCGCGGATGAGCCGGTAATGGTTGATTGCCTCGATGATGAGAAGGACGAGCGGCAACACTTCGATGAAGGAAAACATGCTGCCCATGGGTACCCACATGCTGGGCCCTCCCGCCCAGTAGATGTGATGGCCGGTGCCGATGACGCCGCCCAGAAAGATCAGGATGAGCTCGAAATAGACGGCCCTTTCGGCGAGCTTGCGCGACACGAGACCGACGGCCATCAACAGATAGGCGCTGATTGCGGCCGCAAAAAATTCGAACGACTGCTCGACCCAGAGATGCACCACCCACCAACGCCAGAAATCGGTGATGGTGAAGGACTTTTCAATGCCGGTCAGCGGTATCATGCCGAAGGCGTAGAGGACTGCGATGTTGATGGTCGACGCCCAGATCAGGTTTTCGAGGCGGATGCGACCGGTCCAGAACTGCCGCGTCGCAAGCGCCAGGGATTCGCGTGACGGCCAAAGGGCGCGAAACACCAGAATGCTCCATAATAACAGGCCGGCGAAGAAGCCGATCTGCCAGGCGCGCCCGAGCTGGATGTAGGAAAGGCCCTGGTTGCCGAACCAGAACCAACCCTTCCGGATGCCGCCCATGATTCCGAAGTAGTCGCCCAGAAGCGCTCCGGCGACCACGATCAGCGTCACCCAGAAGAGGAAGTCGACAAGCATGCCTTGCCCGCGGGCCTCGCGGCCGCCGGCGATCGCCGGCGCGAGGAACAAGCCGGCGCCAATCCACGACAATCCGATCCAGATGATCGGTGACTGGATGTGCACGTCGCGGAGGAAATTGAACGGGAACCAGCGGTTGATATCAATGCCGTAGAAGCTGGTGCGATCATAATAGGAATGCGCCATGATCGTGCCGGCAACGATCTGCAGCAGCAGCACCAGTGCCACGATCAGGAAGTACTTGCCGATGCGACGCTGGCTTGCGGTGAGCGGCCCGAAATTCGCGAGCACCGGATCCATGGGCGCTTCATCGGGGTTGTTGAGCCAGAACTCGTAGATGAAGAGCACCACACCGAACATCAGGAAGGTGAAGCAGAAGCTGATCCAGGTCCAGCGGAACGTGTTGGTGGTCGGCGTGTTGCCTACCAGCGGTTCGTAAGGCCAATTCTCGGTCCACGACCAGCTCACGCCCGGACGGCGCGCCACGGTCGTCAGCGCGGAATAGATAAGGAAGTCGGCCGTGTGCAGGCCGTCATCACCCGTGAGGCTGTAGGCCGGAGTCCAGCCCAGGGTTGGATTCGCGGTATTGAGCACCGAGGTCAGCTCGGCCTGCTCGTCTCGGAGCGCTGCTGCCAGCGCATCGGGCAGCACCACGACCGGTTTCGTCAGATCGATGTGCTGCAGTTCGGCGCGCATCTCGGTATCGAGCGGCGCGCGCGCCAACTCCGTCAAGCGGTCATAGGAGCGTCCGGTGGCGTGAAGCGCGAGATGTTCCTGGGTTTGCGTTGCCAAACGCACCAGTACCGAGGCCGTGTAATCCTCACCGTAATACGAGCCCATGCCATATAGGCTGCCGTAGTCCATCAGGTCGGCCTTCTGGAACCCGGCCTTTCCGGCAAGGATGTCGCTGGCCGACATCAGCTGCGCGCCGTCGCGCGTTACGAAGCGGTCCGGCTGCGGCGGCGCGAGGCGATACGTGATCCAGGTCGCCCAAGCCATGAGGGCAAAGGTCAGAACAGCGACGGCGAGCAGAATCCATTTGAGCACGTTGCTGACGGGGTCGTACGGGGCTGGCGAAACGTTCTCGATATCAACAGCCATGACATCCCTCCTGGCAGGAAACGAGTGCTGCGAAGCTGCAAAAGGCTAATCCGCTGATCGACCAGCGGCAAGTGGAACACGTCAGGAGGTCCGCATCGCGCATGGGCAGCGTATCGACGACGCAGTTCCCTCAGCTAACGCAGTCTGGAAGATCGTACGATCGAGCGATCGAGATCGAGGAGCTTGGTCATCGACCGGTGTGGCTTGATGAGGTCTGCGATGGTTAGGACGTCGAGGGCGGTGAGGAAGGCTTTGGTCGCCTCATGCAGCGCGCCGCGCAGAACGCAACAGGTCTGGATGCGGCAGAATTCCTTCTCGTCCTGCAAACAGCCCAGAACGCCCAGTTCCCCCTCCATGTCACGGACGACGGCACCGACATTGATCTGCGAGGGAATCCGCGCCAGGCGCATGCCGCCGTTCTTGCCGCGGACCGTCCTGAGATAGCCCTTCTGACCGAGGCGATGGACGACCTTCATGGCATGACCCCGGGAGATGTCGAAACGTGTCACGATCTCGTCGATCGTCGACAAAGCATCGCCCCTGATACCAGCAAACATAAGTATCCGCAGCGCGTAGTCGGTCTGCAGCGTAAGTCGCATGCGTTCGTTGGCCTTTCGAGGCGGTGCCGCCGTCAAAGACGATTATGGGGTCACTTGCCTCGCACCATGCACCGCGGCATGGCCCGCGCCGCCGGCACGCACTTCGCATTGGCAACCATGGAGGAGGATTCGGGCTTCTGCGAATGCGTGCCGACGTCGGGCTTCTACGCAGCCTTGCGGCTGATGCGGACCTTCCACACTTCGGGCCCCGCCTCGACATATTCCCAGCCGAAGCGACCAGGATGCTCTGCCTCGAACTGGTAGTAGAGCGGCTTAGGATCGTGGTCATTGACGAGCATGACGGCATCGCCGGCACCGAGCTTGCCGCAGGTCTCGAAGATCAGCGCATGGCGTTGCGGCGGCGGCAGCCGGCGGACATCGAGTTGTTGGGGTTCTGACATGGACTTCTCCTTCTTTAGTGGACGAACTAGAACGTGCAGGGTCGCGGTCAGCCTGTCGGCCTCCGCCGGACATGACGTGCGCGAGACACTCCAGGCTTTCGCGGCAAGGCGGCATGCGAAGTCCCCCTCGCCGCGCGCGTGCAGCGCCCGAAGCGCCTCGATGAAGAGCCGGTTGAGTGCCCGCAAAGACGGTGTTTCTGGCCGGGGAGCAGCGATGTTCACCGCCACGCGCTCGTGCGTTCCGTGGACACCCCGAAATGCTCCTTGGCCATATCGCTCATCTTTTCGGGAGTCCACGGTGGGTCCCAGGTCATGGTGACCTCGACCTTGGCGGCGACGCCAGCAGCGCAATCTTCGACACCGCTTCGGATGAATTCCGTGGCAGGGCAGCCCTTGGTTGTCGTGGTGAGCAGAATGCGGACCAGATCGCAGTCGACGTCGACGTCGTAAACGAGGCCGAGGTCCACGATGTTGTATCCAAGTTCGGGATCGATCACCTGTTTCAGCGCTTCTTTGACCTCGGCGGCCGTGGTCATGGCTTCGTCTCCCTGGCGCGGCGAACGGTAGTCGTGAAGCCCCCATTTAAGCAGCTGGCTACGTAGCGGTGGCCGCGCCGCTCAAGTTCTCTGTGCAGCAGCATCGGTTCGCGATCGGTGACGATCTCGAGGACGTCGCTGAGGCCGAGGCCCTCCACCGCTTCGAGTGCCCGCCGCATCGGCTCGGGCGGCTCGAGGTCGCGTAAATCGAGACGGATCATGGACGGCACCCGGCAGATCAAGCGCCGGCCGGCGTGAAGATGACCTCCCAGTCGCCGCCTCCGATTTCGCGCTCGCTGTGTCTGAAGCCCTTCTCGGCCATCACCGCGAACAGCGGCACCGGCTTGAAGATGGCAAGCAGCTTGACCCCCTGCCCCGGTTTGAGCGCCGCCACGGCCTTCATGATGTCGGAGAAGGGTTCTCCGCCTGCTTTCAACGTCTCGCGAACGTCGACGGTCACAAGAGAATTCTCAGTCATCGAACAGTACCTCCGTGCGGATAGGGAAGAATGCCGAAATGGCGCGGTCCCATGGGCCTTTCCCGACCCAAGGTTGGAGCTTGAGGCCGCCGCGCGAGCCAAAGGGCCCGCGCAATCATCAGCGTGGCCGCGAGGTGTGTCGCGATGGCAAGGCGCCAGACCAACGTCCAGCCAGCCAGGCCCGCGAGGAATCCGAAGGCAACGGCCGCAAAATAGAGCCAGAACCACGGCCGGTCGCGATGCTCATCGACCAGGTCCTGGACGCGTGGTACGTCCTGCTTGCCGAGGAGATGGCCATAGCGCTGCAGCCAGGTGAGGAACGGGACGATCTTGTAGAGCTGACTGAGCCCCAGACCGGACAGCCAGCCAAAAATGAAGAGATAAGCGACCGGCCCAATGAAGGCATCATCTCCCGCGGCAATCGCCAACACTCCCACGAGACAGGCCGCAAATGCAGCAAGCGGCGGCACGGCCATGGATGTGTTGAGCTCAAGTTTGCGGCGGCGGCGCGCGCGATAGAGCCGGATCATGTCGACGAAGTAGAGCGCAACGCCCGTTGCGGCCGCGCCAAGGGCAGCCGTCTCGCCCGGAACGGCCAAGCCCGCGGCATTGGCAAGGCCGATGAGCCACGCCGCTGCTGTGCCGCCGGCGCTCAGCACGAAGACGGCGGTACCGATCCCACCCCGCTCCTCCGGCGCCAGCGTGAACATGCTGAGCAGCCGATAGCTGACGCCGATGGCCGTCAAAGTGAACCAGCCGACGAGCCCGGCCAGCAGGTGCAGATGGAAGCCGGTCGAGAGTGCCTCGGGCCACGGCACCAGGTCCGGGTAAGCGAACACCAGGCCCATCACGATCCCCATCGCGGCCGTGACGAGCAGAAAGACGAGCCCCACGGCGACGAAGCGCGCCGAGAAGGGAAGCGGCCGCGTGCGCCACAAAATCCGGGCGAGCACGCCCGACGCCGTGACCAGGCCGACGAGCACCAACGTGCCGCCGACCGGAAGGCATATCAGACAGGCCATCGGCAACACCCCGCCCATCGCGAGGAAGCCCGCTTCCATACCGCACAGGCCGCCGAGGATGGCGACCAGCGAGATCAGCGCCGATCTGCCGGCCACGATCCTCTGGGCCGTGATGACGGGCAGAAACTGATGCAGGGCTCCCAACATCAGCACGGTGATCCAGCCGATGGTGAGAAGATGCACGACAGCCAATGTCGTGGGGGCGAACAGCGGCACGTCAGGATAGGCAAATCCCAGCGCCATCGCCGCTTGGGCCAGCGCGAACAAACCGAACGCCGCCCAGAAGTGAAGCATGGTCCAGCGGGAAACCACCGATCCGAACATGTGACGCACCGCCGCCTGAGGTCGTTGCCTATAACATATATACTAGATATTTCTTTTAGCTGGTGACAAGCCCCATTGCGTTCGCCGCCCTGCGGCATCATCGCCGATGTGGGGTATCCGCTGCGGGATCGTTGCGAGGAAGGAAATAGAGGCTTTGTCGGCCCCTGAGCAGGACGTTCCTTTCAGCCCCACGTTCGCGCCAAGCTGATCGCCCGCCGGTCGCTCTCGCGATGCTTCCCCGGCGCGGACAGCAAAAAGGGCGCTTGGCGCGCCCTCAGACAAATCTTTGATTTTCTTGATCTACTTGGAGCGGGCGAGGCGAATCGAACGCCCGACCCTAACCTTGGCAAGGTTATGCTCTACCCCTGAGCTACGCCCGCGTCCAAGTGGGAGGCGGGTTATGGCCCAGCCTCGGCCCGGATTCAAGTCGTCGGCGCACCCTTGGTCAACGCCATTCATCCGGCAGGCCAAAGGCAATTCCGGCGGGCAGATACAACCGGCCGGCCATGTTGGCGGCAGCCCCCGGCGGGGCGTGCGCCGTCCGCCGAGGCCTGAGAACCCGACAATCCTCGGCTCCCGGCAAGCCGGTGGCGCCCGCCCGCGCACCTCCGTCTAACCCAGCGCCCGCTCGAACTGCCGCCGGGCGGCCGCCTGCACATGGGCCAAGCGGCGCTGGACTTCCTCGAAGCTTTCAAGCCCGGCGGCGCGCGCCAGCAGCATCTTGAGGCCGGGGGTCGCCGCGTCGGGGTCCAGAGGGCCTTCGAGCGCGATGCGAAGCGTCTGCGCCAGCGCGTGCTGCAACCGCGCGGCATCGGCCAAGTCGGCGGCGGCATCCGCCTCCAAGGCGCCCGCCCGCTCGAGCCGGTGGAGCGCGTCGAGGGTGTTCGGCGACAGCAGGTCCGGGGCGTCGGGCGCGTGGCGCAGCTGCAGCGTCTGCACGGTGAACTCGATGTCCATCAGCCCGCCGGGCGCGTATTTGAGGTCCCAGGGATTGCGACCCCGGTACTGCGCGGCGACCTTGGCGCGCATCTCGCGCGCATCACCGCGCAGCGTGGACCACGCCACCGGCCGGCAGAGCGTGGTACGGATGATCGCCTCGAGGTTCTCGCGCAACTCGGAAGGGCCGGCGATGAGGCGCGCGCGCGTCAGCGCCATGCGTTCCCAGGTCCAGGACTCCGCTTCATGATAGCGCCTGAAGGATTCGAGGCTCACGGCGACAGGTCCCTTGTTGCCCGTGGGCCTGAGCTGCATGTCAACCTCGTAGAGCACGCCTTCCGCGGTGGGCACGGTGAGCGCCGCGATCAGCCGCTGCGCCAGCCGCCCGTAATAGAGGCTCGTCGCCAACGGCTTCGGACCGTTCGAGGCCTCCACGTCGGCGGGTGCGTCGTAGACGAAGATCAGGTCGAGGTCGCTCCCGGCGGTCATCTCGCGCCCACCGAGCTTGCCCATCGCTATGACGGCGAACGCACCGGCACGCACCATGCCTGCCGAGGCCGCCAGCTCCTCGTCCACGCGATCAAGGAGACCGCAAGTGATGCATTCGGCGACGGACGCAAAGGCGGGGCCGGCCGCATCGGCAGGCGCCGTACCTTCGATCACCTGCACGCCGACGCGGAATATCTGCTCCTTGGCGAAGCGGCGCGCGGCATCGAGCGCCCCTTCATAACCGCCGGCGCGCGCGATCAGGGCGTCAAACTGGACGTCGAGCGCCTTGCGGTCGGGCAAGGCGTGCAGGAACCCGGGGTCGAGCAGGGCATCAAGCGTCGATGGGGCGCGCGACAGATGCTGGGCCAGCCGCGGTGCAGACCCCATCACTTCGGCCAGCAGGCGCAGCATCTCCGAATGCGCCAAGAGCAGCGAGAACAGCTGTACGCCGGCCGGCAAGTTGGTGAGGAAGCGATCGAACTGGGCGAAGGCGGCGTCGGGATCAGCCGTGGCGGCAAGCGCCGCCAGCAGCGCAGGCACCAGCTTGGTCAGGAGCTCACGGGCTCTCGAGCTGCGCATGGCGCGGATGCGACCGTGGTGCCAGCCCCGGATGGCGCTCGAAACATGGGCCGCGTCGCGATAGCCCATGCGCACTAGCGTCTGCAGCGTCTCTGGATCGTCCTCGACGCCGGTGAAGACCAGACTGCCGCTGTCCGCGGCCAAGGGGGCGGCGCGTTCGAACAGCCGCGCGTAATGGCCCTGCACGGTCTCCAGCTCCTGCCTCAGCGCCGCCGCGAACATTTCAGTCGTACGAAAACCCAGGAAGGCCGCAATATGTGCGACGCCCTCGTCCGACTTCGGAACCGTGTGCGTCTGCTCGTCCTCCACCATCTGCAGGCGATGCTCGAGCGTGCGCAGGAAACGGTACGATTCCGCAAGATCGTCGGCCGCCGCTTCACTGACACGGTCCTTTGACAGCAGCGCCGCGAGGGCATCAAGCGTGCCGCGCCGTCTGAGGCTCGGATCGCGTCCGCCGAGGATCAGCTGCTGGGTCTGCACGAAAAATTCTATCTCGCGGATGCCGCCGCGGCCGAGCTTGATGTTGTGGCCGGCCACCGCGATCTCATGATGGCCGCGATGGGCGTGGATCTGCCGCTTGATCGAATGGATGTCTTCGATCGCGGCAAAGTCCAGATTGCGGCGCCACACGAAAGGTTCGATGGCGGCGATGAACCGACCGCCGGCGCCGAGATCGCCGGCGCAGGGGCGCGCCTTGATCATGGCGGCACGCTCCCAGTTCTGACCCATGCCCTCGTAATAGGCCTCGGCCGCCTCGGTCGAGATCGCGATCTGGGTGGCGCCCGCGTCCGGGCGCAGCCGCAAATCGACACGGAACACGTAACCGTCGACGGTAATCTCGCCGATCAATTTGACGAGCTTCTTGACGATATCGACGGCGGCGCCGCGGGGATCGCCTCGCTTCTGGAACGGGAAGCGCTCCGACTCGTAGAAGACAATGAGATCGATGTCGCTGGAATAATTGAGCTCGAAGGCGCCGTATTTTCCCATGGCGAGGACGACGAGTCCGGTCGACGCCTCAAGCGCGGTGCCGTCCTGGCCTTCGAGCGGGGTCCCGCAAGACGCTTCACGCAAGGCGAAACCCAGGGCACCGCGCACCGCCGCGTCGGCGAACCGGGTCAAGGCACACGTCACCTCGTTGAGCGGCCAGACCTCAGCGATGTCGGCCAGCGCAATGGCGAGGGCGGCGCGCCGCTTTGATTCGCGCAGGCACTTCATTGCCTCGGTTTCTTTGTTGCATCGTGCAGCGGCAGACGCATCGCTGATAGCCTGCTCGACGACGACTGCCGGCCCATCGGCGAACAGCTTGTCCAGCAAGGCGTGCTCGCGCAGCGCCAGGCGGCAGAGGAACGGACTGTTGCCAAAGGCCCCCTCGAGCAAGGCGGCGACATCGCCCTGCGGCCGGTATCCCAGCTCCGCCAACCGCTCGAAGGTGCGAGCGGCGCGCGCAGAATCGAAGGGCTTGGGCAGCGATGCAGCGGAAAAGGCGAACTTCATCGAGTCCAATATTAGGTCCACAGATCGAGTCGCGGCAATTGCCTGTTATTCGCCGATCTCGCGCGATTTGCGCGCGCGCGGAAAGGAGAGAGTGGCCTTGAGGCCGGGCTCGGCGTCACCCAACGTGAGCTGGGCGCCATGAAGCTTGGCGACGGCCGCCACGAGGCTGAGGCCCAGGCCGGTGCCCGGCGAGTTCCGGCTCGATTCGAGCCGGACAAACCGTTCCAAGACCCTGGCGCGCTCCGAAGCCGGAATACCGGGTCCCGTATCCGCCACCGCCAGATCGATGCCTGACGGCGTTTCACCGAGGGAGACGGCAATGCGTCCGCCGTCCGGCGTGTACTTGATGGCGTTGTCGATGAGATTGGCCAACGCCTGGCTGATCAGGCTGCGGTTGCCCTCGACGCTGAGCGCGCCGGCCGGCAGGACTTCCAGCGCCACGTTCTTCTCCTCCGCCAGCGGAGCATAGAGTTCGGCGACATCGGCGACGACCGCGCGCAGATCGATCGCGGTCATGGCGCCGCGCGCCGCCCCCGAATCCGCCTCGGCGATCAGAAGCAGGGCGTTGAAGGTGCCGATCAGGCGATCCGTCTCGGCGATGGCGGCGTCGATCTCCTCCTGGAACGGACTGTCGGCCTCAAGCTTGCGCTGCGTTTCCTCGAGCCGATTGCGCAGCCGGTTGAGCGGCGTGCGCAGATCGTGCGCCACGGAGTCCACGACTTCGCGCATGCCCTTCATCAGCCGCTCGATGCGATCCAGCATGCGGTTGAGATTTTCGGCAAGGGCGTCGAACTCGTCGTGGGCATCGGTGAGCGGCACGCGGCGCGAGAAATCGCCTGCCACGATTTCCGCGCTCGTGCGGTTGATGGAGTCGAGGCGTCGCAGAACATTGCGGCTCATCAGGGCGCCACCGACGAGGCCGAAGAGCAGCATCAAGCCGACGCTCCAAGGCAAAGTCGTGGTGAACAGCCGGCGCGTCAGATGCCGTTCATAGACGTCGCGGGCGACCAGAAGCCGGAAGCTGCCCGCCAGCACGACGGCCTCGCCGCGAGCGCGGCGCGTCACCAGGTTGCCCTGAACCGTGCGCTGATAATCGAATTCGGCGAAATCGCCGGTGCGCTGGACTCCACTCGGCCACTGCAGAAGGTTGCCCGTAATGCGCTGACCGCTGGCATCGGCAAGGATGTAAAGGCTGGTGCCGCCGTGCATCCAGCGATTGTCGACTTCGTCGATCAGCCCCAGCAGACCGAGGCGCAGGTAACGATCGGAGAGTTCCGACAGCTCGGCATCGACAATCTGGTCCGTCTGCGCGTCCAGCGACCGCTCGGTATACCAGTAGGTGAAGCCCACCAGCGCCGTGGCCGACACGGCGAACACGAAGACATAGACGAGGACAATGCGGAAGGCCTGGGTGTGAAAAATGCCAGGCACCCAGTGGCGGAGGTCGCTACCGCGCACGGATCATGTAGCCCGCGCCGCGGATGGTATGGAGCAGCGGCGCCTCAAAGCCCTTGTCGATCTTGGCGCGCAGTCGCGACACATGCACGTCGATGACGTTGGTCTGAGGATCGAAATGGTATTCCCACACGCTCTCGAGCAGCATCGTGCGCGTCACCACCTGCCCGGCATGGCGCATGAGATATTCGAGCAGGCGGAACTCGCGCGGCTGCAGATCGATGGCCCGCCCCGCCCGCGTCGCCGTGCGCGTCAGAAGATCAAGCTCGAGATCGCCCACCGACAGCTTGGTCTTGACCGACGACGGCGAGCGCCGCCGCATCAGGGCGTCGATGCGCGCCAACAGCTCCACGAAGGCGTAAGGCTTGGTCAGATAGTCGTCGCCGCCGGCCTTGAGCCCCTTCACGCGGTCATCAACTTCCGACAAGGCGCTGAGGAACAGGACCGGCATGGTGTTGCCATGCTCGCGCATCTCGGCCACCACGTTGAGGCCGTCCATCCTGGGCAGCATGCGGTCGATGATCGCGACATCGTAGGGGCGCGACAAGGCGAGCGTCAGGCCGGTATCGCCGTCGGCGGCATCGTCGACGACATGCCCGGCTTCCTTCAGCCCGTTGACCAAATAGCGCTGCGCCTCGAGATCGTCTTCAACGACGAGGATGCGCATGCCCGCCTCCGCTCATTGGTGAAAAAAGGGTCCGCGCCGGCGGCAGCAACGGGGGGATGGGGCCGCCACCACCGGCGCGGGGGCCGGGCACCGTCCTGTTACGCAAGAACGAGGCCCGGTACGCAACAAACTCAGGTCTTACCGATGTCCACCGCGACGAAATGCGAGGTGCCGTCGCTCGATACCAATAGAAGCATGCTCTTGCGGCCGGCAGAATGCGCCGCAGCGACGCTCTTCTCGACGTCCTGCGGCGAACGCACCGCATGATTGTTGACCGACAGGAGAATGTCGCCGGGCTGCAAGCCCTTGTCGGCAGCGTCGCTGTCGGGATCAACCTTGGTGACCAGAACACCTTGGACGCTGTCGCCGAGATTGTAAGCGCGACGCACATCGGGCGTGACGGCCGACAGTGCCAATCCCATGGCCTTGCCGGTCACGGCTGCCGCCGGGGACTCCGGCCCCTGCTGCTGGCCGAGTGACGCCATCTGGTCCTCCTTCTTGAGGCCGATGACGATCGCCACATTGTCCCTCTTCCCATCGCGATAGATCGCAAAGTTCGCGGACTTGCCGGCCGGAAGCTGCGCGACGCGATGGGTCATGTCGCGGGAGTCTTCGATCTCGTGACCGTTCACACCGAGGACGACATCACCCTGGCGCAAGCCGGCGCGAGCCGCCGGGCTGTCCGGCACGATACCGGCGACGATCGCCCCCTTGGGCTGGGTGAGGCCGAGCGAAGCCGCCATCTCGGGCGTCACGCTCTGGATTTGGACGCCGAGCCAGCCGCGCGCGACATGGCCGTGCGCCTCAAGCTGCGCCACCACATCCTTGATGGTGGAGGCCGGGATGGCGAAGCCGATGCCGACGCTGCCGCCCGACGGCGAGAAGATCATCGAGTTCATGCCGACGACCTGCCCGTGCAGATCGAAGGTCGGGCCGCCGGAATTGCCGCGGTTGATCGGCGCGTCGATCTGGATGAAGTCCGTATAGGGCTGGTCGTTGTTGATGTCGCGCCCGATCGACGAGACAATGCCGGCGGTCACGGTGTTCGACAGTCCGAATGGATTGCCCACCGCAACCACCCAGTCGCCGACGCGCAGCTGGCGGTCATTGCCAAACTCGACGGTCGGCAGCGGTTTGTCGGGATGGACCTTGAGAAGCGCGACGTCGGTCGCCGGATCGGTGCCGACCAGCTTGGCCTCGAAGCTGCGCCCGTCAGGCAACTTCACCGTGATCTTCTTGGAGCCGTCGATGACGTGATTGTTGGTCACGATCAAGCCGGACTTGTCGATGATGAAGCCCGACCCCATCGACACGGCGCGCTGCGTTTGCGGCTGCACCTGAGGCTGGCCGAACTGCCGGAAAAACTGGCGGAAGAAGGGATCGGGGATATTGTCCGGGATCTGGCTGTTGACCTGTTGAATCTCGTCGGCCGTGATGCTGACGACCGCCGGACTGACGCGCTCGACAAGATCGGCGAAGCTGAAGGGCGAGCCGCTCTCCACCATGCGGGGCGGTTCGGCGCGGTCGGACCGGTTCTCGGCATAGCGCACGGCGCTGGTTGAAATCGGCGTCGGCGCCCGCTCCGGCAGCAGCGCAAACGCGCCGAAACTCACCAAGATGACACCGGCAGCCGACGACGCTGCCACCAAACGCCTGTTCCGCTTCACGAAATCCACGACTTGATCTTTCCGCATGATGTACCTTCTCCATACTGGGAGAGCCGACACGCTAGCCTTACGCCATCGAGATTGCTCAATTCTTTCTTGAACATGAAGAAGAGGCAATCACGGCGCCGAGGCCCTGAAGAATAATGAACCTATAACGCGCCATGCCCAGGACATGGCAACAGGGTCAAGGGCTGTCAAGGCGTGCCGTCCTTCCAGCGGCCGCTGCGCTTCAAGGCGGCCACGACTTCGGGCGGCATGTACTTCTCATCGTGTTTGGCCAGGACCTGGGAGGCCTGAAAGGTACCTGCCGCATCCAGCTCACCGGCGGCGACCACGCCCTGGCCCTCCCGGAACAACGCCGGGACGTCGCCCCGATAGAGCACGGGAATGCCGGACTTGCCGTCGGTCACGACAAAGCGCAGGTCGGCGCCGGGTCCCTTCTTCACGCTGTGCTGTTCGACAAGCCCACCGATCCGGAAGACCACGCCCGCGCCGACATGCTTCTGGCGAATGTCGGTGGGGCTGTAGAAATAGAGTACGTTGTCCTTGAGCGCGGCGACCGCCAAGGCGGCGGCGCAGCCTCCGCCCGCCAAGAGGGCGAGCACGAAAAGGACGCGGCGGCGCTTCCGTGCGTTCATGGGCGCACAGGACTATAGTACCCCCGAGCGCTGGGTCCAGCGCGCCTTTCCGGGGGGAATATCTCATGACAATCCAACGCTTTGCGGCGGCCCTGCTGTGCGTGCTCCTGGCTGGCTGCCTGCCGGTGACGAGCAAGACGCCGGTCGGGACCACCACAGGCCTGGGTGCCGATCCGGCCTTGTTCGGGACGTGGAAGGGCCACGGTCCGGAGTCCAATTCGACCGGCGACGTCTACCTGCACTTCGTCCAGGACAAGAATGGCCCCTTCGTGGCGGTCATGGTGGGCGCACCGCAGGGCGTGGGAGGCGGATGGATGGCCTTCGACGTCAGGACCTCGCAGCTGGCCAACAACCGCTACCTCAATGCGGTCATGACTTATTCCGACAACAAGCCGGCGGATGGGACCATGAAGGATGCGTCCTTCCCGCTGCGCTACACGCTTAAAGGACGCACTCTGACGCTCTACATGCTTGACGAGGACAAGATAAAGGCGGCGATCCAGTCGGGAAAAATCGCCGGCACCGTCGAGCCGGGCGATTTTGGCGACGTGAAGATCACCGCCGACGCGAAGGAGCTGGACGCCTTCTTTGCGGCGCCCGAATCCGCGCAGTTGTTCAAGGTCTACATGGTCCTGAAGAGAGTTGAGTAGGCCCGAGGGGGCGCTCGGACCTACCCATGCGCCGGACGCCGCGTCTTGGGGGGCGCGGGGCTGGAGCGCCGGTCAGGGAAGAAACCGGTTATCCGACATCTCTCTAACGGCGAGAGTTGAGGCTTCCGTCGCTAATGGGGCGAGCGATGGAAGATCTCGTTGGCCAGTCCCGTCTCGTAACCGAGTCCCGATGCGGTCAAGGTGATGCGATGCGGCCAGTCGGCCCGCGCCAGGCCCTTGCGGGACAAGGCATTCCAGACCGCCTCGTTGTAAAGACCCGTGGCGTCCTTGGCGGCCACGACCGCGTTGCCGAGATGGAAATGGTCGCCATGGGCCTGTGGGAAGCGGATGACGGTGACCTCGCCATTGGCTTCGCGTTGTGCGGAATCGGGAATGGTCGCGAGTCCCTGAAGCAGCGTGAGCGTGCGCAGCTGCAATGCGTTGAGCTTAAGCGGATTGGATTTCGGCGGCATGGGTCCCCTCGTGCGCGGAAACCCAGCGTGGGGCGTCCGCCTGGTCCGGCGGCGCGCCCATCAACGGCGGCGTTTTCGACATCCGGACGACCGGCCCGAGCAATTCGAACCGGCCGACCTTCGTTTCGCACGATCCGAGATACGCGTCGAGTCCGTTGCGCGGATTCCAGCGTTCCGGCACCGAGGCCGCGTCAATGCGGCCCAGCGATTGCAGCCACATGGCGGTCGCCGCCAACGACACCTGAACCAGCCAGCTGCCGCCTTCCCGGATTCGCCGGATCAGCGCCGCCATGGCGCCGGCCGCGGCGAGGTAGCCCGTGACGTAGTCGCAAACCTGCACCGGCAGCACTTCGGGCAATGCGTCGCGCCGCTTGGCCCGCGCCGCGCGGAAGGCACCGTGTTCCGCAGCCAACCCCGTGGCCGCCTGCACAACCTCCTCGAAGCCGCGTCGCCCGGCCCATGGCCCCTCGCTTCCATAGGCGGAGATCGAGACGCAGATCATGCCGGGCGCGATGTGGGCCAGCGCGGCCGGCGAGAAACCGAGACCGGCCAGCGCACCCGGGCGATAGGAATCGATGAACAGATCGGCGCCCCGCGCCAGGCGACGCAACGTCTCGGCGTCAGACGGCTTCTCGAGATCGAGCTGGCAGAAGCGCTTACCGACGCTCAGATCGAGATCATAGGCCTCGATGGTCGGCAGGCGATCGGCGCGCAGCGTAAGCACCTCGGCGCCGTGCGACGCCAGAATGCGGGTCGCGGCCGGTCCCGCGATGACACGAGTCAGATCGAGAACATGCAGCGCTTCCAGAGGCGATTGGCTGTCCGGCAGGCGCAGCGGCGGAGCGGCGCCGATCTTGCGCAGGACGATGGGCGCGCCGACCACGCGCGCCGGAACCGAGCCGCGCCAGTCCTTTTCACTGCGCACCATGGCGCCGCAGAGCTGCATGAAGGCAAGGGCGTCTTCAAGGGCCTGGGCATTCCATTTGGCCACCCCCTCCATCACCGCCTGCCGCGTGTCCTGGGCGTTCAAGAGATCGAGCGTGCGCGCTGCAAGATGCGGGAAGCAGCCCTTGAGATAGAGCCAGCGCCCGTCGGCGCATTGATAAAACCCGGTGGTCGGCCCCTGCGAGCCGGGCGTCAGCGATTCGCCATTGCGCCGGGTCAGCGACCATGACGCCAGGGAAGCAGCGGCAGCCTGAAGATCGACCTCGATCGACTGCCGTTCGCCGCCGCGGAACCGCCAAATCTCGGCCGCCGCAGCCGCCGCAAAACCCAGCGCCGCGGCCGACGCCGTCGCCAAGCGAAACGGCGACGGCACGACGGATTCAGGGCCCGGAAAAGACGGCGTGCCGAGAGGAGCAATACCCGCAATTCTATTCAGGTCTTCGAACGCAGCCTGCGGCGTCATGCAAATCACTCTCCGGCACCTCGGTATAGGCCCGCGGCCATGCCGTCGCAAGAAACACGCGCAGCCCTGCTTGCGCGGAAAACGAAAAGGGGAGGGACCGAAAGCCCTCCCCCTCGCATTACAAAGACGTCAGAGACCGACGCGGATTCTAGTGCGTCGTCCCAAGGCTCGACGAAGCGCCGCTGATGCCGAGATCGCCATCGATCTTCGTCACCATCGAAGCGGTCAACGTCATGCCTGTGGACGTGGCGAGCTGCTGGCGCGCGGCCGTGATCGCATTGGCCTGCGCCGTCGCATCGTTCAGCGCCAGCGCCGCCTTCATCTGCTGGTCGTACGTCGCGATGGCGCCCACCGTCGACTTCGACGAAGCGTGTTTCAACGCCATGGCATTGGCGTGCACCGCATTGAGCTTGCCGAGCTCGTTGGCCGCCTTGATCTGCGACGAGGTGGCGGTGTCGGTATCGGCGTTCTTGTCGTGGCTCTCGCTCTCCGCGTTGCCCGAGACGTCGGCCGAGTCGGAGCCGGCACTAGCGTGCGCCTGGCCGTTGACGTCGGCCGAGTTGCCGATCGCGTCGCCGTTGACGTCGCCATGACCGTTCGCACCGGCCGGGGGACCCATCGTCACACCTGCCGGCGGACCGCCGCCCATCATGCCGCCCATGCCGCCGCCGGGATGCGCCCAGGCAACAGTCGCGAAGGCCACGATGGCCACCGTCCCCAAGAGGATGAATTTCATTTGCCTGCTCCTTTCAGCAAAAAGATCCCTTTTTCATCCGCAAAATGTCACGGGGCCTCAGCACCAGTGAAAGTTTCAGCGATAGAAGATGAGGCGCAGACCAGCGCCGTAATCGGGACTTGCCTTGCTGAGGCCGAACGTCCCGTATGCTGTAACGCGCCAGTTGGGAACGACGTTCCACAAGACATAGGGCGACAGGGCGTACACATCGCCAAGACCTGCGTAGTATTGCTGGTGATAGCTCGCCGTGAAGCCGATGCTGGTATCGTCGCTCGTCTTGAAATTGGCACCGCCGGTGGCGATCAGCCCGCTCTCAAGCGCCACGGTCGGGAAGCTCGTGAGCCACTGGTAGCCGGCCGACCCGAACAGCATGAAGCGCGGCGTGAAGCTGTGGTAGAGATTGACCTGCGCCAGGTAGTCATACTGGCCCGTGCCGAGCCCGCTGCCCGCCGTCGGCACCTTCACGATGCCTTCCAGTTCGATCGCCGGAGCATCGCCGTCCTTGTTGAGAAGGAAAGCCGCGCCGACATTGAGATCGCCGAGACCCGAGCGCGTCGTCACCGGCCCGGTGCCGCCCACGACGACGCCGCCGGCCACCACGCCGGGACCTTTCACATCAAGATATGACATGGTCGCCTCCAGCCGGAAGCGGTCCATCTGAAGTCGCAGGTCCACCGGCACGCTCAAGACGTCGGTCGCCTCGGTGCCGCCGTACTTGCCGCTCGAATAGTCGAAACCCGTGTCGATCTGCCAGTTGATGTCCTGAGGCCAGTTGATCGGACTTTGCGCGTACGCCCCCGCCGTGGTCGCCAGCAGGGCCGCCAAGAATACCGTTCGTTTCACGGAAGAACTCCCCTAAGAATACCTCGACTCCGAGAATCGTGGATGCGCCGGCGCTTGTAAACAAGGCGTCACGAATTCCCGTGCGAGAACGGATGGAACCGTGTCTTTCATCCCTCGCGGCGAAAAAAATCTTCGGAACACAAAATCCGTATAGCGGATCGGGATTTCGCAGGGCCCCTGGGGCGTCATTCTCGCAATGATTGTGGAGCGAGAACTTACGCCGCTGCGGCGGGAGCGGCTGCGGCCTTGCCGCGACGGCGCAACAGTTCAGCCTCTTCGTCGCCGAAGACGCATTGTGTCAGCTCGAGAGCGAGCTGGTACTGATGCTCCACGATCTCCCGCCGGGCGCCGTCCGCGCTGCGCAATTCCTTGATCACGTCCTCGTTGTAGCCGCGCAGGACCTGCATGGCTTCGTCCACCGCGTCCTGGTACTTGGCGCCGAACGATCCCGGCACCGCGAGCAGCTTCGTGGCGGCGAGGAGCCTGCCGTAGCGGCGCGCCCGGTCGATGCGATCGGCATCGGGAAGGCGCGAGAAGTCGGGCACGCGCGGACCGCCGGTGTAGCCGCTCCTATGCGTGGGCAGGGCCGCGGCGATTTCCTTGGGCGCGCGCTCCATGAACGTGTCCATCACCGAGCCGACGGCGGCACGGTCGCTCAGCAGCCGCTGGCCCCATTTTCCCCGGCGCAGGATCTCGACTTCCTTGACGATGGCACTCGAGATGTTGGTGAAGCCGGTGAGCTGCAGCACGAAGGCGTCGACATCGAAATTGGGATGGCGCGTGGCCATGATGGCGGCGCGGTGGTCCTCGAGGTCGGCGAACAGGATGTCGCCGACTAGGCCCATGTCGGTGGAGGAGATCAGCGTGTCCTGAGTCTGCCGCGTAACGTTGAGCGCCAGCTTGAGCGCCTCCCACGGCTTCGCCAGGCGCCGCATCGCCACCACAGGCACGAACGGCGCCGCGTCCACCACCGTCGCCACCACCTGGTCGTAAATCCGGCGCAGCTCCCACACGGTCTCCTCGGACATGGACGGCATGCGCCGCGGCATCAGCGCCTGCACCGCGAGCATCGACGATCCCGCCAGCAGCATGAGCGCCATCTCGTGGGCGTCGGCCACGGCGACATCGCCGCCGAGCGCGGCGCGCGCATCCGTCGGATTCATCTGCAAGGCATGGCGCAGCGCCTCGCCGGCGACCGGCCAGAACCGGCAAGCCCGGTCGAGGGCATCGACGGCGCGGCCGCCCACTACCAGCGACCGGACCTCGTCCGCATAAAGCCGCACCTCATCGTGGATGACCTTCGACGAAAGCCAGTTCCACGTCGGCACGACGTTGGCGCGCATGATGCGGCCCTTCTGCTTCTCCTTGTGCGGCCCCGAGTAGAGAAGGTCTTCGAAGGGGCGGCAGAACAGACGCAGCGGCGTCGGCGTCCGCACCACCATGCTCGACTTGGACAGCATCGGGCGCAGACTGTCCAGAATCAGATCGTGCGGCAGAGCCTTGCCGTCGAGCAGCCGGTCGATCTCGACCGCCCTGGCGAGGCGCACCGCGGCGTGCTCGGGCAGGCCGCCGAGGAACGCCCGCAGCAATTCGAACTTCTTGTCGGACGTGGTCATCCGGCGCCGCACATAGTTATCGCCCGCGAGCATAAGCGGCCTGTCGTTAACGGGTTGTTTCCGACGTTGCGAGTGGCCGTGCCGTCAGCCGATGGCGGGCAGAACGAGGGTCACGCGCAGCCCGCCCTGCGGGCTTTCCTGCAGCGCCACGGCGCCGCCGTAGAGCTTTGAAATATCCCGCACAATGGACAAGCCCAGGCCGGACCCCGGCACGCTTTCATCGAGCCTTTCGCCGCGCTTGAGGACCCGCTCGCGGTCCTCGCGCGACAGACCGGGGCCGTCGTCTTCAACCGCCAGCACGACATGCCCGCCGTCCCGCTCGACCGCCGCCCTCACCCGGGTCTTCGCCCATTTGCAGGCGTTGTCCATCAGATTGCCCGCCATCTCTTCGAGATCCTGCCGCTCACCGCGGAACTGGAGCTTCGAGGCGCACTCGACCGTGATCGTGATGCCGCGCTCGGCGTGGATGCGGCGCAGCACGCGCGCCAGATCCTCGAGCACAGGCGCCACCGGAGTGCGATTGCCCAGCACGTTGACCGCCCCGGCGGCGCGGGCCCGCGTCAAGTAATGGTCCACCTGCCGGCGCATGACGCCGACTTGCTTCTTCACGGCCTCGGCCAGCGCCCCGGGATTGGCCTCGGCTTCGCTGGCCAAGACCGTCAAAGGCGTCTTCAGGAAGTGCGCCAGGTTCGACACATGGGTGCGCGCCCGGCCGACGACCTCCGCCGAATGTTCGATGAGGCTGTTGAGCTCCACCGCCAGAGGCGCGACCTCGGCAGGAAAATCACCTTCCAGGCGCTGCGACGCGCCGCTGCGGATGCGCGCCAAGGCTTCGCCGACGCGACGCAGAGGCTGCAGGCCCACGCGGACCTGGATGAACACCGCCGAGACCAGACCGACCAGCAACAGCATGAAGGACCAGATCAGCGTGCCGTTGAACTCCGCGGTTTCCGCATCGACCGACGCGAGATCGCCGGCCACCATGAAGGTGTAGGAGACCGTGTCCTTGGCATCGGTGGTGGCGATGACCGGAAACAGGACGCGGCGCGCCAGCACGCGCAGGCGCTGGTTGTCGGGGCCGTCGGCGTAACCCCAGATCAGGTTCTGATCCTCCCGTGCGTCGCGAATATGGATCGTCTTGTCGAACAGCGAATGCGAAATCTGCACCTGGCCGCCCTTGAGCGGCTGGATCTCCCAGTAGAGCCCGGAGTAGACGCGCGCGAAACGCCGGTTGAGGAAGCGCTCCTGCAGCGAGACGCCGCCGTTGGCATCGGGCTCGGCGGCGGCGATCATGCCGTCGAGATCGACCTGCAGGCCCGTGTCGAAATTGTCGGCGACGGCAGAGCGGAAGGAATCGGAAAGGACGTAACCGCCGCCTGCCAGGCCGATCATCGTCCACACCGCGGCGGCGACAATCAGGCGCGCAGCGAGCGAATTGAACCTATGCCTGACTCTTTCTAGGAGCCGCCGGATCGTCGAGGCAATAGCCAAGGCCACGCACCGTCTGGATGAGATCGGCCTCCAGCTTCTTGCGCAGCCGGCCGACAAACACTTCTATCGTATTCGAATCGCGGTCGAAATCCTGATCGTAAAGATGCTCCACCAGTTCGGTGCGGGAGACCACGCGGCCGCGGTGATGCGCGAGATAGGCGAGGAGGCGGTACTCGAGGCTGGTCAGCTTCACGGGATTGCCGTCCAGCGTGACGCGGCTCGACCGCGTATCGATGTGCAGCGGCCCGATTTCGATCTCGGAGGTGGCAAAGCCGGCCGCTCGCCGCAGCAGAGCGCGCACGCGCGCCAGGAGTTCCTCGGTGTAGAACGGCTTGGCGAGGTAGTCGTCGGCGCCCGCATCGAAGCCCGCAACCTTGTCGCTCCAGCGGTCGCGCGCGGTCAGGATCAGCACCGGCATCGTCTTTCCCGCCTTGCGCCACTGCTGCAGAACCCGCACGCCGTCCATCTTGGGCAGGCCGAGATCGAGGATCACCGCGTCATAGGGCTCGGTGTCGCCGAGAAAATGACCTTCCTCGCCGTCCATCGCGGAGTCCACGACATAGCCCGCATCAGCCAGGGCCTTCTTGAGCAGCCGCTGGAGATCGACGTCGTCTTCGACCAGGAGAATGCGCATTGCTTCCTTATCCGCCGGGATGACCGCGTCCGCGACCGCGCCGGTCGCCCTTGTCGTGGTCCCCATCGTCGCCATCATAGCCCGAAGGCGGCCAGTTGCGCTGCTGGAATCCATCCGGGCGATTGATGAATCGCCTCGGCGGCGGCGCCGCCTGTCCGCCGAGAATCCGGCCGGTGCGCGCATCGGCGTCGAACCAGATGATGCGTCCGTCGGGCGTCATCCATTTGATGCGATAGCGCGCCTGCCCGTCGGGTGAGAAAAAAGGTCCTTCGGCGTCGTAGAAGGTTCCCGGCGTCGTGCGGCGGATTTCGGGAAGGATGCGGTCGAGCGACTGCGGGTCGCCGTCGCCGCGCGCCAGGGCCGGGGCCGCAGCGGCAAAGAACGCCAATATTGCCAAAATGAGCCTCGCACGCATGGTTTTCTGTACGCCCCCTGAGATGAACGCGCCATGAATGCCGCGTCCACAGCCCGTTCAGGGCGGCCATCCTACTCTCCTTGGCATGGTGGCGGCGAGAGATTCGGTTCGAGCCACCGGAGCGGGGGCCGCAAGGCCCGAAGGAGACGACAATGAGGATCCAGAAGCTTCTGATGACGGCCGTGGCGGCGGCGCTTCTGACCACCACGGGTGCAGGCATGGCGATGGCGGATCCACCCAACCGGAGCGGCTATGGCGACATGCACCGCGACCGCGGGCATGACAACCACTGGCGCGGCGACTGGCGCGGACACAACGACCGCTACTGGCGGCCGGGCTATCACGGCACGATCGACCGCGACCGCATCTACGTGACGCTGCGCGATCACCACTATTATCGCTGGCAGGGCAGCCCCTACTGGTACCAGGGCCGCTATGTCGTGCGGACCTATGATCGCTGGGGCCACGTCGTGTTCGTCGAAGTCAATCCCTACACCGGCGGATTTGTCGGCGTCATCCGGTTCTGAGTTTGCGACCTTGAGTCGTCGGGTCCGCGGTTAGCCCCTCCCCGTAGGATCAGACGACGATCAAGCGAAGGCCCGCAGGCAACTGCGGGCCTTCGGCATTTCCGCTCAACGAAATATCTGCGAATGCGCATCGTGCGCGTGCAATTTCCGTCTCTTCCTCCGTCGCAGTGCTAGATTCGCGCTGCGCAAGTGATGCGCGAAAAATGGGTGGAGAGAACTATGCAGCGTCGGACCCTTCTGTTGATGGCCGCGGCCTCGGCGGTCGCGGCAGCCGCCGCAACGGCGGCGCCGTGGGACCAACACGACAACCGCCGCGGCCGGCGGCACGACGATTGGAGCGGCCGCAACCATCGCGACTGGCGCGACGACCACGGCAACTGGCACAGCGATCATGACCGCTATTGGCGCCCGGACTACCGCGACCGCCATTATGTCGATCGCGACCGCATCTTCGGCGAGCTGCGCCGGCGCCGCTACAGGCGGTTCGCGGGCGACCCGTACTGGTTCCAGGGCCGCTATGTCGTGAGGACCTATGACCGCTGGGGCAACGTCGTGTTCGTCGAGATGGATCCCTACACGGGCGCCTTCATCGGCGTGATCCGCTTCTGAGAGGGCGGCAGGGCCGGCGTCTTGCGGCGCCGGCCTCGCCGTGGTTCCCGAACAGTCACTGCGCGTTCTTGCGCGGGGCGCGGTCGCCGAACCACCACACGATGGCCGTGACCGCGGCGAACACCAGCGAGTCCGCGACATAGGCCCGGTCGATGTCGTCCGGCGCCATCGCCAGGAATGCGGCACAGAGGAATGCCGACAGGCCCAGCGTCAGCCCCGGGCGCACCAGGGCGCGCACCGCGTTCACCCAGGGATAGCCGGCGCCGATCGCCGTCTCCGCCTTCAGGCTGTCGCCCAGTCCGCCCCACGATCCCGACGAGGCGGTGACGGCGAGTTCCTGTTCCGTCTCGGCGGCGCGCGCCTTGACCTGCATGTCGAGCAGGCGCTCTTCGTGCGCCCACTCCTCCTTCTTCTGGGCGAAGGTCTGCTTGGCCTCGAACAGGCCGAGGACCTTGGAAGCCAGGTTGCCGACGAGTCCGAAGATGCCCCCGGCGGCGCCCGTGCTCACGAGAGATGCGATGTCCATAGCGCTTTGCTCCTGTTGCCGTAGAACCAGCGCGCCGGGCGGGCGCGCCTGTCGAGATGCAGAAAGGTCTGGCCGAAGCCGAAGCCCGTGAAGCCGGCGGCGCGGGCGGCGGCGGCGAGGTGCACGCGATCATGGCCTGCGAGCGCGATGTCGAACGCCAGCCGCTTGTGCTGTGACAGCGGCGCGCCGCCGACGCGCGCATTGTGCAGCGCGCAGCGATGGCCCGAGGTGATGCGCAGCGCCGCGCCCAGGCGCCTGCGCAAGGCTTCGAGGCTGTCGAGCGCCGGCGGCCAGAAACAGACCTCGCCGCAGCAGGGGCAGGCAAGCTCGCTCGGCATGACATGCGGCCAGCGGCCGCTGGACCAAGTGGAGTATTGACCACTGTTCACGGTTACACCTTCAAGAACTGGACACTTGTGGGTGCCCGGTGTGTCGCGCGCGCTGTTCAAGGGCGCGCGGAAATGTGCTTGACGCGATGTGCACTTGTGCCTAATTCGCGTTAGCACGACATTATTGCGTATATGATCCCTGTGCGGATTACTCCGACGGCGCGGATGCCTCGCTACGCACACGGTCTCGTCGCCCTCTTCCTAGTCGGCTGGGTCGCCGCCTCGTCTTCAATGCCGTTGAAGAGAGATTATGGGGCATCCGCAATCTGTGATTTGGCGCGATCTGCTGCGTGGGAAGCACTCGATCGTTCCTATCGATCTAAAGTTGAACCATGCTCTGCTACGTTCACTGCTCATGAGGGAGGCAGGTACATAGTTATTGGTGATGTCTCGTCGGGTCAGTTCCCGGGCGTTATGACCTACCGAGTCGTCGTAATTAGAAACGGCAATTCGTGGAAAGCAGAGAAAGTCGAATGGATCGCACCTTGATCTTTAGTATCTGACGCATTGATGGCGATTCATGCTGGGAGCCAAGGCATCTTGCAGCCGTGGAAATATGTGAAGCCTGAGTCGCCCCCGTAGATCCCGACAGTCTTTGTTCCGTTGTAGACCGCGGTACCCATTTGGGCTGTTTGGCCCGCTGTCATGTAAACGAGGATCGGCGGTGAAACGAGACCGAGAAGGCCACCGGAATCGCGTGCGGTTCCGGGGTTTAGCCGCGCAAATCGATAGTAGTTTCCAGAGGCCAATATGAAGGCCACAACACTTGTGTGCGCAGAACTTAGGTTGCGTAGCAGAACTCCTCCGCCGAACAATCGCCAGCCATTCGTGTGCGCTGTATAGATACCAGTACTTCCGTCGTATTCGCTGCCGCTCTGCCTGACGATGCCATCACAGATAATCGGATTGATCGACGTCCCATCCCCCGTCTGGTCGTTGGTGGTCGAAGCGCTGAGATAGGCGGCGAAGGCGGATTCGTTTCCCGGGTCGGTAGCGGCGCGCACATAGCTGCGCTCGCGCCAATGGCCGTTGGCGTCGGAAGTGTAGAGCCCGAGGTCGCCCGCCGCCGTGACACGGCTCACGCCGCCCAGAAGCGCCAGCGACGCGGCGTCGTGGTTCAGCGTCAGGGCGCCGGCGAAGCGCACGAAGCGCAGCGTGTTGGCGGCGCCGCCGAAGCTCGAGATGGCGGCGGTGCCGGTGATCTCGACGAACAGCGCTCCCGCCGCGCCGAGATCGCAGGTGGCGGCCGAGGCGAGCGAGACCTCGTGCGCCGAGATCAGCGAATTCCAGTCGGTCCAGGCGCCGTCCTTGTAGACGATGAAGGCGGACGTCGGCGCCACATAGGCGCGCAGGCCGTCGAACGGCGCGAGGAAGCGCCAGGCGCCGTCGAGGCAGGTGGCGATCTTGTAGGCAGAGCCGCTCCAGGCGCCGGTGGGCGACCCTCCGACGAGCCAGGCGTCGCCATCGGCGGGCGCCGAGGGCGGCGTGTCGACGAACTGGCCGAGCAGGCAGAGATCGACGATGGCGTCGAGCTGCGCCAGCGCTTCGTTCCAGGTTTCGCACGACATTTCGAGCGCCGAAGCGAGCTGGCTGAGCTTGAGGCGGGGCGTTTCATCGGACATAGAGGGATTCCGTCTTCTGGCGTCCGCGACCGAGCACGGACGAACGTTGATAGACATTCACCACCAGGGGATCGGGCAGCCCGGCGGGAAAATCGGCGGCCTGCTCGGCGGCGGTGTAGATCTGGGAATGCTGCGCGATGGCGCTGAAGCTGCGCACCACGGCGCCTCCCGCCATGATCTCGAGGTCGTAGGATTCGACGGCCTCGCTCAGCGGCGTGGCCGCCTGCACCAGATTCTCCGCCGATGGCGCGCGGTCGCGCCGCCGCCAGGAGATGACGAGGTCGCCGTTCTCCGACCAGGCATGGCGCACATGGGCGGGCGCGAAGGGCATGAGGCCCGCGGCCCCGAAGGAGAGCGTCGCGCCCTGATACGACGGATCGGAAAGCGGCTTGCCCGCCGGCCCCCACAGATAGGCGCAGGCGCGGCGCGCGGTCGCCTGATCGAGCGCCAGGGGCCGCAGCGCCTCGTCGAGCACCACGACGCGGGCGCCGGCGGCGAGCGGATGGCGCATGGCGGCCTCGGTGCCGCGCCGGCCGCGCAACAAACGCGACAATCGCCAATGTCCCGGCGCCGTGAGTTCGGCCTCGGCGAACTGGACGATCTCCCAGCCGCCGTCGGCGTTCTGCACGGCCAGCGCATTGGCGCCGGCGAACACCGCCGCATCGCTCGCCGATGCCAGCGACGCATCGAGCGCGAGGCACAAGCTGTTGACCTTGTCCCAGCGCCACAACGGCCCCGAATAGAAGTCTTCGCTCGTGGTGCCGATCCGTGCCGGCCTGGTCAGCGTGGTATCGAGCGTGTAACCGGCGCCGGTCGGGCTCTTCAGGATCTGCACCGCACCGGGCCAGGGGTCGGCAAAGGCGGCGGCAAGCGGCGGCGCCGGATCCTGCCCTTCGCGCAACTGCGGCAAGTCGAGGAACACCACCAGCGCGCGGCCGGGCTGGCGCAGCGCGGCGACCGTCGCGGTGCTGCGGGCGGCGCCGGTCAGCGGCTCGTAGATCGCCGGATCGGTCGCGACCCCTTCCACGGTGCGCGCGCCGGCATCGTCGATGCCCACGATGCGCAGCCGCCGGCTGCGCCCTCCCATGTCCAGCATGATCTCGTCGCAGGGATCGAGCGCCAGAAGCGACGGCGGCAGCGACAGATGCGCGCTCTCGCGCATCGTCCAGGCATCCTGCAGCAGACGGTCACCGATGCCCGAATCCTGGCTCTGGTCGAGCACCATCGGCAGCGACGAGGTGGCGACGCGATCCGACAGCGCCACCAGCCGGCGCGATTCCACCATCGCCTGGCGATACTCCGCAGCGTCGATGTAGGCGATGCGCGAGGCGAGCGGCAGATCGGTCTCCTGGGCGCGGTCGAAGCGGCAGGCGACGCCTTCGTCGGCGAGCACCAGATCGTCCTCGCTGCAGGCGACCGGATCGGGGCGGCCGCGCATGACGAAGCGGATGACGCCTTCGCTCTCCACGCCGTCGAAGAAGCAGGCGGTCATCAGCGGCCCCAGCGCCTCGCGCACGCTCATGGTGTCGGTGACGGCATAGCCGGTGACGAGGCCGTCGAGGCCCGAGACGTCGATGTCCGCAAAACCCGCTTCGGCGCACAGGGCGGCGACGAGATCGGCCAGGCGGACGGCGCCGAGCCGCCCGTTGAGCCAGTGGCCGATCGCGTAGTTCGCCGCATCGCCCCACACGTCGGCGCGCGCCGGAAAGAACGGATAAGGCCGCGCGTCCCAGCACCAGGCATAGAGGTTCGCGGCGTCGACCATCGCCGGGTTGTTGGCGGCATCGCTCCAGAAGGCGAGATGGGCTTCGAGGAAGCGGCGCTGCATCAGGTCGTCGCGCGCACCGTTCGACCAATAAGGCAGCGCGCTCTCGGCCGATTTGGGATCGTAGAAGACATTGGGCTGGTTAGCGGCCTTGTCCGCCGCGGGGCAGCCCAGCTCGGTGAACCAGATGGGCTTCGATCGCGCGACCCAGGCGGTGGGCATGGCATCTTCCACGCCCAGGGGCCGCTCATAATGGGGGTTCGACCACCAGCCCCACAGATCCTTGGCGCGCCACACCCACGGCTTGCCGAGACTGTCGCCGATGGCGGTGCGCTCCTGCATCGCGCGGGCGGCGGCATCGGCATAGAACCAGTCGTAGCCCTCGCCGCCGCGGATGTTGGACGCGAGATAGGCGGGATCGCAGAGTGAGGAGAATTCCTGCGCGTCGCGGTGGGCGGTGCCGTCGCGCCAGTCGGCCAGCGGCAGGTAGTTGTCGATGCCGACAAAGGCGATGGCGTCGTCGCTCCACAAGGCGTCGAGCGGAAAACGCACCGCGCCGGGTGCGTCGCCGGTCTGATGCGCCCCGTACTCCGACCAGTCGGCGCCGTAGCCGATCTTCGTGCCGGAGCCGAGGATGGTGCGCACATCGGCGGCCAGCGCCTTCAGCGCAGCCACCGCGGGATAGGCGGCATCGTCGCTGCGGGCGCGGGTGAGGGCGCGCAGTTCCGAGCCGATCAGGAAGGCATCGACGCCGCCCGCGGCCGCGCACAGCAAGGCGCAGTGCAGAATGAAGCGGCGGTAGCCCCAGTCGTCGCCGCCGATCCATCGCACGCTCGTGCCGTCGACCGCGAAATCCGCCGCCGTGGCGTTGCCGAAGAAGGCGGCGATCTGCGTCGCCGCCGCGGCCGTCCTGTCCACACTGCCGACAAAGCCGGGCGCGGGGCTCACCGTGATGCGCCCGCGCCAGGGATAGGCCCCCTGCCCGATCGCCGCCGCGTTGTCGGAATAGGGATTCGGCAAGGTGTTATCGGACGGCACGTCGAGAAACAGGAACGGATTGAACAGCACCCGCAGGCCGCGCGCCTTGAGCGCCGCGACCGCCGCAACGACCCCGGCGTCCGACGGCGTGCCGCCATAGGCGGGACGCCCGTCGATGGCGCTCACCAGATGGGCATCGGCGCGCGCCACCCCGTCGACGCTCCAGGTCTCGGGATAGGTCGCCTTGGCGAGCGTCTCGGCGCCGGGACGGATGCGGCAGGCACCGGCGCGCAGATCATCGCCGAACCAACCCACCACCAGCGATATGGCCCCGAGCTGCGGCGCCAGCGCCTGCAGATCGTCGAGCGAGGCGGTGACATCGGCGCCGGTGGCGGTGTGGGCGTTCTCGGGCGCCGTGACGCCGGCGAGGTTGTCGCGCGTGACGACGTCGGGCGACAGCACGAACTCGCCTGCGCCCGGGATCAGCGCCACGCCCTTGAGGCGGTTCTCCAGGGCGTCGGGCGCATCCGAGGCCACGGGACGGATGACTTCGAACTGCAGCTGCGGGATGCGGTTGCCATAGGCGGCGAGCGACAGGTCTTCGAATACCGCGACGGCGACGCCGCGATAGGCCGGCGTGTTGCCCGCCCCTTCGATCTCCTCGATCAGGGGATCGGGAAGCTGCGTCTCGTCGCCCGGCAGCAGGCGCATGGTCACGGCCGACAGATCGAGCGGATGGCCGTCGGCCCAGACGCGGGCGATGCGCGCCACAGGCCCGGCGCACAGCCCGACCGCGAAGGAGATGGAATAGGCGTAGTCGGTCTGCTTCACGGCAGGGGCGGCGCCCTTGCCGCCGACGGTGGTGGTCGTCGTGGTTTCCTTGAAGCGCGTCGCCCACAAGAGCTGGCCGGCGAGGCGCATGCGGCCGTAGACGCGCGCGACCGGTGCGCCTTCGGTGGAGGATTGCAGCGTGATGTCGCCGAGGCGCGGGCCGCTTCGCTTGACCGCGGGCATGAGAGCGGCGTCGATCTGGGTGCCGATCGCCGCACCTATGGCGCCGCCGATCTGCGCGCCGGTGAGCGTGACGCCGAGGAACGACAGGCCGCCGCCGAACAGCGAGGAGCCCAGCGCCGTGCCGGCGACACCGAGAACGAGAGAAGCCATGAGGATGCCTTGGGATTAGGATCACCTTCCCCTTGTGGGGAGGTAAAAAAGCTAAATCCGAAACGCGTAAGCGAGCTTGCGCTGCCAGGGACCCGAGAAACGCTCTTCGCGTACGCGCGCGTCCTGGCGGGCGTGGATCAGCGTCCGCACGCCGTCCTGCTCGGCCACGATGGCGCAATGCTTGGCCGCACCGCGCGCCGCCATGCGAAACAGCACCACGTCGCCGGGCCGGACGCTCACGAGATCGACGGGCGAGAGGTGCCGCGCCAAGGCGTCGCGCAAGGTCTCGCCATGCGCTTCCGCCCAGTCGGCGGTGTAGGGCGGCACGTCTTCGGGCTCTTCGCCGTTGAGCTCGCGCCAGACGCCGCGCAGCAGCCCGAGGCAATCGCAGCCGGCGCCTCTCAGGCTCGCCTGGTGCATATAAGGAGTGCCGATCCAGGAGCGGGCGATGCGGACGATCGCGTCAGCCTTCTCTTCGCCACCTTCGGGGTGCGAGCAGCGAGCGGGCGAAGCACGATACGCTTCGGGCGGGGGGAGCAGCGCGCGCGGTTGCGTCCAGCCGGAAGTTTTTCCGCTTGGCTCGAATTCGCCGGCCTCCCCGCAAGAGGGAGGCGGAAAAGCGGCGTTGGCCTCGCGTGGAGGAAAGGATGTCGTTTCAATTGCCATATCTGCTGCCTCCGTCGAGAGGGGTGGACGATGCGGGATAAGAGAGGACGACGTCGTTGCCGGGCATGTAGGGAAAGCCGCGGAAATTGACGGCGTTGGCGAACTTCGACTTGCAGGTGGCGAACTGCTTGTCGCAGCCGGGCGTCACGCTGAAGGCGTCGCCGGCAACGATCGGCTCGCTCATCGCCTGCCACAGCTCGAGCGAAACGACACCGGCGGCGATACCATGGCGCTTCACCTCCATGGCGCGCCCGGCATTGGAGCCGCTGGTGAAGGTGAGCTTGCCGGCGCTGAACCAGCCGCCCGCAAAACTTTCGAGACCGGCGGCCGTGAAGCGCCGCGCATCGCTTGCGGCAACGATCGTGCCGGCCACCGGCGCGACGGCGGCCTTGCAGCGCCCGTCGCCGAGATCGGCATCGCAGCCATGGGCGAAGACGCGCCCCACCGGCTGGTTGAGGCGATGGGCAAGGCCGCGCACTTCGGCGGTGAAGCCCGCCTTGCCGCGGCGAACCTCGCCGAGCGAACCCTTGCGCATCAGGACGCGCTGATCGGGCGCAGCCCAGTTGACGCGCCAGATCTCGACTTCGGCATTGTCGAACAGGCCGGCTGCCAGATCGGCCTCGTTCAGTGTCTGCGACGACAACGCCCCCATCACCGTCAGGTTGTCGACGGCGAGACCGAGCGTGGACTGCACTTCGCTGGCGGTGAAGCCGGTGGCCGCGGCGTAAGCGAGGCCGTCGAAGCCGACCGGTTCGTCGTGATCGGTGAAGCCCAGTGCCGCGCCGTCGCGGCGCGTGATCTTCCAGCACCAGCACAAGGTCGTCGCCCCGGAGCAGAGATGGGACTTCAGAGCGGGAGAGAGGGATTTCATGGGCTGTTTCCTTGCCGCCCCCTTGCGAGGAGGCCGGAGAATTTTGAGCGAAGCGAGAAATTCCCGGGGGGGAAAGAATTTGGCGTACCCCCACCCGAAAAGCGCTTCGCACTTTTCGACCTCCCCACAAGAGGGAGGGGGACATCACACGCGTATCTCCACGATCGGGATGGAGGGGATTTCGCCGGCCGCGAAATGCGCCAGGTTGATCGACAGGCAATCGGTGTCGAAGCGCGCCGGCACGTCGAATTCGAAGCCGGCGGTGACGGCGGCCCCCGCTGCGGGCGGCACGGCGAAGCTGACGAGACCGGTGGTGGCGTCCACAGTGAAGCCCGAGGCTTGCTCCATCCCGTCGAGCGCCAGGCGCACGCTGCCCGCCACCGGCTTCTTGATCGGGCGGATGTGGCTCGCCGGACCTGACGTATAGGTCTTGAGGAGCTGGAAGGCCGTCGCCGCGCCGTCGCCGGTGCCCAGCGCCTGGTCGGTCGGCTGCGGCGGCGCCGACGGCGCACCGGAGCGGAAGTCGGCGAAGTCCTTGAAGCGAAAACCGTAGAGCCGGCCGAGGCGCGCCTCGAAGAAGGCGGTGACGGCGGCGATGTCGTCGAGCGAGCGCACGCCGATGCCGACATCGTAGCGCCGACGCGACTGGGCCCAGACGCCGTTGCGTTCCTCGAAGCCGGAACCGAGCACGACGATCTCGGTCTTGCGCTCGGGACCGCCCGTCGAATGGAAGGCGATGGCGGTGGGAAAGCGGATTTCGTGGAAGCTCATCACAAGTTCCTTTGCCCGCGCGCCAGGGCGCGCGACAGCATGGCGGCGAGCTGGGTCTCGGACTTGAGGAAGCTCTGGGCGTCGCGCGCCGTGACGTTGAGGGTGATCGAGGGGCGCGCGGCGAACGGCGCGATGGCGCCGCCGGTCTGCGGCACGAAGAGTTCGGGGCCCTCCTCGCCCACCAGATACGCCGCCCCCGCCGACACCGGACCGCCGGAGGCGCGCGCACCCGCCAGCGGCACCAGCGACGACAGCAGCGAGCCAGCCAGCGAATTGATGACGCTCTCCACCGGCTTGACGATGAACTGGCTGGTGGCGACGCGGTCGAAGTCGCGCAGGATGGAATCGACGAGCTGGTCCATCGATGCCTTGCCGGAGAGCGCGGCCCTGGCGATGGTGGATTCGACCGAGCGGAACGAACGCGTCACCGCCTCGTCGATGGAGCGCGCGGCCGAGGCGACGGGCCCGTTGACGAATTCGGAAAGCGCCTGGGCCGCCTCGTCGAGGCCGGCGCCCAGGCTGTCGATGGGATCAGGCATGGCGTCCATCCGGATAGCGTTGCATCAGGTCTTCCAGGCCGCGGCGCGCCAGAGACGGCGCGCGAGGCGGCAATAGCGCCCGCCATTCGACGAGCGACAGCCGCCAGAAGGATTCCGGCGGCAGGCGCAGCACGCCTAGGCCGTAGGCGAGCCAGGCGTCCCAGCGAAAGGGCCACTGCCCTCCGTGCACGGAAGACCGCCGCGCTCGAAGGCCTCGCGAACGGCGGCGACCAGCGTGCCGAGCGTGCAGTCCAGCTTCAGCACCTCGTCGGGCTGCAACGGCTCACCGGCGCCGCGCATCAGGGCGCCCACGACGAGCGTCAGGGCTGCCGCGCCCTTCTGCTTCAGCCGCCTGGGCAGCTCTTCGAAATTGTCGAGGGCGAGCCCCGCCTGGATCTCGGCCAGGGCGCCCAGGGTCAACAGCAAGCGATAGGTCTTGGCGTTGGCGCGGAGCTCGACTTCACCGCGGATGGCATTGGACATGGGAAATCCTCATTTCTTCACGCTTTCCTTGAAGGAAGGTCGAACTTCGCCCAGCGGACTTTCGTACCTCCCCTTGAGGGGTCATCGCCGCTGTCATTCCACAGGGGCGGGGTCATCGGCGGACGCTACGCCGCGAACGACAGCGCGCCGGCGGAGGCGAGCGACAGCGCGATCTTCACCTCGCCGTCGTAAGGGCCTTCGTATTGCAGCGAGGCGAGCTTGAACGGCCCCGACACCGTGCCGAAATCGGGGATGACGATCTGCCAGTTGCATATGGCCTGGGCGAAGAAGGCGGCGCGCAGAGCCGCGTCGCTTGCCGCATCCTTGAACACGCCGGAACCCGAGATGGCGGCGGACTTGACACCCGCGGCCAGCAGCTCGCGCCACTGGTCGGCGGAGTCGGCATTGGTGATGTCGACATTGGTGGCGTTGAAGGCGAGCGTCGTGGCCCGCAGGCCCGCGACGGTGGTGAAGGCTTCCGGCGTGGCGCCGTCGCCGATCTTGATCAACAGGTCTCTGCCGCGCTGTGCGGACATGGTGGTCTCCTTCAGTTCGGTTCGGTGATGGCCCGGAAGGTGAGCGCGGCGCGAAAGGTCGCCCCGTCGTGTTCGCGGACGTATTCGGCTTCCCGCAAGCGAAGGTCGATCAGCGTGTGGCCGTCGAGGTCGAGCACGGCGCCGTCGAGCGCCTCGCAGATCGCCCGGGCGAGAAGCTTCGATTCCCTGTGACCGCCGGCGCGCGACCAGGCGCGGACCACCAGGCGGTGCTCGCTGGCGTCGTCGGTCGCGGTGCCGGCGGCCGTCTCGACCGCGTCGCCGAGAACGACATAGGGAAAGGCCGCGCCGCGCGGCACGGCATCGAAGACGCGCTCGCCGGCGAGCGCGCGCACCGCCGCGCTCGTCGCCAGCACAGCGAACACCGCCTGCTGCAAGGCCCAGCTCGCCGGGGTCATGGCACGTCCTCGCACAAGAGAGTCATGAGCGGCGCGCGCGGGCCTTCATCGAGGATGGCGCGGACGGCGAAGCAGCGCGCGCCGATGACGACGCGCTGGCCGGGCGCGACATCGGCGCGCCGGCGCAGCAGGATGCGGTACCGCGCCCGCGATTCCGCGGTGTCGGGGCCGAAGGCGTCGTTGGCGGCGACCGGGTGGAGCGACACCCAGACGACCGCGAAGGTCTGCCAGGCATCGCTGTAGCCGCCGCCGCAATCCGGGGTGAGCGTCAAGGCTTCCAGCGCCGCGCGCTGGTCGAGAGAACCGAGCATGGGGTGTGTCCTTCGCCTCCCCCTTGTGGGGAGGTCCAGTGATTCCTCGCCCTGAAAGGGGGAGGACGCTCTGCAGAGCTTGCGGAGCAAGCGGAGGAGAACAGGCGGGGGTCATGCCACGATGGCGGCCTGATCCCTCCCGTTCGCACGCTGTCGCTACGAACCGCCTTTGGCGGTCCGACCCTCCCTTCTTCAAGGGAGGGAAATGAACGAGCTACACCTTCAGCATCCGGTAGGGCGCCAACAGAGCCTGGCCGGCGAGGCCGACGGGGCCGTATTCGTCGCCGCGGTGGGCATAGAGGTCGGCGACGATCTCGAGGATCGCTTCCTTGACGGCCTGCGGCACCGCCGCAGCGTCGCCGTAGCCCGCGGTGAAGGCGATCTCGATGGCCGCGGTGCGGCGCAGGCGCGGCGGCGAATCCGCGAACACGAGCCGTCCCGGCTCCGCCGCGCTCTCCACGCGATAAGCCGAAGGATCGGCGACGCTGCGCTCGTCCTGCGGATCGTGGAACGCCACTTCGCTCACCGCCTGCAGCGGCGGCAGCGGAATCTCCGCGATGCCGTCATGGGGCCATTGGTCGAGCCACAGGATCCAGCCCTGGGTCAGGAAGGCGCGCCCGGTGTGCCATTCGGCCCGCGTGGCGGCGGCGGCGATCATGGCGGTGAGGCGCGCATCGTCGTCGTCGGTGTCGAGTTTCAGATGCGCCTTGGCCTCGGCGAGCGACACCGGAGAGGCCGAGGCGGGCGTGACGAGTTGAAGAGACATGGAGGGTCCTTCACCCTCCCCTTGAGGGAGGGTCGAATTTCGCGCAGCGAAATTCGGGGAGGGGTGCGCGAAGCGCACGCTGCGCTCGCGAACCCCCCACCAAAATCGCTTCGCGATTTTGGCTCCCCCTCAAGGGGGGAGCAAAAGCGCGTTAGCTCGCCGCGAACTTCATCAGCTTGACGGCTTCGTAGTTCTGCACGCCGCCGCCCACGCGCTTGGTGGTGTAGAATAGCACGTAGGGCTTGGCCGAGTAGGGATCGCGCAGCACCCTGAGGCCGATGCGGTCGACGATGAGATAGCCGCGCGCGAAATCGCCGAAGGCGATGGCGTAGGCGCCCGAGGCGATGTCGGGCATGTCTTCGGCTTCGGCCACCGGATAACCGAACAAGGTGGCCGGCTGGCCCGCCGCCGCGCCGGGCTGCCAGATGTAGTTGTTCTGGCCGTCCTTGAACCTGCGGATGACGCTCTCGGTCTTGCGGTTCATCAGCCAGGCGCCGTTGGCGCGATAGCCCTGCTTGGGCGCATAGGCCAGCGTGACCAGCGCATCGGCGGGATCGCTGGAGGCGAAGGCGCCGTCGGCGCCCGAGGCGATGTAGCCGAGATTGCCCCATGTCCACGAGGCGTCGGCGACCTTGGTCTCGGCCAGCAGGCCCTTGGGCTGGGTGGTGCCGTTGCCCGAAATGAAGGCCGCGCCTTCCTGTTCGGCGAACACGCTCTGCACTTCGCCCGCCAGCCACTGTTCGAGATCGACCTGGGAATCGTCGAGCAGCGTCTGGGTGGCCGCCGGCATGGCGTAGAGCTCCATGGTCGGATAATCGATGGCCGACAGCGTCGGCGTGCCGGTCTGCGGCCGCGCGTCGGTCTCGGCGACCCAGCCGGTGGCGGCGCCCGCCGTGGCGATCGGCTTGCGGTAGACCTGGCTGCCGATCTGGCGCACCGAAGCGATGGCGCGCAGCGGCGACACCTTGGCCATGACGCGGTCGATGGTCTGCTCGATCTCGAGGGGCACCGTGTAGCCGCCGTCGGCGTTGGAGCCGGCCGACAGCGCCTTCAGCTCGAGGGCGTCGAGACCGGAGGCGTCGCCCTTGCGCACATAGCGCTCGAAGGCGGCCTTGTGCTCGCGCGCGGCGGGCGCCGATTTGCGCTCGGCGGCGATGGCGGGACGGGCGGCCTCCAGCGTCAGCGCGTCGAGGGTGCGCTTCTGCTCGTCGAGGGCGCGGTTGATGCGCTCGACCTTCTCTTCCGTGACGACGTCGGCCGAGTGCGATTCCAGCTCACCCAGGCGGTTGTCATTGGCCTCCTTGAAGGCCTCGAAGGCGCGCAGGAATTCCTCGAAGGCGTCCTTGATGTCGGGCGACGCGAGGGCTTTGGATTCGAGTTCCATGTTCAATGTCTCCGTTGGAAATTCCGAATTACGTCCTGTCATCCCGGAAGCCGCGAAGCGGCTATCCGGGACCCACCAGGACGCGTCACGGTGGGTCCCGGCTCGCGCAATTGCTCTCGCAATCGCTTGGCCGGGATGACAGATTGTTTTGTTGGCGAAGTTGGTTCGTCGCCTGCGTGATCGTTGCCGCAAGCGCGGTGCCCTTTCCTCCGAGCGCGGTGACGGCGGAGCCGGCGAGCAGCGGGAAGGTGACGATCGAGATCTCCCACAGCTCGATCTCGGTGAGGCGGCGCAGGCCCGTCTTCGCATCGCGCACGGCGCGGCGGGTGCGAAAGCCGATCGACAGGCCGTTGAGCGCCCCGTCGCGGATCAGCGCGCGCACCTCGCGGGCGCGCCGCACGTCGAGCACCAGGCGGCCGCGGACATAGAGGCCGCGCCCGTCTTCGCGGATGGTCTGCCACACGCCGAGCGGCTCGAGCGCCGAATGCTGGTAGAGCATGCGCACTTCGGCGGGCGGGCGTTTGCGCAGCGAGGCGGCGAAGGCGCCGGGCGCCACGACGTCGCCCGCGCCGTCGGGCACGCCGAACAGCGAGGCGTAGCCTTCGAACTCGTCGGCATCGAGAGCGAGGCGCGCGGGCGCGCTGGCATGCGCCAGCGGCCGGCGGATGGTGCGGATGGTGGTCATGGTGTCCTTCTTTTTCGCTCCCTCCTTGAGGGGAGGCGAAAAATTCGCGCGGCGGATCTTTCGGTGAGGGGTTCGGCCAAGCGCGGCCTCCCCGAAACGCTTCGCGTTTCGACCCTGCCTCAAGGGGAGGGTCCGATCTCAATCGCGATCAGTCTGTTTCCGATCCAACTTGCCTTCGATGCGATCGAGGCTCTGCTTGATGGCGGCGATGCGGTCTTCCAGCACGGCGACGCGGGCGATGGCCGACTGGTCGGCGGCGAGCGTGCGCTCCAGCGTCGAGATGCGTTCCGCCGCGGTGCCGGCCCAGAACAGGGCGCCGGCCGTCTGCAACAAAAAGGCCGCCACGAGGGCGGCCGGGATGCGCTTGTCCAGCACGGGCTGGACGAATTCGGTGAGGGTCATGGGTGGCTCACTGCAAGTCTTCTTGAAAGGGCATCAATCTGCGCATCGAGTCGGGCGCGTCCGGGATGACAATGGTGGTCAGGCCCGCACCTCACCCCATCGCGTCCCCGCCCTCGACCGGCGAATAGCCGGCGGCGGCGCGCCGTTCGTTGAGCGTGAGGAAGCTTGCAGCGGAGAGACGGTCCCATACCGCTTCGCGCTCCAGCGCCAGCGCATCCACCGCATCGGAATCGTAACCGAGGCGCAGCGTGTCGCCGAAGCGCGGCGCCAGCCATTTGGTCAGCGCGCGTGCCGTGCGCGCCACCAGCGGCAGGACGGTCTGTCGCCAGAACACCAGATTGGCCTCGCGATAATTGGCGTAGGTGTTGTCGCCGGGAATGCCGAGCAGCATCGGCGGCACCCCGAAGGCCAATGCGATCTCGCGCGCGGCCACGTCGCGGCAGCGCGAGAAATCGAGATCGGCCGGAGAATAGCTCATGGCGCGCCAGTCGAGCCCGCCTTCCAGGACCATCGGCCGGCCGGCGTTCGAAGCGCCCTGATAGGCTTCCTCCAGCTCGCGCTTGAGGCGGACGAACTGATCGTCGGTGAGCGAGGGGGCGCCGTCGGGACCCTTGTAGACCAGCGCCCCGGAAGGCCGCGCCGCGTTGTCGAGCAGCGCCTTGGTCCAGGCGGCGCCCGCGTTGTGCACGTCGACAGCGTTGCCCGCCGCCTGGATCGGCGACAGGCCATAATGATCGTCGAGCGGATGGAACAGCGAAGCGTGCAGCACCGGCAGGAAGCCCGAGGCGTCGCGGGCGATGCGCGTCACGCGCCCGTCGAGGCGGTAGTCGTAAGCCGCCGGCCAGCCGCGTCCGTCGGCCACCACGCTGACGCGGTCGGGACGCAGGGCGTAAAGCTCGCGCACCTCGCCGGAGGCCGACACCGCTTCGAGATAGGCGTCGCCGGCGCATTGCAGCCAGGCATACCAGCGCTCGAACAAGGCGGTGCCTTCCTCGTGGGGATTGGGCGCGGCGAGCAGCGACAGCAGCGCATGGGCCTCGAGCTCGCGGTCGCCGTCATAGAGCAGCCACGGCACGCCGGCGGCGCCTTCGGCGATCATGCGCACGCAGCGATAGGCCACCGCGTTGCCGATCACGCCTTCGCGGGCCAGGGTGCGAAAATCGCGCCCGCTCCAGCGCGGCGCCCCCATCAGCGACAGAGCGATCAAGGGCGGCGCCGATTTGACCTCGGGGGCCCGATTGCGCGTCTTACGTGCGAAGTTGAACCGGGGAAGTTCCATGTCAAGCCTCTGTTTCTGCTGCGTACATTGAATACCGGCGGGCGGCGCTTCTACCGGTCGGTGAACAACCTCTGGTTAAGAAATCCGCGCTACACTGGAGCCGTTCAAAAATAGAAGTGCTCATGAGGCAACCGACCCAACGAGGCGCAAGCGGGACAACGGACATCCCATCCCGCAACGGCGCGCCGGCCAGTTCCGGCAATCGGGAAGACCGCCGCAAGATCACGACCGGGCCGATGCCTCCGGAAGCCCAGCGGCGCGCCGCGCATGGCGCGCTGCCGACCTGAACCCTCCTCTCCTGCACTCCCCCTTCCGGGAGAGGAGGGCCTTTCCGCCGCCAAGCACAGGACCCCGCCGTCCGGCGCGCAGCGGGAATAAGCGAGCGCGATCGCTTTGCCTCCCTTGAAAAAGGAGGGTCGGACCGCCGCCAGGCGGTCCGGAAGGGACCAAGCCGCCAACGGTCGTGGCACGACCCCGCCCGCTTGCTTCGCGTCGAATTCGCTGGCGCTATCGACCCTTCCCCTTTCAGGGGCAGGAACTCACACCGCGCGCACCTTGGGTTTGGCGCGCCGCGGCGGGAAGAGATGGGCGAGCGCCCATACCAAGGCGTCCATGCGGTCGGGGCTGCGGCCTTCGCCGTCGTAGTTGCACATCTGATCCTCCAGATCCGGGAAGGCGCCCACATGATGGACGCGGCCCTGTTCGTAGAGCGCGGCGGCCGGCGCGGCGCGCGTGCGCTTGTCGCGCGTGGCATGCACCAGGCGCACCGAGGCGTCAGGCAGCGCATCGACCAGCACCTGGCGCAGCATGTCGCCGCCCTGGTTGGCTTCGGCCACCACGGCGTCAGCCTTGAACCCGTCATGGGCCTCGGCGACGCGCCGCGCCCAGGCGGCGGCGGTGAGCCCGCCCGCCGAACAATCGGCGAGCACATAGGCCGCGCCGTTCTCGGCGAGACCCGCCACCACGATGCCGCATTCGTCGCCGGCGATCGAAGCCGGCGGATCGACCGCCACGACGACGCGCACCAGCGCCGGCGCCTTCTTCACCCGCGCCGCTTCGATCCAGGGGCGGCGCCACAAGGCGGCGTCGTTGTCCTCGATCAACTCGGCTTCCAGCTCCTGGCGACCGAGCCGCGTGCCGGCGAAACGCAGCTCGAGCCCGGCGAGGAACGTCGGCGCCAGATTGGCCGCGTTGTCGCGCGTCGCCGAGCGCGTCACCACCGTGTCGGGCGCCCCAAGCAGCGCCTTGAACGGTGCGATGGCGCGCGGCGTGGTGGTGACCGCCATGCGCGGGTCTTTGCCCAGGCGCAGCGCCATCAGCACCATGTCGAGCATGGCCTGGGGCTGCGGCCATTTGCAGAACTCGTCGGCCCACACCGCGTCGAACTGATGGCCGCGCGCCCCGTCGGGTTCTTCCGCGGTCAGCACCGTGGCGACGGCGCCCGACGGCCACAGGATGCGCCGGTTGGACGGCTCGAACGAGGCGCCGGGCGACACCGCCAGGAGGCCGGATTCGCCTTCGATCATCACGGCGCGCGCGTCGGCATAAGTGGCGCCGACGAGACCGATGCGATGCATGGTGCCCGCGGCGACGCCGTGGTCGATCCATTCGGCGCCCGCGCGCGTCTTGCCCGCGCCGCGCCCGCCGAGGAAGAGCCAGATCTTCCAGTCACCGGCGGGCGGCTGCTGTTCCGGGCGGGACCAGAACGGCCAGCCGAAGCCGAGCAGCCAGGCCTCTTCATCGCTCAATCCTTTCAGGAGCTGGGAGCGCTCGGATGGCGGCAAGGCGTTGATCCAGTCGGCACTCCAAGGCTTGGCGGGCATTGACATGATTGAGCATCACCTTGGTTTCCCGGATGAGCACGCGCTGCCGTTCCAGGCAGGCGAGCCGTTCCAGGGTTCGTTCGAGCGAGGCCAGCGCCCGCGCATTGGCGGCACGCAGATGCGCCTGATCGATGCCCGTGGCGGGCCTGGAGCTCTCCATCTGGGAGAGCTCGCGCTTCAGTTCGCGAAACAGTCGTTTCACCATGTCGTCCAGCCATTTCTCGTCGATATCCTCCGGCGTCACGCCTTTCGCGGCGAGGACGTCGAACGACATGCCGAGTTCGCCGTCGGGCGTCGTCATGAGGGTCACCGATGCAATTGTGGGGATGTAGTGGAAATGGCGATGGCAACGGAGCGCTTCAAGGGGTCGGCGAAAATATTTTTTGCCTGCGACACGAGAGCGAATTCGATTTGAGATTCAAGGCGCAATCAGCCGCGAGAGGGCAACATGAACGATCTCGCTTTGGACGCAGTCGCAAGTGGGAGCGGAAATTTTTCTGGGGCGCGGGGCGCAAAGGCGGGCGCGAAAGGGG
>JAGWNK010000078.1 GCA_028871345.1 Alphaproteobacteria bacterium | reverse complement strand
TCGTCTGCGCGCGCAACATCCTCGTCCTGTGCCAAGTCCAGAAGCGCGGACACGGCGCCCGCCTCCGTCTCGAACGCCCCTTGCGCCGGGATGTTCGCGAGACTGGCCCGGATCGCCTCGCTGCGGGCCCGCTGTTCGTCGGATTTGACGGCCCAGTTGCCCGATGCGGCGATCATATGGGCGACCGCGAGCCGGAAGGCCACGTCGGGATGGGCGATCAGCGCCAGCCGCAGCGCGGCAAGGCGGTGCAGATCGAGATAGTTCTGCATGGCCTGCGTGATGGTGGGAGGATGCCCCGCCGCCGCATCATTGCCCACCGTGTTGCTCAGCTTACGGGTCTCACGGTCCTCGGCCTTGGCACGTTTGCGGGCCTCTTTCTGCGAGAGCCAGCCGTCATGGATTTCGACCTCGCCCTTGTGCGAGAGAGTGATGAACACCTTGCCGCCCTTCTTCTTGGGCATCCTGACATGCTCCCACGGCGAAAAGCGCTGACCGATTTCCAGGACCTCGACGGCGGTCCAACCGGCCTCGAGCAGCGCCTCGCGCCTGGCGGCGACAGCGCGGTTCTGAAGCGCCCAGAACAGGTCCAAATCCGCGAACAGGCGTTCCTTGCCGAACAGGTGTTGATGGTGGCGTAGAAGCGCGTGAATCGGGCGATTTGGTCGTTGTCGTGGGATATGACGGGGCCGATTGGCCCCGTCATGGTTTTGGCGTTCAGAACGGCAGCTCTTCGTCGAGGTTGAGGACGTGGTCGGCGGGTGGGACTTGGTATTGTTGACGCGCGGCCTCTGTGAGCTGCGGCCCATAGACGGCGGCGATGAGGTCGCGCATTTCGTCGATAAGATAGAAGATGGCGAGGGCCTGGTTGGGCGACCAGTAGGTCGGGATGGCGAACGGCACGGTGAGCGGCAGGCCCGGCTCCTGGCGTGGCCTGCCACAGATCGGACAGGCTTTCCGTCGGCGCTTGGCTGATTTGTGCTTGCTCATGATTTGCCTCCCCGCCGCTGCTTGGCCTTTTTCGCGGCGCGCTCGGCGGCTTCCTTGGCGCGATAGGAATCGCCTTCGATGGAGACGACCTCAGCCCTGTGCATCAGGCGGTCGACCATGGAGACGACGCAGGCGGCGTTGGGGAAGACTTCGCCCCAGTCGCGGAAGGACCGGTTCGTCGTCACGATGGTGCTTTTCTGTTCGTAGCGGCGGCTGATCAGCTCGAACAGCAGATCGGCATGGCGGTTCGAGTAGGAGAGGTAGCCGATTTCATCGATGACGAGGACAGCGGGGGCAACGTAATGGCGCAGCCGTCTGCGCAAGGTCGCATCGTTGTCGAGCGAGGCCAGTTCACCGAGAAGCTGGCCGGCGGTTGTGAACAGGACCGTGTGGCCTTGTATCAGCGCTTCATGGGCGAGATTGCGCGCCAGGGTCGATTTGCCCAGCCCGTTTCCGCCGACGAAGACGGCGTTGGTGGCGTCCTTGACGAAGTCGAGTGTCATCAGCGATTCGAAGGTCGCCCGGTCGACGGCGGTGGGCCAGTCCCATTCAAAGTCGCACAGAGGCTTGAAGCGGCCGATCCTGGAGGCTTGGAGGCGACGCTCCAAGCTGCGTCGGGCGCGTTCCTCCTCTTCCCAGGCAATCAGCGCCTCAGCCCAGCCGGTGGCGTCCTGCCAATGCGCCAACAGGCCATGCAGATGCAGCGCCTTGGCGCGATTGCGCAAATCGTCAGGGTTCGTCATGGCCCGCCTCCACCAGTCGGTCGTAGATATCGAGGGATCCCGTCTGCACAACCTTGTCGCGGGCTTGCACATGGGCCGGCAGGATGACGGCAATCGGCGGCGCTTGGCCGCGCTCGTCGCGACGGCATTCGAGAACCTGGCGGACGGCGTTGTGGTGCGGCACGCCCCGGGCCAGCGCGTCCAGGATGGCGGCCTGCAACTCGGTGGCGCCATAGCGATCAAGCAAATTGGTCAGAGCAGAGGTGATGGCGCCGATATTGTCGCCGCGCTCGGCTGCCCGCATCAGCAGATCCCGGCTGGCCGGTGCAGCTTGCGCCAAGCGGTCGGTGGCCCGGTGTCGCCGACCTCGGCGCTTGCGGTCGATCAAAGCCTGGATGTGCTCGGGCTGCTCGATCTGCGCCCCCCTGTCGTAGCTGCGCCGATGGGTGGCGATGACGTCCTGACCATCGACGATGCGCAAAGACCCCGGCTCGGCCAGCACGGTGAGTGTCCGGCGCACATGGGTGTGCGGTATGGAATAGTCGTTCAAATCGAAGCGGACATAGGGCGTCTTGCCGACGTGGACTTCGACGCGTTCGATCACCGCATAGGGATTGTCCGGCAGCATCATCAGCAGCGTTGCTTCCTCGGCAGCAACCTCGCGAACCGTCCGGGTCTGGTCTTCCGGGCAACGCCGATCGGCCGCCGTGCCCTGGCACCAGGCGGCGGCCTGGGCGTTGAGATCATCCAGATCAGCGAAGCTACGAGCGGCGAAGAATGAGGTCCGGCAGTACTGAATCGCCCGCTCGACGCGGCCCTTCTCATTGCCCCGCCGCACCGCCACCGGCCGCGGCTCGAAGCGATAATGGGACGCGAAGTCAAGCAGCGTCGGATTGAAGCGGATGGCGTCGCCCTGCCGTTCCAGCACCGCACTGCGCAAATTGTCGTAAAGGATGACCCGGCTCACGCCGCCAAAGGCCTGGAACGCCGCCACATGGCCGCGCAGGAAGTTCTCGGTGCGGGCATCCAGGAAGAAGCGCAGGAAGATTTGCCGCGAGTAGCTCAGCACCATGACGAAGGCCATCAGGGCGCGCCGCGCCCGCCCGATGACGACATGGCCAAAATGGGCCCAGTCCACCTGGGCCTGTTCGCCGGGCAAGGTGCGCAGGCGCAGATACGCCTCGGCCGGTGCAGCGAGACGATGTAGCGGAAGTGATCATAGCCGCCGGGATAGCCGCGCTCCCGCACCATCGCGTAAAGCCGGCTGGCGGTCAGCGTCGGGAACTTGGCCAGAGTCTCACGCAAGAACGGCACGAACGGCTCCGCCATCGATCGCCGGGAATGATGCAGCAGGCGCGGCAGACCGGCCTGGATCAGCACCCGCGACACGGTCGTGTGGTGCACCCCCAACTGCTTGGCGATCGTGCCGACTGGCCATTTCTCGACATGGTGATAGCGCAGGATCCGAGCCTGCAGATCAGGAGGTATCGTCATCTTCGCGTCCAGTTCGGTTTATTTCGACAGCCCAATGGACCGGGCGACGACGCAGGAACTCGCGGCGAACCCGATCTGGACAACGACACGCGCACCAATGACACCGTGTGCTCGCCGGTCGGTCATCGACGACCGGCTCCGAAGCCGAAGACTCCCCGTTCTCCGCCGTCGCCGAATCCGACGACAGCACATCACCCGGCAGTTGCCCGGGTGAACCGTGATGCGTCACTTTATTTTGCCGAGCCCGGTATCGCGCCATGCGTGCGGCGTGCTTGCGACGACCGCGAAGCGTCCGCTGATAGCGCCGGCCAGCCTCACGTTGCTTGACCCGGCGCGCTTGCCGGCCACAGCCACGGGCGCAGTAAATCTGGCCCCGGTCGCACCGGCTGCAGACAAAGGCCTGATCCAAACAACGGGCGCAGCAAAAGAAGCGCGACGGCACCGCCGTCGTCGCGCCGGCGGGCGCAGCAAGACGTGGACGCACGCCGCCAGGAGTGGGAGAATGCCCCCGCATTCGTGCCCAGCACGGTGTCGGGCACGGCGCCGGTCCAAGACTTGTCGGGACTGGCCGGCGCCGAGCCTGGGTTTCAATGTCTTCACGGTATTATTGCGCCGTCTGCCGCACCATCCCAGGCAAACCATGGGAAAACAGCGCGGCGCCGGGCCTGGCCAGACTCTGGTCGGGGCTGCGCCCCTCCCGCCGTCTGGCCAGGCCCGGCACAATCCCATCGCCAATCATAGTTGTCGCTGAAACAGCCGCAGCCGAATTCGCCGGCCGCCGTCAAATCCTCATCGGAGGCTCAATTCAACAGCCTGACGCGGATCCTGACCACCATCGACAACAGGTCTTCCATGATCGGACCGGTATAGTCCTTGAGTGGAAACAGGGCGACCTCCGTGGAAATCTCCGGTCCGCCCAGAAGCCATTGCCGAAGATAGGCCCCGCATGGCGCGCTCTGGTCGGGATCGGCAAAGAGCCTGAGCCATTTGCGCTGCTGGCTCGCGCTTGCCAAGGTCAGATGCCGCACCGTCAGATCGTCGATTTCGCCGGCGGTGTAGAGCGCGCGGATTTTGGGAACGAGATTGCCGAGGGCAAGGCGCTGGCGCACCTGCGTGGCCGTCAGGGCGAAGGTCGCGGCGATCTGCTCGACCGTCTTGCCCTCCTTGATGAGGCGGACAAAACTCAAATGCTCTGTCATCGGCTCGGGGTTGCGTCTGGCCAAGTTCTCCAGCAGGGACGCCTCGATGGCCGCGACATCGTCGCCCTCCGCCATGATCGCGCAAGGCGGATCGTCCACCTCGCCCATGTCCTGCTTGACGGCCTTGAGCGCAAAGAAACGCCGCCGCCCGGCGACCACACCAAACTTGCCGTCCTCGGGCCGGGCGATTAGCGGCAACAGAACCCCGCGCTCCTTGATGCTCGGCAGGATATCGGAGACATCCGGCGGTGGCTCGCGATGGCGGATATTGCAGACAGAGATTTTGAGCTTGCTGAGCGGAATATGTTCGATAAGCATGGTTGTCTACTCCTGATCTGGGAGGGAACCGGCCTCGTCCGCTGTCGTCCATGACCGGATGGGCGGGGCCGTGCGGTGCCTCGCACCTATCCGGCGCGC
>JAGWNK010000011.1 GCA_028871345.1 Alphaproteobacteria bacterium | reverse complement strand
TGCCGCAGGCAAAAGAAATATTCTTTGGCTTGAAACGCCGTTCCAGCGATCCAATATCTTTGCCGTCCAACGCAGGAGAAGCGATCCCGCTTCCATTGTCGCGTAAGTCTCGCCGATTTCCGGCACATTCCCGACCAGCGTCGCCCTCCGAGGGCCTGCCCGCATCGCTCTCGGCGGTGCGGACGCCGCATCGTTGAAGAGGGGCATCCAGTGGGCCAAATCATTCCGTCGTTCAATTTCGCCGGGCTCTCGCTCGTCGAAGTCATCGCAGTCTTTCTGCTGCTCGTCGTCCTTCTAAAGTCGATCCGCACGATCGGCCCGACCGAAATCGGCCTGGTACGCAAGCGCTTCGGCTTCAAGAGGCTGACCGCCGGCAACGTCATCGGTTTCGATGGCGAAGCCGGCTACCAAGGCCAGCTTCTCATGCCGGGCTGGCGATTCAAGCTGTGGCCGGTCTATGACGTGACGCGTCACCCGCGGGTTCAGATTCCGGCGGGACAGATCGGCGTCGTCATCGCCCAGGTCGGCGAACCGCTGCCCGTGGGCGCCAAGTCGGCCGCCTACAAGGCGGAGTTCGGCAATTTCCACGACGTGGAAGCCTTCGTACGCGGCGGCGGACAGAAAGGCGTGCAGCGGCCCGTCCTGCCGCCCGGCGCAACGCTGGCGATCCATCCCGTCGGGTTCCTCGTCATCACCAAGGATGTGGTCTACGGCGTGCCCATCGACGAAGATTATGCGGCCCTGGAACGCAAGCACGGGCTGAAAGCCGAGACCTTCGGCCTCAATCCCGATCAGCTCAACGTCGTGCGGATCGAACCGCGCGTCGGTGACGGCGGCAAGCTGACCGGCAGAGTGGCCGACATGATCGGCATCGTCACCACCTTCGAAGGGCCGCCGCTGCCCAAAGGCGCCATCGCCAACCGCATCGGCGACTTTGCGGAAATCGCGGAACTGGAAGCCAAGCCCGGCACCGCCGACAGCGATCTCGTGGAATCGATCCTGGCGGTAAAGAACGAGGTCCACAACAACTACCAGGATTTCCAGGCGTTCCTCGATGCCGGCGGGCGTATCGGCCTGCAGCACGATCCTCTGATGTACGGCGCCTACAACCTCAATCCGTTCCTCGTCTCGGTCGAGCTCGTGCCGATGCTGGTGGTCAACCAGGGCGAAGTCGCGGTGCTGAAGGCCTATGTCGGGCTGGCCACCGAGGACACCTCGGGCGCCGACTTCAAGTTCGGCTCCCTGGTGCGCCCCGGCCATCGCGGCATCTGGCAGGAGCCGCTGAGGACCGGCAAATACGCCATCAACCCGCGCTGCTATTCGGCCGAAATCGTGCCGACCTTCATCCTGACGTTAAACTGGGCCGAGGCGACGAGCACGGCACACGATCTCGACAAGAGCCTGAAGCAGATCACGGCCAAATCGAAGGAAGGCTTCGTCTTCGACATCGACCTGCAGGTACAGATCCATGTCCCGGATACCGAAGCACCCAAGGTGATCTCCATCGTCGGCACCATGCTGAACCTGGTGACGGAGGTGCTGCAGGCCGCCGTCGGCAATCACTTCCGCGACAAGCTGCAGTCGATGCCCGCCATCGACTTCATCGAGAAGCGCCAGGAAGTGCAGCAGCAGGCGCAGGACCACATCACCCAGAAGCTCAAGGAATACCGCATCGAAACCCGCGGCGTTTACATCCAGGACGTCATCTTCCCCGAGCAGCTGGTGAGCGTGCTGACCACGCGCGAAATCGCCAATCAGCAGCAGGAGACCTACAAGTCCGAGGAACGGGCGCAGACGCAGCGCCTGCAGCTCGAACAGACACGCGGCAAGGCCGACATGCAGTCAGAACTGGCGCGTTCCTCGATCGGCATCGACATCACCAAGAACAAGGCGCAGGGCGTACAGAACGAGGCGGACGGCGAGTCCTACCGCCTCGAGAAGGTCGGCCGGGCTAGTGCCGTGAAGACGGAAGCCGAAGGTCTGGCGGTCGCCAAGGGCCTGGAAGCCCAGCAGCTCGCCATCGGCAAGGACCAGACGGCCCTCGTCAATGTGGCCAAGGCGCTGGCGGGCGGCACCCAGCGATTCATGCCCGAGAATCTCGCCCTCAATCTCGGCGGCGGTGGCGACCTGGGTACCAGCCTGTCGGCCCTGGTGCCGCTCATCATGAACCGCCTGCAGAAGGGCAACGGCGCCGACATCAAGCCCGAACCGCCCGTGCAGCATGCGCCGGCGCCGTTCACCGACCTCGCCTATAGCACGACGATCAAGGACGACAAGAAGAAGAACTGAGCGCCAACGTCGTTGCAGGAGGGGGCATGTCAGGAATAGCGCTGGCATGACCCCCACCGATCCGCCCTTCGCCAAGCTCGGGTCGGATCGACCTCCCCCTGAAGAAGGGGGAGGAAGGGGCGCAAGGTCACGGCAGCTCGTAGATCACGGCGTTCCAGAACTGCACCCGGTGCGAGCCGGTCTTGCGGAAGCCGCGCCGGCGCAGCTCGCGCCCGATGATGGCGTTGAAGTAGCCGTGCGCCACCAGCGCCGCCACGCCGTCATCCATGGCGCGGGCCATCAGGATGTCAGAGGCGCGCGCGGCGCGGTGCTTGGCGCGGCGGTAGTTCTCGATCTCCGGGTGGTAGCCCGCGTGCCACAGGACGCGCGCCATCACCGCCCATTTCGGCACCGACATGCGCAACAGCGGGATGCGCGGCGAAGCCAGCGGCGCCTCCTCGAACAGCGGGTCGGCGATCAGCTCGGCATTGGGCGCCAGGGCGCGGGCGCTGTCCTGCGACCGCGGCCGCCCGCTGGTGTAGACGGCCGTCAATTCGCGCACGAGGTCCTGCAGCTGTTCCGGCGGCACGCTTTCCGGGTCCAGCCCTGCCGCCTCGTACTCGTCGATATAGGCACGGAACTCACGGTGAGAGGTGCGCATGGCGATGGAAATCGCCGGACGCCCGTGACGGACAAGGATGATGCGCACCGGCCGCTCGGCATGGGCGTGACGGCGGGTGCGGCGGGCCAGCCTCATCCGGGCGCGCGCAAATGCGGAAGGTTCGGCGTTAATGATCGCTCCTTGCAGCATTGGCCCTGCGATTTACCATCGCGCGAAGATGCTCCGCAATGCGCGGCATCGACTAGCCCGAAAAGAGGAGACCTCATGGATCAAGCCGGCTCAAAAGGCAAGATTGCGGTTGTCACAGGATCGCCGCCGCTCTTGCGCTGCGCGCGGGCGCCAATGACTACACCAGAAGCGAAATCGAAGCGATAGCAAGCCGGCGCGCCGCGATCTCGACGCGTGATCACCGGATGTCGAGAAGCGCTTCACTCCAGACGCCGGCGCCTCCCCATGGAGCGCCCGCCTTGCCCTCTTCAAGGCTCGCGAGGACGTGAACATCGCCTTGATCGCGGCAGACTCGATATCGACTCCTCCGCCGTATCGCAGCGCGCACGATCTGCGCCCTGCACTGGTCTGCCGACGCGCCGGAAAAGGAAAGCCGCCGAAGGCTGCCCCGCAGTAGCACATGCGCCGCTGCTCGAGTCGACCTTGCCTGACGGCGGCGCCAGCCGGTGTTCGTTCGTGCGCCATACAACCACCGGTCCCGCCCAATCAGGCAGCACTGTGCCCAAGGGCTGAACATGTGGTGTTGCAATGCAACAACTTTGAGCGGGAAAGCGTAGAATCGGCCTCCGATTCGGGGTCGTTCGACATGCCTTCTATATTGCCACGCGCAACAACGCCCCGAATTGTAGCTGCGCGATGACGCGAACGTAGAGAGGGCGATGACATGAAATCACTTCGGCTGCAGCTGGCACTGGGCGCAGCGATATTGACGGCGATGGCCTCGACGAATGTGGCCATGGCGGACGACGCCCCCGCGTGGGGCACGGTGTCGGCCTATGTGGCGGCGGCAAGCGACTACCGCTACCGCGGCATCAGCCAGGACGACAGGCAGTTCACGCCGCAAGGCTCCATCAACTGGACAGGTCCCGAAGGATTCTATGCGGGCACGTGGGAATCGAAAGTCGACTGGGTCGGCCACAACAATCCGTCGTTCGAAGCGGATTTCTATGCCGGCAAGCACACCGATCTCGGCGGCACCGACCTCAACATCGAGGCCTATTACTACAGCTATCCGGACGCCAACTTCCCCGGCACGAAGGCGAGCTACTACGAGACGATCGTGCAGCTTTCGCACGCCTTCGGACCGCTGACGCTGACGGCCACCGGCGCCAATTCGCCGGAATGGAGCCTGTCGGGCGGCACCGGCTGGTACGCCGAAGGCACGGCCGCCTATGCCGTGACCGACTGGCTGACCTTCAGCGGCAATCTCGGCCATCAGTGGGTGCAGGCCGCACCGTCGGACTACACGCATTGGGACATCGGCGCCACGGCGACGTGGAAGAGCTGGTCGCTCGATCTGCGCTACTTCGGCAACGACATCGGCAAGACCAATTGCGCCGCCTTCTGGATGGGCACCAAGGATGCCTGCCAGGCCACCGTGGTCGCGACGCTGACCTACAACATCGCGAACCTCTTCCAGTAAGCCGCTTCCCCGCCGGAGCAGCGGGCCCCGCGGCCGCAAGGCCGCGGGGTTTACGCGTCAGATGTACATCTTGACCTTCGGCCAATAGGTCTGCAGCGGCACCTTGAGGCCGCGCAACACGCAGATCGGCTGATCGGTCTCGTAAGGCATGGCGTAGGGATTGTCGGTGCGCCCCACGACGCTCACCGAGCGGAATTTTTCTTCGTCGCTGCGGTCACAGCCGATTTCGATGATCACGCTGCCGTCGTGGCCGCGCGGTCCCCAGAGGAAATAGTTGTTGTGCCCACTAATGGCGGGCGGCAGGCCGAGGCGGCGACCGAGCACGTCGATGGCCGCGGCTTCGCCGTAATTGCGTCCGAAGAACACGGCGTGCATCCGCTCGTTGGGCGGCAGCGACCAGTAGACGGCCGCGATCTTGGCAGCCAGATCGTGCCAGCCGAACATGTCGGCGTAATACTGCGGCAGCACGCCCTGCTTCAGGTTCTCGCCCGCGGAAGGCTGGAAGCCGAGCACCGCCTGATAGCGCAGGAACATGTCGATGGGCAGGACCGGCAAGGTCAAGGGCGCCGCCGCGGCACCGACAAGCGCGAAGGCCGCCAGCACTCCGCGCCGCACCCAGATACCCGCGAACCAGGCCTCTATGCGCTGCGCACCGAACGCCAAGAGCGCCGGGTAGATCGCCGCCGGGTAATAGGCCTTGCCGTGGGACAGATCGAAGACGATCAAGAGGACCACCCAGGCGATCGCCACGGCGCGCCCGACGGCGAGCTTGGGTTTCACCGCGCCGGCCCACAATCCGCTGGCCCACACCAGCGCCGCCAGCGGTCCGATCAGGATGAGCTGCTGCACCAGGAACGCCAGCGGCGACATCACCGTGTTCTTGCCGCTGGCGCCGGCCTTGCCCAGTTCCAGGAACGGCCAGCCATGCCCCGCTTGCCACAGCACGTTGGGCAGCACCATCACGCCGGCCAAGAGCGCTCCGAGATAGACCCAGGGGCGCAAGAGCGAGCGGCGCTGCGGCGTGGCCAGAAGGCCGATGGCGATCGCCACCAGGAAGAAGGCGCCGAGATATTTGGTCATCAGGCAGAAGCCGGTGATGGCGCCGAAGGCGATCCACCAGCGCTCGTTGCCGCTCTTTTCCAGCCGCACGAGGCACCAGGTCAGCGCCAGCCAAGTCAGCGCCTGGAACATGTCGGTGCTCACGAGCACACCCTGGATCAGGAAAACCGGCGCGAACAGCACGCACAGCCCGGCCAGCCACTGGGCGAAGCGCCCGCCGCCGATCTCGCGGGTGAACTCCGCCGTCAGGGCCACGGTGGCCGTCATCGCCAGCGCTGCCGGCAGCCGGAAGCCCCACAGGAAATCGCCGAACAGCGCGTGCGACCAGGTCGCGATCAACGGCGCCAGCGGCGGCTGGTCGACATAGCCCCAGGCGGGGTGCTGGCCGCAGACGATGAAATAAAGCTCGTCGCGGAAGATGCCGTAGTTCCCGTTGGCGGCGGCATGCAGGGCGAAGCACAGCACGGCCAGGACCACCGACGGCCGCTGCACGATGTCGCCTGTCCGCTTGCCCAATCCGCCCATGTCCGTCGTCCGCTCCGCGTTTCGCGGCTTTCCTAGCATGCCGCCGGCGAGGCCAAAATCCGCCGGAAAAGCGCGCGCTTGCCGCCTGCGGATGCCCCCGCTATAACCCCCGGCCTTGCGGCCCCAGGGCCGCATGGCGCCGGAGAGTAGCTCAGCCTGGTAGAGCACCACGTTCGGGACGTGGGGGCCGGAGGTTCGAATCCTCTCTCTCCGACCAGAAGACCGGCAGTTCCGGCCGAGGCCGACATCCCTGCGGAACGGCATTGCGCGGGCCGAGTGGCGCGTCCGCGTTCGCCGGTCCAAAGTCCCTCCATGATTCTGGTCGGCCAATACGACTCCCCCTATGTCCGCCGCGTCGCGGTCAGCCTGCGCGTGCTGGGCATCGCCTATGAGCACGACACGCGTTCGGTGTTCTCCGATTTCGACTCCATGCGCCGGACGAATCCGTTGGGTCGCATCCCTTCGCTGGTGCGCGATGACGGCGAGGTGCTGATCGATTCCGCGGCGATCCTCGATTGGCTCGATGAAACCGTGGGACCGCAGCGCGCCTTGCTGCCGCGTTCGGGACAGGCGCGGGTGCAGGCGCTGAAACGGATCGCCCTCGCGAGCGGCGGCATCGACAAGCTGGGCGCGGCCAACTACGAGCGCCTGCTGCGGCCGGAACCTTTGCGCTGGCCGGACTGGATCGTGCGCTGCGTCGCGCAGGCGACGGGAGCGCTCGAAGCCCTGGAAACCGAAGTCTGGGACGACAGGATCGACCAGGGGCAGATCACGACGGGCTGCCTGTTCGGTTACATCGAACTCACGGCGCCAGAGGTGATGCCGGCTGGCCGTTTCCCGGCGCTGGAGCGGCTGTGGGCGAGACTGCGTGGGCGCCCCGAGTTCGTCGCGACGCGCACCGAAGCCTATGCCCTGCCCGCGGGACGGCTGGACCGTCAAATCCCGGAATGACGCGGGTCGCACCTTGTTTCACGGGCACCATGAGATAGGCCTGGCATTCACCGCGCCGGAACGCAACGCAGCCGAGCACATCCGCTCACAACTTGGTCTAGAACCCGGAATATGACGATTGGCTGGGGCGGGAGGATTCGAACCTCCGAATGCCGGAATCAAAATCCGGTGCCTTACCGCTTGGCGACGCCCCAACGGGCGGCGGACCATACTGGCTGACACCTTGTCTTTCAACGCCGCGGCAGAGCCGCCCTCGGCGGGCGCCGCCGCCTAGTTTGTCGCGAGTTTCGCCGCGATCCTGGTCACATGGCCGCCCTGGAAGCGGGCGGCGTCCAGCTCGACCTTGGAAGGCTGGCGGCTGCCGTCCGGGCCGGTAATCGTCGAGGCGCCGTAGGGTGAGCCGCCCTTGATCTCCTCGAGGCCCATCTGCCCGGCGAACGCGTAAGGCAGGCCGACGATCACCATCCCGTGGTGCAACAGCACATTGTGGAAGCTGAGGATGGTCGATTCCTGCCCGCCGTGCTGGGTGGCCGATGCCGACATCACCGAGCCCACCTTGCCCACCAGCTTGCCGGTGGCCCACAACGGACCCGTCTGGTCGAGGAAATTCTTCATCTGCGCGGTCATGTTTCCGAAGCGCGTGCCCGTGGCGAAGACGATCGCGTCGTAGTCGGCGAGCTCTTCCACGGAGGCAATGGGCGCCTTCTGGTCGAGCTTGTAATGCGCCGCTTTGGCGACCGCTTCCGGCACCAGCTCGGGCACGCGTTTGACGGCGACCTGGGCGCCCGCTTCGCGCGCGCCGTCGGCGGCGGCCTCGGCCATCTTCTCCATGTGGCCCCAGGCCGAGTAATAGAGCACCAGGACCTTCGTCATCATCGTCTCCATCTTCGCAGCGGCTCAGGCCGCATCCACGAGCACGATTTCGCTATCCTCGAGCGCGGTGACGGTGATCGTCTCTTCGCCCGAGACGGCCACGCCATCACGCGTTGCGGCGCGTACGCCGTTCACTTCGACAGCACCTTCCGCCGGCACGAGATAGGCGTGGCGCGAGGCGCCCAGGCGATAGGTCGCGCTGGTACCCGCTTTCAGCGTGGCGCCAGCGACGCGCGCATCCGTGCGGATCGGCAAGGCGTCGGCATCGTCCGCAAGGCCCGAAGCCAGCGTCACGAACCTGCCCGCACGCTCGGCCTTGGGAAACGGCTTCTGTCCCCAGGACGGCGGCCCACCCTTGCTCGTCGGCATGATCCAGATCTGGAACAACCGCGTCTCTTCCGGTTCCACGTTGTATTCGGCGTGCTGGATGCCGGTGCCCGCCGACATCACCTGCACGTCGCCCGCACCGGTGCGCCCCTTGTTGCCGAGACTGTCCTGATGCGTGATGGCGCCTTGGCGGACATAGGTGATGATCTCCATGTTGGCATGGGGATGCGGCGGGAAGCCGCTGTTCGGGGCGATGACGTCGTCATTCCACACCCGCAGCAGACCCCAATGCATGCGCTGCGGATCGTGATAGTCCGAGAACGAAAAATGATACCGCGTGTCCAGCCACCCATGATGGGCGCTGCCCAGTTCCGCGAATGGCCTCAACTCGATCATCCGATGCTCCGTGGCGGCGACCAACTTCATCTAGGAAGCCTGCCATGGAACGTCAATGAGTAACAAGCACTGATACAGTTTCCCTCGCGGAACCTTGGTTTCGCACGGTCCCCGCCCGCCGGGTTCTCAGATGTTGGGAGAAAAACGGGCTTCGAGCCTCTCCAGGATCTCCGCCGTCGAGAATCCCAGCGCCTCGAGGCGACCGGCGCGGGCCAGCAGCGCCAGTCCCGACAAAGCCGCCGCCACCAGCAGCACGTCGCATTGCGCCTCGCGACTGTCTGCCGAGTGGCCGGAGGCATCCGACAGCACCTTCAAGGCGGCGATCAAACGTCCGTTGAACAACCGTTCGGCGTCCGTGGCGCCGGAGCTGGCAGGCAATGCCGCGGAACCCGCGGCAATCGTTTCGGTGGTGCGCAACAGCGTCAAGGCCGCCGCTGCCGCCGCCGCCAATTTGCCTTTGCCGTCGCATTCCGCCGCAGCGCCGCGCATGGCCCGGGCGAGTTGCGCCAGGTCTTCGGCCGCCAGCGCCAGCAAAAGATCGTCCTTGCCGTCGAAATAGCTGTAGAGTGCCGCGGGCGCGAAGCCCGCCTCCGCCGCCACGCCCCGCAAGGAAAGATCGCGCGCGCCCTCCCGCGCAGCGACACGACGCGCCGCATCGAGGATCGCCGCCCTCGTGGCGCTATGATCGCGGGCGCGTCGCTCGTTGCGTCGGGCGGACTGGCTCATCAAGCCTATGATAGGCGATTCGTACGGCGAATCGCTTTTTTCCTACGGCTTCTTGGGGCAGATCTTCGGATCCGTATCCTTCACGCACTGCGCGGTGTGCAGGGTGTTGAAATCGTTGGCAACCTGGCCTTCCGTGTCGACCGTCTTGTTTTGCGCGTCGATCGCATTCTGCGCCTGCTGGGTGAACGCGGCGACCTTGTCCTTGGCATCCTTGTCGCCGCTGGTCTCTTCGGCGGCGATCTGCTGCTTGAGGTTGGATTCCTGTGCCGCAAGACAATCACGATACGGCTTGAGCGCGGCCTGATAGGCCTTCACCTGATGATAGGCGTCGACCACGACGGCGCGGCCCGCTTCCACGGTCTTGCCGGAAAGGTCTGCGGCACCCGGGATCGCGGGTGCGATCGGCGGGCTACCGCAACTAGAATCGGCCAAAGCCGGCGCGGAGAGCACAGCAACTGCAGCCACCGCAAGACAAACGCTCTTCATCATAATTCCTTTCACTCCCCATTATGGACATGCGCCCCATCCACGGGAACATAAGCATATCTAGGCGCCAGGAACAAAGACCCGTGCGACCTCGCGTTAAGCGAGCCCGGCATAGGGCGGCGCAGGATCGTATTCCATGGCTCTTTGCACGGCCCGTGAGAATTCTGGGCCATGGAGCGCGCCAACCAGCCACAGCGCCATGTCGATTCCGGCGGAAACGCCGGCGGCGGTAACCACGTTACCGTCTCGAACGTAACGATAATTCGTCAGGACCTCGGACGCTTCGCCGCGGGCCCGCAGGGACTCGACGAACGCCCAGTGGGTGGTCACCCGCCGCCCTCGCGCCGGACCTGCCGCGGTCAGCAGGAGAGCGCCGGTACACACGCTGGTGATCCATTTGGCCTCGCGCGCGACGGCCGCGATCCAGCGAAGAAGGGCCTCGTTCGCGACCTCGCGGCGCGTGCCGAAGCCCCCAGGGATCAGCAGGATATCCAGGGAAGGGCATTGCGCCGTCGTGATATCCGGTATCACTCGCATGTCTTTGGCGCAGCGTACCGGCTCCGCCCGTTCGGCCACCAGCTTCACGTCATGAAGGGCGGGTTCGCCGCGATGCTTGCAGACCTCGTTCGCCATGGTGAAGACCTCCCATGGGCCAACGAAGTCGAGCTCTTCCGCATCGTCGAACACGAGAATGCCGATGTTGAGCGTCATGTGTTGCCTCCCGCGGTGACCGGCCGTTGCGCGGCCTTGCGGAGCGCCACGGCGAATCCTTCCACCGGAACGTGAGCTTCCCGGCGCGGGGTGCACGAAACAAGCCCTCCGATCGCAAACCCGCTCTGCCGCGCCGCGCGCCGCAGATAAACCTCGGAGTGCCGCCACCGCCGCTTGGGGCCGAGTTCGAACCCTTCGCCCTCCGCCGCCTCGGCCGTGAACAGGATATATCCCTCGGGCAACAGCGCGCGCCCGACAACCTCCAGCACAGGCGCCAGATCGCCGAGATAGACCACCGTGTCGGCCGCCAGGACCACATCGTAGTCCGCGACGCCCGACCAGCTTTCGATATCCGCCACGGCGAGGTGGTCGTAGATGCCGCGGGCGCGGGCCTTGGCGACCATGGCCGGACTGAGGTCGATGCCGTCCAGGCGCCGGGCACGGTCGTGGAAGGCCTCACCGGACAGTCCCGTGCCGCATCCGAGGTCGAGGATTGCCAGGTCATCGCGGCCCGGCAGGACGAGATCGGCGAGCTCCCGGAGAATCTGCGGCGCGCGATAGAGGAGGTGCTCCTGCATGCGCGCGTCGTAATCCGCCGAGAACTGATCGAAGAGGTGCCGCACATAGCCCGGATCGGAGCGTGGTCTCGCCAGCATCATCTGGGCGACCACGATGTCCGCCTGGAGGCCGGCGGTGTCCGGCGGCAGGCCGGCGAAGGCGTCCAAGGCCCGCTCGGCCTCCCCCGCCGCGAGCCAGGCTTCGCCAAGTCGCTGACGCGCTTCCGCCTGCTCCGGATCGAGCCGCAAGGCCCTTTGGAATTCCGCGATGGCGGTCGGCAGCAGATCGGCCTTGGCGAGGCATTCCCCGAGAACGACGGCAGCGTCGGAAAGGCCCGGGAACAGAAGAGCGGCCTCGCGCGCGACCGCCAGAGCCTCGCCAGCTTCTCCTGCGGCGCACAACGCCCGAGCCAGGACAAGTCGCGCCAAGGCGCCGCCACGGCCCGACGCCACCATGGGACGAAGCAACTCCGCGGCCTGACGCGGCTGTCCCGCATCGATCAGGGCATGGGCATCCGCCAGAGGGTCAGGAACGCAGCGTGCACTTTCCATTGTTGAGGACCACCGTATCGCGTTCCCTCACTTTGCAGCGGAACGACACGACAGGTCCATCCGTCCAGATCTCGGTCGCGATGGTCTCGCCGGGGAAGACCGGCGCCGTGAAGCGCGCGTCGAACCCGGCGACCCGCCTGGCATCGTAGTCGCAGACGCTGGAGACGATGGCGCGGCAGGCGATGCCGTAGGTGCAGAGGCCGTGCAGGATCGGCCGCGGATATCCCGCCATCTTGGCGATCTGCGGGTCGCGATGCAGCGGATTGCGATCGCCGGACAGGGCATAGAGCAGCGCCTGGTCCGGCCGCGTGGCACAATCGACGACACGGTCCGCTGCGCGCGCCGGAAGCTCGTGAGGCGCCGGAGCGCCTTCTCGCGGACCGCCGAAACCGCCGTCCCCCCGCGCGAAGATCGTCGCCAGCAGCGTGCACAGCTTGTCGCCGGACTTCTTCTCCCGGATCACCTTCTCCACCAGGATCAGGGCGCCCCGACCCTCGCCCTTGTCGATGGCGTTCGAGACCCGCTCGTCGACAACGACCTCGGCCTCGATCGGCAGCGGCTTGTGCAGCGTCAGTCGCTGCTCGCCATGCACAACCATCAAGTAGTTGATGCCCGAGCGGGCCAGCGTCGGCATGCCCCAGCCGATTACAGTGGCGAAGGTGGGCACCGTCTGCAGGTCGTTCTCATAGACATACTTGAGTTCCGCGGTGTTCAGCGGGTCGCTGCCGAAGCCCACGCCCAGGGCGTAGAGAATCGCCTCGCGGTCGCTGTAGCGAAATTCGCAGCCCTCCGACTTGAGTTGCATGATTTCGTCGAAGTTGATGGGCATTGGTCCTCCCGCGGACTTTTCATCGGTCGCGGAACAGACTAATTGCTGCGGCGGGCTTGCGGCAATCGCGCCGAAGCGCTTTTGTTCCCGCCTTGCCTTGGGGGAAGCCATGGACCAGCCCGATCTCGACGAGCAACCGCGGCCGCGCAGCCATGGCTGCCTGTGGGGATGCCTCGGCCTGTTCCTGGTCGTGGCCCTGATCATCGGCGGCGTGTTCGGCTACGGCACCTGGTATCTGTACCAGGGATTCGAGAAGGACAGCCGCATAGCCGCGATCATGCAAGTGGTGCGTACCGATGCGCGCGCCGAGGCCGTGCTGGGGCGGAACATCCACATCGTCGAGATCGAAAGTCACACCTTCCATTACTCGTCCGGTGCGGAGAACGATGCCGACTACACGCTTCGCCTGGTCGGCTCGGACGGCGAAGGCAAGCTGACGGCGCACCTCGACCTCAACGGACGCAAACCCCGGATCGTGGTGATGGTGCTGACCGGCAAGGATGGCCACCCGCACGCCCTGGTGGGCAAAGCGCCGGAAAGCCCGATGCTGCAGCAATCGATCTGACGCAAGCCCGCAAGGCCTTCACTGCGTCTGTGGTACAGGTTCGACGGCCTTGGCCACGGCCGCGTGGTCCGGCGGCACGGCGACGGCGGGGCCTTCGCTCCACGCTGCGGTCAGCGGCACGCCGTGCTTCTCGATCTGCACGCAGGCGTGCGCGTAGCCTTCCGCCACGGCGCGGTCGAACAACCGCCAGTCACGCACGCCGACGTCGGGCATGGGCGGCTCGAAGAGGTAGTCGGCCTGCTCCCGCACGATGCGCCGCTGGGCCTCCGAGCCCACGGTGCCCGAACGCATGAGGATCGAGACGATCGAGGGCGTGCCGCGCATTCGCTGCCACAAGAGCCGCCATATCGGGCGTTCGCCGTAGCGGGAATCGCGCACCGACATGTCGACCTCGCCCGTGACATCGGAGGCGATCAGCGGTCCGATGCGGCGCTCGCGCATGACGTCGACCGGCAGATTGTTCATCACGCCGCCGTCCACCAGGAGATGGCCGCGATGACTGACGGGCGGCAGGATGCCCGGCAGGGCGACGCTGGCGCGCAGCGTGCGCCAGATCAGCCCCGTGCGATGCTCGTGGATGCGTCCCGTCGTGAGATCGGACGATACGCAGAAATACGGCTTGGGCAGCTCTTCGATGCGCATATCACCGAAATGCGCCTGCAGCAGCGTCGAAACCTTCTTGCCGCGCACCAGGGCGATGAGCGGCACCGTATAGTCGGAGAGCGGCTTGCGCACGACGAAGACGTCACGCAGACGCTCGGTCATTTCCTCGATGCTCCACTCCGCGGCGAGACCCGCCGCGATGATGGCGCCCATGCTGACGCCGCCGAGGAAATCGAACGGCACCTTGGCCTCGGTCAGCGCCTTGGCCACGCCGATATGCGCGAAGCCGCGTGCCCCGCCGCCGCCCAGCACGAGTCCCACCGCGCGCCCCGAGACATAGCGTGCCAGACGGAGGATGTCTTCGGTGCGCGACGCGCGGATGTGGTGGTGCGTCTCAAACAGCCCGCTATGCGCCATGAAGTTCTCCGGCAAGCCGGAGCTGACAGAGCCGGGATGCAGCAGCAGCAGATCGGGCGGCCCGGCGACGCGTTCCTTCGTCGAGCGCACGGGCTGCAGAGGCAGCGGCCGATCGGCCCGCGCCAGAAACAGCACACGGTCCGCCTGACGCTCGCACAAATGGCTCCATGCCGTGTTCGGCGCATCGCCGCGATAGAACACGACGTCGTGGGCGGCTTCGAAGGCGTCGAACCACTCCGCCGTCTGGTCGCAGACCGATGCATCCAGCACCGAAGCGCGCGAGCCCATCGAGACCAGAGCGGCGGCGAGCCGATGCACGATGGGTTCGTCACCGAGTCCCTCCTGCAGAGGAACGATGGCGAACGTCCGGGGGCGGGCGCGCTCCCGCGAATTGCGCGTGGTGTCGCGCAGTCGGCGCACCATGAAGCGCATCATGTTGAGTGCCAGGCGTGGATGGCGCGAGATCAGTGCCTCGAAGCCTTCGTGCCCGATCCGCAGCAGTTCGGTGTCGCGCAGCGCCACGATGCGCGCGATGTGCTCGTCGCCGGTGAGCAGCGACATCTCTCCGACCGTCTCGCCGGCGGGAACCTGCGCCACCAAGCGGCGCCCCCGTTGCGGCTCGTCGACGTAGATCCCGACGCATCCGGTCACCACCAAGAACAAGGCGGAATGGTTTTCGCCGTCGCGGGCGAGCGTCATGCCTCCCGGCAGACCGAACCAGCAGGAGTCGGAGAGAAGCTTGCGGACCGCAGCGTCGCCCAGTCCTTCGAACAGGGCGAAGCCTCCCAGGTGTTCGCGCAGGGAGGGAGGATAGGACTGCTCCGATCCCATCAACAGCGTGGAAAGAAAGGCCATCGGCATCCCGGTCTTTCTCTCTGGAATCCTACCACGCGGTCCAGCCGCCATCGACCGCGATGCAGGCTCCCGTCACGTAACTCGACGCCTTTGTCGCCAGGAACAGAAGCGGCCCGGCGATCTCGTCGGCGGCACCGAGACGGCCGAGCATCGTGCGGTCGGCGAGCCGACCTGCAAAAGACGGATCATCCGTCATGATCTGCCGTTTCGGAAACGGTCCGGGCACGAGCGCGTTCACGCGAATATTTTCACGGCCGAATTCGGCGGCAAGATGGCGGGTCAGTTGCAGCAGCGCGGCCTTCGCCGGTCCGTAGTGAAACGGGCTGGCCTGTTCCGGTTTCGCATAGATGCGCTTGTCGGGCGAAATAAGGGCATACATCGATGCGATGTTGACGATACGCGCCTCTCCGGCGATCGTCGCCGCGCGCCGCAGCCCCGGCAGCGCCGCGCGCACAACCTCGAATGCGGCGCTCACGGAACTAGCATATGTTGTCGTGAAATCTTCGGGCGTCAGGGCCGCGAACGGCTTCGGCGCCATGGTGACCGCGTTGTTGACCAGAACATCGATGCGCTCGCGCCGCGCGAAGAAATCGCGCACGCGCGCCGTGTCGGTGACATCAAACGCGGCGCATTCGCACGAAATTCCCGCGCGCCGCAATTCTTCCGCGAAGGCGGCAAGCGGCTCAGGGTCGCGGCCATTGAGAACGACATGCGCGCCTGCCCCGGCAAGCGCCAGCGCCATGACGCGACCCAGATGCCCCGCCGCGCCCGATACGAAGGCGGTGGAACCATCGAGCCGGAACAGATCGGCGGTCATGCCTTCGGCCACTGCGCGGGGTTGAGGAGCTGCTCCGGAAGGCGCGGCACGCGAGCCTCGATTTCAGCACACAGCACAGGCGTGAGCGGCCGCTTCACCGCAAGGCGCAGATTGACGTCGAGCTGTTCCATGGTCTCTAGCCCGATCACCACACCGTGGATGAACTTATGCCCACGCGCGTACGCCAGGCAGAAATCCGCGCAGCTCTCGCGTCCGTATTCCGTCGTCATGGCGGAGATCATCGCGAGAATCGCAACCGGATCGACGCCGTCGATCTTCGGCCAGATCGATGCGTTGCCGGCCGCGAGCAGGCCCTGCAGGAAGACGCTGCGCACATGGACGGTGACGTCGCGGCGCGCCTTGCAGCGTTCGATCACGCCCGCCTCCAGCCAGCGCCAATCGAGGACGTTGAAGGGCATCTGGATGTGACGCACATCCGGGCAGTCCAGGGCCGACAGGGCTTCCTGCGGCGACTGCACGGACACGCCAAGGGCGCGCACGCGCCCTTCGCACACATGTTCGAGCAACCGCGTCCAGATGGCGCCGTCATGATCGGTCATGTGGGAGGCACGGTGAAGCAGCAGGCAATCGAGCCGCTTCTGCCGCAGGGCCGAGAGCGATTCCGCAATCGATGTGTCGACCGCCGCGTACACCTCTTCGCGCGTGGCGTGCGGATCCAATCCGCTCAAGGGGCTGAGCTTGGTGACGGTATGCACATCGCGGCCCTGCAGCGCCTCGCCCAAGCGAGATTCGCTGTCACCATAGGCGCGGGCCGTGTCAAAGCGACGGATGCCTCTGTCCGCGGCGCGCCGTACCAGCTTAACCGCCGCGGCGCGCGAGGGTTTCCCCACCCTGTTAGCGGCACCATATGGCATTCCGAGCTGCACGGATCCGAGCACAAGCTCGGCCATCTGTTCGCTCATGGACATCCCCTTGCTCCGAATCAAGCGTGTCAGGGTATGGTTAAGGATTATCCTATGAACCGACTGTCCCTGCGGTTGTACCGTGCTGCGTCGCAGCACGGCCTGCGTCGCATTGGAGGCGCCCCGCCGCCACAATAAAGTTGCATATTTCGTCAAGATGCGCGAAGCGGAAGCGCTGAGGGCAATGCCGTTTCCGCGCCAGTCAGGAAGAGGAATCCGATGAAGAAGAATCTCTTGCGCGCCACCTTGGTCGCAGGTCTGTCGATGTTTGCCGTGACAGCGACTGTCACGACTCAGCCGGCCTACGCCGCCGACGAGAAGCCGCACATCAGCAAATCGATCAGCTCGCTGATGAGCGACGCGCAGAAGGCGCTCAAGGACAAGGACTACGCGACGGCCATCGCCAAGTGCAAGCAGGCCCAGGCCACGTCGGACCTGTCAGACTACGATCACTTCATGATCGATTACTTCCTGGGCTTCGCCTATTTCAACTCGGGCGACCGGGCGAGTGCCGGAGCCGCCTATGCCGACGCGGCCAAGATACCGGGCATGCCGGCCGACGATCACCGTTCGGTGGTGCACAACGCCCTGCTGTTGGCCGCCGACCAGAACAACTACCCGCGCGTGGTCGAAGTCGGGCAGGTCGCGGACAAGGATAACACGCTGGACTCCACCACGGCCGGCCAGCTTGCGATCGCCTATTACAATTTGAAGGACGGGGCCAACGCGGCGGTGTACGCACAGAAGTCGATCGACTTTGCGACGGCCGCCGGCAAGATGCCGGAACGCGCCGCCTATGAAGTGCTCGTCTTCACGCAATACGACAAGAAGGACATGACGGCCGTCACCAAGACCTTCGAGACGATGTGCAACTATTACGGCAACCAGGATGACTGGGGCCATCTGCTCGATCTCGAACTGGCCGCGCTCAGCACCGCCACCAAGACATACCGCGAAATCGCGGCTCTGGACATCTATCGCCTGCGGCTCCTGACCAATGCCACCACATCGGGCGACGACTACACGACGATGGCCGACGTGGCGACGTCGGTGCGCAGTTGGGGAGACGCCAAACAGGCCCTCGAAGCCGGCGTCGCCCAGGGCAAGCTGCAAGAGAGCAAGGTGGGCGCGCAGCTGAAGAAAGTCAGCGCCGACGCCGCGCGCGACGAACCAATCATGGCCCAGGCGGAGGCCGCGGCGGCCAAGCAGAAATCGGTCGACGAAGATCTGTCGGTGGGCGAGGCCTATTACGGCTACGGCCGCTATGCCGACGCCGCCCGGGTCGCCCAGCGCGCCATCGGTAAGGGCGGTCCGAGGGTCGCCGAAGCCAGGCTTCTTCTCGGCATGTCGCAGGTGAGGATGGGCGACGATGCCACCGCAGCCCAGACGCTCGCCTCCGTGGACGTCGATCCGGCCATGGATCGCGTGGCCCACATCTGGTCACTCTACGCCACCCGCAAATACGGAAAGACCGCCGCTGCCCCGGCGGCCGGCGGACATTAACCGGGATGCCGGGCGACTCATGAGGCGCCCGGCGCCCCTGTTTTCCCCCAGACTCGCGGCAGGCCGCAAAGCTCCCGCCAGCCTTTTTGTCGGGCTAGCGCCGCTGATCGTCTACAGCGTGATGGCGCCGCTCTCGGTGACCTTGGCGTTGTGGCTCGCATTCGCCTCGGCCTTCGTCGTGGCGGTCAGCCACTTCGTGGAAGCGCGGGAGCTGCGCGGGCTCGACGCGGCGCAATTCGTTTTGTTCGGCGGACTGTCGCTGTTTGACGCTTTCGTCCAGCCCGGTACGCCGAAGTCGAGCCTCGGCGTCATCCTCGAGATGGGATTGCTGGTGACGGCGCTGTGGTCGGTCATCGTCAACAAACCGTTCACGATGTCTTACAGCATCGCCCGCATGCCACGGGGAGCCGCCCCGCTGCCACAGGGGACGCATCTGATGCTGAGCGGCGCCTGGACCGTGGCCTTTGCCGTCATGGCCGCCGCCGACTCCGCAGCCACATTTATCCGCCGTATTCCGCCCGGATGGACCTCGACCCTGGGCCTTGCGGCGCTTGCGGGGGTTCTTTTCTTTACTTGGCAGTACGGCGCTTATATCGGTAGACGCGGGGGAAGCGTCCCCTTCTTGGGAAAACGGTAGCCGACATGGCGTTCTTGCGGGCCTTGGTGCCCATTTTGCGCGATCTGCTGTCGACGCTGGTGTTTGTCGGTCTGTTCTGGATCTCGGGCGACATCTTCCTGGCGGCGGCCCTCGGGATTGCCCTTGGCATCAGCCAGACGCTATGGATGCGGCTGGCAAAACGGCCCATCGGCGCCCTGCAGTGGATCAGCCTGTTCCTCGTCACCGTGTTCGGCATGACGACGATCGTGACCCGCAATCCGCATTTCATCATGGTCAAACCGACGCTGGTGTGGCTGTGCGTCGGCGGCATGATGCTGCGGCGCGACTGGATGGCGCCGTACCTGCCGCCGGTTGTCACCGAGAACCTCGAGGATCGCCACATCGTGCGCGCCGGCTATGCCTGGGCGGCTCTGATGTTCGCGCTGGCGGTGATGAACCTGCTTGTCGCTTTCATGGCCAGCCCGCGGTTCTGGTCGGTCTACGCGCTGGTCGGCCCAGCGGTGGCGCAGATTGCGCTCCTCGCCGCGCTTTACTTCAAATTCCGCAAGCAGATCCGCGCGCGCACGGCGAGCGCCGCACCCGCCGCCAGCTGACCGCTCTCCCGGCGGAAGGAAAAGACCGGACCGGGCGGGCTTTTCCCGCCTGTCCCCACCGGCTACCGTCGCAACCGACACAGGGAGGATTTCATGCGCGAAGCCGTGATCGTTTCGACAGCCCGTACCGGACTGGCCAAGTCCGTGCGCGGCGGATTCAACATGACCCACGGTGCCGTGCTGGGCGGGCACGCAATCGCCAACGCCATCGCGCGTGCGCGCATCGATGCGGGCGAGGTCGAGGACGTGTACATGGGCTGCGCTCAGCCCGAAGGCGCCACCGGCATGAACATCGCCCGCCTGTCGGCCGTCCGGGCCGGCTGTCCGGTCGCCACCGGAGGCGTGACCATCAACAGATTCTGCTCCTCTGGCCTGCAGGCCATCGCCATGGCGGCACAGCAGATCATGACCCAAGGCACGCCGGTTGCCGTGGGCGGCGGGCTGGAGTCGATCTCACTGGTGCAGATGGGCGGGATGAACACCAACCGCATCACCGAAGAAGGGCTCATGGCGACGAAGCCCGCGCTCTGGATGTCGATGATCGAAACCGCGGAAATCGTGGCCGACCGCTACAAGGTCTCGCGCGAGAGCCAGGACCGCTTTGCCTTGGAGAGCCAGCGCCGCACGGCTGAAGCCCAGAAGACGGGCCGTTTCGACGACGAGATCGTCCCGCTTGCCACGAAGATGAAAACGGTCGATCGGGCGACCGGCGCCGAATCCGTCGTGGACTGCGTGGTATCGCGCGACGAGTGCAATCGACCCGACACGACCTATGAGGGGCTTGCCGCCCTCAAGCCCGTGCTCATGGGAGGCATGAAGGTGAGGGAAGGCAAGTACATCACGGCAGGTAACGCCTCGCAGTTCTCGGACGGCGCGTCCGCCTGCGTCCTGATGGATTCCAAAACCGCCGAACAGAAGGGCCTCGAACCCTTGGGCGTCTTCCGCGGTTTCGCAGTGTGCGGCTGCGAGCCGGAGGAAATGGGTATCGGACCAGTGTTCGCGGTGCCGCGGTTGCTGTCGCGGCACGGACTGAAGGCCGACGACATCGACTTGTGGGAGCTCAATGAGGCGTTCGCCTGCCAGACCCTCTACTGCATGGAGCGCATCGGCATCCCGCACGCCAAATTAAACGTCGATGGCGGCGCCATATCGATCGGCCACCCCTATGGCATGTCCGGCGCCCGCATGACCGGCCATATTTTGCTGGCGGGGCGGCGGCAAAAGATGAAATATGGTGTCGTTACGATGTGCATCGGCGGTGGGATGGGGGCAGCGGGCTTGTTCGAGTTCCTGCACTGAATGTGGGCCTGACGGGAAATTTCATTCGCGCCATCGGGTTCGCCGTGCTGCTTCTGGCTGCCGGTTGCGCCGAAACCGTTTCTCCGCCGAAGCCCGATCCCGCCACCGAGATGCCCGCGCTCGAAAGTCGCATCTACACACTGGTGCAGGAAGAGCGCCGCAAGATCGATCCGACGGCGCCGGCGCTGGTTCTCGACCCGGAACTGGTCGATGTCGCACGCAAGCGCAGCGCCCAGATGGCCAAGGCGAACGCCTTCAGCACGGGTGACGACCCGCACGCCTCCGCCACGATCCTGATGGCCGAGGATGCGCAATTTCAGGGTCTGGTCGGCGAGAACGTCGCAGCCCAGCATTACACCGTCGCCGGCGGCATCGACGTCGACGCCTTCGCCCGGCGGTTCGTCGACAGCTGGATGGCCAGCACGCCGCACAAGCAGAACCTCGCCTTTCCCGACTACAGCCGGAGCGGCGTGGGCGCGGCGCTCAACGGGGATACCGTCTACGTGACCCAGCTCTTCGTGTCCGATCTCGGCCTGGGACCGGCCCCCAAGGATGGAACGCCAGCGCCGGTCGAGCGCGTTGACTCCCCGCAGAAAGGGAAGGACGACGCCCAGACGGTGCCGCTGCGCGGCCCCATCGTGCCGGGCAGTCGCGAGTGACGAATATGGCTGGAGGCAACCGGCCCATCGAGACCTTCGATGATTTCTGGCTGTTCTATCTGAGAGAACACGCCAAGCCGCAGACTCGGGCGCTGCATTACGCGGGTACCGGCCTTGCGGTCATCTGCCTGCTGGCTGCGATCACCCTGCGTGATTCCTGGATGGCCCTGGGTGCCTTGGTCGCGGGCTATGGACCTGCCTGGGTTGCGCATTTCTTCGTGGAAAAAAATCGCCCGGCCACCTTCACCCATCCACTGTGGTCACTGGCGAGCGATTTTCGCATGGCATTTCGCTGGGTTTGCGGGCGCATCGGCGATGACCTGGAGCGTGCCGGCGCCATCGAGCGCCGCTGAGTCGCTCTCGCCGCTAACGGAGTATTAATTCCTGTTAGCCAAATCTATAGCGATGCGTGCAACGCCGTCTATCCCCATAGGAGTGCAGGGTGTTTCTTTACACAACATCTTGTCACCGATACTTTCCCTTGGGGGTAACGCGCCAAATGAGTCGCCATGCGGCCTGACCTACCTTGGAATGTGGCTGGCATCCCGTCGGAGGCCCGCGAAGCGGCCAGGGCCGCGGCGCGCCGGGAAGGCCTGTCGACCGGGGAATGGCTCACACGGCGCATTCTCGCCGGGCTGTCCGACATGAGCGAAGCCACCGGCCGGTCGGAATGGTCCAGCGAACTCGATCAGAGTTTTCGCGCCGCCGAACCGGGCTATCGCCCCGAGCCGGCTCGCCGGACGGAGGACCGACTGGCGGCCCGCCGCGACAGCGACGAGATGTTGAGCCACGTGTCGCGCAGCGAAAGCGCCACCGCCGACATCTACCGTCGCATCGAAGAACAACTGCGCGGCATGGCCCGCAGGCTCGACGCGTCAGAGCGAAGCCAATCGGAAAGCAATCGCGTCGTCAGCAAGGCCGCCGTCGAAATGAACATCGCGGCCCGCGAACAGGCGCAGGCCTTCGATCAGCTCGGTTCGCATGTCGCGGCCCTGGCAGACAGGCTGCAGCAGGTCGAGCGGCGCGACGTCAACGACAGCCTGCGCGAAGCCGTGAAAGCGCTCCACCAAGGACTGACGCGCGTCGCCGACCAGATCACCCAGACGGCCAATCAATCGGCCTCTCAGATCTCGGCCCTGGCGGGCAACCTCGAGAACATTGCCGGACGCGTCGGCCAAGTGCGCCAGGATGCACAGGAAACCAGCCACGCCCTTGAAGCGGCCATCGCCACGCTCGACGAGCGTGTCCGCACGCTGGAGAAAGCGGCCCAGACGAGTTCCGGCCTCCTGGATCGCGCGCTGGAGGCTCTCGATGCCCGCCAGAACGCCGCCAAGGATGCGACCGCGGCCACCGTGGCGCACCTCGAGGACAGCATTCATCGCATCGAGAACCGCGGCCCTGACCCGTCGATCGAGCAGCGGCTGAGCAGCATCGAACGCACGCTGGCGACGCTTGCCGAACGGTTGGACGACCGCGAAGGCGACACCGAGGCCCGCCGAAAGCTTGACCGGCTCACGCAGCGCCTCGATGCGCTGGAAGCGGCACAATGCGACATGCAGCGCGCCGCGGAGGCGCAGCAAGCCGCCAAGGCCGCGGAAGCGCAGCAGGCCGCCAAGGTCGTCGAAGAAATACCGCCGGCCGCAGACGACGCAGCCACGTTCGGCCCCCTGCCGTCCTTTGACGCTCCGCCCTTCCCCCAGGTCGACACGCCGCTTTCCGCAGCGCCGCCTCCTCCCTTTGCCGCGAGTCTCTCGCCGTTTCCGGGTAACAGCCAAACTCCGGCTTTCGCAGGCGGCCCGCAGGATTTTGCCAACCAGCACTTCCCCGAGGCGGCCCAGCCGGCTTTCGAGGTTGCGTCCGAGCATGACTTCGGCCCGCAGCACAAGGCGACGGCGCCGTCTCCGACCATTGATTCGTACCTGTCGGCGGCCCGCCGCTCGGCGCGGGCGGCAGCCCAGGCAGAAACCGAACACGCCACCGGCTTCAGCGGACTTCGCTGGCCACCGCGCACGGAAACCGAACGGCCATCGCGCACGCGCCCGCTCGTTCTGACCCTCATCGTTCTGGTTGCGATCGCGATCGTTGCGACCTTGGCCATGAGCCGGCGCGAGTTCCCCGCGCCCGCCAATCCGGCCGTCGGCGCACTGTTCGAGAAGGCGCCTGTCCCCGTAAAGAAAGCCAGCACCGAAGCGCCTCCCCCGGCAGCCATGCCGGCCCCCGTTGGAAGTCCTGTCCTGCCGGCGCAGCAGGCACCGGCCAAGCCGACGCCCGAGGCTGCCCGTCCGATACAGACCACGCGACCGGTACCGCCAGCGGCGGTCACGCCGGCGACGGCGCATACCATTCCGGCGGCGCCTGCCCTGGACCGTCTGACGGCGCTCGCCAATGCCGGCAACGCCAAGGCTGAGCTGATCGTCGGGCTCAAGTATCTCGACGGCGACGGCGTGCCGGCCAACGAACCGGAGGCCGCCAAATGGCTGGATCGCGCCGCCAATGCCGGCGAACCGGTCGCCGAATACCGGCTCGGCACGCTCTATGAGCGCGGGCGCGGGGTTGCCGCCGATCCGGCCAAGGCCGACCGCTGGTATCTCGCCTCGGCCAACCAGGGCAACCGCAAGGCGATGCACAACCTGGCCGTCGCCTACGCCGAAGGTTCGGGCGTCAAGAAGGATTTCGCCGAGGCGTCACGCTGGTTCCTCAAGGCCGCCAATCTCGGCCTGTCCGATTCCCAGTTCAATCTGGCTGTGCTCTACGAGCGCGGGCTCGGCGTCCCCCAGAACCTCATCGACGCCTACAAATGGTACGCCATCGCCGCGTCCCAAGGTGACATCGAGTCGAAGTCGCGAATGACCGCGATCGCGACACAGCTCAGCGCCGACGACCGTAGTGCTGCCCAGCACGCCGCGGACACCTTCCGGCCGGCACCGCTCGACGCCCGTGCCAACGTCGCTCCCACAGTGGCGCAGCTGACACGTTAGACCGCCGTTGACCCCTTTCGGCCCGGCGCGCAAATTGGTCATGCGTCGATAATCCCTGTCCAAACGTTGTTGGGCCGATGGATCTCTACCTGCCCATCGCACAGATGTCGGTTCAGTGGCTGGTGATTCTGGGCATGGGCTTCGGCGTGGGCTTTCTCTCGGGCGTCTTCGGGATCGGCGGCGGCTTTCTGCTCACGCCGCTGCTGATCTTCTACGGCATCCCGCCCGGCGTGGCGGTTGCCACCACCGCGAGCCAGGTCTCGGCCTCGACCTTTTCGGGCGTGCTGGCACATTGGAGAAAGCGGGCGGTCGACCTGAAGATGGGCTGCGTGATGTTGGCCGGCGGGCTGCTTGGGACCGGCATCGGCGTCTACTTGTTCGCCGTCCTTCGACGGATGGGGCAGTCGGAATTCTCGGTGTCGGCCAGCTACGTGATCCTTCTGGGTTCGGTGGGCGCCATCATGCTGAACGAATCTGCACGTGCCCTGATGGCCGTGAACGAGGGAAAACGGCCCGGCGGCGGGCGACCCGGCCGGCACCGCTGGATCCACAGGCTGCCGTGCAAGATGCGCTTCCGGCAGTCGCGGCTCTACATCAGCGCCATACCGCCCGTTCTGCTCGGCTTCGTGGTCGGCGTGCTGTCGGCGATCATGGGCGTTGGCGGCGCCTTCCTGATGGTGCCGGTGATGATCTACGTGCTGCGGATGCCGACCAATGTCGTGGTCGGCACGTCGATGTTCCAGGTGCTGTTCGTCACCGCCGCTGCAACGATCCTGCACGCCATCGACAACCACACCGTGGACATCGCGCTCGCCTTCGCCCTGATCGCCGGCGGCGTCTTCGGCGTGCAATACGGTGTGCGGGTCGGTTCGAGGCTGCGCGGCGAGCAGTTGCGCTTCTTCCTGGCCCTGCTCGTGCTCGCGGTGGCGTCGCGCCTGTTCTACGAGATGGTCGCGGTGCCAGCGGATCTGTACAGCGTGACGATGGGGACACCATGAGGTGCGCTTTCGCCTTCGCCGCGCTCCTGCTGGCGGCCTGCCCGGCGGCCGCCGAAGAAAGCCTGGTGGCCGGTGTATCCCAGGATGTCGTGCAGATCAGCTCGACCTACACCGGCACCGACCTGACCGTGTTCGGCGCCATCGAGCAGCCCAGCGAGGGCGGCGTCGGCGATATCGTCGTGGTCGTGCGCGGCCCCGATGCCATGACGACAGTGCGCCGCAAGGACCGCATCGCCGGCGTGTGGATCAACAACGCTCGGGCGCGGCTCCTGATGCCCTCCTATTATTTCGTCGCGTCGACGCGGCGGCTCGACAGCGTCGCCGGCCGGGATGTGCTCGGCCGCTACGGCCTCGGGCTGAGCAATCTGCGGCCTGACTCAGCAGTGAGCGACGGCGACCCCGCGCCGTTCGAAAACGCTTTGATCCGCGCCCAGGCGCGCGCCAGGCTCTACGCCCAGAACACAACGGGCGTCGAGATGCTGAGCAATACGCTGTTCCGCGTGAAGGTGCCCATCCCGGCCGGCGTGCCGCGGGGGCCATACAACGTGCAGGTCTATCTCTTCCGCGACGGCACGGTGGTCAGCGCACAGTCGACGCCGCTTTACGTCGACCAGACCGGATTCGAGCGCGGTCTCTACGACTTCTCGCGCGACCGGCCATTCACCTACGGTCTCGTCACGGTGCTCTTGGGCATCGCCATGGGCTGGATGTCGACATTCTTCTTCCGCCGCGGCGCGTGACCCACCGCATAGACGCGTTCGCGGCCGAGGGCATAGGTCGAGAAGCCGCCTTCGAACAGCGACGTCACGGCCCGATCGCGCGTATCGAGGCCTCCGGTGTAGGCGCCGAAAGCCGGCAGCACGAGCCTGGTGCCGTCGCTGACGAAGCAGCGCCGCCGCGTGCCGATGCCGCGCCGATGGACGGAGACGGCCGGATGCAGATGACCTGCGACCTCTCCGCGGGCGCCCAAGACCGCAGGCTCGTGGCGAAAAACCAACCCACCCAGAGCCACTTCGGCGCTTACCATGCCGCCCAGCCAGGTCGGAGGCTCGGGATCATGATTGCCTTCCACCCAGATCCAGTCGCGGCCGCGCACGAAGGCGGCCAGAAGCGCACTTTCCTCGCCATCGAGGCGATCGCCCGCCCAGTTGTCGTGGAAGGAATCGCCGAGCGCTATCACGCGCCCCGGTTGGTGTCGCGACAGCGCCGCCGCAATGCGTCGGATGGTGGCGCGCGTATCGTAGGGCGGGAGGAACTGGCCGCCGCGGGCGTAGGACGATCCCTTCTCGAAATGAAGATCGGCGAACACCAGGGTCTGTTCCGCGGGCCAATACGCCGCGCCCAACGGATCGAGCAGCAGCCTTTCGCCGTTCACATCGATATGAATGTCGTCGCCCCGAGTCATGGCGCGAGCATATAGCAAAACCTCTTCTCGGCGAGGCAGCGGGCGGGAAAATTCGCGTTACGACGAGGACCGCGGTGTCCGTTCGGTCATGGCCCACAAGGCTACGGCCATCAGGACCGGCGACACGATCTGGGCGGCGGGGATCGCCACGTCGCGCATCCAGTGGAACGAGGTGAAGGCGAAGGCCGCATGATAGGCCGGGATTTGGCGCGAGATCAGCGTGCCCGCAATCTCCAGCAACATCGCCGAGGCGAACAGGCCGAAGGCTGCGCGCTTCTTCCACAACAGCGCCACGGCCGCCGCGATCAACAGAACGGCCGACATGACCCACATGGCCTGGATCCACAGCGGCGTCGCGTCCATCAAGGGAATGAACCGCCGGTAATCGTCGCCGGGCGTCAACCTTCCCAGCAGGCGGGCCAGCGGCGCGTCGCCGAGTTTGTAGGCCAGCGTCAGCAGCGGCGCAAAGAACTCACGCCAGGCGAGCCCCAGCATCACTATCGCAAAGAGCCATCTTGCTGGTTTGGCCTGAAGCGCAATCATCGCACCTTCCCTGTAGCCAGCGAGGACACACCCCATCGCCCAGTGCAGCGCCTCGCCATCATCTTCGATCTCTTGGACCTCGAAGCGCATGGCATCCGCCCACTCGGCATCCGGCATTACCCGGCCAGCGTGTTCGGCCAGTGCCTGCGCGATCCGTCTCTGAATCTCAGGCCTCACGCGCGTGCACCCGCCGGCCATGCGTGAACGACCTCGTCTGTCCGCAGCTCTCGCGCGAAGCCCAGCCCCTGCGCCGTCAGCCGGTAGGCGTGTCGCGGGGGCCTGCCCGGCACCTGGGGGTCCTGCCACTTAGCTTCCAGGAGGCCGCCTTCGTTCAAGCGCTGCAGCAACGGATAGAGCGTGCCCGACTTGAGGCCCGTCTGTTTCGACAGGTCATAGCCATATTGCCACCGACGAGGTTGTTCCAGCATCGCCGCCAACAGGGTGCGCGTCTGTCGCGACATGTTCGGTCGTCGGGCCATGAGAGTAATTCAACATATGTAGAGTTTGTAGTCAAGGGCGCCCTGAAGCAGGGGAACCGGCTGCGGCGGATCACTCCACCCGCATGGCGTCGGCGATGAGGGCTTCTTCGGCCTCGCGCAGGATGTCTTCGCGCGCCTCGCCGGCGACCATCTCTTTCGAAATCTCCAACAGCGCCGGCACCGCAAGCGGCGACACGCGGTCGAGCGCCCGCGCCACGATGCGCCCTTTGACGCGCATCAGCATGTCGGCCAGTCGCGCGACGTCGAGCAGCCCCGTCGCCGCATCGCGATAGGTGGCGCGCAACAGGATGTGATCGGGTTCGTGCTCGCGCAGCACGTCGTAGATCAGGTCGGTCGAGAATGTCACCTGGCGTCCCGTCTTCTCGCGATCGATCGAGCGCCGCTCGATGAGCCCGGCGATGATGGCGCAGTTGCGGAAGGTGCGCTTGTAGAGGTTCGATTCCGCCAGCCACGCGTCGAGGTCGTCGCCCAGCATGTCCTCGCTGAACAGCGCCCCGAAATCGAGCCCCGCCATGTCGCGCAGACCCCACACGGCAAGCGCATATTCGTTGGCCGAGAAGCCCGTCGGGCGCATCCGCAAGCGCTCCAGGCGGCGCGTCACGAGCATGCCGAGCGTCTGATGCGCCAGGCGGCCCTCGAAGGGGTAGCAGACTAGATAGAACTTGTCGGCGCGCGGAAACGACTCGACCAGGAGCTGGCCCGGCTGCGGCAGCGTCGAGCGCCACTCCTGGATGCGCAGCCACTCCTCGACCGGCTGGGGCAGGAGATGCCAAGTCTCGGGCTTGGATACCATCTCGCGGACCCGCTGCGCCAAAAACGTCGACAGCGGGAACTTGCCGCCGTTGTAGGACGGCACCTGCGCCTCCGGATCATGGGTGCGCGAGACATAGGCGGCGTCCTCGCGGATGCCCTGGAAGGCCAGCACCTCGCCGGAGAACACGAAGGTGTCGCCGGGGGAAAGCTGCTCGACGAAATACTCCTCGAGCTGTCCCAGCACGCGCCCGCCCGCTCCCACCGGCCGTCCCTTGGACTGCAGCTTGATGTCGATCATGGGGTCTTCGACGATGACACCGGCATTCAGCCGGTATTGCTGGGCCAGGCGCGGATGGGCGAGCCGCCACTGCCCTTCGGGCGTGCGGCGCAGCTTGGCGTAGCGGTCGTAGCGCTTCAGGGCGTAGCCGCCCGTCGCCACGAAGGCAACCACGCGGTCGAAATCCCCGCGCGCCAGCGCCCGATAAGGCGACGCGGACACGATTTCCCCGTACAGCGCATCCGCATCGAACGGTGCCGAACACGCCATCCCCAGCACATGCTGCGCCAGCACATCGAAACCGCCCTCGCGCAGCCGCTCCCCGTCGAGCTCGCCCGCCGTCACCGCCTGGCGCGCCGCTTCGCATTCCAGCACCTCGAAGCGGTTGGCCGGCACCAGCAACGCGTTCGACGGCTCGTCGAGACGGTGGTTGGCGCGTCCGATGCGTTGCACCAGCCGCGCGGCACCCTTCGGCGCCCCAATGCAGATCACCTTGTCGACCGCGCCCCAGTCGATGCCGAGGTCGAGCGTGGATGTGCACACCACGGCGCGCAGCTTGCCCGCCGCCATCGCCGCTTCCACCTTGCGACGCTGCTGCGGGGCCAGGGAGCCGTGATGCAGAGCGATTGCGAGATTGTCGTCGTTGACCCGCCACAGATCCTGGAACGTCAGTTCGGCCTGCCGGCGGGTGTTGACGAAGACGAGTGCCGTTCGGGCCGACTTGATCGCCGCCATGACGTCGCTCATGGCATGGCGGGCCAAGTGCCCGGACCAGGGCACGTATTCCTCCGAGGCCAGGATGGAGATTTGCGGTATGGCACCCGATGCGCCCAGCACCAGCGCCGCGTGCGCCTCGCCGATGCGCGGCTGCGGCACCAGATAGCGCTGCAGGGGGGCGGGATCGGCGACTGTCGCCGACAGGCCTACCCGGCGATGGACCGGCGCCAACCTCGTCAGCCGCGCCAGACACAACGCCAGCAGATCGCCCCGCTTGGAATTGTGCAGGGCGTGCAGTTCGTCGAGCACCACCGCCTTCAGGCTCCCGAACATGCGCGGCGCATCGCGATGCGACAGAAGCAGAGCCAATTGCTCGGGCGTGGTGAGCAGAATATCGGGCGGGGAATAGCGCTGGCGTTGCCGGCGCGCCGGCGGCGTGTCGCCGGTGCGTGTCTCGATACGGATGCCGAGACCCATCTCGGCCACCGGCGCTTCCAGGTTGCGCGCCACGTCCACGGCCAGCGCCTTCAGCGGCGAGATGTAGAGCGTGTGCAGACGACGAGGACGGGGCCGAGGGCGCGCAGACCTCTCCTCGTCCTGCAAGGAGGTCGCAAACACGGTGAGCGGGCCGACACCGGGACCTCCCCCCTCCCGGGTCGACTTCGCCGATTCGCCCGCCGCTTTCAGGGGGACAGATAGTTCGATCAGCGTCGGCAGGAATCCCGCCAAGGTCTTGCCGCCGCCCGTCGGCGCCACCAGCAGAACCGACTCTCCGCGCGCGGCGTGTTCGACCAGCGCGAGCTGGTGCGCTCGCGGGCTCCAGCCTCGCGAGGCGAACCAGCGGCAGAAATGGTCGGGCAGTCCCGGCTGCGGCTTGGCGACGGCGCTCATTGTCAAACGATAGCATTAGCCGTCCTCCGTCGTGAGCATCGGTGAAATGCGCGGTTTTCCGGACGGTTCGACGGCCTGGCAAGGGTGTAAGCCGCTGCCTGAGACCGGGCGCGGTCCGCCGGCCGCCCTTCAGAGTCGCGACAGCGTCCCGAAATCTTCCACGCCTGCGAAACAGCGCTCGAGCGCCGTCCGAAAAATGTCACCGCCGCCCGTGCGCGCAAAAAGCGTCATCGAAGAATGGAATTTCAAATCGTCCGGATGGCCGAAGATGTGACTGATCGGGCGCGGTTGCACCGTCAACACCGCCTGCGTGCACTCTCGAAGCCGCGGCCCGAGCACGGGATGGGCGACATAGGCTTCGGCTTCGTCGAGTGACGAAATGGCGTAAAACCTGCTCATTTCGCTGTGTCCGAGCCCTTCGATCTGCGGGAAGACGAACCACATCCAGTGCGTCCGCTTCTCTCCCGAACGCAATTCGGTTAGGGCGCGATCGATCACCGGCGCCTGGGCATCCACAAATCGCTTCAAGTTATAGGGATCGTTCATCGCTTTATCGAATCGATTGCGGACTTTGTCGTGCACCATCCGGTTACCTCGGGCGCGTTTGTCCGTACCACGGACGAAATGGCAAGGTCTAATAGGCAGGCTTGAATCGGGAGCGGACCATGCGTGAATTTAGGAGACACGGACGGATCGCAATCATCGCCGTCGCCAGCCTGTTTGCCACCGCAGCCCCCAGTGCCGCTTTCGGCCTGGGCGGGTTTGGCGCCTTCCTCGGCAACGTACACTTGACCCTGCCTGCGGACCAGCCGGAGGTCCCGGCGCTGCAGGCCGCAGGACGGCTGCCGCTGCCGGTGGATGTCAGACAACTGCCGCCCGTCGACGGAGCGTCCGTCGCGGCCGCACAGAACGGCGCGTCAACATCCTCGGATAGCGATCAGGTCAAGGCAACTCCGGCCGGCTTCGGCACAATCGTCGATGATGTCGGAGATCTGGGCGCCAAGGCTTGAGAGCGCGCGCCACGTAAGCTGACGCCCGACGGCCCCAACATCCCTTGCGGGGCCGTCCCAGCGAACAGACCGCCAATTGCGCGGCGGCAACAGTCTTCGCTGGCATTTGGCCACCCCCCCTGTTAAGGAACACCAGGTTTCTTCCAGCGGGGGCTTTATGGCTAAGTCAGCCCATCGCCAAGGTCCGGTCGAACCTACAACCGATCAATTCCCCATCGTAGGTGTAGGGGCGTCGGCAGGCGGTGTTCTGGCCCTGCAGAATCTGTTCGAGAGGCTGCCCGCGAACACCGGTGCGGCCTTCGTGGTCATTTTGCATCTGGATCCGCACGCCCGCAGCGAGCTTGCCGCGATCCTGGCCGGCCGCTCCGCAATGCCCGTTGACCAAGTCACGGCCGTGTCGACGCTGGAGCAAAACCATGTCTATGTCATCCCGCCCGACCGCCAGCTGCGGATCAGCGACGGGGAGATTGCGGCCATTCCGTTCGCCGAAGTGCACGGTCATCGTGCGCCAATCGACCTGTACTTCCGTTCGCTGGCCGACCAGCGCGGCGGCGATGTCGCCGTCGTCCTGAGCGGCGCAGGCGCCGACGGCTCAATCGGCACCAAGCAGATCAAGGAGGCCGGCGGCATCGTTCTCGTGCAGTCGCCGGAGGAGGCGGAATATCCCTCGATGCCGCGCAGCGTCATCGCCATCGATGCCGCCGATTTCGTGCTGCCGCTGGCGGAACTGGCCGACAAACTCGCCGAGATACTGCGCATCAAGCAGCAGCTCGGTACGGCCGGCCTTGGTGCCGACGAAGAAGACAACGTCCGCCGCATCCTTACGCATCTGCGGGCGCGGACAGGACACGATTTCAGCCACTACAAGCGTTCCACGGTCACGCGCCGGATACTTCGCCGCATGCAGGTGACGCGCGCCGAAAAGCTCGGTCAGTATTTCTCCCATTTGCGCGAGAATACCGACGAGGCGCACACTCTGATGGGCGATCTGCTGATCTCGGTCACCACGTTCTTCCGTGATCCGAAGGCCTTCGAGGCCCTCGCCACACTGGCCCTGCCGCGCCTGTTCGATTCCAAGGGCGCCGGCGGCACGCTGCGGATATGGGCCGCCGGCTGTGCCACCGGCGAAGAAGCCTACGCGCTCGCGATGCTGCTGCTCGAGGAGGCCGGGAGGCACGAAGAACGCCCCGAAATCCAGATCTTTGCCTCCGATCTCGACGCCAAGGCCCTGGCAGTCGCACGCGAAGGACGTTATCCGGCGACAATCGAAAACGACGTGAGCCCAGAGCGCCTGCGGCGGTTCTTCACGGCCGACGGCGACATGTACCGAGTCAAGCAGGACCTGCGCGACATGGTGCTGTTCGCCAACCACAGTATCTTGAAAGACCCGCCCTTCTCCTGCCTTGACCTCGTCTCCTGCCGCAACCTTCTCATCTATCTTGACAGGGAGGTGCAACAGCAGGCGCTGGCGATCCTGCATTACGGGCTCAATTCCGACGGCTATCTGTTCCTGGGCTCGTCGGAGACCGCCGATCATCCCGACGGACTGTTCCGCGTGGTCGACCGCGACGCGCGCCTCTATCAATCGACCGGGAAGCAGCGCGATCGGCTGCCCATGCTGCCGCGATTATCCGGCCTCGCGGCGGGCACCCAGCCGGCCGGAACCATCGAGCCGCACGCGACCAAGGCCCGCATCGCCCAGACCGCGCACCGCGAGGCGCTCGAGGCACTCGCTCCGCCTAGCGTCCTGGTAGACGAAGCCCTTCACGTCGTGCACCTGTCCGAAAGCGCCGGGCGCTACCTCATGCCGTCCGGCGGGCCGCTGGCGACAGAAGTGACGGAGCTGGTCCGCCAGGAACTGCGTTTCGATCTGCGCGCCGCCCTCAACCGGGCGTTCGAGCGCGGCCAAAACGTCCTTTCACCACCGATTTCCGTTCGATTCAACGGCCGCACCAGCGAGGTCCAGCTGCTGATCAGGCCGGTTCCCACCGCCGACCCCAAAAAGGGTCAGCGCCGGGCGTTGGTGGTCTTCATCGAAGGCAGCCGCGAGGACCAAGCCGGTTCCCCGCCGGACGCGGCGACCATGACCTCGGACGCGATGATCCAGCTAAAGCACGAGCTCGAGCTGGCGCAGCAGCGCCTGCGGACCACCCGGGAGGAATCCGAGACGGCCAATGAGGAACTGCGGGCCGCCAACGAAGAACTGCAGTCGATCAACGAAGAATACCGCTCGACCGCCGAGGAACTGGAAACCAGCAGGGAAGAACTGCAGTCGATCAACGAGGAACTCCAGACCGTCAACAGCGAGCTCAAGTCCAAAGTCGAGACGGTTTCGCGGGCCAACAGCGACCTGCAGAACCTGATGGCGGCAACGGACTTCGCCACGCTGTTCCTTGATTCGGAGCTGTGCATCAAACGCTTCACCCCGCGGTTCTGCGACCTGTTCAACGTCACCGCTTCCGACATCGGCCGGCCCATCACCGATTTCACGCATGTGCTCGAATACGAATCGTTGGCCGACGATTCCCGCCAGGTGCTCAAGCGGCTGGTCCCCATCGAGCGGGAAGTCCGCGGCCGCAACGGCGGCTGGTTCGAGGTCCGCGTGCGGCCCTACCGTACGGTGGATGACAAGATCGACGGCGTCGTCGTTACGCTGCTCGACATCTCCAACCGGCGGATCATGGAGGATGCGCTCGGCGCCAGCGAGCAGAGCCTGCGCCAGGAGATGCGGCTGGTCGAGCTGTCGCGCGCCCCGATTTTCGTCTGGGATCTCGACGGCGGCGTCCGGCAGTGGAACCGCGGCAGCGAGGAACTTTACGGCTACGCGAAGGAGGAGGCCATGGGCCGGCGCATGGAGCAACTGCTCCGCACCGAGGTTCCCGGCAGCAGCTTCGCAGCCGTCAAGGCGGAGCTGGAGAAGATGGGAAGCTGGAAGGGCGAGCTCCTGCACCATACCAAGGACGGCCGCGTCCTGACCATCGAGAGTCAACTCGAGCTCTACAGCACGCCCGCCGGCCGGTTGGTGCTCGAGAGCACGCGCGACATCACCGGGTCCAAGGCCTGGGAGATCCGTCAACGCCTCCTGCTGCGCGAGCTCACGCACCGCGTGAAAAACACGCTGACCGTCATCCAGGCCATGGTCCACCAGACCTGGCGCAACACGCACACGCCCGAGGAATTCATCGAAAAACTGAACGGGCGCATCACGGCTCTGGCCAACGCCCACAAGATGCTGGTGGACTCCCAGTGGGAAGGCGCCGACCTGTACGGGCTCGTCCAGTACCAGGTGGCAAGCTATCTCGGCGAGCGCCCCGAACGCCTGCACATCAAGGGAGAGGCCGTGCGCCTGCCGCCCGACGTCGCCACGCCGTTCGGGCTCGTCCTGCACGAACTCGCGGTCAACGCCGCCAAATATGGCGCCTTGTCTGTGGATAAAGGAGAGATCGACCTCGTCTGGCGGATGGAAGAGCGGAACGGAAACAAAGTGCTGAGCGTTATCTGGCAAGAACGCAACGGGCCGCCCGTGACGACTCCGAAGCGCGTGGGATTCGGTTCGCGTCTGATCCGTTCGGGGGTGCCGAATTCGGTGGTAAGCCACGAATTGCTTCCGGACGGAGTCCGCTGCACGATTGAAATCGCCGATGAGGTCCTGGGGCGTCATGCCTAGACAAGAGCAGGGGAATTCTGCCGCAGCCCGCCTCTCCGGCGTCAGCATCCTGGTGGTGGAAGACGAAGCGTTGATCGCCATGGAGATCGCGGCGACGCTGGAGGATGAAGGCGCCACGGTCCTGGGCCCGGCGTCGACGGTGTTCCGCGGCCTCAAATACGCCAAGGCCGAGCCGCTCTCGGCGGCCGTGCTCGACCTGCGCCTCAATGCGGAGAGCGTTGCCCCCGTGGCGAGAATCCTGGCATCGCGGGGCATCCCGTTCCTGTTTTACAGCGGACAGATACCTTCGGACCCGATACTCGCCGAATGGCCGGATGTCCCGGCCATCGAGAAGCCGGCCCTCCCCGGAGCGATCATCGAGGCGCTCGAACGCCTTCTGGAAATGCACCGACACCCGGACAGCGTCACCAACTGCGGCTGACGGCGGTCACTGCCCTTTCAGGTCCAACTCGTAGACGGTGTCCTTGTCCGGCACGGTCTCGCTGACGGCGACGTCGTCGCGCCTCGAGGGGGCCAGCAGGGGCTTTCGCATCGCCTGGTCGCCGTAAACCTGGAAGCGGATCGGCGTGCCCGGCATCAGCGTCGTCGTGTAGATAAGTGTGTCGCCCTGGCGCTTGAGGGGAAACGTCACCCCGTCGAAATCGCCGAACATGTCACCCCACAGACGGTAGTCCCCGGCGCCGGCGCCGTGGAAGCGGAAGGTCACCGTCACGGGCATGGCGTAGGCGTGGTCCATGTGGTCGATGCCCGGCAGCACGTTGCCGCTTCGGTCGAAGAAACTCATGACCTCCCAATCAACGCCGTGAGGCTTCCTGGTGCAGGCCGAAGGAATCCAGTCGGGCGCCCAGGTGAAGACGCCGGCTCCGCCGCTCGCCAGCACGACCTGGCTCAGATCGATCAGGAACGCCTTCTGGCCCTCGGGCGTCGCCGGGTAGCCGGGGCTCAGGTCGTCCCTGGCAAGCCCGCTGGGACCGCCGCTGTCCGTCAGGGTCCAGGGATACGCCGTCTCGATGACCAGCACGTCCACTCCGGGGTACTGGTTGCGCAGCAAGTTGATGGTGCGCCCGAGACCGGCGATCGAGTCCATCGACCATTTGGGATAGTAGCTGATGCCGATCATGTCGAAATCGGTGACGCCAGCCTTGGTGGCCGCCGCAAACCAGGGCCGCACATTTTCGGGCTGGGCGATCTGGATCATCACCTTGGGCATCTTGCCTGCGGCCCGGCCGGCATCGCGGATCGCCCGGATCGCGGCATTCAACAGCAGCGCGTTGCGCTTCCAGTCGATGGCACCGGTCCGCCAGGGCCCCGGCGCCAGGATCTCATGGTTGATCTCGTTTCCCGGCTGCACCACGTCGGGCATCACGCCGGCCTTGTTGAGCGCCATCAGCGTGTCGAAGGTATAGCGGTAGAGCACCTTGGACAGCGCCTGCGGATCCTTGATCCCCGCCCAGGCCTTCGGGATGATCTGTTTGCCGCCATCGGCCCACCAGTCGGAATAGTGGAAATCGAGGACGGTCTTCATTCCCTGCGCCTGCATCCGCTTGAAACTGCGGATGACATCGGGAAGGTTGCTGTAGCCGGTGGTGTTGCCGTCGGTCCAGATGCGGACGCGCGCCATGTTGGCGCCGTGCTCCTTGAAGAGCGCGTAGAGATCCTTGGGCTGACCGTTCTCGCGATAGACGACGCCGCAATCATCCATCTCGTTGGCGAAGGAAAGATCGGCACCGAAATAGACCGGCCTGGCCGCCGTCGGCGCGGCGACGATGAGCGCCGCCAGGAGCAGCAGATGTGTGGATTTCATGGTCGTATTCCCTCCTGCGTCTTTTCTTCGTGCGCCGGCAAGCGCCGCGGCATTGAATTGTATTATCGATGCGGTCTCTTCGCCATGCACTGCAAAAATGGGGCGGCGCGCAACGTCGGTTTGCGCGCCGGAGGAGAAACGTGCGGAGAGCGAACCCCGGAGGCGGAGGACTGAAGCCCCCCGCCTCCATACATCGTCTAGTAAGAGACCGAAATATCGAACAGGTACGAGCGGCCGTAGACCTGGTAGCCGCCGTCGTTTGACAGGTTCTCCCGGTTGTTGTCGCTCGTCATGCGACCGGGCTCGTTCGTGAGATTACGGGCCTGGAAGCGCGTGGCGATATTGTCCGTCCACTGATACGACACGCTGGCGTCGAAGATCGTTTCGGCGTCGAGCTGTTTCAGCGTTGTTCCCACCCAGGTCGGCGCGACCACCTCCGGGCTGTGATACTTCATCGCGAAGCGCGTCTCGAAGCCACCCTTGTCGTAGAACAGGTCGACTTCGGCCGTGTGCTTCGCCAGGCCCACCATGGGGTACGGCGTGGTATAGGGCGTCTGCGTCGTGTTCAGCGCCGGCGCGAATTCCTTCACGTCGGAAGTCACGTAGGCGTAGTTCGAATAGACGCCGAAGTCCTGCAGGAATCCGGGCAGGAAGTAGAACCGCGACTGAAGCGTCAATTCCATGCCCTCGACGTCGCCGCCCTTGCCGTTGGTCTCGGCCGTCACCAGATAGTTCGTACCGTTGATGTTCTGCAGCACCTGGCTCGCGCCGATGAAGTTCTCGAGGTGCTTGTAGAACAGCGCAACGGAGAACAACGACTCTTCGTGGAAGTACCACTCGTAGGACAGATCGACCTGATCGGCCTTGTAGGGCTTCAGCTTCGGATTGCCGCCGCCCGCCGTCGGCGTGAGGCCGGGCGTGATAGATCCCAGGGCGAAACCTGCCGTCAACGCGTCCAACGGCGGGCGCGAGATGGCGATGCCCGCGCCGAAGCGCAGCATCTGGTCGTCGGCGAGATGGAAGTTCAGGTTCAGCGTCGGCAGCACATCGGTGTAGCTGTTCTTGATCGACACCGCCGTGAACGGGCCGGCATTGCCGTTCGTCGAGGAGAAGCCGTCGCTGGTCGTGTTGACCGCCGCCACGCGCACGCCGAGGTCGCCGTCGACCGGAACACCCATCTTTCCCGAGAACTCGGCCTTGACATAGCCCTCGAGCGAGCCTTCGCGGACCCGGGTGCGCTGCAGCATGAGTTCGGTGTTGTCCGCCGCGCCGCTGTAGCTGCCGTAGGCGAGCGGCCACAGCGTGTCGAAATTGCCGTACACGATCGGCGGCGCCGTGAAGCTCTTGATCGAGAATTCATTGAGGTAGCTGGTGAGCGTGCCGGTCGCATAGAAGTTCGGCACCGGGAAGCCCTGATGATTGCGGTGCGTCTTTATACGGTCGGACCAGCGCCCGCCGAAGTCGATGGCGGTGATGAAAGAGCCGTCGATGGCACGCGTGACATCGAACGTCACTGCCGTCAGCTGATCGAAGGTGTGCTCGGGTCCGTCGCTCTCGCCGTTACGGCTGCCGAGGCCCTGCAACGCAGGTGCCTGCGGGTCGATGCCGCCCAGGAACGCCGCATAAGGCACCTGGCCGGCGCGGATATCGTATTTCAGTCCCGGCGCGTAGGTATCGTTGAGATATATGGCATCCCATTCGTTGTTGCGCCACGCTTCCGAATGCGACAGGTCCACATGGGTGTCCCATTCGCCAGCCGTCCAGCCGACATTGAGGCCGTTCAGTATGAGAGTGTGGCGCTCCTTATACCGAGCGATCTCGTTCTCGCTGTTGGACCACACGTTGTTCGGCGTCGTCAGTGCGACGACCGTGTTGTTGATGATGGTGTAGCTCGATCCGGGTGAATTGAAGTAGCAGTTCCAGTGTCCGGCGGCCAGGCAGTTGTCGCCGTTGTCCCAGTTGCCGTGGCCGTTGCCGAACCAATCCTGGAACTGGTTCTCGCGGATCGTATAGTGCGAATAGAGGCCGTCATACTTGACCTCGATGTTCGACGTCGGCCGCCAGCCCACCGCGCCCATGAGGGCCAGGCGGTCCTGCGTGATCTCTTTCACTTCCGTGTTGAGACCCCAGGTCGTGTTGTCCGGCACGCCGTCGAAATTGAGATCGCCGGTGTTGCCGACGCTCGTGGCTGAACTGGCGCCCGAGTTGTCCGGCGTGTTCCAGCCCCAGGTGCGGAAATCGGGGAAGCCGTTCTTCTCGCGCTGGAAGCTCGCGGCCAAGGCTACGGCGAATGTGTCGGTGATGTGCGTGATGTAGGCCGCGCTGCCTCTCAAGCCCAAGGGATCATAATGCGCGAGTTGCGAGCCCTCTTCATTGTAGGTCGGGCCGACGCGAAGGTTGAGCTCCTTGCCGGCATAGTCGAGCGGGGAAACCGTGCGGATGTCCACGGTTGCGGCGATGCCGCCCGGGACGAGCGAGGCATCTTGCGTCTTGTAGACCTGGGCGCCCGAGAGCACTTCCGACGGATAGATTTCCCAACGCAGATCCTGCGATGGCTCCGACGACGCCACTTCGCGGCCGTTGACGAGACCGAACACCAAGCGAGGCCCCATGCCGCGGATGGCGGCCTGGCTGGCATTACCCCGATCGCGCTGGGTGTTCACACCCGGCAGCCGCGACAATTCCTCGGCGATGGTGACGTCGGGAAGCTGGCCGATGTCCTTGGTCGAGATGTTATCCGTGATAAGCGTCGCGTTCTGCTTCATGAGCAAGGAGTCACGAAGACTTTCGCGGATGCCGGTGACCGTCACCGTCTCCAAGGTCGTGCTGTCCTGCGCAAAGGACGCGACCGGCAGCACTGACATGGCCGCAAGGGCGCTTGCTCCGCACAGAAGTGCACGCTGCAATTTTGGCATGGAATTCCCTCCCCGATTTCACGCTATCCCGCGTGAATTGTCCAAAAATCACATTTATATGACTAATCGGACGAGTGTCAATTTTTGCCAGCGCTGTCATTTGTGTTGGCTTTGCAACAGCACGGACAAATCGGGGTATGTCCGTAATGGTAGCGATAACAGAATGCCGCCACGCCCACGTCGATCCGCTGGGAAGTTTCGATTCTTCTTCCGCAGCGGCGCGCCGCCGGTGTGCCACGCTTCCGATTCAACGGCGCGTTACGCGCGTCCGGCCACGGCCCGGCGGCCCGATGAAAACCCGTCGGCTGTTCGCTATTCCGAAAAAAACTCGATCACGGCGCGCTTGTAGCCGGGATCTCCGACCGCCGTCATATGATCCTTGTTCGGGAGGATCAGCGCGCGTCCGTCGGCAAACGCCTGCGCCAGCGGCAATGGCGAGCCCGTCAGGTCGTCGTTTTCCCCCGCAACGACGAGCACGGGACGGGTTGACGCCTTCAGATCGGTTGGCGTGTACATGCGGCGGGGCGAATGCATGCAGGCGGCGAGCGCGAACCGGTCCTTTCCCCGCTGCCCCCCGAAGATTCGGAAGCGGCGTGCGGCACGGTCCCCCACCTGCGACGGATCGTCGGTCAGCATCGCTTCGGCGATCATGCTGCGCCAGGATTGATGCTCGGCAAAATAGGTTTCGCCGATGCCGGCCGCCACGACCCGCCGCACCCGCTCGGGATGCGACATCATCAGGCGGATCGCAAGCATCGCGCCCATCGAATATCCCATCACGTCCGCCGCGGGCACGCCTGCCGCATCCATCACGGCGAGGATGTCCTCTATCATGTGCTCGCCGTAGGCTTCCGGAGCGTGCGGCTTGTCGCTGTGGCCATGGCCGCGGCAGTCCGAACTGACGACGCGGAAGCCTGAGTGGGCCAAGCGATCGATCCAGCCCGTCGAAACCCAGTTCTGTTCGCGGCTGGAGGCAAAGCCGTGGATGAGGACGACGGGGCGGCCTTCTCCTTTGCTGCCGAATGCAATGCGTGTCCCGTCCGGTGACGTTGCGAAAAGTGGGCTGTCCGCGGTCATGGCTTCGACCTTCGCAAAGCCACCAGCAAGTGTCTATGATGCTTTGTGACCCCTTCCATGGGAATGCCTATGTCGCTGGATTCACTGAGGAAAGATCTGGTCTCCGCGGTCGATTCGATGACCGGCGAACTTCTCCAACTCAGCCATGCCATTCATGCTGATCCCGAGCTCGCGCTCGAAGAATTCCGCGCTTCGGCGCGCCTGGCCGACGGTGTCCGCGCCAACGGAATTCCGGTGACGCGCGAGGCGTTCGGCTTGCCGACAGCGTACGCGGCCGAATTTGGCAAAGCCGGCGGTCCCGTCGTCGCCATCCTTTCCGAATACGACGCCCTGCCCGGCGTCGGCCATGCTTGCGGCCACAACGTCATCGCGACGGTCGGCTACGGTGCTGCGATGGCGCTGGCGAAGTTGGGCAGCGCGCTGCCCGGCGTGGTCCGCTATCTCGGCACGCCGGCCGAGGAGCGCCACGGCGGCAAGGAACTCATGGCCCGCCATGGTGCATTCCAGGGCGCAGACGCGGCGATGATGATCCATCCTTCCAATATGAATCTGATGACCATGCCATGCATCGCCGTGTCGGACGTAGAAGCGGTCTATCACGGCTTTGCCGCGCACGCTTCGGCGATGCCGCACCGCGGGTTGAACGCCCTGGACGCGGTGGTCACGGCCTACCAGGCGATCGCCCAACTACGTCAGCACATCCGCAGTTCCGAACGCATCCACGGCATCATCACCGACGGAGGGCTTGCTCCCAACATCGTCCCGGAGCGCGCCGCCTGCCGTTTCTACATTCGTGCCGCGACGATGGACGAGCTCGATCCCCTCAAGGCACGCGTGCGAGCCTGCTTCGAGGCGGGCGCACTGGCCTCGGGATGCCGGCTCGAACTGAACTGGGGCGCCGCCGATTATCTCGACCTCAAGACCAATTGGCCGATGGCCGAGGTCTATGAGCGCAACGCGAAGGCGCTCGGTCGCGAGTTCTTCCCGCTCAAGGACATCCCGCCGGGGTTCGCAGGCTCGACCGACATGGGCAACGTGAGCCATCGCGTGCCGTCGATCCATCCCATGCTGGCCGTTGCTCCGGTCGGCGTGATCATCCACAACCCGGAATTCGCCCAGTGGGCGGCATCCGACCGCGGGGATGCCGCGGTGATCGATGGTGCCAAGTCCCTGGCCCTCACCGCGCTGGAGGCGATGGCCGACAGCAGCCTGATGAACGCCGTCCGGTCCGATTTCGAGGCGACCGCGGAACTGTCGCGGTTGGCCGTCGACAAGGTGTCGCACGATCACGAGCACGCCTGCGGCTGTCGATGAGCGCCTGGTTCATCCTCGCGGCGCTCAACGGCGCCATCGCCGTGGCGGCGGGCGTCCTCGAGGCCCACGGGCTCCGGGGCAGGCTCGACGCAGAGGCGCTCGAAATCTTCGGTATCGGCGCCCGTTACCAGATGTATCATGCCCTCGCCCTGGGTCTGGCGGCGCTTGCGATGAAAGGAGAAGCGGCGCCGCGCGCGCGGATCGCGGCGTGGCTCTTCGTGGTCGGTCTGCTGCTGTTCTGCGGCTCGCTGTATTTCCTGGCGCTCACGGGCGTGCGCGCCGCGGGCTATGTCACGCCGTTCGGAGGCATCGCGTTCCTGGGGGGATGGTTGGCACTGATCTGGGCCGGACTCAAGCTGAGATCTTAGGTTGGGAGGACGACATGGCATCGTTTCCGCAGCCGGTGATGATTCCGACAAACGGCATCGAGATGGCGGTGCACCAAGCCGGCCCCGATAACGGTCTTCCCGTGGTCCTGCTGCACGGGTTTCCCGAGCTGGCCTATTCCTGGCGGCATCAGCTTCCGGCGCTGGCGCAGATCGGATGTCGCGTCTTGGCGCCCGACCAACGCGGTTACGGCCTCACCAGCCGCCCGCCCGGCATGGACCAGTACGACATGGCGCATCTCACGGACGACCTCATGGGTCTGCTCGGCGCGCTGGAAATCGACGAGGCTGTCTTCTGCGGACACGATTGGGGCGGAGCCGTCGCCTGGTCGATGGCGCTGCTGCATCCCGAAGTGGTGCGGGCCGTGATCTCGCTCAATACGCCGCTGATACCCCACATGCCGGTGGATCCGCTGACCACCCTGCGCACGATCTACGGCAGCGACAACTATATGCTGCAATTCCAGAAGCCAGGCGAAGCCGACGGCATCCTGGCGCGGGACGTCGCGCGCACGTTCCGCTTTTTCATGCGCAAGAACGCCATTACGCAGAGCGAGTTCAGTGCGGCACCACCGGAGATGAAGGCCCTGAACCTGTTCGGGTCGTTCGCCCGTGAGGAGGCGCATTGGCGCGGCGAGCCCCTCCTTGAGCCGGACGAGATGAAAGTCTATGTCGACACCTTCAAGAGGACGGGCTTCACCGGTGGCCTCAACTGGTATCGCAACATGCTGCGCAACTGGCAGCAGATGGACAACGTGAAGCAGAAGGTCGCGGCACCGTCGCTGATGATCATGGCGGAGGATGACTTCATACTGCGTCCTTCGATGGCGGACGGCATGGAAGCCTATGTGCCAGACCTCGAGAAGGTCCTCATCCGCAGTTGCGGCCACTGGACGCAGCAGGAGAATCCGCACCGCACCAACGCCATCATGACGGATTGGCTCAAGCGGCGGTTCCTGTAGACTACCGGAATCATGGCCGACCCCGTCAGCGACGACACGTTCTCCTATGCGGCACCGGACGATCCCCGGCTGAAGAGGCTCGTCATCCGCCTCATCGAACGCATGACAGGCCAACCCTATCTGCGGTGGCTTTACGAAGACTATCGCAATCAGCCCAAGGGCGATGAGACGTTCTGGGATGCGGCAATAAGGCGATTGGAGCTCAACGTCACATTCGATCCGGCGAAGCTCTCGGCGTGGCCCAAGACGGGTGCGCTTGTCGTGGTTTCGAACCACCCGTTCGGCGTCCTCGACGGACTGGCGATCTGCCATATCGTGGCCAAGGTCAGAACGGATTTCCGAGTGCTGACGAATTCGGTGCTCTACCGCGCCGAGGAGATCAAGCCGTACCTCCTTCCCATCGACTTCGCCGAAACGGCGGAGGCCCTGAAGACCAACCTGAAGTCCCGGGCGGAAGCCAAGGCGCACCTGATGCAGGGCGGATGCCTCATCATATTCCCGGCCGGCGGTGTGTCCACGACGCCAAAGTTCTGGCATCGCAAAGCGATCGACACGGATTGGAAGACTTTCACTGCCCGGATGATCACCCAGGCCAAGGCCCCGGTGGCACCCGTCTTCTTCGCGGGGCAGAACAGCAGGCTCTTCCAGATGGCGAGCCATGTCAGCATGACATTGCGTCTATCGCTGCTGTTCAAGGAGGTCCACGACAAGATCGGCAGTGAGGTTCTGGTGCGGATCGGCGATGTCGTTCCTTATGAATCGCTCGCCACCATCACCGACCGGTATCGCTTCATGCAGCATCTGCGGGATCTGACCTATTCCCTGGGGGCCGGAGTTCAGAATCCGCCCAAGCCTCGCCTGAAACGGCCCCGGCGGGCACCAAAGTCCCATAAGTCCCTGACGCGATCTGCGGGGGCGACATGAGCGATCGTCCGCGGGTCGGTCTGTTCGTAACCTGTCTCGCCGACCTGGTCCGCCCGCAGGTCGGCTTCGCCGCCGTCAAGCTTCTGGAGGAGGCCGGCTGCGAGGTGATCGTGCCGGAGCGTCAGACCTGTTGCGGGCAACCGGCCTGGAATGCCGGCGACAGCGGGAACGCGGCAGCCGTGGCTCGCCAGGTCATAGATGTCTTCGAGGCGTTCGATTACCTCGTGGTGCCGTCGGGTTCCTGCGCCGGGATGATCCGGGTCCACTATCCCGAATGCTTGAGGAACGACGAAGCCTACGCGGAGCGCGCCAAGGCGCTTGCGGCAAAGACGCACGAACTCGTCAGTTTTCTCGTCCGCGTCATGGGCGTGAGTGCCGTGAAAGCCAAGTGCCCGGCCAAGGCGTGCTACCACAGCTCCTGTTCATCACTGCGCGAGATGGGCGTGAAGTCCGAGCCGCGCCAGCTGCTTTCCTCGGTCGAAGGCTTGACACTGGTCGAACTTTCCGACCCAGAGGTCTGTTGCGGCTTCGGCGGGCTGTTTTCGGTGAAGTACCCGCAAATCTCGGCCCGCATGGCGGACAACAAGCTTGCCGACGCATCGGCCACGGGCGCCACCATCCTGACCGGCGTCGATCTCGGCTGCCTCCTGCATCTGGCGGGGCGCCTGGAACGGCAGGGCAGAACGATGCAGGTCCGCCACGCCGTAGAAATCCTTGCCGGCATGAGCGACGAACCGGCACTGGGCGAGCCATGACGTATGATCCCAGAGCGTTCCCCGGAAATGCCAGCGCCGCCATGGCCGATCCGAGCCTGCAATCGGCGTTGGGCCGGCTGAAATCGCATTTCAGTCTGGCGCGGAAGAAGGCGATCGAGCGCTACGGAGATTTCGAGGCCTTGCGCGATGCCGGCCGGGACATCCGGAATTACGCCATCGATCACCTGGCGGACCTGCTCGAGACATTCGAGAGGAACGTGACGGCCCGCGGCGGACATGTTCATTGGGCCCGCACACCTCAAGAAGCCCGCGAGATCATACTGGCGATCCTGCGCGACGCTGGCGCCAAGACCGTCACCAAAGGCAAGACCATGGTCTCCGAGGAGATCGAGCTCAATCCTTTCCTGGAAGCCAACGGAATCAAGCCGGTCGAGACCGATCTGGGCGAATACATCGTCCAGCTGCGCCACGAGCCGCCGAGCCACATCATCGCCCCTGCGTTCCACCTTCACAAAGAGCAGGTCGCGGACACGTTCCGCGACGCGCACAAGCAGCTCGATCCCGCGCGCCCCCTGACGGAACGCAATGCCCTGGTTGGGGAGGCGCGAACGGTTCTGCGCGAACGCTTCGAGAAGGCCGACGCCGGCATCACCGGGGCCAACTTCCTCAGCGCGGAAGACGGCGCGGCTATCATCGTCACCAACGAGGGCAATGGCGATCTCAGTCGTCTTCTGCCGAAGACGCACATCGTCCTGACGGGCATCGAGAAGGTGGTTGCCGATCTCGACGACGTGGCGGCTCTCGTCCGTTTGCTGACGCGGTCAGCGACAGGGCAGGAGATCACGACCTATGTCAGCATCATGGCCGGCGGGCGGCGGGATGCCGACACCGACGGACCAGGCGATTTTCATGTCGTTTTGCTCGATCACGGACGCGCAGCGCTGCTCGGCACGGAGGCGCAGGACGTGCTGCGCTGCATCCGGTGCAGCGCCTGCATCAACCATTGCCCCATCTACGTGGCCGTGGGCGGCCATGCCTATGGCGCAACCTACCCCGGACCGATCGGCGCCGCGCTCAATCCGGGTATCCTCGGGATGGCACAAGCCCATCACCATCCCAACGCTTCGACGTTCTGCGGTCGCTGTGCCGAGGTCTGTCCGGTCCGCATTCCGCTGCCGAACATCATGCGGTACTGGCGGCAAAGGGAATTCGCAAGCGGTGAAGCCTCGAAGATTGCGACGTTCAGCTTACAGGCATGGGCATTTGCCGCCCGCAGGCCGCGATTGTACCGCCTGCTCAGCGCAGCAACGGCACGCGCACTGCGCCTGATGGCCGGCAAGCGCGGCTCCATTCGCGCCGTACCGATGCGCAACGGTTGGTTTCTGGTGCGGAATTTTCCTGCGCCACACGGAAAGACGTTCATGGAGTTGTGGAAAAATGGGCGCGCGTGAGGACATTCTCTCGACGATCCGGTCGCGTCCCGCTCAGGCCACGCTACGACCGGGCCGATATCGTCGGCCAGCGCCGTGGTCCGACCAGATAGCTCAGTTCTCGGAGCGCGCCGTCGCCGAAGCCGCCGAGGTGCACATTGTCGGACGCATGGACGAAGTTCCACAGGTTGTCGGTGGGGTTCTCAGGGGGCGCAACCTTCCTGCCCGCATACATCTGCCTTCGGGGTGCGAACTCGCGGAACTATCCTGGAACATCGAAATGGGGACGACACCGCCGGGACCAAACGACGCCGCCGTGTCGGTCGCCCCATTCGCGATCGCGGAAACCGGCACCCTCGTGTTCCTGTCGGGACCCGCCGCGCCGCCCTCCTGGCATTTCCGGCCTGGCCTGGAGATCGCCGTCATCGCGGCCGGGAACATCCTTCCCACGCTGGAGGACGTGCTGGCGCGGATCCGCGAGCACCCCCTGCCTTCCACCGTCAATCTGGTGACCGGCCCCTCTCGCACCGGGGACATCGAACAGACGATCGAACTCGGCGCGCATGGACCTAAGACCTTATCCATCGTGATCGTGCGGGATTGACGGCCCCGCAACGGCAACTTCCATCGCTTGACCCATATAGTTGCATATGAAACTGTTTGGCGGAGTCTAAACGCTGAGGCCTGCCATGGCTGAACTCCGCAAGGACATCTGGAACAACCCGATCGGCACGGACGGTTTTGAATTCGTCGAATACACCGCGCCCGACGTGGACCAGCTTCACCACCTGTTCGAACAGATGGGCTTTCGGGCGGTGGCTCGCCATCGCGCCAAGGCGGTGACGCTCTACCGGCAGGGCGACGTCAACTTCATCGTCAACGCGGAGCCGGAGAGTCACGGTTCCAGATTTGCCAAAGCGCACGGGCCGAGCGCCTGCGCCATGGCCTTTCGCGTGAAGGACGCCGCCGCCGCCTATGCCAAACTGATCGCCGCCGGCGCCAAACCCTTCCACAATCAGATCGGGCCGATGCAGCTCAACATTCCGGCGATCGAGGGTATCGGCGGCAGCGTGATCTACCTGGTGGACCGCTACGGGGAACATTCGATCTACGACGTCGATTTTGTGGCGACAGATCCCGACAAGGGCATGGTCCATGCCGGGGCCGGGCTTACCGAGATCGACCACGTCACGCATAACGTCTACCGCGGACACATGGATCAGTGGGCGGGGTTCTACGAGAAGCTCTTCAACTTCCGCGAAGTGCGCTACTTCGACATCGAGGGCAAGCTGACCGGCCTCAAGTCGCGCGCCATGACGAGCCCGGACGGCAAGATCCGCATCCCCATCAACGAATCCTCGGACGACAAGTCTCAGATCGAGGAATACCTCCACAGCTACCGCGGAGAAGGCATCCAGCACATCGCACTGGGAACCCGCGACATCTACCGCTCGGTGGAGAGCCTCAGGGGGTTCGGCGTCCCCTTCCAGGACACGCCGGACACCTATTATCAGCGCATCGACAATCGCATCAAAGGCCACGGCGAAGACCTGCCGCGCATGCAGGCGAACCGCATCCTGATCGACGGCGACAACGAACAGGGGCTGCTGCTGCAGATCTTCACCCGCAACGCCATCGGCCCCATCTTCTTCGAAATCATCCAGCGCAAGGGCAATGAAGGGTTCGGCGAGGGCAATTTCCGGGCCCTGTTCGAATCCATCGAAGCCGACCAGATCCAGCGCGGAGTGCTGCGGGCATGAGCGCGAAGAATTGGATCGAATTCCCCCGCATCGAGGGAGAGACGTCGCGTCAGGCACACGCCGATCTCCCCGCCGGTACCTATGAGCGCGAGATCGGCCGCGACGGGTTCTTCGGGCCGGCGAGCCACATCTACCATCGCCACCCGCCGACGGGATGGACCTCGTTCGAGGGGCCGCTGCGGCCGCGCGCCTTCAACGCCAAGAAGGCCGCCCGGGCCGGCGGTCCCTTCGATGCGGCCGCGCTGCTGACCAACGCCTCGGTCAAGCTGAGGATTTGGCGCATCGAACACGCCATGGCGGCGCTGGCGCGCAACGCGGACGGCGACGATCTCCTGTTCGTCCACGAGGGCGGCGGTGATCTGTTCTGCGACTTCGGCCACCTGCCCTGTGGCGAAGGCGACTACATCCTGCTGCCGCGCGGCACGATGTGGCGCCTCGAACCGAAGTCACCCACCGTCCTGCTTCTCATCGAGGCGACGAACGGTTCCTACCGGCTCCCTGAGCGGGGCATCCTGGGTCCTCACGCCATCTTCGACCCGGCCGCCTTGGACACACCGAGGCTGGACAATGCCTTCCGCGCCCAAGCCGACGAACGGCCCTGGCGGGTGGAGGTGAAGCGGCGCGACGCGATCACGACCATCACCTATCCCTTCAATCCGCTGGATGCCGCGGGCTGGAAGGGAAACCTCAGCGCCGTCAAGCTCAACTGGCGCGACATCCGCCCGGTGATGAGCCATCGCTACCACATTCCGCCCTCGGTCCATGCGACCTTTCTGTCGGACCGCTTCATCGTCTGCACGTTCGTGCCGCGGCCGATCGAGAGCGACCCCGGCGCGCTGAAGGTGCCGTTCTTCCATTCCAACGACGATTACGACGAGGTGATCTTCTATCACGCCGGCGAGTTCTTCAGTCGCGACAACATCCGGCCGGGCATGGTGACGTTCCATCCCTGCGGCTTCACCCACGGCCCCCACCCCAAGGCATTCGCCGCGGGCGCCAAGGCCGCCAAGACGATGACGGACGAGGTCGCCGTGATGATCGACGCCCGCGATCCCCTCGACCTGTCGGAGGCGGCGGCGGACACCGAGGACAGGTCTTATGCCGACAGTTGGAAGGCCAAGTAGATGAAGCTCGCCTCACTGAAGTCGGGCCGCGACGGCCAGCTGGCGGTGGTGTCGCGCAATCTGACGCGTTGCGTGGCGGTGCCCCGGATCGCGGCCACGATGCAATCGGCGCTCGACCGCTGGCAGGAGACCGAGCCGCAGCTCCTCGCCGTCTACCGGCGCCTGAATGAACAAGCGGCGGCGGAGACGATGCCGTTCGAGGCGGCGCAGTGCGCCTCCCCCCTGCCGCGGGCCTATCAGTGGGCGGACGGCTCGGCCTATGTCACCCATGTGGAGCTGGTGCGCAAGGCGCGCGGCGCCACCATGCCGCCCTCGTTCTGGACCGACCCGCTGATGTACCAGGGCGGCTCAGACGCCTTCGCCGGACCCACCGAAGCGATCCTCGCCCAGGACGAGGCCTTCGGCATCGACTTCGAGGGCGAGTTGGCGGCGATCACCGACGACGTGCCGATGGCGGTCTCACCCAGCCGGGCCGGCCGCCACATCAAGCTCCTGATGCTGGTCAACGACGTCAGCCTGCGCAACCTGATCCCCGCCGAGCTCGCCAAGGGCTTCGGCTTCTTCCAGTCCAAGCCCGCGACTTCGTTCTCGCCGGTGGCGGTGACGCCGGACGAGCTGGGCGAGGCGTGGCGGGAGACCAAGGTGCACCTGCCCCTGACGGTGACGCTCAACGGCCAGCATTTCGGAGCACCCAACGCCGGCATCGACATGACCTTTTCCTTCGCCGAGCTGATCGCCCACGCGGCGCGCACCCGCTTCCTCGGCGCCGGCACCGTCATCGGCTCGGGCACGGTCTCCAACGCCGACAGGAGCGGGGGATCCTGCTGCATCGCCGAGCAGCGCATGCTGGAGCAGATCGAGCACGGCGAGGCGCGCACGCCCTTCCTGCGCTTCGGTGATAGAGTGCGCCTGGAGATGTTCGACCACGACGGCCGCTCCATCTTCGGCGCCATCGACCAGCGCGTGGCGCCGTATCGGGGATCAGCGCCATGAAGCTCTACACCTACTTCCGATCCTCGGCCGCCTTTCGCGTGCGCATCGCGCTCAACCTGAAGGGCCTGAAGCCGGAGCAGGTCTTCGTCCACCTCCGCAAGAACGAGCAGGGCTCGGCGCCTTATCGCGGCATCAATCCGCAGGGCCTGGTGCCGACGCTCGAGCACGACGGACGCAGCTTCGGCCAGTCGCTCGCCATCGCGGAATACCTCGACGAGATCGTGCCCGAGCCGCCGCTGCTTCCCGCGAGAGCCGCCGAACGCGCCCGCGTGCGCCAGCTGGCCGACATCGTCGCCTGCGACATCCACCCGCTCGGCAACCTGCGGGTGCTGCGCTATCTGCGCGACCGGATGGGCCAGAACGAAGAAGCCGTCGCGGACTGGCAACGCCACTGGATCGCGCTGGGGCTTGAGGCCTTCGAAGACCTCGTGGCGGGGAGCAGCGACACCGGACGCTTCTGCCACAAGGACAAGCCGACGCTGGCCGACATCTTCCTGATCCCCCAGCTCGCCAATGCGCGGCGCGCCCAGCTCGACCTGGCGCCCTTCCCCACGCTGCTGCGCATCGAGGAGACGGCCTTGGCGCTGCCGGCCTTCGCCGACGCCCTGCCGAAGAACCAGCCCGATGCCGAGTAGCCTGGTCCTCGACCGCTTCATCCCCTATCGCCTCTCGGTCCTCACCAACCGGCTCTCCGACGCCATCGCGCGGCAATATTCGGAACGCTTCGGCCTCACCATCCCCGAATGGCGGGTGACGGCGGTGCTGGGCGAATCCTCCGGGCTTTCCGCCACTGACGTCGCCGCGCGCACGGCGATGGACAAGGTGCAGGTCAGCCGCGCCGTGGCTTCGCTGGTGGCGGCCGGGCGCGTGGCGCGCAGCGACGACGACGTCGACGGGCGCGTGTCGCGACTGGCTCTCACCCGCGCGGGGCGGCGCATCTACGAGGAGATCGCGCCGCTGGCGCTCAGCCTCGAAGCCGAGTTCCTCTCGGTCCTCACCGCCGAGGAACGCAAGGCGCTCGACCGCCTGCTCATCAAGCTCGCCCGCCAGGTGCGGCTGATGGACGACAAGATATAGACGGTGCAACGCCTGCGACTCCTTCCGGTTGATCATTGATTTCTCGAATCTGCACCAACACCCCACCCCCCTCCCCCCTGTCGGCGGAGCGGGAGACAGGGCGGGAAAATCGGTGGTGATCCTTTCAGGGCTCCTTTCGCAGACGCGACCGAAGGGAGATGGGAAGGCGCGCAGGCGCCATCAAGGGGGCGCGATCCTTCGCCGCGATTTCGCGAATGCGAGTGAGTTGAGCAATGACACTGCAGAGCAACAGATTTTGTAACGGCGGGACTGTGGCAATTCACTAATATTCATTGAACTTCATTTCTATTCTCATTGCGGCAGCGACGTCATTTTGTTGCACTACCCAAGCGCACTTCGCGCTCTGCCCACATTTCAGGCTGGGGCAAATTGTGGGGGCACTTCATGCGGATGGCTCACTTCTTGAGCACGGCGGCGTTAGCCGTTGTGCTCGTATCGACCGGCTGCGCGCAGGTGCAGCAGGAAATCCATAATGCCAGCAACGGTAGCGCTCACGATCAGGTGCAGAAGAAAGAGGCGCAAATACCGACTTGCGCGCACAAGATCGGGACTGCGGCGATATATGAACCGGAAAACAAGTGGTGGACCGGTCTCGGTCTCGAATCCCCGGAAGCGCTCATCAAGATCTTCGTGATGCGCTCCGGTTGCTTCACCCTTCTCGATCGCGGCAAGGGATTCTCCGCCGTCGAGCAAGAGCGCGACCTCGCCAGTGCAGGCCAGCTTCGCGGCGGCTCCAACATGGGCAAAGGCCAGATGAAGGCTGCTGATTACGTGATAGTGCCGGATATCGTCTCCAAGAACGCAAATGCCGGCGGCAGCTCGCTCTTTGCACTGGCCGGTGCGCTGGTTCCCGGCGTCGGTGGCGCGCTCATAAGCGGCATAAAGCTCACGGACCGCACCGCCGATGTAACCCTCACCGTCACCGACGTCCGCTCGTCGGAGCAGGTCGCGATGGATGAGGGCCATGCGACCAAGACGGATATCGGATGGGGCGCGGCCGGCGGCGTTGTCGCGGGTGGCGGGTTTGGCGCGATGGGCGCCGGCAGTTATGAGAGCACCGAAATCGGCCAAGTCGTCACGCTCGCCTATCTCGATGCCTATACCAAGCTCGTCACGCAGCTCGGTGGAGTATCAAGCAACGCGTCGACCGCGAACAAGCAACAGGCCGTAACCATGGCGCGCGAGGGCCATCTCTTCGCTGGCCCCTCCGTCAACAGCAAAGTGGAGCGGGGTCTGCCTGCAGGCATGATGCTCTATCCCACTGGCCAAAAGGACGGCGTGTGGTGGGAAGTCACCGACGAGATCGGCGACAAGGGTTGGGTGTCGTCCAAGCTGATCTCGCTCGCAAAATGAATGTGTCAACGTTTCCTGGCCGGCATTTTTCCGCTGCTTCACCAGAATAGTAATTCGACGCCATGGGCAGAGTATGCGAACAGTCGATATAGGCTTCGCAATAATGGCGGCGGGGGGCGGGGCGACAGCATCGGCGCTGGGAACAGCAACAACCTGTGTCTCGCTTCATTTGAGCCGCTCCAGACAATCCGTGACCAGCAGGATTTCAGGTCTGGAACAGATGGTCCTGGTACATCATTAGAATTGCTCTGCAATCTGGCTCCCCCATTCCGCTTCGTCGCGGCGAGGCAATCGCGCATTTTGTCCCATGGATCGCACCGCATTCTCCGGGGCTTTCCGGTTGTGGTACTGTTCTCTTGAGGGTTGAATACGGGCCGGCTTCTGAAAAGGGGCGGGGGGATGTTCAGGAAAATTCTCGTCGCGGCTTTGGCCGCGCTGGTGACGTGCGCAGGTGCGGCTGTCGCCGTTGTGACGGCACCTCTGGAAGCCTACGGACGGCTTCCCTCGCTCACCGATGTCAGGGTGTCGCCGGACGGCAATGCCATCGCCTATGTCCGAGGCACGACGACCAGGCGCGTGGTGGTGGCCCAGTCGCTCACCACCAACCAGGTGCTGGGTATGATCAATGTCAGCGACACCAAGCTGCGCGACCTGCGCTGGGCGGACAACCACACCCTTCTCATCACCACCTCGGTGACGGCGCGGCCATTCGGCCTCTCGGGCCACCGCCAGGAATGGGCCCTCGCGCAGTCCTACGACGTGCAGACCAAAGCCCAGCATGCCCTGCTGCAAGACGTCGGGGGAAAGCACGACCAGGAGGCGATGAACGTCGTCGCCGGCCCCCCGGAGCCGCGCATCATCGACGGCCACACCGTCGTCTTCGTGCGCGGCATCTATTTTCCCGGAGAGGCGGGGTATCTCGCCCTGTTCCGCATCGACCTTACCAGCAACACCACGCGCATGGTTTCGAGCGACCGCGACACCCATGCCGAGGACTGGGTCATCGACCAGGCCGGCAACATCGTGGCGGAATCGAGCTACTTCGAAAACAGCCAGCACTGGAAGCTGGCGATCTACCGCGACGGCGGCTCGACCGACGTCATGGACGTCGCCGCCCCGATCGAAACGCCGAACGTCGAAGGGCTGACCGAGGACGAAAAGGCCCTCGTCGTCAGCGCTCTCCAGCCCGACGGCAGCACCAAATACGAACAGGTCTCGCTCAAAGACGGCGGCATCGCACCGTGGCAGCGCGCCAGCGTCGGGTTCGGCAACGTGATGGCCGACCCCAGGTCGGGCCATGCGATCGGCGGCATGCGCGTCACCGACAAGGACGATTACGTGTTCTTCGATCCCCGCGCCGACGGCGTGTGGCGCGCCGCCAAGGCGGATTTCCCGAACGCCACCGACATCGACCTCGTTTCGTGGTCGGACGACATGTCCAAGGTGGTGGTGCACGTCTTCGGTGAGACCTATGGCGACACCTATTACGTGGTGGACACGGCGCAGCACAAAATCGGCCGGCTCGGTAGCGCCTATGACGGCATCGTCGACGTCTGCCCGGAGCAGTGGATCGAATACAAGGCCGCCGACGGACGCCAGATCGGCGCCTATCTCACCCTGCCGCTGAACCGCGAAGCGAAGAACCTGCCCTTGATCGTGCTGCCGCATGGCGGCCCGCACGCGCGCGACAATCCGGGATTCGACTGGTTCTCCCAGGCCCTGGCATCGCGCGGCTATGCCGTGCTGCAGCCCCAGTTTCGCGGCTCCGACGGCTTCGGCACGGACCTGCTCTATGCCGGCTTCGGGGAATTCGGCAAGAAGATGCAGACCGATCTGTCGGACGGCGTGCGCGCGCTGGCCGCGAAGGGGTTGGCCGATCCCAAGCGGGTCTGCATCGTGGGCGCCAGCTACGGCGGCTATGCGGCGCTGGCCGGCGCCACGCTGGATACGGGCGTCTACCGTTGCGTCGTGTCCATCGCAGGGATTTCCGACATCCGGGGGCTGCTGCGCTACTGGCAGTGGCCGCGCAACACCGAGGATCGCAACCAGCGCTTCTGGGACCGGTTCCTGGGCGTCAGCGATTCAGGCGACTCCAAGCTCGACGCCATATCGCCAATCAAGCACGTCGACAAAGTGTCGATCCCGATCCTGCTCATTCACGGGCGCGACGACACCGTGGTGCCGTTCGACCAGAGCGACGACATGGCCGACGCGCTGAAGGACGCAAGGAAGCCCTACGAATTCGTCAAGCTGAGCGGGGAAGATCACTGGCTTTCCAAGAGCGAAACCCGCCTGCAGATGCTCGAGGCCACGCTCAAGTTCCTGGAGGCGAACAACCCGCCCAATTGAACCGCGCTGCGCGAAACGGTGCGGCTTTGCCCGTCACAAGTCGCACTTCGCCGGAATCGTGCTGTGGCAGTTGGCGCAGGTGGAGGAGCGGCCGCCCTTCAACAGGCAGATCTCGCCGGAGCCGTGCGGGGCGTGGCAGTCCAGGCAATTGCCGCCGCCCTGGTGGTGCCCGCCAGGCATCGAATCGCGCTTGCCGGCGTGGCAGGCGTAGCAGGTCGCCTCGACCGTGCGGGTCTTGAGGAGGAACGGGCCGTCGGAGCCGTGCGGCACGTGGCAGTTCAGGCAGCTCTGGCGGACCGGGGGATGCTCCGACACGCTGGCGCGGCGCTTGTCGGCATGGCAACCGGTGCAGGTCGCGTTGACCGTGGCTTTCTTCAACAGGGCCGGGCCATCCGAACCGTGCGGGTCGTGGCAGTCGCTGCAGACGACCCTGGCGCTGCGGATCGGATGATGCGATCGCCGAGCGCTTTCGGTCTTCTGGTCGGCATGACAGGCGAAGCATTTTTCGGCCTGCGTCGTCCGTACCCGGACCGCATCCCTGGCGGCGTGCAGGGTGTGGCAGCTGACGCAGGCGAGGCCCGCGTCGTGATGCGGGCTCGCATGCCGGCGGTCGTCCCACCAGTTTGCCGGCTGGCCGCCTTGCCATGTCATGCGCTTGTCCTGGTGGCAATTGAGGCAGGCCTGGTTGCGCTGCGCCACCGGCGACGCGTCGGCTCCGTCGAACACCGTGTTGGGCGGCATGAGTTTGCCGGCGGCGAAGCCCGCGACGTGCGCCGCACTGGGACCGTGGCAGGCCTCGCAGCCATGTTGCGCGAACGGCCCGCCCTTCACGTTGTGCGCCGTCTTGAGAATGTCGGTCGCCGGCGCCTCGTTGTGGCATTGCAGGCAGGTGTCGGCGCCGTGCTCGCTGTAGCTGGCGGGGGACTCCGCCTGCGGCGCCTCGGCGATCGCCGGCATGGCGAAGCCGAGCCCGAGCGCCACGGCCAGTCCCATCCAGCGATGTCGCGACATTCGCCCGCCCCCACGGCCATCCCGGCGCAATTCTGAGCGCGAGCGCAGTGCGCGCTAGCACCAGTGCTGGCCAGTCCGATGCTACCAGCCGGTTTTTCGTCCAATCCGCGAAATTGTCGCAGCCGAAGCCATCCTTTTGTCGGGGCTGGGAAACTCCCTGCGGAGCGGCCGTCGCGGGCGCGCGGCGGTCGTGATCTACCAGGTCGGCGCGCCGCCGGGCCCGATCCTGACGGGCGCAGCGCCTATCCGGGCGGCGCCGATGGTCCCGCAGGCTGCCCCGCATCGTCGCGGGCGTAGCCCCAGGTCACGACCTGAAGGATGTCGCCGTCGGTGTAACCCGCCTGCCGGCGTCCCGTCCGGTTGAGCGGGCGTTCCGGCAGCTTCCCGCCACGGCGCTCCCGGCCCTCCTGGATGGCGGTCAGCTCGCCCATCGCCTCGTCGAGATTGGCCATGACGTAGGATTCCCGCGCCGCTTCGGCGCGCGCCGTGAAGCAGGCGATCGCCTGCTCGCGTTCGGCGAGGACGGATTGCGGATCGCAGGCGAGCAGCTCGCGCGACCAGCGCAGGCCGGACTGGGCGTGGAACACCTCGTCGCGCAGGATGTAATCGAATACCGCCGCGATATCGCCCTGGCCGACGGCCCGGCGGTGGTCGATCTCGTAAGCGAGATTGTCGACCGCGAGCCCTTCCATGAAGGTCTGGCGGATCAGCATGCGCCACAAGAGCTCGCGGCGGCTGCCCGGCGGACACGGCTCGAACGCGTAAAGGCCGTCATACGATGATGTGGTGAACGCGAAATCGCCGTGGCGGAAGCCACGCGCTGCCAGCAGGCGCGTGATCATCACGGCATGGCGCGCTTCATCGCAGGCCTGCCGCGCCATGTCGCGGTGGAACGCCCAAGCCATGTCGGGATGTTCGTAGGAATTGCGCGCCATGAGCTCGAGGGTGGTGTATTCCTCGTCGAGCTCCTTGTGCAGGAACATGCCGACATCGCGCGGATCGTGCACCGGATCCACCGGCAGCAAACCGAGCGAACCTTGGGGGCAGAAGCGCGCTCCCGCCGGGCGCGTCGCCGCCGGAACGCGGTCGAGCGGCCCCCACAGCGCGCTCTCCAGCGACAGCGGATCGCCCGACTGCCGCATGTTCCACAGCTCCTCGATCGTGTGAAGCCATGCCCGGTCGCCGCGCTTCGCCGACAAGGCGAGCCCCTGCCGCCGCTCGCTTTCCAGCGACGGCAGAAAAGTGCGGATGAGATCGACCGACGGGCGGTCGCCGTCGGGATCGGTTTCGCGCCCGTGCGCCTCGTAGAGCGCCATCAGTTGCGGATAGAGCCACCGATATACCGCCGCCACGAGCAGGGACGGCGCCGGCGCGCGATCCACCTGCGACAACAGCGTGCGCCAGCCGGCGGGCACGGTGGCTTCGCTCGCCGTGGCATGGCAAAGGCCGTTGACCCGGCTGCGCAGCAGGCTGGCCCGCTCCATCGCGCGATGCATCTGCGCGGCGAAGACGAGCTTGGCGTCGAACGCCGGCATCTTGACGGCCCAGCCGGCCAGGATGTGCGCCAGCGCACGCTCGACGTAAGCCAGCTGAACGAGCGAGGCCGCCGCCTGCGCCGGCGACCAGAAGGCGGACCGGCGCCTTGCGGACATCGCCTTACAGAGCGCCGCCGGCCGGCCTGCGGAAGACCTCGTTGTAATAGGCCGGATCGGAATTCAGCCCCAGCTCGATGGCCTTGCTCCAGGGGCAACAGCCATGCGCGTCGGCCGCTTCGAGATAGGACCGGCCCGCCGCGGCGAGAATGGCGCGACCCACGATCATGCGCTCGGTGATCAGGCGGGCGTCAGTGGCGCCCGGCGGCAGGCGCATGGTTCCCGCCCGCGACAGGCGATCGGCCACGACCCGTGAGGCATCGGCGCGCGCTACTTCGAACTGTTCCGCGGTCATGTGGCGCAGAACGAGCCGCTCGGCGTTCGAGAGGTGGAATTGCGCCGCCACCGCATCCGGCTGGCGGAAGATGCGCTGCGCCAGATCTTCGTTGGAGAGCGCCTCATCCGCGATCCGCAGCAGCCCCACGGCTGTGGGATTCACAAACCGCGGCTGGATCACGACGAGCCGGGACGGCGGCTGATGCATCATGGGCGACGGCGCCATTTCGCGGTCGCGCGGCTGGGCCGACGCCCTCTTCATCGGCAGACCCACGGCCACGCCCAAGGCGGCGACCGTCGTGGTCAACAGCAGCAGAATCCTGCGCAACGACGATTGTTGGTTCTCCATACCGTCTCTCCTCAAGATTTCCGAATGTCGTAAAGCGCGGCGCCGCGGGCCGCCGCGGCGTGTGCTGGTCTGGCGTGCCTGATCATGGATGCTTCCCCCGCAGAACCGACGGGAATGACCGCAACGACGGCTGTGCTCGAAGTCCCTGGCGACGGACTGACGCCTGCACCGTCCCGCAGACTTTCTATCATAGAATGCGTTGCAGTCGCAATCTCAAGACCATGCGGGGTACCGGCAAAATGGCCTTGCCGTCACGGTGCAGTGGCCTGCCGAAAGCTCTGCCGATCGTCCCGAACGGCGGACGGCGGGCGCCCCAGCAGGCGCCGGAAGGTCCGATTCATATGACTTTGATCACAAAAGCCCGCTTCCGCCGCGATGTCGACGCCGGGCCTGTCGGTCTCGCGCAACAGGCAGGCCGCATGCTCCACGCGGCGGCGCGCCATTGTCTCCAACAGCCCTTCGCCCGTGGCGCGCTTGTAGGCCGTACCCAGCCAGGACGGATGGCGTTCAACCTGGCGTGCGAGATCGACCACGCTCGCATTCGCGTCTTCGCCGAGCCTGCGCGTGACCAACTCCAGCCAAGGCGCTGGCGCATGTTCGGGTGCGCAACTCGCCCGCTGCAGAAACCCCCGCAAGGTTTCGCGAAAGCGCGGCGCGTCCGCCTCGCGGCAGGCCTGCATCAAGGTGCGCATGTCCGAGGCGACTTGTCCGCCTGCCCATCGCGTGACCGGCCTATCAGGGAGCGGTGCGCGACCAAGCCAACGCGGATCGAACTCGATTTCGATCTGTTCGAAACCGAATCGGGAGGCGGTGTTCTGATGCGCGGCGCCGGCCCGGTAGAGGATCGCGGAGGGACCGGCGATGAAGGTCTGGCCGACCTCCGTCCGGTTCAAATAGCCGCCCATCACGAAGATGGAGAGCACCGGCCAATCGTGGGCGTGCTCGGGAACGCAGGCGCGGCTGCGGTCGATGACCCTTCGGGTCGAGGCTCCGTCAAATTTGCACAACATGGCCGCCCCCGGCAGACCTGAGGTCGTCGTCGGTTGACCTTGAATCGGTCCAATACTGCTGCGCATGTCGCTGCTACGGTATCCGCCGGAAGCCCTGTCCGGAAGATGGTCCAGAGGAAGCCGACATGAACGCACCGCATTCAGCCGGAACGAAGAGATCGCCCGCATGGCTCGGCGCTGCACTGTGTTCCCTTATTCTTGCCGCCCCACAGGCTCGGGCGGCCGCAAGCCAAGATTGCCATGTAGGCACCTATCGCCTGGAGGACGGAAGCATCGTCGACGTTGCCCCGTCGGAGGGCGACAGCCTGCGCTGGCGCCGCTTCGACGGCACGACCGGAGCGCTGCACAAGACCAGGAAGGGAGATTGGAGAAGCACCTATGGCTGGACTGATCGCCCCGACGGCAAGACGGTTGCCTTCTCGGATTGCAGCGCCGGCACGATCCGATTCGGCGACGCTTCCGGCCGGCTGATCCCGTTCGACGTGACGGACGCGACCTTCAAGAGCCACGGAACGGCGCTTGCCGGCCGTCTGGTCCTGCCGAAGGGTAACGCCAAGGTCCCGATCGTCGTACTTGTCCACGGCGCGGAACATGACTCGGCTCTCGTCTATTATTCCCTGCAGCGCATGCTTCCCGCGTCGGGCGTCGGCGCCTTCGTCTACGACAAGCGCGGCACCGGAAAATCCGCAGGCACCTACACGCAGGACTTCAACCTCCTGGCTGACGATGCCGTGGCCGCGACACGCGAAGCCAGGCGCTTGGCGGGGGCGCGCGTGAGCCGCATCGGCTTTCAGGGCGGAAGCGAGGGCGGCTGGGTGGCCCCCATCGCGGCCAACCGGTCCTCCGTCGATTTTGTCATCGTCTGCTTCGGCCTGGCCGTCAGCGTCATCGACGAAGACCAGCAGGAAGTGATGCTGGAGATGCGCGACAAAGGTCATACGCCCGGCGAAATCGCCCAGGCGCTCGAAGTGGCCCGCGCCGCAGAGACCGTCATCGCCAGCGGCTTCACGCGGGGATTCAAGCAATTCGATGTCGTCAGGGCCAAGTACCGGAATGCCTCCTGGTACAAGGATCTGCACGGCAACTACACCTACGCCCTGCTGCCCTATTCGGAAGCGCAGCTGCGCGAGCTCGGACCAAAATATATCTGGGGCACGCCCTTCTATTACGATCCGATGCCGACGTTGCGGGCAGACACGACGCCGCAATTGTGGATTCTGGGCGGAGCGGACTACGAAGCCCCGAGCGGGGAAACCGGGCGCCGGATCACCTCGCTGATCGCCGCAGGCCGACCGTTCACGTTGGCGATCTATCCGCACGCAGAGCACGGCATGACATTGTTCGAGACCGTCGCGGACGACAAGCGGGTTTCGACGCGTTACGCGCCGGGGTATTTCGCCATGATCCGCGACTTCGCTCTCAACGGCCGGCTCCAGGGCGCCTATGGCAATGCCCAGCTGACCGTGGCGAGGCACGGCGCACCTTAAGCGAATCCGCAACCGGTTCTCCGGGGCAGCGGACCGGGGACTTCCGTACACGGGTTGATGATCAGCCCCGCGACGCGCCGGCCGAAGAGAGGCGACGCCTGCGCAGCGCGGCCCCCAGCAGTCCGAGCCCGGCGAACATCAGCGCCAATGCAGAAGGTTCAGGCACGCCGACCGCACCGGTCCCGATGAAGCCGTTGGCGTCGGTGGACACGATGAGCGTCGGCTGGAAATGCGGGTCCATGACGAACTCGCCGTAGAGCTCCGCCTGGGCGTTCATACCCTCCAACACATTGAAGGTCAGCGGCTTGGGCGTTCCGAACGGTCCGATGAAATCGGCATTCTGGGCCGGCGTTCCCGTGTTGGCCGTGGTGACAATGTCTATCGGAATCGACAGCGGGTCGGCGACGTCAGGGCCGCTTTGATTGAACGGCGGCAGGAATCGCAGATTCAGCGTGGCGCCGAAGATCAGGGAATCGAGCTGCGACGTTCCGTTGTAATAGGTGATCTGGGCGGCATCGAACGGTGTGTCGAGCGGGATGTTGCTGAAGAAATGCCCGTTGACGGTCACGGTGCTCGAACTCGGGTTCGCGCCCCACGCCAGGGTATCCGGACCAAAGGACGCGCCCACGCCGTTCGGGCATCCGGCGAGGTCGCATGCCGCCGTGGCGGAGTTGTCAATGGGCGAAGCCTTACCGGTTGCTCCGTCGATGATGGATCCGGCAAGCACCGGGCCGCTCCACGTCAAGGAGACGACGCCCGTGTAGGTCGGACCGGCATGCGCGGCGGCGCCGCAAAACAGGATCGACGCCGTGACGGCGAAGCGTCGCAAATTCCGCAACAACGAAACTTGGTTCCCCAGGAGAAACATTTCGCTTTCCTCCGTTCGTCCGCGAGGCGCAGCGGGCTGCCCCGTGAAGGCAGCAAGAAGCGCGCCAGACAGGCCCGAGAAGGTCCTTTCGCTTGCCCCTCAATTGGTTAATTCCATTGCGAGACCCGGGAACTTCCAGGGGTGCCGGCGAATCTGTAAAAAATTCCGACACACGAAGACCGCAATAATCCGAGGGTCTCCGTCGCGCTCAAGCCCCGCGTTCGATCTCTTCCTTGAGCAGTTCGAGCTCGAGCCAGCGGTCTTCGCAGGCGGTGCGTTCGGCTTCGGCATCCGCCAAGGCCTTCGACAGTTCGCGCAGGCGATCAGGGTCGCGGGCATAGAGCGTCGTGTCCGACAGCGTCGTCTGCAGCGAAGCGACGGTCTGCTCCAACGCCGCGATCTTGGCCGGCAGCGTTTCGAGCGCATGCTTGTCGGAGAAGGTCAGCCTGCGCGCCGTCGCCTTGCGGGGCCGCGGCGCTTTGCGGACATCCTTCGCCGCCACAGCGTCGCTCGGCGCGTTCGCGCCGCGTTGCACCGCCATGTCGCTGTAGCCGCCGGCATATTCGGTGAAGCGCCCGTCGCCCTCCGCATAGAGGATCGCTGTCACCGTGCGGTCGAGGAAATCGCGGTCGTGGCTGACCAGCAGCACCGTGCCGGGATAGTCGTCGATCATCTCTTCGAGGAGATCGAGCGTTTCGAGATCGAGATCGTTGGTCGGTTCGTCGAGCACCAGGAGGTTGCCGGGCCTGGCCAAAGCCTTGGCCAGCAGGAGGCGCGCCCGCTCGCCTCCCGACAGCACGCGCACCGGGGTCTTGGCCTGCTCGGGCAGGAAGAGGAAATTCTTCATGTAGCTCATGACGTGGCGCGTCTGGCCGCCGACCTCGACCTTGTCGCCATGCCCGCCGGTCAGCACATCGGCCAGCGTGGTGTCGGCATCAAGCAGGCTGCGTGTCTGGTCGAGGGCGGCGAGTTGCACGGCGGTGCCGAGGATCACCTCGCCGGCATCGGGCGCGAGCCGACCGGTGAGAAGATCGAGCAGCGTCGTCTTGCCGGCGCCGTTGGGACCAACGACGCCGATGCGGTCGCGCTTGAGGATGCGGATCGAGAAGTCCTTGACGATCTCCCTGTCGCCGTAGGCCTTGGAGACGGCGCGCGCTTCGATCACGCGCGTTCCCACAGCGCCCGCTTCGCTGACGGCGAACGTCACCTGCCCCATCTGCCGGCGCGCGTCGCGCCGGACGCGGCGCAGTTCGGCCAGCTCGGCCATGCGCCGCACGTTGCGCTTGCGCCGCGCGGTGACGCCGTAGCGCACCCAGTGCTCCTCGGCGGCGATCTTGCGGTCGAGGCGGTGGCGATCGCGCTCTTCGTCCTCAAGGATCTTGTCGCGCCAGGCCTCGTAGGCGGCAAAGCCCTTGTCCAGGCGCACGGTGCGGCCGCGGTCGAGCCAGACGGTGGCCTGCGAAAGATCCTGCAGGAAGCGGCGGTCGTGGCTCACCAGCACCAGCGCGCCGGCCATCTCGGCCAGCTCCTCCTCGAGCCACAGGATCGCGGGCAGGTCGAGATGATTGGTCGGTTCGTCGAGCAACAGGATATCGGGCCTGGGCGCCAGCACGCGCGCCAGCGCGGCGCGGCGGGCCTGGCCGCCGGAGAGCGCCGCGATGGGCTCGCGCCCGGAGAGCCCCAGCCTGCCCAGCAGATAATGCGGGCGCGCCGGATCGTCGCCCGGCGCCAGGCCCGCAGCGACGTAATCAAGGGTATCGGCGTGGCCCGAGAGATCGGGCTCCTGCGGCAGATAGCGGATGGTGGCGCCCGGCTGGGCGAAGCGCCGCCCGCCGTCGGGCTCAAGGAAACCGGCTGCGATCTTCAGCAGCGTGGACTTGCCCGAGCCGTTGCGCCCGACGACGCAGAGCCGCTCGCCCCTCTCAACGGTGAGTTCGGCGCCGTCCAGGAGCGGCGCGGTGCCCAGCGTGAGGCGGATGTCCTGAAGCGTCAGAAGAGGCGCGGCCATGGGGTTAATTGCGTCATTGCCAGCCCGAATTCAACTGGCCGAGAGGAGGCCTTCATCTCCCCTCGTGGGGAAGTCGTCCCTCGAATCTGCGAAGCAGCAGAGGATGACGGGTGGGGGGGCGACGCATGCTTTACGCGAATAGCCGCAGTTCGCGGTACTAGGTGCACGCTGCGATATTGCTCCACGGTCCGGAGCATGAAGGTGTTTGAAGTCGGTCACCAGCGGGGCATTCAGATTCCCGTGTTCGAGCAGCTGGCAGTAAGGAGTGCGGAGGGGGTTGCCGATTTGGCGGCGCTCGTCGCGGTGTTTTTCTCGATTGTTAGAGGAGGTGGCCGCCCAGCTAGGCGAAGCGCCGGCCGGCGTCGGCCGCTGCTCCGGTTGTCTTGGGCGATAGATCAACGTGCATCTGCGGAGGTCACATAGAGATAACCTTCTCGCATGGCGATGTAGATGTGGAGCTGTCTCAGTATGTCCATGCCGAGCCGCAGGGCCCATCCGTCAGTCGTTATCAGAATCTTTGGATTCTGGACCGAGACACCTCCGAAACCAAGGTTCTTGAAGGGATACGAATACACGTCATGAGCCAGCGCGACATCCGGGCCGCTGACCAGCGTGGGGACAAAGGTTTCGTCCGAATTGCCGAAAGTCCGCCGTGCGAAGTCAATATTCATGGTCGACGACTTGGCGTACGTATCGATGATCGTCAACACTGGCTGACCATCGAGCGCGGCAGTGAATGCCGGTATCGTTTTCTTGAATAAGACTCCCTGGAAATTCTGTAGTTTTACGCGCGCATAGGGGCCGCTGCTCCAGTAGACCACCTGGTTCGGGCAATGATCCGGCGAAAAGAGATTCAGCGCGCCATGCCGAACATCGATCTCGACATCGAAGTTGCGAAAGAAATCCATCGCAAGCGTTCCCGCCGCGCCCGCCGGCGCAGGCGTGTCCTCCATGGGGTTGAAACGCATCTGGAACGGAGGGATGCGGCCGATCCCGACCGTCACCTGATCCGTGTACCTCAAACTCCAATTATTGTAGTGGTGCAGCGCCAGATTGAGTTTCACGGTGTCGGAATTGGTGAGCATGCTGAAGTCGTCGTCGGTGCTGACCACGAGCTGAACTTGCTGTCCGTTGATCGTCACCGGCACGGTGATCCGGCCATCGGGCAGCGTGGTGAGCACGAGCGACGCGACCTCGCGCAAGTGGCAATCTGCCTTCGGCGCGTCCGCAGTAAAAGCCGCACCTGTCAAGCCGGCAGCAATGACCGCCATCAAAAACAGCTTGTTTGGCATATCCCCTCCATACCGCCGCGATATGACACTAAGAAAAACCAAATCCTGAAACAAGCATCAGGCAGCGCGCTCGATACAGCAACAACGTGGTTTGCAGCGCCGGATCATCGCCTGGCGCCAGCCCCGCGGCAACATAATCGAGGGTGTGTCCCGGCCGATTACAGTCCCCGCCCGCATCCGCCCGTCAGGCGCGACGGCGCCTCACCCGGTGCTCAGCACCTTCTCGAACGCCGTCATGGCGTCGTCGATCTGGGAGCGGGTGATGACGAGCGGCGGCATGATGCGCAAGGTGCTGCCGTGGGTCTCCTTGCACAGGACGCCGAGACCGGCCAGCTCTTCGCAGAAGCGCCGCGCCCCGCCAGCTTCCGGGTGCAGCTCGACGGCCACCATCAGGCCGCGGCCGCGGATCTCCTTGACGATGTTGGAGCGGATGTCGTGCAAGCGGTCGAGGAGATAGCCGCCCATGGCAGCGGCGTTCTCGATCATGCCTTCGTCCTTCAGCACGCGGATGGCGGCGCGCGCCACGGCGCAGGCCAAAGGATTGCCCCCGAAGGTCGAGCCGTGCTCGCCGGGATGCAGCACGTCCATCACTTCCTTGTTCGAGAGCACGGCGGAGACCGGATAGAAGCCACCCGACAGCGCCTTGCCGACCAGAGACAGATCGGCCTCGATGCCTTCGTGCTCCTCGGCGAGCAGCTTGCCGGTGCGCCCGAGGCCGGTCTGGATCTCGTCGAGGATGAGGATGACGCGGTGGCGCGTGCACAGCTCGCGCGCCTTCTTCAGATAACCGGCCGGCGGGATGATGACCCCCGCCTCGCCCTGGATCGGCTCGACCAGGAAGGCGACGGTGTTCTCGGTGATGGCGCGCTCCAGCGCCTGGGCATCGCCGAACGGCACCACCTTGAAGCCGGGCGCGAAGGGGCCGAAGCCGGCGCGCGAACCTTCGTCGGTCGAAAAGCCGACGATGGCCAGCGTGCGGCCGTGGAAATTGTGGCTGCAGACGATGATCTCGGCCTTGCCGGGCGCCACGCCCTTCACCTCGTAGCCCCACTTGCGGCAGAGCTTGAGCGCCGTCTCCACCGCCTCGGCGCCCGAATTCATCGGCAGCACCTTGTGTGAACGGGTCAGCGCGCAGAGCTCTTCGTAGAACAGGCCGAGCTGGTCGTTGCGGAAGGCGCGCGAGGTGATCGCGAGCTTCGCCGCCTGCTCGCTGAGCGCCGCGAGGATCTTCGGGTGGCAATGGCCCTGGTTGACCGCCGAATAGGACGACAGGCAATCGAGGTAGCGCTTGCCCTCCACGTCCCAGACGTAAACGCCTTCGCCGCGCGTCAGCACGATGTCGAGCGGCTTGTAGTTCGAGGCGCCGTAGCGGTCCTCGAGCGCGATGAAGTCGCCGGTGGAATGCGGTTCGCTGCGGATCAGGTCCATGTCATCCTCCCAGGGATGGCCCCTTGTCCTGCCCGTTTGCAGGGGAAGTAGCCGCAAAGCGGTCCGAGGGGGACCACCCTCGCCGCCTTCGGCGGCACTCCCCCCATAAACGGGGGGAGAAAACATTCATGCCCGCGCCACTTTGGCCTTCGCCGTGGCCGCGTCGCTCGCCCGGTCGAGGCGCAGCGTCATGCAATAAGCGCCGCCGCCGGACATGATGAAGGAATCCAGATCGACCCCCGTCACGTGATAGCCGCGCTCGGACAGCTTGGCGCGCAAGCCGTCCTTAGGACGCGCCATGACGATCTCGCGGCCGAAATTCACGGCGTTGATGCAGAAGGCCGCCGCGTCCTCGTCGCCCGCGGCGATCAGCTTGTCGGCACCCACGATGTCGCGGATGCGGCCGCGGCCGGCTTCCGAGAAGGCCTGCGGGTAATAGACGACTTCGCCGCCCGAAAGGCTGAGGAAGCAGGTATCGAGGTGGTAGAAGCGCGGCGACACCAGCTCGAGAGGCTCGATCGTCACGCCGAAGAAATCCCTGGTGACCGCCAGCGACTCGCGCACCGAGCGCTGGCCGTAGCCCGCCCAGAAGAACTGGCGCGTGTGGTCCCAGATGCAGTCGCCGGCGCCTTCCTGGAAGACGGTTTCGGGATACTGCGCGACCTCGGTGAACAGGCCGCGGGCGCGATAGGACTGGAAGAGCTTCAGGAACAACGCCTCCTCGCCGCGGCGTTCGGGGCAGCGGAAGCGTGCCACGATGGCGCGGCCGTCGAGCACCACGGCGGCATTGGCAGGGAACACCATGTCGGGCAGTCCCGCGGCGCCGGGCATCATAATGACTTCGGCGCCGGCCTTCTCCAGGGCCTGGCGCAGCGCCAGCGACGAGGCCTGCGCGGCGCGGAAATGGCCTTCGCGATCCTGCGACCACGCATCGGGCTTCATCCAGGGATTGATGGTGTAGGACACTTCGAAGTGGCCGGGATCGACCATCAAGAGGCTCGGGGCGCGGGACATCGGAACTCCAGATCTGCTGCGACAGACTCAAAGATGGGCGCTGCCCGCGGTAACAAAAAGCCAGCAGGATGTTGAGTTTTGCGCGATTTTCTGACAGAATGACAAGTGTGGCTGGCGTTTTGCCAAGCAGGGGCAGGCCATGGACGACACCGACCGCCGGCTGATCGAACTGTTGCGCCGCGACGCGCGGCTGCCGGTGGCTTCGCTGGCCAAGACGCTGGGCGTGTCGCGCGGCACCGTGCAGAACCGCATCGACCGCATGATCGAACGCGGCACCATCCAGGGCTTCACCATCAGGCTGCGGCAGGAATCCGAGGTGCCGCGCATTCGCGCCATCATGCTGATCGAAGTGGAAGGCGAGCGCTCGGATCGCATCGCCAAGGTGCTGCGCGGCTATCCCGAGGTCGCCAGCCTGCACACCACCAACGGCCGCTGGGACATGGTGGTCGAGCTCAACACGGACACGCTGGAATCCTTCGACCGCGTGCTGCAGCGCATCCGCCAGATCAAGGGCATCGCCGGCTCCGAAACCAGCCTGCTGCTGTCGAGTTACGCGGTGTAGGCACGAATCGTCGTGTCGCTCGGAGGCTTCCTGCCTGAGGGCGAACTGCGTGCTACGCTTCGACGCCACGAACGGACGGAGGCGGCCATCTCGATGAGGCGTACAATGGAAGCCGCAGCCGGCAGCGCCACTGCTGGGGCACGGATGCATGTCCGGCGCTGTGTAGTTGCCATGTGCCTGCTGGCAATGTTCGGGGCATGGGCGAATTCACGGGCGGAGACCGCCCCCCCTCCTCCGAAGACGGTTTTCGTCGCGGTCGCCAAGGACGTGAAGCTGGAGGTGCTGGACTGGGGAGGGTCCGGCCGGGCGCTTGTCTTTCTTGCGGGCTTCGGAGCAACAGGCCACGAATTCGATGGCTTTGCTCCGTCGTTCATCGACCATCATCACGTTTACGCCATTACGCGGCGGGGTTTCGGCGCGTCGAGCAAGCCCTCGCCGACGATGGAAAACTATTCCGCCTCCCGTCTCGGTGACGATGTATTGGCCGTTATCGGAGCCCTTCGACTGGATCGTCCCGTGTTGGCAGGTCATTCCATCGCCGGCGAAGAGCTGAGCTACATCGGCAGCCACCACGCCGACAAGGTCTCGGGCCTGGTTTACCTCGATGCAGGCTATTCCTTCGCGTTCTATGACCCCGCGCTGGGTTCGGAAGTCATTGATAACCACGATCTGCGGACCAAGCTCGATCTGCTGCAGGGGGCCGGTCCCGGCGATGCAAAGCTCTTGATTCGCGAACTTCTGCAAACGGATATTCCACGTTACGAGCGGCATCTGAGGGAATGGCAGGCCGAATTGCAGGATACCCCAGCGTCACTACGGCTGTCGCCGGCGCCAGTGACGCCGCAGTTTCTGTTGATGAAGGCGGCGCTCGACGGCGAAGAGAAATTCTCGAACATCAAGCCACCCGTTCTGGCGATCTTTGCGATACCGAAGGATGATGAACGCAAGGCGACGCCGTCCGTCCGGACCTCCGTGCACGACGAGTATGCAGAGGCCCGTGCCTTCCAGAAGGGCGTGCCGCAGGCGCGTGTCGTGATCCTGCCTTATGCCAGTCACGTGGTGTTCCGTTCGAATACGGCGGAGGTCATCCGAGAGATGAACGCCTTTATGGCTCGACTGCCGCAAGCGTCCGGTCCGGCCAAGGGAAAATGAGTCGAAAACAGCGGCCACGGCAAACCCGCCCCCAAGTCAGCGCCCGGCGGACGGACGGTCGCATTCCGCGACTCTGCAAGTCATTCTAGGATGCAGTTGGGAACTGGGAGGCTGAGCGATGCACAAATGGGTTTGTGGAGTCACGGCGCTGATGCTCGTCGCGCCGGTGTCGGCGATCGCGAAAGACAAGGCGCCGAAGGGCCCCGCTCAGGCGATCGCGTCCTGGACGGAGAACCTGGACTACCACACGGAACACTCGTTGTCGCTCCACGCCGGAACATTGACGGCGGTCAGCATCCTGTTCGATCCGTCATTGGCCAGCGATTATCCCAACGGCGATAGAGCAGAGCTTGCCGTCAAGCTGGCCCGCATCAAGGCGATCAACACGGGCGTGCTTCATGACGGCATCTATAGCATCGGCATCGAATCAAAAGGGCCGCACGACATCGCCTACACCGAACAGGTGATTTCCCTCGGAAAAAGGGTGAGCCGATGGGGCAGCCGAGAGGACTTCACGGTTTTCGACTCCACGCAGAAGGATCTGCGCGACGCGGTTTACGGCAAGCTCTGCGCACTGGTGAACCCGGGCGTCTGTGTCGGCGAACGGAAGTGAGCCGTCCAATTCTCACCTCCCCCGGATTTGCCGAGTTCGCCTCTTGATTCGTCGCCCCATTGCAGGGGAGATTGAAAGAAGCAAGCCTGGCCACAGAAAATTCGACCCGCGGGAGAATCCGGCGGGCCGCCATGCGCATTTCTCCTGCCCTCCAAGCGAGGGTGAGGTCTATTGTGCGCCCGCCGATTCCGGGGACCAGATATGAAGACGATCATCGAGCCCTTCCGCATCAAGACGGTCGAGCCCATCCGCATGTCGACGCGCGAGGAACGCGAGCGGCTGATGGCGGCGGCCTCCTACAACCTCTTCAACCTGCATTCCGACGACGTGATCATCGATCTGTTGACCGATTCCGGAACCTCGGCGATGAGCGCGGCGCAGCAATCGGCGCTGATGGGTGGCGACGAATCCTATGCCGGCAGTCCTTCGTTCTTCCGCTTCGAGGCGGCGGTGAAGACCCTCTTCCCCTTCAAGCATGTGCTGCCGGCACACCAGGGGCGCGCCGCCGAGGCGATCCTGTTCTCGGTGTTGGGCGGCAAGGGACGCAGCGTGCCGTCGAACACGCACTTCGACACCACGCGCGCCAACATCGAAGCCACGGGCGCGGAAGGCGTCGATCTGGTGATCGCCGAAGGCCTCGACCCCGAGAGCCTGCATCCCTTCAAGGGCAACATGGACACGCAGCGCCTCGATGCCTTCCTCACGGCGAACGGTGCGGGCGTGCCCTGCGTCATGCTGACGGTGACCAACAACGCGGGCGGCGGCCAGCCTGTCAGTCTTGAGAACATCCGCGCCACGGCGGCGGTGGCGCACAAGCACGGCAAGCCCTTCATCATCGACGGCTGCCGTTTCGCCGAGAACGCCTATTTCATCAAGCTGCGCGAGCCTGGACAGGCCGGTCGCAAGGTCGAAGACATCGTGCGCGACATGTTCGCCGACGCGGACGGCATGACCATGTCGGCCAAGAAGGACGCCTTCGCCAACATCGGCGGCTGGCTGGCGCTCAACGACGACGCGCTGGCGCAGGCGGCGCGCGAGCGGCTGATCCTGACGGAAGGCTTCCCCACCTATGGCGGGCTGGCGGGACGCGACCTCGACGCCATCGCCCAAGGGCTGAAGGAGATCGTGGACGAGGACTACCTCGCCTACCGCCTGCGCACCTCGGCCTACATTGCCGAGCGGCTGGAGAAGCTCGATGTGCCGACGGTCAAGCCTTCAGGCGGCCACGCCATCTTCGTCGACGCGCGACGGTTCCTCTCCCACATCCCGCCGCTGTCCTATCCTGGACAGTCGCTGGCGGTGGCGCTGTATCTGGAAGGAGGCATCCGCTCCTGCGAGATCGGAACCGTGATGTTCGGTCAGCATCCGGATGGAACCGAAACGGCCGCCCCCATGGATCTGGTGCGCATGGCGATGCCGCGGCGCGTCTACACGCAAAGCCACGCCGACTATGTGGTCGAAGTGTTCGAAAGGATCGCGGCACGGAAAAGTTCCCTGCGCGGATTCAAGATCGTGTGGCAGCCGCAGCGCATGCGTCACTTCTCGGCCCGCTTCGCGCCGCTGTAGGCGGCTATCCACTTTTTAATACAGGCGTCAGGAAGACTTCATTTGCTACTCCTACGTGACATGCATCCGCATGCAACAATGGAGTGGAAAATGTTCCGGCAAACTGCGACAGCCATCGCCTCAATCCTGTTCCTGGCGGGAAGCGCGCTGGCGGCGACGTCCCTCACGCTTGCAGCCAACTCGTCCATGGCCCCGGCCGCCAACACGCACACCAATGTCACCCAAAAGAATGCCCAGGCGAACCCGAAGCACCATCGCATGATGCGTCATCACCGCAAGACGGCGAGCATGGGCCGCCACCGCATGGCGAAAGGCGACACGGTGGTCGGTGACCGCGAAGTGAAGGCGTTGAACGTCCTGGAAGCGGCCGGCTATCAGAATTTCCAGGACCTGCATCCGCAAGGCCAGGACATCGTCGTACATGCCTCGAAGAACGGACAGAGCAAGGACGTCATGGTGACGCCGGACGGCCAGATCCAGAACGGCATCTGACGCCGGTCAGCTTTCGGTGCGCGTGACGGCGCGCGCCTCCAGCCACTGCCATGCCGCCAGTCCCGGCGCGCCGAGCGCAAGCTCGCGCGCGCGCCGGACGACGGAAAAGGCGATGGCATCGGCGGGCCCGATCCCGAACAGGGCGCAGGCTGCGACGTAGCTGCCTTCCTGAATGCCGATGGCGCCCGGAACCAGGAAGGCGAAGGTGCGCAGCGCCGACACCAGGGCGTCGATGACGAGGGCCTGCGAGACGCCGAGCTCGACACCCATCAACGCGAAGATGATCCAGGTTTCCACCGCGCCGAAGAACCAGCAGGCGGCGTGGATGGCGAAGGCCGCGATGAGCGGCCGGTCGTGCCTGGCGAGGCGTGCAACCGCCTGGCGGAAATCCTCCAGCGAGCGCAGCGGCGCCCAGCGGCGCGCGGCCGTGGCGGCGAGCCTGCCCGAGACGAGCGCGACGCGACGGCGCAAGGCGAAGAGCGCCGCGCCGCCCGCGGCCATCAGGGCGATCAGCGACAACAAAGACAACGCCAGCGCGGACCACGGGCGCAGATAAGCCAGCACTGCGATACCGGCCACGACATAGGGCAGCTTGGCGGCGAACTCGGCCACCAGATCCGCGAACATGGAGGCCGCGGCGCAAAGCGTGCTCACGCCCGCAAGATGCAGCGCCCGAACGCCAGCAGCGAAGCCCCCCAGCTGCGACAACGGCAGGACTTCCGATACGGCGTCGCGCACGAAGCGGGCGGCGACGAACTTCCCGAGCGCCGCGCCCGAGGCGTCGCGGCCGATGTTCCACCATGCAATCCCCATGGCGGCGAGCACCGGCGCGTGCAACAGGGCGACGATGCAGAGACCCGTCAATCCCAGGCGCAGCGCGGCCTGCACCACGGCTCCGGCGCCGGCATAGACCAACAGCCAGGCGAGCGCGGCGCAGCCGAGCGCGAAAGCGGCGAGCTTTACAGGGGCGAAACGGACCATTCCGGAACAATTCCGAACACATCCATGTAGCGCTGAAACCGCTTGCGCAAGGTGGGCGCGTCGAGATCGAATTCGCTCAGGCTGTAGGCTTGCCGGATGCGCGGCGTCCGGCGGGCGCGGTCGAGCCAAGCCTGCATGCGCCGCGCTGCGTCGGGCCCCAGGTCGCGTCCGCAATGGCGGTAGACGGACCGCACCGCCTCCATCGGCGACGCCACCACGTCGCGGTAATGCAGATGCAGGATGGCGCCGGAGCGCTGCGCGGCCCTGGTCATCCTGTCGGTGCCGTCGATCAGGCTGGCGACGTTCTGGCGGCCGATTTCGGCGCGGTCGATGCGGCGCGCGAAAGGCTTCCGCAGCGATTCCGTCAACCGGACCTGGGATGCCACGACGCTGACCGGATCGCGGTGCAGGAAGACGATGTGCGCATCGGGATAGACCGCCTCGATGGCGTCGAGCGCGAAGACGTGATCGGGCGACTTCAACACCCACCGCCCCGGCGACTGGGCGTCGAGATGCTGCAGAAAGCGGCGGTGGAACCGGTAGGCATCGAGATGTCCGTGACGCTGCAGCCATGATTGGTAGGACGGCACGCGGTAGGTGGAGTCGAAACGCAGGCTCTGGAACACCTGTGCTGTGATGTCCGTGCATTCCTGAGGGGCATCGGCCGCCAACGGATGAAGGTCGTCGAGACCCGGCGACAGCGCCCGGAAAATTCCGAACTGCAACTTGACCACGCTGCGGCGCAGATCGGCGCGCAAGAGCCGCCGGCGGTGCGGGTAGGGATAGATCAGCTGCCAGCAGCGCGGTACCGCGTTGGCCGGATCCTGTGCCAGCAAAGTGTGCAGGAACGTCGTCGAAGACCGCGGCAATCCGGTAATGAACAGAGGCTCGGCGATCGGGCGTGCGGCGATGGCCGGATTCTTCTCCTCCTCTTCATCCAGCCGCAACAGGTTGGTAAGGCAGCGCATGACGTCGAAGCGCACCGCCATGCGGCCGAACAGACCGAGGTCTGCTTCGTCATCATACGCAGCGAGCAACCGCCTTAGCGGATCAAGGAACAAACAGTCGGAAAAGGCAGCGCGTCCGGCGCGTTGCAGCGCCAGCGCGACAAACCTTTCCGCTTCGAAAGGCACGAAACCTCGCGAAGCCCTTGCCCATTCGATCGTGTTCGCCATATTCTCCGATTGCTCGCCACTCGTAGCGGTAACGCACAGCGCCTTGAACGCGTTTCCCAAGTCGAGGTCGGCGCAAACATGGCGGGCCTCCTCCTTCCTTTTTTCGTGGAACCGGCGCCCCGAAGGCGCCGTTAACGGATGGCCGGGGATTGCGGCACCGCGCTGCCCGGGAACCAAGGAATGGAGAACGTAATGGCTTATCTTGATGTCCAACCAATGATGACTTCGCTGCGCACGACGCCCGAAGATTTCGACATGCGGGGCAGCTGGCTGCGCCATACACCAAGCCGGCACAGCTTCAAATTCGAACCCGGCGGACACGTGCAAATTCGCGCCGAGTGCGACTGCGCCTTCCTGATGATCCGCCCCGAACAGGAACGTGCCCTGTCGGACAGCTTCGATAGTTGGCGCACGAACTACTGGCGGCCGCTGCAGATCAATCGCGAATTCGCTTCGCACTTCCGGGCCAAGTCGTGGCTGCGCCGCGCCTTGATCGCGCTTACGACCAAGCTGAACCGCTGGCTCCTGGGCCACGGCGAGGAGGGCATGACGATCGAAGCCGGCTCGGTCGCCGACTGATCAGTCGCGGTAGAGATAATCGGCGGGAAGTCCAAGCCGGAGGCATGAGCGTACGGCTGGACTGGAGCGCAGCAGGATGCTGCCCGCAAGACCGGCTGCCTGGCGGACGATCGGCGTTTCCCAGGATCGCAGACCGAAGGACTTCGTCAGGCCCAGCCGCCTACGCACCCAGGCGGGCGTGATCTCGATGGCGGCGCGCAGGAGAAGCCGCTGCAGACCGGCAAGCGGCCCGGGAAATGCCTGCGCTTCGCGCATGATCGACAGAAAATCGAAGATGATCGGCGACGGCTCCAGCCTGGTCCGCATGGAATCGAACAAAGCCCGGCGCTCCGTCTCGGAGGCCGGCGCCGAAGCCGCACCATAGAGACGGGCGGCGGCGAGGCCCTCGCGGCAGAAGACGTCACGCGCGCGGCCGTCGAGCGGCCGCACGTAGCGGTGCGTCGCCTGCGCGAAGCCGTAGCTCGCGGTGGCCTGAACCCAGGCGAGAAGCGCGGGATCGTCGGCACGGAACGGCTCACCCGACGGCGTCGTGCCGTGAATGCGCTCGTGCAGGCGGACGACGCCGGCGATCATGGCCTCGGCCCTGGAGCGCGCGCCATAGACCGTGATCATCGCGGCGCGGCCGGTGCGTTGCAGGCGGCGGACAGGATCGTCGCGGAACGAGGAGTGCTCCCACACGCCGGTGCGCACGGCAGGTTCGGCCAGCTCGAGGATCACGGCCGCCACACCTCCGATGAACAGCGCGACAGGGTTCTTGAAGATGCGCCAGGACAAGGAGCAGGCCGGTACCAGGGCCTCTTCTCCCGGCGGTGACGCGAAATCGAACGGTATTTCGCCTTGCGGCTGAAACAGGCCCTCGGCAGCGGCCTCGGCCCACTCCTGGACGAGCGGCGGCAACGGCAGGCGGGGGTGCAATCGGCCCATCGCGATGACGATAGCGACGGACAACCGACCCTCCAACTGCAGAGGCTAGCCGAACGGCACGTTCTTGCCCAACCGGCGCGGGATGAGGCTATGATTCGGTGCCGCGGCGAAGCGGGGACGAAGGAGGGGAAACTCACTTGGCGATCGGTTCCGCGTTTCCGGTGTGGATCGTGCTGTTGCTCGTGGCGCCCTTCATCGGCAGCTTCCTCGGTGTCGTGGTGGTGCGGCAATGCGAAGGCGTCATCCTCGGACGATCGCGCTGCGATGCCTGCGGACACGCGCTCGATTGGCGCGACCTCGTTCCACTGGTGAGCTGGCTGGCGTTGCGCGGCCGCTGCCGTCATTGCGGCGCGCGGGTCGGCGCCTTCCATCCGCTGATCGAGCTGGCGGCGATCGCCCCAGTGTTGTGGGCGGCGACGCGCTATTCCGGCGGCCTTCTGGCGGCGAGCACGATACTGGGCTGGCTGCTGCTGGCGCTCGCCCTCATCGACTGGCGCACCCAGCGCCTGCCCGATGTGCTCAATCTTCTCTTGGCCCTCGCCGGACTGGCGACGGCCTGGCTGTTCGACCGGGCGAACGTCGTGGACCATCTCATCGGCGCCGCAGCGGGCTTCGCCGCGCTCGCAGCGGTGGGCGCAACCTACCGCAAGCTGCGGGGCCGCGAAGGGCTCGGCCTGGGCGATGCCAAGCTGCTCGGTGCGCTGGGCGCCTGGCTATCGTGGGTCGTACTGCCGCCCCTCGTCCTACTGGCGGCGCTGCTGGCGCTGGGGTTTGCCGTCGCGCGATCGCTCGTCAAGGGCCGAGAATCGCTGGAGCAGCGGATCGCCTTCGGCCCGTTCCTGGCGGCGGCCGGCTGGATCCTGTGGCTCTATGGACCGAGGCCGTAGCCGCTACTGCCAGGACAGAACGACGTAAGGCCTGGGGCCGTCGCCGAGCATGACAACGGCGCTGCGGACATAGGTGTGCCCGCCGATGCGCAGCTGGGCGGCGATCGCGAACGTCCTTCCGTCCAACACCGTGCCTGCCGGCAGCACGCCGCGGCCCGGTGTGTCGCTATTCGGATCATCCAGGCTGAAGCCCTGCAGCGCCTGGGCCGGCGCCACCAACGGATCGATGGACGGCCGTCCGCTGTAGACGGTCAGGGCCGGGGCGGCACGGCGGAAGATCTCGGGCGTCATGCCGAGGACGAGCTGCAATTCCGCCACCGACTGAAACGGCCCGTGCCGCGGCCGCCAGGCGAGTCCGGCTTCGCGATAGTCCGCGTCATCGCGCCGGGCGGGATACATGCTGCGCCAGTCGATGACGTGCTCAATCAACCGCCCCAGATCTTCGGCCTTGGCGCCGGCGCCGGCCAGCACGCGGCCGATCACCGTGCCGTCGGCGGTGTTGAGATCGACCAGGCCGAACTGATCCTGCACCGAGACCGCCACCGGCAAGCCGTTGACGGCGATGGTCGTCGCCTTGCCGTCGACGCGCCAACGGCGCTCCGGGCGATTGTCGCCGATGCCGAGGACGGCGCGCACCACCGCGCCGTCGAGCGCCGCCTCCGCTTCGGCCCGTTCGAACTGGCGCTGCGCCAGCGCGGCGGAGCTGAGCAGCATCGCTTCCACCGCCCCCGCCAGCATCGCGAGGATGGCGACGGTCCACAGGACCGATATGAGCGCCCAGCCGCCGTCAGCGCGCGGCTTCGAGGAGCGCCTGGACCGCCGGGAATTTCCGCCTGAGCTCATTGGTCACCGCCTGGGCCTGCTCCGTGTTCTCGACCACGTGAGGCGTGATCAGGACCATCAGCTCGGTCCGCGTATGGCTGTTGCTGGTGTCGCCGAACAGATTGCCGAGGACGGGCACCTTGTTGAGGAACGGGATGCCCGACTTGCCGTTCGTATGGTTTTCCATGATGAGGCCGCCCAGCGCCACCGTCTGGCCGTTCTGCACGGCGACGGAGCTGTTGATCTTGCGCTCCTGGATGGTGGGCGAATCGATGTTCGAAGTCGTCGTGCTGGTCACCTGGCTGACCTCCTGGGAGATGTCGAGCATCACGAGGCCGCCGTGGTTGACGCGCGGCGTGACCTTCAGGATCACGCCGGTGTCGAGATACTGGATGCTGTTGACGATCGCAGTGTCGGCGGTGACGAGGCCGACAGCCTGCTGCGTGGCGATCGGTACGCGGTCGCCCACCTGCAGGGTCGCCGGCTGGTTGTTGAGCACCATCAGCTCGGGCGACGAGACGACCTGGACATGGGTGACGCCGGACAGCGCATCGAGGATCACCTTGATGTTGCTGCCGCGGCTGAACATGTAGGAGAAGCCGGGAAAAGCCGGCGCGATGGCGCCGCTGGCGGTGTCCGACAGCGCGATCTGGTGGGCGCCGCCGGGTTGATAGAAGTACTGCACGCCGTATTTCAGGTCGTCGGTCAGCGTCACTTCGGCGATGGCAGCTTCGAGATAGACCTGCAGCGGCGGGGCGTCGAGCTTGCGCAGCGCGGCTTCGACGGCGCCGTATTCGCGCGGCGTGGCCAGCACCACGACGGCATTGTTGTTCTCGTCGGCCGTGACCGAGATCGGACCGGACGAACCGACCGAGATCGTGGTGGCGTTCGACGGCGCGGGCGGCGGGGCCTGCGGTCCGGCGACGGCGGCAATCGACGTGTTGGCAGGCGCATGATCGTTCGATGCGGGCGCGGCGCCCATCAGCTTTGACAGGGTGGCGGCGAGGTCGGCCGCGCGGCCGTTCTGCACCTGATAAACGAAGACGCGCTTGTCGGTGCCTTCGCCCGGATGATCGAGGCGCTGCTCCCAGCTCTGGGTCTGATCCAACGCTTCCTTGCGCGCGGAGATCGCGAGCACCGCATTCAGCCGATCGATCGCCACCAGCTTCACGGAACCGGCCAACGACGGATTGACGCCCGTCATCACCTGCTTGAGCTCCTTGACCAATTCTTCGGCATCGACGGAGCTCGGGGTGTAGAGCGCGTAGCTCATGCCCTCGAGCCAGCGGGCGTCGAACATGGACAGGTCCTCGGCGACGGCGGCGCGTTCCTGTTCGCTGCCCTCCACGATCAGCGCGTTGTGGTCGGGATCGGCATGCAGCACCGCCTGGGTCGGCGCCAGCCTGGCAAGGAGCGTTGGCATCTGCGCGGTGCGGGCGTAGCGGACGGGGATGATGACGATGCCGTAATCGGCACCATGCGCGGGCCTGGGGCCGGCGGCCATGGCCACGCGAATCCTGTCGCCGACCTCGGTGACATCAAAGCCGGCGTACTGCAGCGCCTCCTTGAGCAGCGGCAGGACCTGGCTTCTTTGCAGCGGAGCCTCGGTGGCGAGCGTCACAGGGCCCTGGACATCGGCGGCCATCTCCACGTCGCGGCCGAGATAGGATCCGAATACGGACTTGACCACGTCGCGCACATCGCTGCCGGCGAAGTTCATCGTGAAGTCGCCTTGCGCCGCCACATCGCCCGGCCTGGCCGCGGTTGCCGGGGGGCAAGCCGCGAGCAGCGCACCGGACCATAACAGGGAGACAAGCAGGCTTCGCATTCTAGACATGGCATTTCTCGTTGTTCTTGTTGTTGCAGACCCGTTTGCCGCCGCGCCCCGGCAGCATGAGTTCGTAGTGCTCGCCGCCGTCCTGCAGCCCGACACGATCGAGTTCGATCGAGACGATGCGCCAGGATCCGACGGCGCCGCCGAGGGGAAGGCTCGCTGCGGCAGTATCGCTGCCCGTGCGCAGCAGAGCGATGCGGGAACGGCCGCCCATCATCACGCCGACCAGCGTGACGTTGGCGAGCGACGGCGGTACGGGCCCTTCGGGCAAGGCGCCCAGCGGCTGCCTGCCGGGATCGAACAGCGGGCGGGCCTGCGCCATGGCGACCGAAGCCGGCGAAGGTGCGCCGGCCGCGGGAATTGGCGCCACCGTGAAGTGTCCGCTTTGGGTGGGCCGATCGCTCCCGATGGCCGGCAGCGGTGCCGAGGCTTCGTAAGCAAGCGCGCCCGCCAGGACCATGCAGGCGCCGCCGAGCACGATTTCGAGCGTCCTCATGCCGGCCTCCAGCGATAGCTGAGGAGCGTCCATTGCAGATCGATGCGCGAGGCCTTGTCCGGCGGCGGCGCCGGCGATTGCCACGACATCGGGCCGGACATCTCCACATGATCGACGATGAGGAACGGCGTGTGCGATTCCACCGCATAGATGAAGGCGGCCAGGCGGGCTGCGGGAACCGAGAGGTCATAGCGGACCCTGATGGCCTCGAGATGGCCCGATGCCTTGACGTCCTGGAGCTCGGCGCTGCGCAATTCGCCGCCTTGGGCCTCGACCAGGGCCTTCATGTCGCCTTCGAGGCGCGCCTCGGCCAGGCTGGCGCTGTCGGCCGCAACGAGTCCTGGCGCCGTTTTCGCTTCGAGCTTCAGAATCCTGAGCATGCGGGCAACCGATTGCGCCTGTGCCGCGCGCATCTGCGCGGCTGCGAGCTGCTGCGCGGCATCGTTCGTGTCCTCCTGCTGCGCCGAAAAGGCGGCAACAGCCAATGCCATTATGATGGCAAGAACGGCGACACCGAAGACCGCGGTCATGCGGGCATTCGAGGCGATGTTCAAGATCCCCTCCTCGCCTCGAATGAAAGGTCGAAGCGGTCCACGCCGGCAGTCGTGTCGTGCACCAGGGGCGCCTCGAAACGCGCATTGGCGAAGTGCGGAGCGCGGTCGATCAAGGCGATCAGATCGGTGGCGCGCGTCGAGCCGCCCTGGATGCGGACGCGCCCGCCGTCCATGACGAGCTGAGTGACCCAGGTGCCGTCCGGCAGGACGGCGGTGAGATCGGCCAGCAGATCGACGAGGAACGGTCCCTCTTTCGACGCCGCCAGGCGCGACAGATCGCGGCGGATCCCGTCGGCCTGCCGGCCCATCGCGTCCACACGCGCGGCGCGCAGTTCGGCTTCGGCGCGCGCTCCGGAAAGCCCGTCGAGCACGACCGCCTGGCGCAAATAAAGCCCGAGCACCGCCGCGCACAACAGCGCCGCCGCGGTTGCGGCGAGCAGCGCGTGCCGGAAGCGCCGGGCCAGCCAGCGCAAGTGCGCCGCCTTGTCCACCGGAAAGCTGCGATGGTCGGCCGCGGGCTCGTCGGCAGCAAAATGGATGGCGGCCACCGCCAGGCCAGCGCCGCGGCAAGCCGCCACCGCCTCGTCGATCGCGGATTTGCGCACCATGCGGATCTCAAGGCCCGAGGGACGCCGGATGAAATCGAAATAGAGCGTGGCCGGATCGACCGGGCAGAGGCGTTCCACTTCGTAACGCAGCGCGCGGCGCACGACGACGTCGCCCGATGCCCGGATGGCGCAAGGCGCGCGCAGCACATCGGCCTCCGGTACCAGCACGATCACGTCCCTGCCCCGCACCATGCGCGAAAGTTCACTGCGGGAACCGTGTGCCACCTCGCCCATCGCTGCTCCGCCATGCAGCGCGACGTCATCACCCTTGACGGATACGACGGGTCGCGCCGCCTCGCGCTGCGGCACGCCTGCGAAGACATCGAGCCAAGCGCCGCAGCGGGCCAGGACGGCGTTGATTGTGTCGGTCCTGACGGCGGTCATGACGCCTCCCGACAGTAGGCCGGCAGGGCGTCGAGGACGCAGCCCGTATCGATGCGGATGCGCGGAGCCATGACGAAGCCGGAACCGTCCAGGTCGATCCGGATGAGCGACGGCAGCACTGGTTGACCATGCCAGTTGCTGTGCCAGCCGGCAGGCTTGCCGTCTTGCGCTCCGAAGTAGGAAAAATCGAGACGGCCGACATCGCGGGAAAGAACCGTTTCCTGCGCGGAAGATCGAGACAGCTCTGGCACCGAGCGGCGCACCAGCGTTCCGTCCGCGACGGAGATCGTGACGCGGTCGAGCGCACCGGGAACCTGCGGATCAGGCGCCAGATAGGACAGGACGTGGGCGGCGCCGTCGAAGACGACGGCATCGCCGCGGTGGAAGGGATAGATCTGCGCCAGTTCGCGCACCAGTGCGCTCTGCAGCTTCAGGGATCGACCGGTGGCGAGGAGATCCTCGTCGGCGCGTTTCCAGACCCCGGAGCCGAATTCCAAACTGCCCAGGAGCAGGACGCTCAGCAGCCCCATCACCGACAGCGCAACGAGCAGTTCGACCAGCGTCACGCCGGCGTCGCAAGGAAGGCGTCCGCCCCGTGTCATGGCAGCGCCACCAGGTGCAGGCCCTGAAGTGCCACCGAGCGCTCGCGGCCGTGATCCTGCCAGGCCACCGTCACGGCGACCGCGAAGGGACGGGCGCGCCAGCTCTTGCGGTCTTCGTCGCTGCCGTAAGGCGTCTGGGCAACCTGCCAGCGCACGGCGCCGTCCCGGCCGGAGTATGGCGCATCGGTTTGTGCGGTTTCCGCCTGCAGCAGAAGGGTCTGCGCCAGCTCCAGCGTCCGGCTGCGCATGCGGGCTTCGTGCAGACGATCGAGGGCGACGGAGAACACGCCCGTCAGCACGCCCAGCGACAAGCCGAGAACGGCCAACGCCACCAGCACTTCCAGGAGCGTGAAACCGTGATCGCGCATCACCAGCTCGCGATCTGGGGTTTGCCGCCGCCGGGCTTGGCGCCAAAGCTGTAGAGGTCGAAGCTGCCGTGCTCGCCCGGCGAGCGGTAGACATAAGGATGACCCCAGGGATCGTTGAAGCCGTCGAGCTTCTTGGCGTAAGGGCCGTTCCAGTCTTCGACATCGGGTGGCGCCTGCAGCAATGCCGCCAGTCCTTCGCGCGTCGTGGGGTAGCGGCCGACGTCGTACTTGAAGAGGTCGAGACTGGCCGAGATGTTGGCGACCTCGGTCCTGGCAGTGCGCAGCTTGGCGCTGTCGAGGTAGTGCAGCATCAGCGGCGTGGCGATGGCGGCGAGCAGTCCGAGGATGGCGAGCACCACCAGGAGCTCCATCAGCGTGTAGCCTGCCTCGGAACGGAGTTTCGACATCGACGTCCTCACTGCATTGCCAGATCGTTGACGCCCAGGATCGCTACCAGGATGGAGGAGATGAGGGCGGCCACGACGATCCCGAGAACGATGGTCAGCGCCGGGACCAGCAGCGCCACCAGCCGGTCGAGCTGCTGTCGGATCCGCCGCTCGTCGTGATCGGCCTGGCGCAGCAGCATCACGTCGAGACGACCCGTCTGCTCGCCGATTTCCATCAGGTCGATGGCCGTGTCCGGGACGATACCGTATTGCGCCAGCTTGCGGGCCAGGCGGTCGCCTTCGCGCAGGCCTGCGGCCGTCTCGCGTACCATGCGGACGATCTCGACGTTGCGCAGCACGTCCCCGGCGATCTTGAGCGCCGCAGGCAGCGGCACGGCGCTGTGCAGCAGCGTGCCGAGCGTGCGCATGAAGCGCTCGAGCTCAATGGCGACGAGAAGCCTGCCGAGGAGCGGCAGACGCAGCAAACCCGCATCGCAGCGCGCGCGGAAAGCCGGTTTGCGCAGCGCGGTGCGCAGCCAGGCGCCGGCGCCGCCGCAAGCCAGCGCGCCCGCCCACCAGAAGTCGCGGAACGCCCTGCTGATCTCCATCACGATGACGGTGGGCAGCGGCAGGGAACGCCCGGCGCTCTCGAACAGCGGTTCGAAGGACGGCAGCACGAAGGTCAGAATGAAGGCCACGGAGAGTCCGGCGGTGACGAGGAGAATCATGGGATAGACCAGCGCCGACAGCACCGAGTCCCGCACCGCCTGGGTGCGCAACAGATAATCGGCGAGGCGCTGCAGCAGCGGCGGTAACGCACCGCCCTGCTCGCCAGCACGGATCATGCCGACATAGAAGGCGGGAAACAGCGGGTCCTGCGCCAGGGCTTCGGCGAAGCCTGCCCCGTCGCGCAGGCGCAGGCGCGCGGCGGCAAAACTCTCCTGGTAGGCGCCGGCATCGCGCAAACCGGCGAGCACGCCCAAGGCACGGTCGAGCTCAAGACCGGCCTCCAACATGTCGGCCAGTTCCTGCGTCGCCATAGCCAGCGTGCGAAGCGATGCGCGACGCGGCATCGGCATGCCGAGGCGACCGGCAGGTCGCGCCGAGACGGGATAATGGCCTTCGCCGCGCAGATGGCTGATGACATCGCGTTCGCAGGCCGCCTCGAGCCGGCCCTTGAACAGTGCGCCCGAGGCGGACAGCGCGGTATAGCGGAACTGCGCCATGGCTCAGCCCGTCCGCGTCGCGCGCACCACTTCCTCGAGGGAGGTGATGCCGCGGCTTGCCTTGCCGAGGCCGTTGAGAGAGATCGGCTGCATGCCGGCCTCGCGCGCCAGGCGGGCCAAGGCCGGCGCATCGCCGCCTTTAAGGATCGCCTCGCGGATCGCGTCGTTGACGGCGAGGACTTCGACGATCGACGTGCGGCCCTGGTAGCCCGTGTGGTTGCAGGCCGGGCAGCCGCGGGCGCGGAAGAAGCCCTCCTGCGGCGACGTGATGCCCAGCTTCGCCATGAAATCGGGCAGCGGGACGAAGGGCTCGCGGCAGGACGGACAAAGCTTGCGCACCAGGCGCTGGGCCACGACGCCGTTGAGCGTCGAGGTCAGCAGATAATCCGCCACGCCCATGTCGCGCAGCCGTGTCACCGCGCCGGCGGCGTCGTTGGTGTGCAGCGTGGAAAGGATCAGGTGGCCGGTGAGCGCCGCCTGCACGGCGATCTCGGCCGTCTCCAGATCGCGGATCTCGCCCACCATCATCACGTCGGGGTCCTGGCGCAGGAACGAGCGCAGCGCCCCGGCGAAGTTCAGGCCGATCTGCGGCTTGACCTGCACCTGATTGATCCCCTCGAGCCTGTATTCGATGGGGTCTTCGATGGTGAGGATCTTGCGCTCCCAGGTGTTGAGCTCGGTCAGCGCCGCGTAGAGCGTGGTCGTCTTGCCGCTGCCGGTCGGGCCGGTGACAAGCATGATGCCGTGGGCCTGCGCCAGCAGGGCGCGGATCGAAGAGACCGTCTCGTCTTCGAATCCGAGGCCCGCGAAATCAAGCTGCACGGCATTGCGGTCCAGGATGCGCAGAACGACGCTTTCGCCGTGACTGGTCGGCGCGGTCGAAACGCGAAGGTCGATGTCCTTGCCGCGGACCGCCAGGCTGATGCGCCCGTCCTGCGGCAGGCGCCGCTCGGCGATGTTGAGCTTGGTCATGATCTTGATGCGGGAGACCACGGCCGCCGCAAGTTGCTGCGGCTGGGATTCCATCTTGCGCAGCAGGCCGTCGATGCGGAAACGGATCCGCAGTTCCATCTCCATCGGCTCGATGTGGATGTCGGACGCCCCCAACTCGACGGCATGGGCGATCAGATGATTCACCAGGCGAATGACCGGCGCCTCGCTCGCCAGGTCCTTGAGACGATCGAGATCCTCGTCCAAGCCGGCGCCGCCGACCACGGCGCCAGCCTGGCCGCCGGCCACTCCGTCGCCGCTGTAGATGCGCGCCAGAGCCGCTTCCAGATCGGCGGGATAGGCGAGCCGCGGAAGCACGGGCTTGCCGACCGCAAAGCGGATGGCATCGAGCGTGTAGGTGTCGAGGGGATGGACGAGCGCGACCGCGATGCCGTCGGGCCGATTCTCAAGCGGCAGGAACTGTCGGTCGCGCGCGAAGCGGGCGCTCAGGGCGTCTTCGCATACCGGCGAAGCGGGAAAATCCTGCGGCGCCACGACAGGCAGATTCAAGAACGACGCCAGCGCGTCGATGAGGTCGCGTTCGGTGACGAGGCCGAGGCGCGTCACGACGACTTCGAAGCGATCGCCGCTGCGGCGCGCCGCTTCCTCGGCGCGGTTCGACGCCTCCGGCGTCATCCGACCCGTGCCGACCAGAAAGCGGGCGAAGTCGCGCCGATCCGAATTGTCGGAATCCGCCTCCATCGGCGGCTGGCCAGCCATGACGGAACGCATGAGCATGCTCGCTTCGCCGGTCGCGCTCTTGTCGTTGTTTCCATCGCGCGCGGCTTCCCTCACGCGATATAGGCAAATTTGTTCCGCATCTGTGAATGTTCAATTAAGCAAAATCGCGTGGGGTGATGTTGCCGCGCGAAACGCGATAGTATACGTCATAAACAATGTGTGCGACGAAAACGTCCGTGCGCGGATTGTCTGGTCGACGGGGTGGACGGCCTTGTCAGACAGGCTTCGCGGCAGATTCTTCGCCCATCGCAGAGAGCGAAATCGTCGAATGCGCGTAGGCGCCGCCGGCCCGCATCTCGGCCGCGACCCAGATCGCCTCCATGAGTTCCTGCCGCGTGGCGCCGGCGCGCAGCGCCGCCTTGGTGTGACCCCGTATGCAATAAGGGCATTGCGTCACGTGGGCGACCGCGACGGCGATCAGCTGCTTGGTCTTGGCCGGCAGAACGCCGTCAGCGAACACTTTCCGGCTGAAGTCCTCGAAGGCCGCCGCGATCTCGGGCGCCAAGTCGCGCCGCAGGTGGGCGATCTCGGGCGTGGACGGCGGGTACATGGTGTCTTTCATCGCTGTTTCCTTGCTGTGCTCGGGCAGCCGAGGCCGGTCACCGTCCAACTGGGCGCGTCGCTGGCGGGAAAGCTGTCCTCGGATTCCATCTGGATAACGTCGCGCGGCTCAAGCGACTTCGCCGCGCCGGCCGCGGGACCCTGGCGCGAACTGTCCTTTGCGGAGGCGGCGGCCCGCCGTCCGCCTCCACGTTCCGAAACCGCAATCCGCTCCTTCCGCCGGTCGTCCGTCAAGGTTGGGGCGTCACGCGCAGGTAGGGGCGCAGCGCTCGCCAGCCGCGCGGGAACACTTTGCAGACTGGCGTGAAATCCTTCGGATGAGAGAACAGCACGCCCCAGGACCTGCCCAGCCACTGGTGGAACCGGATGGGTCCTTGCGTCGTTTCCGCGCGAAAATCCGGCGCCCTATCTCCAAGCCGCAATGTCATGAAAGCCTCCGATCGTTGACGGTCTTTCCCCGGTCCTCGGATAACTGGCGCTGCTCCATTATGCGCGACACCCGCGCGGCGCCAACCATAAACTCATTGCGGGTTTACCTGCGCCGGCCTGTTCCCAGAAAAGGTGAGCCGCCGCCCAAGGAACCCCGCTCCGTCGACGGGCGGCGGCCCGGCTTGGTTACTCGGCGATTGACGGCGAGCCGTTGCGCATAACGATTTCTTAGGGCCGAAAACGGCGTGCGACCGGGATCGAGGCATCGTCACTGCCGCCAGCGCAACGATTCCTTGAACCTTGGCCATTAAGTTTATTGCAGCAGCAACGTCCGACGGGTGGAGATTTCCTGTCCGCTCGAAGTCGGTCGATGTTGTGCGGTCAAGGGACGCACGCGTGCCGAAGGAAAAGGATCTTGCCGGAGAAAATCCGGCTTCAGGCGATAACGGGCCGCAGCGCCCGGTGCTGACGCTCGACCTGAATTGCGACGACCGCAAGGGCGAACTCGAAAATATCTGCGTGATTGCCCGCGATCTGCTCAAGGTCGATCTGATCGAGATCGCCCTATTCAGCGATGACGGCATCCTGGTTGTCAGTTCGCGCCGGGAAGCGATCAACCGCCGCCACGCGCGGGGCACGCTGTGCGACATCGTCCATATGGCCGGCGAATATTGTGAAACCGCCGATCTTGCCGCAGTCGCGCCGCACGACCGCCCCCGTGACGCCGCGGACTTCCGCCATTGCGCGGGGATCGCGCTGAAAGACGCCTCGGGGCACAGGCTCGGTGCGCTGTGCGCCTTCGGGAGCGAGGGTCACACCTTCGACGAGGAGCAGCGTCGCCACCTCGACCGCCTGGCGCGCGTCATCGAACACGAGATCCACCATCATCTCACCACCGACAGGCTGCGCGAGCGGGAGTCGCTGCTCAGCCAGGCCCGCGATCAGGCCAACGTGGCCAACGCGGCGAAGAGCGCCTTTCTCGCCAGCATGAGCCACGAAATCCGCACGCCGATGAACGGGATCATCGGCATGAATGCGCTGTTGCTGCGCACCCCGCTGTCGGCCGAGCAGAAGCATTATGTCGAGGCCATGCGCCTGTCTGCCGACTGCCTGCTCGCCATCATCAACGACATCCTCGACATCTCGAAGCTCGAGGCCGGCAAGGTCGAGCTGGAGGCCAACCCGTTCTCACCGCATACGATCGTCGAGGACGTCCTGGAGCTGCTGGCGGCGCGGGCCGCCGAGAAGAAGATCGAGCTGATTGGCTTCGTCGATGAAGGCGCCAGACGGCAGTTCGTGGGCGACGCCGTGCGCCTGCGCCAGGTCTTCCTCAATCTCCTCAGCAACGCCATCAAGTTCACCGAACGCGGCTTTGTCGCGATGCTGGTTCAGGCCGAGCCCGGCCAGTCCGGCTACGCGCGGCTCAAGATTCGCGTCGAAGACACCGGCATCGGCATCAGCGAGGAAAACAAGGCCAAGCTGTTCCAGAAATTCCAGCAGGCAGACAGTTCCATCAACCGCAGATACGGCGGCACGGGGCTCGGCCTGTCGATCTGCCGCCAGCTCGTCGAACTGATGCAGGGTCGCATCGGCGTTTCGGACCGTGACGGCGGCGGCAGCGTCTTCTGGCTGGAAGTGGAGCTGCCGGAATGCACTGCGATATCCGGCAGCGAGGCGTCTGGCGGCGAGAGGCTCAAGGGCCGACGCATCCTCGTCGTCGACGACATGGAGATCAACCGGCTCATCTTCCACAGGCAGTTGGCCGCCGAAGGGGCAGAGATCACCGAGGCCAGCGACGGGCCCTCGGCGCTGAGCATGGTCGTCATGGCGGACGCCAGGGGCGAGCCTTACGACGCGGTGCTGCTCGACCACATGATGCCGGGCATGACGGGCGAGGCCGTGGCCGCCAAGATCAAAGGCAACGGTTCGCTCGCCCAGCCGCGCATCGTGTTGGCATCGTCGATCGGCATGATGCTGAACGAGGAAAGCCGCGCGGCGTTCGATGCGGTGCTGACCAAGCCGGTGCGCGAAGCCAGCCTGATCGACTGCCTGTGCGGAGCGAAGGGCGTTGAACTGCGTGCCGCCGGGGACATGCCTGCGCACGCGCCACAGGAGCCGCTCGCCCCCTCGAAGCCCGGCGGCACCGGAGAGATCCGCGGCCGCGTGCTGCTGGCCGAGGACAACGAGATCAACGTCATGGTGGCGCGTTCGCTTCTCGAATCCGCCGGCTATGTCGTCGAATGCGCCGGAGACGGCGAGGTGGCCGTCGAGATGGCCCGCCGCGGGCGCTACGACGTCATCCTCATGGACATGCGGATGCCCAAGATGGACGGCCTAGAGGCGACGCGGATCATCCGTTCGCTGCCGCCGCCCGCCGGTAAGACGCCGATCGTGGCCATGACGGCGAATGCGATGAACGAGGACCGCGAGGCCTGCCTGGCGGCAGGCATGGTCGAGTTCGTCTCCAAGCCGATCAAGCCCGACGCCTTCCTCGCCGTAATGTCGCGGTTCGTCGAGACGGAGCTGTGGCTGAAGGACGAACAGGTCGAAGAGGAGGACGAACCGGCCGTCCTCGAGTTCGACGAATCCAAACTGGACGTGCTGGCGGAGGTCCTGCCGCCGGATCGCGTCAACACCATGCTGCTCACCTACATCTCGTCCACGATGGCCAGACTGGAGAGGCTGGAAGCGCACGCCGCGGCCCTGGATTTCGCCGGCGTGATGCGGGAAGCCCACGATCTCAAGAGCAATTCCGGCACCTTCGGCGCGATGCGCGTCTACGCCCTGTCGGAGCAGCTGGAGCGCGCCTGCCAGGCCAAGGACGACGCCGAAGTGCCCCGCCTGGTGCGCGACATCGCGGTCGCCCTGAAGAAATCCTGGGACGTGGTCGGCAAGCGGACGCGCGGCGCCGCGGCGTAACGCCGGAGGGCTTACCTAGTTGGGCGGACCGAACGACGGCGGGGCGTCCTGGGGCGCACTGCCCCAAGCAGTGTCGGCCCTGTTCGACAGCAGGTAATCGAGGTGCCCGCCTTGGCGTGCGAAGTCCGCAGGCAGCCACGGCTTGGTCCATGTCTTCCCGTTCACCGTCAACGCCTTCACATAAGGCTCATCGGTTCCGGCCCCAGTGGCATCGATGGTGACGCGTCCCCCCGGCCGGGCGATGACCGTCTTTTCGAACAGCGGGCTGCCCAGAACGAATTCGGCGCGGCCGGGATAGACGGGATACAGGCCGAGCGCTGCCCAAACGTACCATGACGACATTTCGCCCAGATCGTCGTTGCCGGAGATGCCGTCCCGCGCATTGGTCCAGATCTGCTTCATCGCCGCGCGCACCAGTTCCTGGGTCTTCCACGGCTGGCCGGCGAAGTCGTAGAGCCAGGGCGCCGCAATCGAAGGCTCGTTGTCGAGCTCGGCATGGGAATCGCCGGCCTTGGTCACCGCCAGCGTGCCGTCGGGCCGGTAGAAGAAGCGGTCGAGCCGGGCCACCGCCTTTGGCGTGCCGCCCAGCTCGGCGAACAGGCCGGCCGGATCGAACGGTACCATCCAGAGATATTGCGCGCCGGAGCCCTCGACGTAATCGTCGTCGTTCTCGACGTTGAAGTCGACCGCCTTCCAGCTGCCGTCGGCCAGCCGCGGCTGGATGTAGCCGCCCTCCGGAGCGGCGTTGGGATTGAACAGGTTGCGCCACCAGCTGGCGCGCACCAGGAACCGGCGTTCGGTCGCGCCGTCGCCCATGTCGCGGGCGAGCTGTGCAACGGCGAAGTCCGCGCTCGCCAGCTCCATCGTGTCGGCGGCACTGCCCCAGCCGGGAGCGCCCACCGGCATGTAGTGCAGCTTGAGCCATTGATCGAGACCGGGACGCTCGCCGACGCAGAGCACGGGGCAGCCTCTGCGGCTCAGGTCCTGTTCCGTCGGCACGGTGGCCGCGCGCAGCAGCGAAGCATAGGCGTGCTTGACGTCGAAGGTGCGCCCGCCGAAGGCGTAGATCGCGGCGATCGCCGGCGCCGCGGGATCGCCGTTCATCACGCTGGTGGCGCCGGTCAGATGCGTCCAGCGGTCCCACACGCCGCCGTTCTGATCCGCCTGATCGAGAAGCGACTGAGCGATGTCGGAACCGAGCCTGGGATCGAGCCAGGTGAGGAGTTGGAGCTGCGAGCGATAGACATCCCAGCCGGAAAAGTTCGCGTACTGGGCATGCTGGGGGGCGACCTTGTGCACCTTGCCGTCGAAGCCGAGATACTGTCCGTTGACGTCGCTGTAGAGGTTCGGCTCCAGCAACACGTGATAGAGCGCCGTGGTGAACACAACGCGCTCGTCCTTCGTGCCTCCCGTGATGGCGACCTCGCCGAGCCGGGCGTTCCAGGCCGCCCGACCGGCCTGATGCACCTGTTCCAGCGAGGTACCTTCAGGGCTTTCGGCCGCGAGATTGGCGCGCGCATTGGCCAGACTCACATACGAAATGCCGACCCGCATGTTGACGAGCGTGCCCGGCGCGAAACCGATCCAGGCTCCGGAGCCGGTGCCGCCGGGCGGGAAGCCGCGGTCGCCATAGCCCGTGCCGCCTTCTGCCTGTCGCGCGCCCGCGTTCAGCTGCGCGTCGTGCCAGGCGCCGCCGACCGTGAACGGCTGGTCGAATTTCGCCACGAAATGCAGCGTGTAATAGCTTTCGCGGCGGTCCGGCGCGAGATAGCCGCAGAAATTCCCGCTGGTTACCGAGCCCGTCACCTCGCGCTTGTTCGGATCGACCTCGATCGTTGCGGCCGTGCTGCCGACTTCGGAATCCGAGGTGCGGAACAGCAGATTGGCGGGCTTGTCCGCCGGATAACCGAAGCGCGCATAACCGGTGCGCAACGTGGCGCTCAATGCGACGGCGACGCCGTTGTCGAGCTTCACCTGGTACCAGTCCGGCGAGGCCGCCTCGTCGCTGTGGCGGAACAGGCTCGCGTACATCGTGAACGGCGCGCTGGAGGGCGACAGCTCCACCGGCACCGTCACCGGCATGACCGGGATGTCGCCGCTGGCTCCCAGGCACCCGGTGCCTGACAGATGCGTCAGGCTGAATCCCCTGATGCCGTTCGAGCGCCATTCGTAGCCGCCGGGCGCGGCCATCAGGTAACGCCGTCCGGCAAGCGGTGTCTGTTCGGGACTGAAGGCGACCATCCCCAGCGGCAGCGTGGCGCCCGGGTAGGTATTGCCGCCGTTGGTGGTGCCGATGAAGGGGTTGACCTCGTCAGCCGGTCCCCGGCCCTGCGCCGAGACGGCTGCGAGCGCGGCCGACAAAGTCGCCACGGCGATGATCTTACGCATGCGATCTCCGTGCCTTACTTGGATCCGAGAAGGACGTTGCCTTCGGTGGACAGGTAGTTGATCTGGTAGTCGAAGCGCGGCGTGTCGGAGAACAGCAGCCAATAATACTTCATCTGCTCGCTCCACCAGTAGCCGGGACAGGAATCGTCCTGCTTCATGGGACGCGTCGTGATATCGGCGATGCCCGAAAAGCCGAACGGCGCGCGGCTCGTCGCCTTCATCGCCTCGAAATGGACGCGCGCATATTCGCGCCAGCGGTCGTCGGGCCGGAGCAGGAACAGGTTGAGGCAGGAATCGGCGAACTCCGGGCGCAGCGCGTTGGTCACGCGGTCGGGCGCGAAACGTAGGCAGTCGAATCCTTCGGGCAGCACCTGGAAGCGGGCCTGCACATCGGCCCACGACTTAAGATAGCTTTCGCCGCGCGCCATGTCGCCGCCCTGGCCCAGCAACCCGGCATAGAAGGCGGCAAGTTCGCTCTGATGATGATCGAGGATGGCTCCCGTCTCGAAATCGACCTGGGGGAACCATAGCCGCCCATCCACCTGCACGGCCTGGTGCTTGGCGATCGCCCGCGCGTGCACGTCGTACCACTCTTTTAGATCGCGGTCGCCGAACAACTGCCAGCCGTCCCACAGATACTCGAAGTAGGAATCACAGGGTGGGCCGATACTGGCGCGCCGGCTCTGCCATGCGCCGGTTTCGATGTTGATCGTGTCGGCGACCAGGTCGATCTTGGAGCGGCGTTCGAACAGCGCCGTCACGGCGCGCTTCGGCAGGTCGTAGTAGCGCCGCTCGCCGACGGCGCGGCTCAGCGTTCCCCATTCGGGAAGGTAGGTGCCAATCTCGGCCGGAAAGCTCACCGGATCGCGCACGGCGCCGGTCTTCAGATTCACGAAGCGGTACGGCATGCCGCTCGGCGATTTGTCGAACGCGGGCGACAGGCGGTCCGTGAGGTCGCGCGCCAGGGCAAGCAGCTTCTTCTCGCGCGTCGCGCACCAGCCCGACAACAGTCCGCCCACTAGGCGGATGCTGGTCTCGAACACCTGGACCTCGCCGTCGATGTCGAAATCGAGCGTGTCGCAGACCCAGCGCACGCCGGACTGCAGCTCATCGTCGAGGCCCATCAGGTAGAGCGTGTCGAGCGCCTCCACGATGGAAAGCCCGAGCGGCCGACCCTTGGGAAAGAAGAAGGCCTCGCCCGCGCCGCTGACCGGCTTGATCTGGTCCTGCCCGAAACAGCGCTCCGCATAGGCATGCCACGCCCAGCGCATCTGAGCGCGGACATCCTCGGCCACGGCATGCCAGCCCCTCATGGGATGAGCGACCGCCTCCATCGGTACGGCGGCCAGAAGGCCGCCCAGTGCATCGCGCCGCGTGACGGTCGGCCGTCCGGGCGAATTCGGCGCGCGATCCGTCATTGAGGCCATCCCGCCAGCGACGCGGCAACCTTGTGACGGCTCCCGGAAAGATGCAACGGGCGGCGCAGCCGAATCGGCGAGCCGGGCTATTCCGCCACCAGGCGAAGGCCGCGCGCCGCCTTGAGCCATTGCAGCCAGCGGTCCATGCCCTCGCCGCTCCTGGCTGACAACTGCAGCACGGCGATGGCCGGATTGACGCGCCGGGCGTTTTCGATCAGTTGGTCGACGCTGAAATCGATGTGCGGCAGCAGGTCGGTCTTGGTCACCACCATGAGACCGGCGGCGGCGAACATGCCGGAATATTTCAGCGGCTTGTCCTCGCCTTCCGTGACCGAGGCGATCACAACCTTCTGGGCTTCGCCGAGATCGAAACCTGCCGGGCAGACGAGGTTGCCGACATTCTCGATGAACAGCACGCCGTTTGGCGGCGCGGCAAGGCGCCCAAGGGCGCCGCGCACCATGTCGGCGTCGAGATGGCAGCCCTTGCCGGTGTTGATCTGGATCGCGGGCGTGCCCGTGGCGCGGATGCGGTCGGCGTCGGCAGTGGTTTCCTGATCGCCCTCGATCACGGCCACGGGAAATTCGCCGCCGATACGCTTCAGAGTCTCGACCAGCAGCGTCGTCTTGCCCGAACCCGGGCTGGAGACCAGGTTGAGCGCCAGCGTCCTCGTCGCCTGAAAATGGCGGCGGTTCTCCGCGGCAATGGCGTTGTTGCGGAACAGGATGTCGCGTTCGACGCTCACCAGACGGCTGGCGTCGGTGTGCTCGTGGCCTGCATGGTCGTGCGGATGCGCGTGGGTGGTGCCGTCGGCATGCGTGTGCTCGCGCGCGCCGCCATGATTGTGCGCGTGATCGTGAT
>JAGWNK010000046.1 GCA_028871345.1 Alphaproteobacteria bacterium | reverse complement strand
TTCGGCTCGGCGTCGGCCAGCGCCTTGTAGAGCGCCGCGCTGTCGACCTCGCCTTGCAGGTTGGCGGTATAGCGTTGTCGGGAATCGGTCATGGCGTCACCCCTGTCACAACGCCTTCCCTCTTAATCCGATCCGCAGGCGGGGGATACGGGCGCGGGGCCCGAAAGCGGCGAAACCGGGATGACAGAAAGGCCGCCCCCGTCGGAGCGGCCTCTCCTTCGCATGCTGCGTGTCCGTCGGTTCAGGCGGTGCGCTTGCGGCGCAGACCCAGCGTAAGCCCGATCATGCTCAGGCCGAAGGCAAGCATGGCCCAGGTTGAGGGTTCGGGCACGGCGACGTCTGAGAACGTCGTCTGCAGCGCGCCGGTGTCGCTTCCGCTCGGTCCGTTGGTGCTCGAATTCCACGCGCGCGACACGTCCGCTCCCGTGTAGTCCGCGGCGAAGAAGCTGTTGTAGCCGCCCAGCGCGGACCCGTTGGAGATGTCGACATTCATCAGAAGATCGCCCATCGACGGATCGTAGTTGATGGTTGATCCGGTCAGCGCCAGCGTGGTCGGCATCGTGCCGCCGATATTGAACGTGCCCAATGTTCCGAGGAACGTCCCCTCGTTCGACGCCATATTGCTTGAGAGCGAATTGAAGGGCCCGGTGGAAAGGTAGAAGCTGACGGTGTAGGTGCCCGAGTCCATCGGGCCGGGGGATTCCAGCCCGAAGCTCACCTGGTCGAAGCTCAGCGGGCCCGAGAACGCCGAACTGTTGTAGGCCTCCTGATACTGGGTCAAGCCGTCACTCGGCCCGCAACTGAACGGGTAACAATTCCCGCCGTCGTTATTGCCGATCGTGAGCGCGAACGCTTGCGACGATGCCATTGCGACCGCTGCAGCGATGGCAGCACCGGTCACATACCTCTTCAAATTCATGAACAACTCCCCTTTGGAACACCCATGCCGGAGCTCACCCGCTCCGGGTTGCTAAAAAGGAGCAACTCACATGCCACTTTTATGATATTGTGTGAAATCAGATACTTGGCATGTTTTTAGGAATGTCTCGAAATAGACAAATGTCAATCTGATTGACAGTAAACGCCGTCATCATCGCCGACGGCGGCGAAGACGCTGACGCGCCGTCTCACAACCCCGACAACGCGCCGTTCCACGAGATCGGGCCGCGATGGCTCCAGTCGATCAGCGAGCCGCTGAGTCCGAAGCTGTACTTCACCTGCAGCGAGAAGGTCTCCGCCGTCGCGCCGTAGCCGCTCGCCCGGTCGTAGCCGATGCGCACGCTCAGCGGCAGGTCCTCCGACACCAGGTATTCGGCGCCGGCGCCGATCACCGAGGCGGAATGGCCGGTGGTGTTGACATAGGTGTAGTCGGCCGACAGCCCGAAGTCGCGCAGCGGGAAGTATTCCGCCCCCGCCCCGCCGTACTCGCCGCTGGCGTCGCCGCTGAAGGCGCCGCCCTTGATGCGCAGCGTCAGGTCGTGCAGCAGGTACCACTCGCCGAAGGCGCCGTACGACGTCACCTTGGCGTTGAGATAGCCGGCGCTGAGCGAGGCGTGCGACACGCTGGCGCCGAACGTCCCTTTGGGATCGCGCCAGAACACGTCGCCGTCGCCGAACCACATGGTGGTCGAAGTGCCGGTGTCCGCCGTCGCGCCGGCGCCCGAGACCTGCACGTTGAAGCCCGGCTGGTCGAAGGAGACGAGGAACTGCCCGCCGCCGCCATAGCTGTGGACGGTGGCGCCCGCGCTCGTCGCGCTCTCGAACATGCCGGCCAGCGAACCCGAGTACTGCATGTCGGCCAAGGCCAGCTGGGCGGACGCGATGGTCGCGCCGGCCGTCACGATGATGAGTGTCTTGCGCATGCTTCCCCCCGATTCGCACGACGCCGCCATCGTAATACGCGCCCGGCCGCCCGTCGATGAACCACATACGCGCAGTTTTCCTCCCCCTTATTCAGGGGGAGGTCGATCCGGCGAAACGCAGCGAAGCCGGATCGGGAGGGGGTCAGGCCACGAACGGTTCGATCAGATCCCACCGGTTGCCGTAAAGGTCCTCGAACACCGCGACAGTGCCATAGGCTTCCCGCCGCGGCGCTTCGACAAACTGCACCCCGCGCGCCGTGAAGGCCGCATGATCGCGCGCGAAATCGTCGGTCTCGAGGAAGAGGAAGACGCGCCCGCCGCCCTGCCGGCCGATATGCGACGCCTGCTCGGGCGTTGCCGCCTTGGCGAGGAGGAGCGCGGTCTGCCCGCCCGGCGGCGCCACGCGTACCCAGCGCTTGTCCGCCGACAGCTTCGTGTCCTCGAGCAGTGTGAATCCGAGCGCGCTCGTGAACCAGGCGATCGCCTCGTCATACGCGCGCACGAGATAGGTGAGATGGGCGATTTTCGGCATCGGGCGACCTCGGCCAACGGAAAGAAGCGTCCCCTCAGGAGTAGCACGCATGAATGGCAGGCCCGCACGCAACTGGAATTGCGCGGCGCGTATTCTACTTCCGGGTCGCGGCAAAGCTCGCCCTTCAACCCTGGCCTTTCAGGCAGAGCTATTGCATATGCCCTTGAGGGAGGGTCGAAGTCCACTTCATGGCGCATCCCGCCCGTCGATCGGAGGTCGGGAGTCTATGGATTGTCGCCGCTCGCAACAGAGGCGCGCCGGCTGCAGTTCGGGATTGGCCGCCGCCGTTGCGGCTTGGAATTTCGTCCTACATCGGCGCGGCCCGGTGAGTCACAGGCCGCCGTTTCCGTCAACGCTTCCCGCGAAAACGCACGTCACCCGGTCCATGAGCCGCACTCGTCCGCCAAAGGCTTGTCGGATATAGTCCGCCCGCCCCAGCCTGGAGCCGTTCCAAATGTCCGCCGTCGTCCAGACCAAGCGCATCACCGTGCCCGAGATCAAGGCGCACAAGAATGCCAAGCCGGTCGTCTGCCTCACCTGCTATCACGCCCACACCGCGCGCCTGCTCGACGAGCATGTCGACCTCATGCTGGTCGGCGACAGCGTCGGCATGGTGATGCACGGCATGGAGACCACGCTCGGCGTCACCCTCGACATGATGATCCTGCACGGCAAAGCCGTGATGCGCGGCTCCAAGCGGGCGCTCGTCGTGGTCGACATGCCGTTCGGCTCCTACGAGGAATCGCCACAGATCGCCTTCCGCAATGCGGCGCGCGTCATCAGCGAGACCGGCTGCCAGGCGATCAAGCTGGAAGGCGGCGCCCGCATGGGCGAGACCGTCCGTTACCTCGCCGACCGCGGCATCCCGGTGATGGGCCATATCGGGCTCACCCCGCAGCGCATCCAGATCTTCGGCGGCTTCAGGACCCAGGGGCGCACCGAGGCCGAATGGCCCGCCATCGAGGCCGACGCCAAGGCGGTCGCCGAGGCCGGCGCCTTTTCCGTCGTGCTGGAAGGCATGGCCGAGCCCTTGGCGGCCAAAATCACGCGCGAAATCGCCATCCCGACCATCGGCATCGGCGCCTCGGCCCAGTGCGACGGCCAGATCCTGGTCATGGAGGACATGCTGGGGCTGAACCCCAATCCGCCCAAGTTCGTGCGCCAATACGCCTCCATGGGCCCCGACATCGAGGCCGCCGTGAAGGCCTATGCCGCCGAAGTGCGCGCCCGCACCTTCCCGGGCAAGGAAAACGTCTACAGCATGAAGAAGACCGCCTGAGCCGCGCCGGCGAAGTCTTTGCGGCATAAGGCCTCTGTCGGGGTGGGGACGCGTTACCGATAAGCAAGTTGCCATCGGGGGCCTGAACGGCTAATTATCCCGGCTCGTCAAAGGTTTGGCTGCCGCCAAGCCGCCTTTTTCCCGAATGAGGATCCTCCCGTGACCGACATCTTCCACGAAGTCGAGGAAGAGGTCCGCAAAGAGCGGCTCGAAAAACTCTGGAAGCAGTACGGCGATTACGTCATCGCGGCGGTGGCCGTGATCGTGCTCGGCGTGGTCGGCTACAAGCTGTGGCAGGCCTATGAGGCGCGCCAGCAGATGAAGGCGGCCTCCGCCTATATGAGCGCCATCCAGATGAGCGATCAGGGCCGCAACGACATGGCGGCGGCGGCCTTCGAGAACATCGCCAAGACCGCGCCGTCGGGCTATGCGCTGGTAGCCCGCTTCTCCCGGGCGGATTCGCTCGCCGCCTCGGGCCGCGCCAGCGAGGCCGTGGCGATCTACATGGACATCGCCGGCAAGGACAAGTCCGGGCTCGGCGATCTGGCGCGCATCCGCGCCGCCTGGGTCCAGGCCGATACCCTGTCGCGCGCCAATCTGCAGGCGCTCCTGGCTCCCCTGCTCGCCGACGATTCGCCCTGGCGCTTCATGTCGCGCGAAATCCTCGCCTATCGCGATTTCGAGGACGGCCGCATGGCGCAGGCGCAGCGCGAATACCAGAGCCTGGCGAACGATCCCAACGCGCCGTCGGGCCTGCGCCAGCGCACGCGCGCCATGGCCACGCTCATCCGCACCGGCGTCCGCGACTACGGCAAGGTGCCGCCGCTGGTCACGCCGAAACAGACACCGGCCGGCGGCCAACAGGGAAGCCCCACTCCATGAAGATCGTGCAGTTGCGTGCCGTCGCGGCGCTTGCCGCCGCCGCGTTGGTCGTGAGCGGATGCTCCACTTTCGACAACATGGGTTCGTGGTTTTCGAGCCCGCACAAGTCGAAGCTGAAGGGCACGCGCATCTCGATCATGACGACCGACGATTCCGTGAAGCCCGACGCGACGCTGAAGGACGTCAAGGTCGTGCTGCCGCCGCCTTACGGGAACACCGAGTGGCCCGAGCCGGGCGGCTTCGCCGACAACGCCATGTACCATCTCGAGGCGGCTGGCCCGCTGCAGCAGGTCTGGACTCAGGATGCCGGCGACGGCTCGAATTCCGACACCCGCCTCGCCGCCGCGCCGATCGTTGCGGCGGGAAAGATCTACGTCCTCGACGCCGCGGCCCATGTCTACGCCTTCGACGCCGCCAGCGGCGAGCCCGCCTGGCATGTCAGCGTGGCGCCCATCGGCAAGCAGGGCTTCTGGAACATGATGTCGTTGGGATTGTTTGGTTCGGATACCAGGCCGGACCGCTCCAAGGGCTTCGGCGGCGGCATCGCCTTCGACGGCGGACGCCTGTTCGTCACCACCGGGTTCGGCGAGGTCCTGGCGCTCGATCCGGCGGACGGCAAGGTGCTGTGGCGCGCCGGCGTCGGCGTGCCGATCGTCAACGCGCCGACCGCCAACGGCGGACGCGTCTTCGTCTCCTCGCAGGACAACCACCTCCACGCCTTTGCCGAATCCAACGGCCGCGAGCTGTGGGACCATCAGGGCATTCCGGAATCCGCCGGCATCCTGACCTCGACGAGCGCCGCCGTGGCTGGCGAGTTCGTCTTCGCACCCTATACCTCCGGCGAGCTCTTCGCCCTGCTGGTGCAGACCGGACGGCCCGCCTGGAGCGATATGCTCACGCGCTCGGGCGGCGTCACCGCCCTGTCGGAGCTCGACGACATCGCCGGGCGGCCGGTGGTCGACCGCGACCTCGTCTTCGCCATCAGCCATTCCGGCGTCATGGCGGCGATCCAGATCAGCACCGGCGAGCGGCAATGGACCCGCGACATCGAGGGCATCCAGACGCCCTGGGTGGCCGGCGACTACGTCTATGTGCTGACCGTGCAGGACCAGGTTCTCTGCCTGGCGCGCAAGGACGGGCGCGTGAAGTGGATCCACCAGTTGCCGCAATGGAGCGATCCCGAAGACACTTCGAGCGACCCGATCGTCTGGTCCGGCCCGGTGCTGGTCTCCGACCGGCTGATCATGGTGTCGTCGAACGGCTACGCGGAATCGATCTCCCCCTATACGGGCGAGCTGATGGGACGCGTGGAGATTCCCGACGGCACCTTCATTCCGCCGGTGGTCGCCAACGACACGCTGTACATCCTGACCAACGACGCGCAACTCGTCGCGCTTCGCTGAGCTTGTTTGCCTCCCCCCTTGAGGGGAGGCGGAAAAATCCGCGCAGCGGATTTTCCGGTGAGGGGTAGTGTCGGAGCCCTGCCCCTCCCGAATTCACAAATTTCGACCCTCCCTCGAGGGGAGGTAGATTTGGGCCGCCATGTCCCTGACCATCGCCATCGTCGGTCGCGCCAATGTCGGCAAGTCCACCCTCTTCAACAAGCTGGTGGGCCGCAAGCTGGCGCTGGTGCACGACACGCCCGGCGTCACCCGCGACCGGCGCGAGGCCGAGGCCGTGCTGGGGTCGCTGCGTGTGCGCGTGGTCGACACCGCCGGCATCGAGATGGGCGACAAGGACAGCCTGGCCGCGCGCATGACGGCGCAGAGCCTGTCTGCTGTCGCCGATGCCGATGTCTGCGTCTTCGTCATCGATGCGCGCGAAGGCGTGACCACGGCCGACGAGATCGCGGCGGGCCATCTGCGCAAGGCCGGCAAGCCGGTGGTGCTGGTGACCAACAAGTGCGAAGGGCGCAGCGCCAAGGCGGGCATGAGCGAGGCCTGGCGGCTCGGCTTCGGCGAACCCGTCGAGATGTCCGCCGAGCACGGCACGGGCTTCGGCGAGCTGCTGGAGGCGTTGCAGCCTTTCGCCGAGGCCGCCGGAGAAGCGCCGCGGGATGCCGAGGCGGACAAGCCGCTGCGCCTGGCCATCGTGGGCCGTCCCAATGTCGGCAAATCCAGCCTGTTCAACCGCCTGCTCGGCAGCGAGCGCGCCTTGACGGGTCCCGAAGCCGGCATCACGCGCGACGCCATCGCCGCGCGCTGGCAAGTGGGCATGCGCGAGATACTGCTGCACGACACGGCCGGCCTGCGCAAGAAGGCGCGCGCCGCCGGCCACACCCTGGAAGAGATGTCGGTGGCCTCCACGCTCGACGCCATCCGCTTCGCCGACTGCGTCATCCTGGTGATCGACGCCTTGCAGGCCTTCGAGAAGCAGGACCTCACCATCGCCGACCTCGTGGTGCGCGAAGGCCGCGCCGTGGTCTTCGCCATCAGCAAATGGGATTTGGTGAAGGAGCGCGCCGGCGCCGTCGGCAAGCTGAAGGACAAGCTCGACCGCCTCTTGCCGCAGATCGCCGGCGCGCCGCTGGTGGGAGTGTCGGCCGTCACCGGCGAAGGCGTCGATCGCCTGGTGCCGGCGGTGGTGGCGGCAGACAAGGCCTGGAACACGCGCGTGGCGACGGCGACGCTCAACCGCTTCCTGGAAGAGGCCTTGGCGCGCCACGCCCCGCCGGCCATCCACGGCCGGCGCGTGCGCATCCGCTACATGACCCAGCCCAAGAGCCGCCCGCCGACCTTCGCGCTGTTCGGCAACCAGCTGAAGGCTTTGCCCGACGCCTATCTGCGCTATCTGACGAACGGACTGCGCGACACCTTCAAGCTCGAAGGCGCCCCCATCCGCCTCCTGCTGCGCACCGGCAAGAACCCCTACGCCAAGGAGTGAGGTCCGGCCTTCCGGCAAAGCGCATCGCGGCGCCTACATCATCAGGCCCGCGACATTATCGATGAGATGCACAACGATCGCCGGCCACAGCAGGCCGGTGCGCCGCACCAGCCAATAGAGGATCAGGCCGCCCGCGAAAACGCTGGCGGTCCACACCGCGATCGTCGCCCACGGCACGACCGCCAGGTACATCAGATGCGGCACGTGGCGCAGGGCGAACAGCGCCGAGCTGATGACCGCCGTCATGGGCTCGCCGAGGCGCGGACTGAGGGATTGGCGCAGATAGCCGCGATAGAACAGTTCCTCGGCGATCGGCGCCCAGACGACGTAGAACGCGGCGTAGATGCTCGATGCGCCGTCGAGGCTCAGGTGCTGCGACGCCGCGGCCTTGGCGAGCAAAGCCGACAGCGCCGCGGACAGCGGCAGGATGCCCAGGTTCTTGCCGGCGGCATCGAGCACGGGTCCCATGGCGAGGGCATCGACGATCAGCAGCCCGACGAGAGCCGCCGCCATCGCAAGCCATGGCGTGCCCTTGACGCGCTTGTCGTCGCGCAATGCCGTCCGCGCCGCCAACGGAATAAGGAGCGTGACGAGCGCGCCGCCATAGAAGAACGGCGCCCATGGCGCACGCGTGCTCTCGAGGAAAACGATAGCGGCGACGGCAAGCGCCAGCCCGACGGCGACGCCCGGACGCTTTAGGATATTGGACATCACGCAACAACCCCCATTTCAATTCCGCACGCGCTGCTTCTGGCCCTTCGCTCCATCGTCCGCGGTCAGGCGGCATTGGTCGAGCGTCACCACGACGGGCGGCGCGCTCAACAGCGTCGCGCCGCCGCTCAAGGCGAGCAGCCACATGCCCACGGCACCTTGCGTCTGGTCGAAGCGGCGGACGTCGCTGATGACGCCGTCGAGACGGGCGCGCGAGTCCACGGCGACGTTGGCGTGGGCGATGGCCTTGCGGCAGGTCACCAGGAGGTTGGCGTGCCCACCCGCCGCGACGCTCAAGGTCGGCGGTATACCGTCGTCGGGTGCGGCTGACACCTTGCCCGAGAACGATGCGTGCCGCCCGTTCCATTGCGGCAGGCTGACGCCCGGTTCGGCGTTCCTGCCGGCGGCATAGATGTCCGCGGCGAGGTCGCCCGCCTGGGCGGCGCCGAACGTGAGGGCCAAAAGCCAGATGGCATGCGATCTCACGTCGTTCGCCCGCGCTCTAGTCTTTCCTGCTGATGGACATCAGTGTCGCGGTGGCAAGCATCCTGGCGGAAATCGCAATTGTCGCCGGCGAACGCCCGGCCGGCGTTGGAACCTCATAAGTGCGCAATCCGGTGGAGTCATAGGCGGGCAACAGCTTTGCGCCCGGAACGCAGGCGGCGACGGCATCGCCCAAAGCGTTGATCGTGTCCTTGTCCATCCACTTCTTGGCGGGGAAATCGCAATCGAGCCCGTCGCTGCCGTCGGCGTAGGAATGGACGGCGCAGTGGGTTGCGCCGCTCAGCGTGACGGACAAAGCCCAGTATTTCGAGCCGTCGTCCTGCATGCTCGCCGCGCCGATGCGATATGCCTCGAACCCGAGCGGTGCGCGCAGGGCCGCATTCACGCCGTCGCAGAACGGATCGGCGAACGCCGGCGCCATCAGCAGCGCTGCGGCAACGGCTACGATGACGCCATTCCTGATCATGTATCCCTCAATTCAGCATCCATGCCGACTGCGCCGACATATTGGGAATGCATTGGCCGGCGAACGACTGCAATTTCCGCTCGGCCTCGCCGATGGCCGCCTGCACCATGGCGTTGCGCTTGTCTGGCGCGTCCAAGGCGATGGTCGCGGAATAGTAGGTTGCCTTGCCGTCGCCGACCTCGATCCTCCCCGAGGCGGCGGTCTGCACGGCTTGGCCGAGCATCTGTGCTTCGGAGGCGCTCAGCGCGTGTCCGCAGAAGTGGCTGACGGCCCTTTCGGTCTGCGGCACGACGAAGTCGACGAAGACGGGCCCCATGCCGAAGCCGCTGAGTTCGATCGCCTCGACGGGCGCCACCCCGGAATAGGCGCCGATCGTCAGTTTCACGGCCATGGGCTCGGAATATTCCACAACATCCGCGGAAAAGACCTGTTCGCCCGCCGACGGGTCGGCCAGCAAGGGGCAAAAGGCGCGCACGGATTCCAGCGCCGTCTGAAGCGCATTCGTCTTGGGATCGACCTCGACCGTATAGAGAAACGCCAGCGCCGCACGGTCGTCGCCGAGCAGCGCCTTGCCCTCCGGCAGCGATCCGCGCGCCACCGCCACGCCGTTCGACTTGTACTGCAGGCGGTGGGGCGCCCAGCTTCCGCCCTTGTCGATCAGGAACACGGCGTCGCCATGGGCACCATCCGTAGACGGAGAAACGCCCTGGCAGGCGTAAAGCGCAGACGCATTTTGCGCCCGCGTCGCGCCCGCAAGCGCCAAGAGCGAGCCGAGACCCGCCAGCACGGTCCTGCGCCGCATCCCTTGCCCCCCGAAGCAGCAGGGCGACATTCGGTCATTGCCGCGCGGGCCGTCAAGCAAAAGCGGATGTCGCTATGCCTCTATTCGGCCGCGATGCCTTTCAGCTTCGAAGATGAAAAATTCCAACTCACAGTTCGCAGTCGGAAGACCTAGGTTTCGAAGCGGCTCGTGGCATCGCGGTCGTGTTCATAGCGCCTGGCGAGCGCGAACGGCGGCAGCCAGGATTCGCGCCGCACGATCCAGCTTTCGTAGGTCGGCACCAGCTGGTCCGGCGCATCCAGCGATCCCAGGTTCACTTCGATCTCGTCGGCCGTTCGTCCGAAAACGGACGAACCGCACCGGGGACAGAAATGCCGCCCGGCGTAGTCGCGCGTTTCGCCTTCGATCGTCACCGCCTCCTGGGGGAATATCGCGGACGCGTTGAACAGCGCCCCGTGATGCTTGCGGCAGTCGAGACAGTGGCAGAGCCCGACCCGGTATGGTTGCCCCGACGCCACAAATCGGACGTTGCCGCACAAACAGCCGCCGGTGAACATGCCGCGTCTCCTCGAAAATCATCCGGCGCCATATATACAACGAACGGACCCGCATCCTCGAATATGGCCCGGCTCGGTGCCGCCGTATTCCTGGGCGCGACGGGTTGCGCTGATCTCCGGCGCAGTCGGGGGGGAAGGACATGCGTCTGTCACGGGGATTGTTTGTTGCCGCCGCCATATGGAGCATCTTGGCGCCGGCCGTTGCGGACGACAGCCACAACACGGTCGGGGAATTCCTCGCCTATTGCTCGTCAAACCCCGACGGGTGCAAGAACGTTTTGGACTCCGATTACGTGCAGGGCTTTATCGTCTTCTCCGACCACGGCACTGTCTGCATCCCGGATAATATGAGTTGGGACGACGTTCGGGCTTCGATTCTCGACTGGCTGAGGTCCCATCCCGAGCAATCGGGAAATCTCTGGGACGAAGGAGTCGACAATGCGGCGAAGGCCCTGTGGCCCTGCCGGAATTGAGCGCGTTTGTCCGCCCGGCGGCGATGATCGCGGTCCGGACGCGCAAGCCGGACGCGCTCGGATCTCTGTGCCGTGCGGGACGAGCCGGGCGTCCGGCGCGAGACCGGACACCCGCTCATCCGTAAACGGATCGTAATTGCGGAGACCTACGGCGTGGCGAACGTGCTGGCCACAGGCTTGGCCGCCGCGCTGGTCGACGTCGTGAAGAAATAGGTGCCGGCGGCGCCGAAGATCAGCGCCACGAGCAATGCGCCCACGATCTTGCTCTTGATGCCGAATTCCACTTTCACGACGGCCTGCTGCCCCCGAAGATCAGACATGCGGTGTCCCTTTCGCGTCTTCCCACGCCCCACATAGCGGCAAGAAACGACCGCGGGCTTAACGGCGGCACGACACCTTCAGAATTAGTTTCCGAATTGTTGCGCGATTCCGACGCCGTTAGAGCGGCGCCGGCATTCGGGAAATTGGAGCCAGAGTCGATTTACGTCTGCGATTTCGCGCGGCAATCGACGGCGCCCTTTTCACGTTTTCAGCCATTTCGACTCTTTGCACGAAGTGAGGCATAGTGGCCATGGCGATGCAGCGGCCGGGCGCATCGGCCATGAGGGGGACTGGCATGCTTCCGATGAGAGCGCTCATCGCGGCTGTTCTTCTGACCGCTTCGGGCGCGGCCGCGGTGCCTCAGGCCGACACGGAGGCCGCCGCCGTCTTCTCGACCGCCGCGCATGGTGACTACGACGCAGCGATAAGGGCCGCGAATGCGGCGCTTCGGCGGCCCGGTATCAGCCGGAAACAGAGGGCTGAACTGATCGCGGTGCGCGCTTACGCCTCGATGGCCCAGGGCCGCATGAAGGCCGCACAGTACGACTTCGATGACGCGATACACCTTTCCCCCGACGCCTCGACTCGCGACGCCGTCCGTCAGCTTGCCGCGGATGCCTACGACGACCGCGCCGGGAAGGAAGACGATCAGGGCAACTGGGACCTTTCCATTGCGTACTACACCAAGGAACTTGAATACCGTCCGGACAATCCCGCCACTCTTCGGGCGAGGGCAATGGCACACCGGTTGAACTGTGAATTTGATGAAGCAATTGCCGATTACGATCGGGCATTCGCCATCGGCAAGCCCTACGTGGAAGATTTCATCGACCGATCCGTCGCCCACGAGTTGAAGCTCGATTTCGATGGGGCGCTGGCCGATTTGAACAGCGCGATCAAACTCGACCCTTCGGACTACAGGCTGTACGGCTTTCGCGGGCACGTGTTGGCCGAGCAGGGACGTTACGAGGCCGCACGCGCGGATTTCGAGCATACGCTCAAGATCGAGCCGCGGGACCTTTCGACGCTCGTCTGGCTTCACATCACGCACCTCAAGCTGGGACAGGACGACGGCGCGTGGCTGAAAACCAAGGCGGCCGCAGCGGACTCCAAGCCATGGCCGGGGCCGGCTCTCGCATTTTTTGCCGGCGTTCTGTCCGAGAGAGATTTGATTCACCTGGCGCTGGTAAGCAGCCAGACGAGAATTGAACATCAACGATGCGACGGCTGGTTCTATGCCGGCGAAGCCGCGCTCGCACAAGGCATGAAGAAGCATGCCGAAGAGCTGTTTCAGAAGACCGTCGATGGGTGCAACCCGAACGATTACGAATGGGTGCCCGCCAAGATGGAATTGCGCCGGCTCCGTGGCCGGCCGGGCACGTGAGTGCGTTCCGGTATACCTGCCTGGAGCGCGTGTCACCGCATTTCGCCACCTCCCTGTGCGCACGTACGGCGACGGAAATGCGGAGGTTGTAGTTCGGCGACGCTGCGATCTTGTGCGGCAATCGACTCTGGCTGCAATTTTCCAGCGGAATCGGTCATTCCGCGGGCGCGTCGCTGGTCCCGAAAGCGCCAAGTTCGGAAGTAGGCCGTTGGGCGGAAGTGCACCAATACCTGCCTTTCGCCCGGAGCGACGCCTAACGATGGCGCGCTGGGCGTGATAGAACGTGCCGGGGCTAGGGGTAACTCACCATGTACCTGAGCGATTTCGTGCGACGGCTCTTTCCGCCGCTGATCATCATATTGGTACTACCGATTGTCGGCTGCGAGGGCGTAGGAGTCGTAGCGAGCAGCGATCCCTATGTGAAACTCGCCCAGGCCGATGATCTACTAAACCACGAAGGTCGCGTGATGCAGGCAAGCCGTCAACTCGACGAAGCGATCCCGATCTTCGAGCAGAAAGGTGATAAGGCCGGACTGGCTAAGGCGTATCGGCTCTACGGTATTCTCGCGCGAGTAGGTGGCACCAAAGATGACCCTGTCATTCTGTGGCTGCACCGCGATGAACCCATTCATCCAGTGGCGGAGGAACTCGACAATTCCGATGGCTACTTGAAAAAGGCGCTTCTGCTCGCGAAGGAAACCAATCAGCTTTATCTCGTCGCAAACATTGAATTTCTGCTCGGCAACAATGAAGTGTTGCGCGGCAAGCCGCTCTTGGCATGCCCGTATTATGACAGGACCATCACCGACTTCGCCGAGGCAAAAAAGGCCCAGCCGAAAACTGAGCTAGAAGCCATGCCCGGCGTCGCCACCCCAGAACAAGGCTTCGCGCTCGCCAAGAAGCAGGCTGGGTGCCCGTAGGATATTACGCAATATCGCATCGCGCACTTTGCATCACAAACGGCAGCAATTGGCGCGTTTCAGCCCAACGGCCTGGTTCCGAACCCGGACCGATCCCAGGCATTGCCCGTTCAACGGATTGGCGCCGTAACGTTTCTTTTGATCGTGGCAGTCTCCACACCTGTGCCAAAGGGGGGTTAAAGCGTGAAACCCAAGCGGTTGCTGACAAACCGCGCGTTGGCTCTCGATGGTCGGCTTCGCAGTTTGTGCGGCCAAGCTAAGCCCGCTTGAACGTCACCAGCTCGCCGTTCTTGGCGCATTCCGCCGACAGCAACTCGACGATCAGCGGCGCCACGGCGTCGGGCGGCGGCAGAGTCTCGGGGTCTTCGCCCGGCATGGCGCGCGCCCGCATGGCGGTGCGCAGCGGCCCCGGATTGAGGATGTTGACCTTCACGGGCGTGCCTTCGCATTCGGCGGCATAGGTCAAGGCCAGCGCCTCCAACGCCGCTTTCGACACCGCATAGCCGCCCCAGTAGGGGCGGAAAGTGCGCGCCGCCCCGCTCGAGACGAACAGGGCGCGCCCGGCCTGCGCCCGCTTCAGCACCGGATCGAGCGAGCGGATGAGGCGCCAGTTGGCGGTGACGTTCACCTCCATCAGCTCCTGGAACACCTTGGGATCGAGGTGTCCCAGCGGCGACAGCATGCCGAGCACGGCGGCGTTGCCGAAGAAGGCGTCGAGGTGCCCCCAGCGCTCGAAGACCGAGGCGCCCAGGCGATCCAGCGCCTCGAAGTCCCTGAGGTTGAGCGGCACCAGCGTGGCGCTGCCGCCCGCGGCCGTGATCTCGTCGTCGAGTTCTTCGAGCGCCCCCACGGTGCGGGCCACCGCAATGACGTGGGCGCCTGAGGCGGCGAGCGCTTTGGCGGCGGCGCGGCCGATGCCGCGCGACGCGCCGGTGACGAGCGCGATGCGCTGGTCGCTCATCGATCAGGCCACTTCGGCGAGAAAGGAGAGCTGGCCGTCGGCGCCTTCGGCGGAATCGGTCAGCCGGATGGGATAGTCGCCCGAGAAGCAGGCGTCGCAGAAGCGCGGCGCGGCGGGATCGCGCCCGTCCTGGCCCATGGCGCGATAGAGGCCTTCCATCGAGACGAAGGCCAGCGTGTCCGCGCCGATGAATCGCGTCATCTGTTCGACGGTCATCTCGTGCGCCAACAGCGCCTGCTCGTTGGGCGTATCGACGCCGTAGAAGCAGGAATGCTTCGTGGGCGGGCTGGCGACGCGGAAATGCACTTCGGAGGCGCCGGCGTCGCGCACCATCTGCACGATCTTCTTGGAGGTGGTGCCGCGCACGATGGAATCGTCGATCAGGACCACGCGCTTGCCCGCCAGCATGGCGCGGTTGGGGTTGTGCTTGCGCCGCACGCTGAAATGGCGGATGCCGTCGGTGGGCTCGATGAAGGTGCGCCCGACATAGTGGTTGCGGATGATGCCGAATTCGAACGGCACGCCCGAAGCCGCGGAATAGCCGAGCGCCGCCGGCACGCCGGAGTCCGGCACCGGGATGACGAGATCGGCCGCGGCCGGGGCTTCCTTGGCGAGCTGCTCGCCGATGCGCTTGCGCGCCTCGTAGACGTTGCGCCCTTCCACCGTCGAATCCGGCCGGGCGAAATAGATGTACTCGAAGACGCAGAAGCGGCTCTTCTGCGGCATCAAGGGGCGATAGCTCTCGATGCCGTCCTTGGTGATGACGACGACCTCGCCGGGATCGATGTCGCGCACGAATTCGGCGCCGATGATGTCGAGCGCGACGGTCTCCGACGCCAGGATGTAGGCGCCTTCGAGATTGCCCAGGACCAGCGGGCGCACGCCCCACGGGTCGCGCACGCCGATCAGCTTCTTCGAGGTCAGCGCCACCAGCGAATAGGCGCCCTCCACCTGCTTCAGGGCGTCGATCAGCTTGTCGACCACCGGGCCGAAGCTCGAGCGCGCCGTCAGGTGGATGATGACCTCGGTGTCCGAGGTGGATTGGAAGATGGCGCCTTCCTGCACCAGCTTGGCGCGCATGGCGCGTGCGTTGGTCAGGTTGCCATTGTGGGCGATGGCGATGCCGCCGCCGGTGAGGTCGGCGAACAGCGGCTGGATGTTGCGCACGAAGGAGCCGCCCGCCGTGGAATAGCGGTTGTGGCCGATGGCGTACAAGCCTTTCAGCGAGGCGAGATGGGCGCTGTTCTTGCCGAAGATGTCGCCCACCAGTCCGGGATGGCGTTCGGCGATGAACTGGCCGCGGTCGTAGCTGACGATGCCGGCGGCCTCCTGGCCGCGGTGCTGCAGGGCGTGCAGTCCGAGCACGGTGAGGGCAGCCGCGTCGGGGTGGCCGAAAATGCCGAAAACACCGCACTCCTCGTGCAGCGTGTCTCCGTCCTCTGGCTCTAAATGATCATCACCCGTCAGGCCCGTCATGGCTTGCCGCTCACGTCGCTACCGGTGGCTTCGATGAGCCTGTCTAGCGCGTGGCGGTCTTTGGCGCCATAGGTCTTCTTACGGTGTTTCTTGTGCTCCGGTTTCGCTGCGGAAGGCGCGGAATCGGCGGTTTTCCTGCTGGTAACCGGCTTTTGCGGCGCTTTCCGCGCCTCGGGTGCCGCGTCGGCCTCGTAGCCGCGCTTGCCCACATGCTGGTCGGGGACAAGGGATGCGACGACTTGTGCCGACATGCGGATGACGGGCAGCAGCCGCGCCCTGGTGATCCAGCCGGGCTGGCTGCCGATCGGCACGAAGGCGGTGAAGATCAAGTAGGCGATGCCAACGATGGCGAAGCCGCGCACCACGCCGAAGGCGGCGCCCATCGTGCCGTCGAGCGCGCCCACGGAGGATTTCTTGACGTTCTCCGAGATGCGGTGGCTGGCGAAGGTGGCCGGGATGACGACGGCGAGGAACACCACGCCATAGCCCGCCAGCATGCCGAGCCAGGCGGGGCTCACCATGCCGCGCATCCAGTAGGCGGCCCAGGGTCCGAAATAGAGCGTGGCGAAGGCGGCGGCGAGCCAGCCGAGGATGGACAGCGACTCGGAAACGAACCCGCGGTAGGTCGCGTACACGGCGGAGACGAGGATGACCGCCACGACGGCGATATCGAGGAACTGGAACGCCAGACTCATGATTCGATTCTACCACGCCCCGCGGCGTTGCGTGAGATGCGTCGCTCGGCGCCGGCGAACGCCACGAGATCGCCCACGTCCTTGACCGGGCGCAGCGTCAGGCCCGGCACCTGGGCGCGGGTGTCCTTGGGCACCACCGCCGTGGAAAATCCCAGCTTGGCGGCCTCTTTCAGCCGCAGCTCGGCTTGCGCGGCCGGGCGCACGTCGCCCGACAGGCTGATCTCGCCGAAGAACACCGTATCGCGCGGCAGCGCGATGCCGGCGAACGACGACACCAGCGAGGCCGCCGCCGCCAGGTCGGCCGCCGGCTCGCCCACTTTCAGGCCGCCGGCCACATTGAGGTAGACGTCATGGGCGCTGACCCCCAGCCCGCCGCGCGCGTCGAGCACCGCCAGGATCATGGCGAGGCGCCCGGTGTCCCAGCCCACCACCGCGCGCCGCGGCGTGCCGTAGCCGGCTTCCGCCACCAGCGCCTGGATCTCCACCAGCAGCGGGCGCGTGCCTTCGATGCCGGCGAACACCGCCGTACCGGGCGAGGCGCTGTTGCGGTCGCCCAGGAACAGCGCCGAGGGATTGGCGACCTCTTCCAGCCCCTTGCCCGTCATCTCGAAGACGCCGATTTCGTCGGTGGGTCCGAAGCGGTTTTTCACGGCGCGCAGCACGCGGAAATGGTGGCCGCGCTCGCCTTCGAAATAGAGCACCGCGTCGACCAGGTGCTCGACGGCCTTGGGGCCGGCGATCTGGCCTTCCTTGGTGACGTGGCCGACCAGGATCAGCGCCGCACCCGTTGCCTTGGCGTAGCGCACCAGATCGAACGAGGCGGTGCGCACCTGGGCGATGGTGCCGGGCGCGGCGTCGAGCGTGCCCGTCCAGATGGTCTGGATGGAATCGATGGCGACGACGCCCGGCGTCTTGCCTTTGTTGAGCGTCGCCAGGATGTCCTCGATGCAGGTCGCCGAGCCCAGCGCCACCGGCGCGGCGGAAAGCCCCATTCGGCCGGCGCGCAGACGCACCTGCGCCATCGCCTCTTCGCCCGAGATGTAGACGGCCTCGCCGCCCGCCTGGGCGTAGGCGGCCAAGGCCTGCAGGATCAGCGTGGACTTGCCGACGCCCGGATCGCCGCCCACCAGCAGAGCCGAGCCGGGCACCAGTCCGCCGCCGCAGACGCGATCGAATTCGCCCACGCCCGTCGGGCGGCGGGGCGGCTCGCCGTCGGTGGCGGAAAGATCCTCGAGCTTGAACGGGCGGCCCTTCAGCGCCCGCACGGCGCCGCTGCCGGTGGGTATGGGCGCGCCTTCTTCGATGATGCTGTTCCAGGCTCCGCAGGCGTCGCACTTGCCCGACCATTTGGCATGGGCCGCGCCGCACGACTGGCAGACGAAGGATGCCGTTGCACGGGCCATCGCTAGATCCTCACCATCCCCTTGCGGGAGTCCTTTTCACCCTCCCCTCGAGGGAGGGTCGAAGCGCACAGCGCTTCGGGGAGGGGTCTGCCGTGGCGCTCTCCGGCGTAGCGTTTTCCTCCTGAAAGGGAGAGGTCGTTCTCCGCCGCTTGCGAAGCAAGAAGCGGAAAATGCGAGGGGGTCATGCCGCAAACGTCGGGAGCCATGATTCGATCATAGCATGACCCCCTCGTGGGGAGCGCGTAGCGCTCCGGGTGGGGGGCAACGGGGAATGCCGGGACAGGCGGATCGTTCCCCGCCTCGTCATGTGAACGGTGCGCTTGTCGCCGTGTTTCCGGAGCCGGTGCGGATTCCCTGATAGGGGGAGGACGATTGCCGCAGTGTGCCAAGCAAGGGGAGGAGCGCGCAGTGGCGGCGTGCGCCGTTCTGCCCCGCGCGGAGCGAAGCGGCCAAAGGGGCATCCTTGAATTTTGTTACATGCAGGTGTATGTAAATATTCGTCTGGAGCTCCGGATGAACATCCACTCTCGCATCGCCAAGAAGCCCGCGGGCCGGCAGCGCTCCACGTCGGTGAAGGAGCAGGTCCGGCGCCTCCTCGAGGCCAAGGGCGAGAAGGCCGCGCGCGCCAAGAACGGCAAGAAGCCCGCCTTGGGCAAGCGGCTCGGGCGCAAGGCCCGGCCGTCCCATCTCAGCATCCGCGATCTGCAGAAGATATCCGGCGAAACCATCGCCGCCCTGCCCGGCCCCACGCCCGTCAAGTCCGGCGACCGCACGGTGGCGATCCTGGTGCCGCTCAAGCCCAACAATGTCGCGGGCATGAAGGCCGTGCTCGCCTGGGCCGAGGAACTCGCCAAAGGGCGCGATCCCAAAGCGGACGACGAGGCGCTGCGGCAGTTCGGCGACGTCGATCCCACCGACTGGAACGAGGAAGCGGTGCGCCGGATCCAGGCGGAAGTCCGTTGAGGGCACTGTCACCGTCGCTGGTCGTCGATGCCAACATCCTGGTGGCAGCGGCGCGCGGCAGGACCTCGGCGGCGATCGCGGAAGTGCTGCGCGCACGCACCCTCATCACCACGCAACGCGCGCTCGAGGAAACCCGCCGCCGCATTGCGCTCGGCTTGAAGCGGACCGACCTTCTGACCGTCGTCGATTCACTGGCGCAGAACATGCTCGTGGTTCCGGCTGCGACGCTGGCGCCCGACATCGCCGACGGCGAGCGCGCGCTGAAAGACTCCGTTGCCGGGGGCAGCGGCTCGATCAAGGATGCCCATCTCCTTGCGCTGGCATGGGCCGCCGATGCCGACATCTGGACCACCGACCGCGATTTCGCCGGCACCGGCGTCGCCACCTGGTCGACGCCCAACCTGATGCGCGCACTGGCGCGGGCGTGATGGCATTTTTTGCCTCAACGCTTCTGCACCCGCTTCCCTGCTCTCCTCCCCCTGAAAGGGGAAGGATGTTCTTCGAGGCTTGCGCAGCAAGCGGCGTTACTGAAAGGGAAACTTGCGGATATAATTAACCATAATATGAAAAAAATTCCTACCTCACCCTTGAAATCCTATTTTTGCACCCGATCTCTCCATCATGATCGAGAGCGATGCCCACGCCGCGGGCCAAGGCGGCGCTGCAATCACGCCTGCGCCGCAGCCCGCGCCATCTGCGTCACCGCAAGTACCGCCTGCGCCGCAAGCGCAGGCCGTCGCCAAAACGCTCGTCCAGGACGCCAAAACGCTCGTCCAGGTCGCGTTGGTGGAAAGCCGCCGCCGCATGATTATCGAAACGATTCAATCCCCTGACCCGAAAAAGGCGGAATTGAATTCACGTTTCCCGTCCCCGGAAGAAAACGCCCCGGAATTCGTCCCCCTGACAGGAGGACGTTCTCCGAGGCTTGCGCAGCAAGCGGCGGAGAACAGGCGGGGGTCATGCCACGAGCGTTGGCGGAACGATCCCTCCCCGAAGCGCTTCGCGCTTCGACTGTCCCACAAGAGATCAGCCGGATTTCCGGTAGCGCCGGATGATATGGAAATTCAGCCAGACAAAAAGACCCAGAATGGTCAGAAGGAGGACGGTCTCAACGGCCATGCTAAACCGCTGCGCGGCCATCTCCACTTGTTGCAGAGTGACCGCGCCATTGGCCGGCATGTCGAGCTTCACGGCATGCGTCTGGATCGGAAGGAACAGAACGACAAGCAAAGCCGCCATTACGCTCCACAGCACGCCCAGTCGCCACCACAAGGCGCACCTCCTGCCAGCCTACTTCGCTGGCTTGAACTGCAGTCCCGGCCCCGGCGGATCACCCCATGCATTGGGGCCGACCTCGCCCGGCCGAACACCGAGCCACAGCAGCAGGAGCGCAATCAGGAAAGCCGCGATACCGATCCCGATCAGGGCCTGATCGGCGGGAAAGAGCGTGAATCCGACCGCCAGCCCCAGGATTTCAACGGCGATGCCGATCAGAAAATACCAGCCGGACAAGCCTATATCGTGCAGCCTGGGGACGCAGACGAAAACCAGGATGACCTCACCGGGTATGCGTGCCTTCGGGCCGAGAAAATTGAGCGCGACCACGAGCGCCACGAACAAACCCACACACAACCAATACGTCGCGCGGTTCATGCGCCCTTTCAAATATTGCATTCCGCCCCTCCGGAATTGACCTGCGCAATTGCGAGGCCCCTACCCCCGCACTTCCATCTTGATCGGCCCTTCCGCGCGGCCGTGGATGAACTGATCGACAAACGGGTTGCCGCTGGAATCGATCTCGGCCGTCGGTCCGTCCCAGATGATCTTGCCCTTGTAGAGCATGGCGATGCGGTCGGCGATCTTGCGTGCCGATACGAGGTCATGGGTAATCGACAAAGTCGTGGTGCCGGTGCCGCGCACCGTGTCGACGATCAGGTTGTTGATGACGTCGGCCATGATGGGATCGAGGCCGGTGGTCGGTTCGTCGAAGAAGATGATCTCGGGATCGGCGGCGATGGCGCGCGCCAGGCCGACGCGCTTCTGCATGCCGCCCGAAAGCTCGGCCGGCGACAGCTGGCCCACTTCCGCGCCGAGCCCCACCTTGGCGAGCTTCTCGAAGGCGACGTCCTTGGCCTTGGCGCGCCTCATGCCGCGGCCCTGGATCAGGCCGAAGGCGACGTTCTCCCAGACGAGCAGACTGTCGAACAGCGCCGCGCCCTGGAACAGCATGCCGAACTTGCGCAGCATGGCGTCGCGCGAGCGGCCCCGGATGTGCGTGACCTCCTTGCCGTCGACATAGATCTCGCCGGCGTCGGGCCGCAGGATGCCCAGCACGCATTTGATCATCACCGACTTGCCGGTGCCCGAGCCGCCGATCACCACCAGCGACTGTCCCTTCTCGATCGTCAGGTCGAGGCCGTCGAGCACCACCTTGGGCCCGAAGCGTTTCTTGACGCCCCTCAATTCCACTTTTGCCGTCGAGGCCGCGCGCGCCATGGAAGCCTCTAGAAGTTGAAGTAGTTGAAGATGTTGGTGAGGATGTAGTTGGCCGCCAGGATGATGATCGAAGCCGACACCACCGCGCTCGTCGTCGCCGAGCCCACGCCTTGCGCTCCGCCCTTGGAGTGGAAGCCGTGATAGGAACCCATCAGCGCGATGATGAAGCCGAACACCACCGCCTTGATGAGGCCCGAGATCACGTCCTCGCCCGTCAGGGCGTTGATCGTGGTGTTGAGGTAGATCGTGCCGGTGAAACCCAGGCTCTGGGTCGAGGCGACGTAGCCGCCGAACACGCCGATGGAGTCGGCGATGGCCACCAGGATCGGCATGGAAATGATCGCCGCCATCAGCCGCGGCACCACCAGGTACTTGATCGGGCGGGTGGCGAGCGTCGTCAGCGCGTCGATCTGCTCGGTGACGCGCATGGTGCCGAGCTCGGCGGCGATCGCCGCCGCCACGCGTCCGGCCACCATCAGGCCGGCGATCACCGGTCCCAGCTCGCGGGTGATGCCGACCAGCACCACCGTCGGCACGAACTGCTCGGCGCCGTAGCGGCTGGCGCCGATGTAGATCTGCAGCGCCAGCACGCCGCCGGTGAAGAAGGCGGTGAGGCCGACGACCGGCAGCGAGAAGTAGCCGATGCGCATCAGCTGCTTGAAGACCAGCGACCAGTAGATCGGCGGACGGATGAAACTGGACACGGCATCGAAGGTGAAAATGCTCAGGCGGCCGATCTCGCGCAGGAAGCCCAGCGTGGCCCGCCCGACGGAGGCGAAGATGTTCATGGCATGTCCTCGTAACGGCGCGAGGCGCGGCCGGAAAGGGAGGTGAGGATCTCGTAGGAAATCGTGCCGGCGGCCGCGGCGACCTCCTCGAGCGTGACGGTGTCGCCGACGAATTCCACGTCCATGCCGGGCACCAGCGGCATGGGCACGTCGGTGACGTCGAGGGTGACGAGGTCCATCGAGACGCGTCCGGCGACGGGCACGCGCACGCCCGCCACCGCCGCCGCGCCCTTGTTCGACAGGGCCCGCAGCAGTCCGTCGGCGTAGCCAAGGCCGGTCACCGCCAGCATGGTCGGCCGCTTGGCGCGGAAGCTGGCGCCATAACCGACGGTGTCGCCTTTGACGCAGGGGCGCACCTGGAGAATTTTGGAGGTCACTTGCACGGCGACGGCAAACTGGCTGGGTTCGCAAGGATGCGGATTGGCGCCGTACAGCGCCAGTCCCGGACGCACCATGTCGAAGGCATACGCCTTGCCGAGGAGGACGCCGCCCGAGGCCGCAAGGCTCGCCGGCGCCGGCGGCAGCATGGCGAGCGCCGTGCGGAAGCGGTCGAGCTGCGTGCGGTTCATCGCGGAGGCGGGATCGTCGGAGCAGGCCAGATGGCTCATCACCAGGACGAGGCGCAGCCCTTCCAGCCGCTTGCCGTGCTCGGCCGCCAGCGTCCCCAGCTCGGCCGTCGTCATTCCCAGCCGGTTCATGCCTGTGTCGATGTGGACGGCGGCGTCCAGACGCGTCCGCGTCGCGGTGGCGGCGGCCGACCAGGCGGCGACTTCCGCCAGGGAGTTCAGGACCGGCGTCAGGCTGTGGGTGATCAGGGCCGGCACCATGTCCGGCTGGGCGCCGTCCAGCACGAAGATGCGTGCGCCCGGCGCCAGCGGGCGCAGGGCGACTCCCTCCTCCAGACGGGCCACAAAGAAGGTGTCGCAGCCCTGGGCGACGAGTTGGCGGGCGACGGGCGCCAGCCCCGTGCCATAGGCGTCGGCCTTGACCACCGCAGCGGCCGCGGCGGTGCCGGCAAGCCGTTGAACGGTCTTGTAATTGTTCGCGATGGCACCCAGCCGCACGGTGATCCGTGCCGCTTCGAAATCCGTCAGCGTCCCCTCGTCCGGTCGGTCCATGGCGTCGAGACAATGCCGCCCTGGAGTTCCCGCGTCAAAGCCCCCGGGCTCTTCGGGTGTTTCCGCCGTCATCGATGGTCACCGAACAGCATCTTGTCGATGCATTCCGTGCCCGACTGCTTGGCGATCAGGCAGGGATCGGCGGTGTTGCGCTCATGAGCCTGGACGTCACTAGGTCGCGGCCTTTCCTGGGCAATCTCGGGGCGCGGCGAGGCATCGAGGACGATGTATCCGTCCTTGTCGTACACGAAGTGCCAGGGTTGATGTTTGCACGCCATGCGCTGGGCCGGTGTCAGATATTCGAAGCTGTTGGCGCCGCAGGCCAGCGATTGACCCAGGGCGAGACCGAGGTCGATGGCGTTGTTCTCCTCAGGTTTCTTGAGGATGCGCGGCAGCTCGATCGCCGGCGAGGCCCATTGCGGCACCGTGTTGCGCGGATTGACCGGCGTGATCGCCTGCCGCTTCGCGGCCGGCGGCTGCAGTTCGAGCCATGTCAGGGCCTCTTGCGGATGCACTTTCGGTTTTGCCGGCATCCATTCGGATTTGATGAGCACGAACAGGAAGACGAAATGCAGAAAGGCGACGCCCGCGGCGGCGTAGCCGCGCCGCATGGCGCGCTTGCGCGCGTCGTCTTCGGCCTTCAGGCGGGCCTGAAATCCGGCCAGCAAAGGGGCCTCAGTGACCAAGGAGGTGTCTGCCACCGCGTTGCCTGTTCTACCTGTTGTGCCGGGCGCTGCCGCGCCAGCCTATCGCCGTGGCGCCGCCTGTCACTATAGCATTGTCCGTAATGATTATTTCGCCTTTCTGGAAGGACCCCCGCCGTTCCCATAATCCTTCGCAGGCCCGACATAAATGGGGCCTTGCCGCAGCCTCCCGCCCCGGCGTTATCCGGCCCGCCGTCCCCCGGACCTTGGTTACCACAAGCTGCGGCCCTCCAATTCGCGCACGGTTGTCGCAAGCGATTTGTATTTCGATGGATCTATACTAGTTGTGTGCCCGGCTTCGCGGTCGGCCAACTCCTCAACATCGGCGCAAGGATGCAGATTTTCGTCATTAATCTTGGGCGGCGGCCCGACCGGCTCATGGCGATGTCGGCGCAGTTGAACGCGCTCGGCCTCCCCTTCCGTCGCATCGAAGCGGTCGATGCGCAGACCGCCGACGATGGCGAAGTCAATGCCCGTTTCACGGACAACGGCCCGATCGGCACGCTGCCTAAGGGCGACAAGTGCTGCTTTCTCAGTCACATTCAGGCGTGGAGAACGTTTCTCGCCGGCGAGGAGCCGTATGGCGTGGTGCTGGAGGACGACATCATGCTGGACCGCGCGGCGCAAAAGCTCTTGGGCAGCGCGGATTGGATCCCGCCGGGCATCCGGTTGTTGAAGGTCGAGCATTACGGCCCGCAAGGCCAGCACGTCCTGCTGGGCGAACCTTTGGCGATCGGCGAGGGCCGGACCGCGTCGCGCATCTATTCCAAGTACACCGGCGCCGGTGCCTATATTATCCGCCGCGACGCCGCACAGCTCCTCTTGGACCATCGGGAAAAATGGTCGGTCTCCGTCGATCATCTACTGTTCAACGCCAACGTCTCGCCGCTCACCGACCGGCTCGAGCCCCATCAGCTTCTTCCGGTCATCGCCCGCCAGAGCGCCGACGTTGGAGGCGTGACGGACATCGGTCCCTGGCGCGCCACCCATCGCAAGCTGACCCCGGCGTACATCAGGCGCGAGCTGGTGCGCGCGTTCTACGACGTGCGGCTTCTGCCGCAGCAGTTCGGGCGCGTGTTGCGGCATGAAGTGACGTTTGTGCCGATCCGCAGCGACGGCATGTCCCCGGTCGTCCTCGCTCCCGGCACGGACGGATAGCCGGCGCGGATACCTGCGTGATCAGTCTGTGGCAAGATTGCTGAACCGCGTGAAGCGGTCGTCGAAGAACAGCTCTATCTTGTTGGTGGCGCCATGACGGTGCTTTTCGACAAGCACCTCGGCGCGGCGGTGCACCCGCTCGCACTTCTCGAGCCACTTGGAGTGCTCGGCGGTGCCGGCCTCCGGCTCGCGCGATTTCAGGTAGTATTCCTCGCGGAATACGAACATCACGACGTCGGCGTCCTGCTCGATGGACCCGGATTCGCGAAGGTCCGACAGGACGGGACGTTTGTCATCGCGGGCGTCGACGCCACGCGACAGCTGCGACAGGGCGACGACCGGCACATTGAGTTCCTTGGCCAGGGTCTTGAGTCCCTTGGTCACCTCGGTGATCTCCTGGACCCGGTTCTCGGCGCGGCGCGACGGCTCAATCAACTGCAGATAGTCGATCATGATCACGCCGATGCCCTTCTCGCGCTTCAGGCGGCGGGCCCGCGCCGCGATCTGGGCGATGGAGATGCCGCCAGTGTCGTCGATGAACAGCGGCAGCGACGAGAGGTCCTGCATGGTGAGGACGAACTTCTCCCACTCGCTCTCGGAGAAACGTCCGGATCGGATCTTCCACATCTCGATCTCGGATTGCTCGGACAGGATGCGGGCGGATAGCTGCTGGGCCGCCATTTCGAGCGAGAAGAACAGCACGGGCGCCCCCCGCGGGACTTCTTCGCCGGCGGCGACGTCCTTCATGTGGGCCAGTGCTGCGTTGAATGCCATGTTGGTGGCAAGCGAGGTCTTCCCCATGCCGGGACGGCCAGCGACGATGAGAAGGTCGGACGCCTGCAGGCCGCCGAGCAGGCTGTCGAGATCGGTGAAGCCGGTCGGCACGCCGGAAATCTTGCCGCCGCGGCGCTGGGCCTTTTCCGCCGCGTCCACCGCGCGGCGCAGGCTTTCGCCGAAATCGATCGGGCCTTCGCCGTATTTCGAGGTTTCGCTGACCCTGTAGAGTGCCTTCTCGGCGTCCTGGATCTGAGCCTGCGGCGGCTTCTCGTGCGGCGCTTCGTAGGCCGTATTGACGATATCCTCGCCGATACGGATCAAGGTGCGTCGAACCGCCAGGTCGTGCAGGATGTTGGCAAGATCGCGCACGTTGGGAAGCGCCGGAGCGGCCTGCGCCAGCCCTGCCAAATAGCCGTGGCCGCCAACCTCCTGCAGTCCCGGGTCCGCCTTCATCGCTGCGTGCAGCGTTAGGGGCGTGAGCACCATGCCGCCGCGCTCGTACGACACCGACATCATCTCGAACAACCGCTGATGGAGCGGGTCGTAGAAATGCTCCGGTTTGATGCGCGCGGATACTTGCTCCAGCACGCGGTTGTCCACCAGGATCGCGCCCAACAAGGCCTGTTCGACCTCGATGTCGTAAGGGACGTGACGGTAGGCTTCCTGTTCCATGCCGGCTTCGGGGAGTTTCGCTTTAGGGAACAGCGAATCAATCGGTACGGGCTCCCAGCGGCAAGCCTAAACCGAAAACCATGCACAGTTTAGTGGCGCGGCACGCTCGTCAACTTGCGCGGCGCTGGCTGTCCCGAATGCCTTCGAAATCCGATGCGCGTTCGGTGTCCATCATGTAGTCGCGCACCATGGGCAATGCGTCGATCCGCTTGGCCAGTTGAATCTGGAAGACGGCTTCCCC
>JAGWNK010000010.1 GCA_028871345.1 Alphaproteobacteria bacterium | reverse complement strand
CCTGGAAAGGCTCCTCAGGCTCTCTTGACTATGTTGTATCGCTCGACGGATCGCCTCTGTCGTTGTGGCGCAGCCGTGAAGAACCTGGCCCATAGTGCATCCCTCCACTCCAGGGAAAATAATGCACCATCAAAACCTGGGATCAAACACCTAGTGTCCCGATTCCGAAATTCGCTGGAGACCGATATGAGGATGCGGCGAATTTCGCAATCGGGACACTAGCGGCGCTCCATCACCAGCGCGCTCCACGGCCCGTCGCGGCGCACGCGTCGCAGAGTCAATCCCAATGGCCGGTAGACGCTGAGGACCTGCTTCTCCTGCCAGGCGAGGAGGCCCGACAGCACCAAGGTTCCCTCGGCCATCAAGAGGCGCGCGATGGCCGGGGCGAGGCGCGTCAACGGTCCCGCCAGGATGTTGGCGACGATGAGGTCGAACGGCGCCGCCCGGGCGATCATGGGATGCGCCGGGCCGTCGGCCAGCACGGCGGCGACGCGCGGGCCTTCCGCGTTGATCACCGCATTCTCGCGCGTGATCGCCACCGCTTCGGGATCGATGTCCGACGCCGTGACGCGCTCGCGCCACAGCTTGGCGGCGCCGATGGCGAGCAGCCCCGTGCCGCAGCCCAGATCGAGCACATGGCGATAGCGCTGCCGCTTGGCGAGCTCGCTCATCACCGCCAGGCACAGCGCCGTGGTCTCGTGATGGCCGGTGCCGAAGGCCATGCCGGCCTCGATGCGGATTGGGATGACGCCCGGCGGCACGGTGCCAGCGTCGTGCGCGCCGTAGACGAAGAAGCGCCCCGCGCGCACCGGCGGCAGGCCTTCCTGGGACAGCTTGATCCAGTCGGCGTCGGGCAACAGGATGACGCGCACTTCGTGCCCCGCGAGCTTGGCCAGCAGGTCGCCGTCGGGCATCACGTCGTAGAGCGCCTCGACCACGCATTCATCGCGGAACGACTCCTCGGCCGTCAGGACCGCCTGCGGGCGCGGCGGCGTGATCTCCAGCAGCGCCATGACGTCGGCGGCTTCGGCCTTCCGCACGACGGCGGAGGCTTTCCACAGGGGAGGGGCCGGCATCAGGTGCCTCGCTCTTGCGGGGAGGCGGCCATGGGAAGTGAAGCGGGGGGGCGCCAGGCGCCGGCGGGACGCGAAGCGGGCGGGCGCGATGCGCGAGCAGGAAGCAAGGCGGAATGCGAGGCGGAAACGCGAGTCATGGCGACCACCTAACACACCTTGTCAGAGACTGCGAAGGGCGGCGAGACCGGGTGGGACTGTGACGCCGCGCCCTTTCCGACTCTTCGACAACATCCCCGGTTTTCCGGACATGTCGGCTGACCAACCGGAATGCGACGTTCGATGGCGGGGCGCACTGTCGCAAAGGCGCCACTTCGAGACCTTCGCTCTGAGGCCGTTGGGCGACCGATGCGGTTTTGGAGACGCGCGCACAGGGGGGGTTGGGTACCGTCCCGGATTGCACTACCATCGACGCCGGGCCAAGTCGTCTGGGCCGTGTCGTATCAAACGTTCAGGAGCGCCGCATGCAATACCCGCACGACAATGGTGGCTCGGCGAAAGCGCCACAGCATGCCCGCGTCATCGCTGCGACCATGATCTTCGCTGTCATGTGCCTGCTGGGCTCCTTCGTTTCGCAGGCCCGCGCCGACTCGTTTACGCCTGAGCAGTTACAGCCCTTTGAAAGGACCTATTACGACCAGCTGCTCAAGAAGTCGGGAACCGATGCCGCCAATTTTCTCGCGACCCGCGCCTATGTCCGGCAGGCGCAAGATGTGGTCGATCATCCCGATCACGGCCTCGATTTTCCGCATTCGCCGCCGAAGGGATATAGTGTCGCGTATCTGATAAAGGGCGAAGACTTCCTCATCGCCGAGGCCGTAGGCCAGGCTCTCTACATGCGCATGGCCGGGTTGACGGCGGCCACGCTGCCGCCTCATCCGCTGCTGCAGACCAGCATGACGAACGATGAGTGGAATAAGTATGATGCGCTAAACAAGGATGGCAAACCTAAACTCGCGGAAGCCTATTCGGATACCCGCGCGTACATCAATCAATGCGGTCAGGTGGTGCATTATCCTGACCGGGCGGCCAATCTGCCTTCGCAGCCGGCCGACTACACGCCCCGCTTTGTCAGCAAGGAGGATGCACAGCTTGTTCGCGCGGCGGTGCAACTTCACCAACAAGCGCTGCACGGCGCCCCATGAAAGTGCGGCGCAATGTTGGCGCTGCCGCCCGAAGGCAGACGCCAATAATAGGGCCGGCGACAGCATACGGAATCCCACAACTCCCAGTTCAGCCGCCGCGGCCGAGCAGCCATTCACGGCGATCATGCAGGGAATGAACGCGCATTCCGGGTTTGCGTATCCTGTCGCCGAATTCCAAATCAGGCGTGGCCATCTGCCTTGAGCAGAATGGGGACGGATGCTCCACGTACGTTATTCTTGGTACGTTGCTCGACTTCAATCCCCCATGAAGAGATCGTGATAAAAGGCATCGGACGTGGCGTAATATGTGCAGGTCATCGTCACGTTCGGATACGGGGAGGGGTTCGCATTGTACGCGGAAACGCAGGCATTCTGAGACGCGAACGGGCCGCTGTAGACGTCCTTGTCGAACGTCGCGTTATTTCTTAATACCGCGTACCAGCCTGCACCGCTCCAATCACCATCTTTTGCATATGAAGCAGTGCCACACAGAACACCGCCCAGCAGCAAGATGCCGCCAAGCCGTCGGGCCAACGTGCGCATCGTTCGGTTCCTCTCGATCATCAAACACGGCACTTTACGCCCCGTTGCGTTGTCCTACCACACGGAAGAATGCGCAATTCCGGCGACAGCAAACGGAATCCCGCAACTCTCAGTTCAGCGGCCGAGCAGCCATTCACGGCGATCATGCAGAGAATGAACGCGCATTCCGGGTTTGCGTATCCTGTCGCCGAATTCCCGCCGAATTCCCAAGGTTGGAAGCACTTCATGGGCTTGCGCGACAACACGACGAGCGCGTAGTGCCGTATTTGATTGCAGAACTTCGGGTTAAACGGGAGCGTTCATACTTGTTCAACGCCGCCGCAAAAACATATCTGGGCCAAGACGAGGCGGCGGAAATTCCGTGTGAGGACCCCCAGGCAGCGCTCCAGCGCATCGTTGAATCACTGGGTTAATGAATGACCGAAATTGGCGCGTTATCCCCGTAGGGCGAATTTCCGTTTCCGGCCCAAGACTTGCCGTACGTCGGTCGGCGGAATCGTCCCAACTTCGGCCGTTTGTGGCGCAAAGCCGATTACCGGCGGTGCGCGCCCTTCGGGTGTTTTGCCATCCACTCCCGGAGGACCTTTACCGAGTCCAGGACGAACCGATTTGTCTCGCTCTCCGCGGCTTGGAGTGCGTTTTGGCCCGCGTTATTCCGGATATACGGGTCAGCTCCGGCGTCGAGCAAAAGCTTTGTCACGTGCGCATCCCAGCTCTTCATGAGCGCGGTTTCGCCGTTGTTGTTCCTGCGTTGTCTCACTGGCGTACCGCGATCTGTTCTCTTGGCGAATTCGGGGCCGAGTTCGCGTTCGCGAGAGCCGGCAGAACAGGCGCGTTACCTGGGCGTCACCGAAAAGCGCATGTCGCGATAGTCGATGGTGTAGCTCTCGAACTGTGCCAATACATCCTGGCTGATCGTGCCGAAGAAATACTCGCCGGAATTCCAGCGCGGCTGGGAATACAAGGTCACGTTCCTGAGCGGCACGGCCACGCCGGCGATGTCCAGCTTCACTTCGGCCAGAATCGCGGCGGGCATCATCGTCTTGCCGCCAACCCCGCTGACAGGCACGGGCGCCAACGCCGGATTTCCCAGGGCGGTATGGTTTTCCTGCCAGTAAGGCGAAAGCAGGACCGTATTGTTGCCGCCCGTATCGAGAATGAACAACCGCCGCCCGCCCGGCGTACCGATCGCGATGGTCAGCAATTCATCCTGAAACATCTCAACCCCTGCATCGGGTGCCCCGCTTCCGGCACAGTCGATGCGTCCGTCCGCGTGGAATGTCAGGCGGTCGAGAGCGGTGAGCACCGGCGCCCCGAGAATCGCGTTGATCTGGAATTTGAGTTCGGGGATGTAGAGCGCCGCGTCATCCAGCACGATCGCAGGACTGTTGCGGACTTCGGCCTTGCCGAACCGCAGCAGCGGAATATAGGCCAGGTGCGCCCGCGCCAGCGTGCCTGCAAAGCCGTTGATCGGAACCGTTTCCGCCGAAAGCTTCAGGTTGAGGCGCTTTGCGAAGCCGGCGCTCAACGTCGTCAGTCCGGCGCCGCTGTCCAGCACCCAGGGCGTCGTCGCGCCGTTCGCCTCGACCGGGGCTTCCCTGAGGCCGAGCAGATTGCGCGACGTGACGACGGTGAACGCGCGTGCGATCTTCACCGCCTGCGCCGGAAAATCGCGCGCCGCCGCAATGGAGTTCAGGCCGTCCGTCGCATCGGCATTCGTTTTCTCATCGAGAGCGGGCATCTTCAGGATCGCGGAATACGTATCGGCAGCCTCGGCGTAGTGGAACGACCGCGCATCGTCGTCCGCCAGCACGAGCAAGCCGATCTTGCGCTGCGCCGGGGAAAGCAGGGACGGCTGCGCCAAAATGCGGGAGAGTTGCCGGCGCGAGGCGTCGATCCTGTTCTTCCGGGCGGCAAGAACGCCTTCGAAAAAAGCCCGCTCCGCCGGCGTCAGCCCGGCGGGGCTCTCGAGCGCTTGTTCCAATTCCAGATATCGGCGCGAATCCAGAAGCTGCATGAGAGCGGCGGAATTCTGCGCCGCCGAAACCGGCGATGCCGTGGCAAGGGTGGCGCCGGCGGCGGCAACGACAACACCGACGCGCAACAAGTTCCTGAAGGCCGGCTTCGACATTCCCGCATCCCATGCTCTTTCCCGATAACGCTATCGGTTCATCGATGGCAGTAAATGCGGCATAGAGGTCGGCAAGACCGTGATCGCCTCCCGATTTCGGTCTCGGATGAGATGTCATAATTCGCGGAATGGTCACACGTCGCGGCAGCCGGGACTGCTGCGGGCACCGGCCGGATTGGCCAAGGCCGATGCGATCGCCGTATTGACGACGACGCATCATCGCGGGATCGGCTGTTCGGCGATGCTGACCTTCGATGCGGCGGCCGGCAAGCTGCCCGGCTGCCGGCTTCTGACGGCGTGAGCGTCCCCTCCGCCTCCCTTGGCGCAAGGCCGGGGTCGGCACCTCCCCCGTAAACAGGGGAGGAACGGGCGGGTTGCGCCTCGTCACCGCTACCCTCGCGTGACGAACTGGTCGATGACCTTCTTCTCGCCCGCCTTGTCGAAGTCGACCGTCAGCTTGTTGCCTTCCACCGCCTTGACGCGGCCATAGCCGAACTTCTGGTGGAAGACGCGGTCGCCGCGGACGTAGACCGAAGCCTGCGGATCGGAGGTCTGCACCGTGTAAGCCTGGCCTTCGATGGTCGGCATGCGCGTGGCCGCATAGCCGCGCTCCTTGTTGGCCTGGGCGCGCCGCCAGCCGGGGCTGTCATAGCTCGAGCCGAAGCCCGTCATGTTGTCGCGGAAGCCGGCATTGCCGCCGTAGAAGCCCTCGTCGACCGTGGTCTCGACGTGATCCTCGGGCAGCTCGGTGATGAAGCGCGAAGGCAGGGCGCTCTGCCAGCTGCCGTGCACGCGCCGGTTGGCGGCGAACGAGATCAGCGCCCGCTGCCTGGCGCGCGTCAGGCCGACATAAGCGAGGCGGCGCTCTTCCTCGAGGCCTTTCATCCCGTTCTCATCCATGGTGCGCTGGCTGGGGAACAGGCCTTCCTCCCAGCCGGGCAGGAACACGGTGTCGAATTCGAGGCCCTTGGCGGCGTGCAGGGTCATCAGGTTGAGCCGGTCGCCGGTCTCGTTCTGCTCGATCTCCATCACCAGCGCGACGTGCTCGAGGAAGGCGGCGAGGCTCTCGAACTGCTCCATCGAGCGCACCAGTTCCTTCAGATTGTCGAGGCGGCCGGGCGCCTCGGCCGACTTGTCGGCCTTCAGCATGTCGGTGTAGCCGCTCTCGTCGAGGATCATCTCGGCAAGCTCGGTGTGCGGCAAGAGGCGCGCGGTGTCGGCCCAGCGCGCCAGGTTGCCGGCGAGGTCGCAGAGCGCCTTCTTGGCCTTGGGCGGCAGCTCGTCGGTCTCAACGATCTCGCGCGCCGCGGCGAGCAGCGGCATCTGGCGGGCGCGGGCGTACCGGTGCAGCGCCTGCACCGAGGCGTCGCCGATGCCGCGCTTGGGCTTGTTGACGATGCGCTCGAAGGCGAGGTCGTCGTCGCCCTGCGCCACCAGCCGCAGATAGGCCATGGCGTCGCGGATTTCGGCGCGCTCGTAGAAGCGAGGCCCGCCGATCACGCGATAGGGCAGGCCGAGGGCGATGAAGCGGTCTTCGAACTCGCGCATCTGGAAGCTGGCGCGCACCAGGATCGCCATCTTGGCGAAGGCATGGCCACCGCGATGCAGGGCTTCGGCCCCGGTCGCCACATGGCGGGCTTCCTCCTCCGCGTCCCACACGCCCTGCACGCGGATCTTCTCGCCCGGCTCGCCTTCGGTCCACAGCGTCTTGCCGAGCCGGCCCTTGTTGGCGGCGATGAGGCCCGAAGCGGCGCCCAGGATGGCGGGCGTCGAGCGGTAATTGCGCTCCAGGCGGATCACCTTGGCGCCGGGGAAATCGCGCTCGAAGCGCAGGATGTTCTCCACCTCGGCGCCGCGCCAGGCATAGATCGACTGGTCGTCGTCGCCCACCACGCAGACATTGCCGCCGCTGCCGCCGGCCGGTCCCGCCAACAGCTTCAGCCACAGGTACTGCACGACGTTGGTGTCCTGATACTCGTCGACCAGGATGTAGCGGAAGCGGTCGCGGTAATCGGCCAGGATGTCGGCGTGATCGCGCAAGACGTTCAGCGTGTCGAGCAACAGGTCGCCGAAGTCCGCCGCGTTCAGCGCCTTCAGCCTCTCCTGGTACATCCGGTAGAGGACGCGCCCCTTGCCGAAGGCAAAGCCGTGCGCCTCGCCTTCCGGCACGTCGGCGGGCCTCAGCCCGCGGTTCTTCCAGCCGTCGATCATGGCGGCGAGCGTGCGTACCGGCCAGCGCTTCTCGTCGATGCCTTCGGCCTCGACGATCTGCTTCATCAGGCGCAGCTGGTCGTCGGCGTCGATGATGGTGAAGTTGGACTTGAGCCCGGCGAGCTCGGCATGGCGGCGCAGCATGCGCGCGCCGATGGAGTGGAAGGTGCCCAGCCACTGCATGCCTTCCACCACGCCGCCGATGAGGAGGCCGATGCGCTCCTTCATCTCGCGCGCCGCCTTGTTGGTGAAGGTGACCGCCAGGATCTGACCCGGCCAGGCGCGGCGCGTGGCGAGAATGTGGGCGAGGCGCGTCGTCAGCACGCGCGTCTTGCCGGTGCCGGCGCCCGCCAGCACCAGGACCGGGCCTTGCGTCGCCTCGACCGCCTCGCGCTGCTCCTTGTTGAGGCCGGCAAGATAGGGCGGCTCGCGCGCCGGCACGGGCGGCTGCGGCGTGTCGCCGAACGCCTCGTCCAGCGGATCGTGATAGGAATTGGAGGTCATGAGTCCGGAGTTTAGAGCATAATCCGGGCGATTTGGCGCAAACCTTTGACGGGCGAAGCGATGCGGAAATCCCGGGCCCTGGCGGCGACGTTTGCGTTCTTCCTGCTGGCGCCGGGAACGGTGGCGGGGTTCGTGCCGTGGTGGATCACCGGCTGGCGCGTCCAGGCCGCGTTCCCCGGCCTCGTGATCGCGCAGGCGGCCGGCATCGCGCTCATCCTTCTGGGCCTGTGGCCGCTCGTGGAATCCTTCGCGCGCTTCGCGCTGGAAGGCCTGGGCACCCCGGCGCCCATCGCGCCCACCAAGCGCCTGGTCATCTCAGGCTTCTACCGCTTCGTGCGCAACCCCATGTATGTGGGCGTTGTCTCCCTCGCCCTGGGGCAGGCGCTGCTGTTCGCGGACCTCAGGCTCGCCGTCTACGGCGCCGCGGTGTGGCTCGCCATGCATCTCTTCGTCATTCTCTACGAAGAGCCCAAGCTGGCGCGCACGTTCGGCGAGGACTACGCCGCCTTTCGCGCCAACGTGCCGCGCTGGATTCCGCGGCGGGAACCCTGGAAGGGCTAATCTTCAACCAGTTTCTTGGACGAGAGCCGCCGGCCCTCCTTTTCGACGATGGCCTTGGCGCGCTTGTGGGCGCTCTTCGATACGCCGTGCTTGACGCGATTGGCTTCGGCAACCACTTCCTTTTCGTGGCGGGCCTTTTCCTTGCGGAGTCGGCGCAGGTTGATGATCTCTGTCATTTCTTGGCGTCTCTCTCCATCATCCGCCGGTAGGCGGGACGATCCGTGACGCGTGCAGTATACGCCTTCAGCACCGGCGTCTCATTCATCATCTTCATTGTCATGAGGAAATTGACGGTGCCGCCCACCGAGATGTCGGCCGCCGAGAAGGCGTCGCCCAAGAGGTATTTGCGCTCGCCGAGGACCCGGTTCAGCAAAGCCTCCACTTCCTCGGCGGGGGCCCATCCCATGGCGCCCTGCACATGGGGGACGTTGAGGCGCCGCATCAGGATGGCGGGCTCCAGCACGCCGGGGCGGTAGGCCAGCCACGACAGGTATTCGCCCCGCCCGGGCTCGCCGACGCGCGGCGCCAGCCCGGCATCGGGGAAGGCGTCGGTGAGGTAGGGAATGATCGCGGCGATCTCGAAGACGGTCTCGCCGTCATGGACCAACGCCGGCACCTTGCCGTGCGGATGGGGATTTGCCGGATCGCGGCCGCCCGTGCCGTCGGCCCGCTTGATCGTGACCGTCTTCGTTTCATAGGGAACGCCGAGTTCCTCCAGCAGCCAGACGATGCTGCCGGAACGCGATTGCGGGGCGTGGTAGAGCGTGATCATGGGGCGGTCTCCGGGGTTGCGAGCAAAGGCTACTGCCAGCCTGCTGCCAACATGGTGTCAGCAGCCCTCAGCAGGCAGGCTATGGCTGCGCCTTGACCGCGGCAAGCGCTTCGAGCCTCAGCGCGCTGGCCAGCGGGCGGTTGCCGCGCGCCTTGTCGATCTCGGCGACGAACGCCGCCAGGCTCTTGCCCGAAGCCCTGGCCCGCGTTTCCACCACGTCCCAGAACTCCGCTTCCAGCGCCACGCTGGTGCGGTGTCCGGAGAGAGAGAAGGAACGCTTCTTCAGGCTCACGTTCAGGCTCACGTGGGTGACGGCCGCCTCAGCCATGCGAAGGGCCGCCCGTCGATGGCGGCCAGTCCCAGACCGATCACCAGCATACCGGCAATCGCGTTGGCGTTCACCTCTTCGCCCAGGAACAGAACGCCCAGCAGCACGGCGCTCACCGGCACCAGGAAGGTGACGAGCGAGATGTTGGTGGCGCCCGCCTTGGCCAGGACGTGGAAGTAGATGAGATAGGCGAGCACCGTGCTGACGGTGGCGATGCCGACAAGCGCGCCCCACACCGCAAGGCTCGGCATGGGCAAGGTCCAGGGATGGTCGACCACAGCCGCCAGCGGCAGGGCCATGACGGCCGCCGCCGTCGCCTGCGCCGTCGTCACCTCGATCAAGGACTTGCCGCGGAAGCGCCGGCCGAACACACCGGCGAAGCCGTACGAGACGCTGGCGACGAGGCAGGCGATCTCGCCCAAGAGATACGCCCCGCCGATCTCGTGGAGCACGCCGGGTCCGATCAGGATGACGACGCCGGCCAAGCCGAAGCCGACGCCCGCGGCCTTGTTCCAGGAAAGCTTCTCGCTCGCCGTGAAGGCGTGGGCCACGAGCACGGTGAAGATCGGCGTCGTGGCGTTGAGGATGGAGGCGAGCCCGCTCGAGATGTGCTCCTCGCCGAAGGCGAACATGGCAAACGGGACGACGTTGGAGAGCACCGCGAACACCACGTAATCGCGCCATTCGCCGGCGCCGCGGGGCAGCCGCCCGCCGCGCGCCCGCAGCACGATGTTGAGCATCACCGCGGCGATCCCCATCCGCCCCAACACCACGGTCAGGGGCGGCAGCGCCCCCGCCATCACCTTGTAGAAGAAGAACGAGGCGCCCCAGAACAGCGACAGGATGAGCATCAGCGCCCACTCCGTGCGTCCCATGTGCTGGTCGGTCGTCATCGTTCACCCGCTTTCACCGCCAACCTAGGGATGCGATGCGGTTTCTTCAGCCCGCTTCCTGCGCAGGGCAGGGTTGCGCCCGACCCTCCCCTTGAGGGAGGGTCGAAAAAGCGGAGCGTAGCGGAGATTTTTCGGGGAGGGGTCCGCCGTATTTTCCTCCGCGACAGACCCCTCCCCGAACGACCTCGCTGCGCTCGATCGTCCGACCCTCCCTTTTCAAGGGAGGGAACGATTCACTTCGGGCCGATCATGTCCTGCGGGCGCACCAGGCGGTCGAAGTCTTCCGCCGTCACCAGCCCCGATTTCAGAGCCTCTTCCTTCAGCGTGGTGCCGTTCTTGTGCGCCGTCTTGGCGATCTTGGCGGCGGCGTCATAACCGATCTTGGGCGCCAAGGCCGTCACCAGCATCAGCGAGCGTTCCAGCCCCGCCTGGATGTTGTCCCGCCGCGGCTCGATGCCCACCACGCAGTTGTCGGTGAAGCTCACCGCGCTGTCCGCCATCAGCCGCACGCTCTGCAGGAAGTTGTAGGCCATCACGGGGTTGTAGACGTTGAGCTCGAAATGGCCCTGGCTGTCGGCGAAGGTGATGGCCGCGTTGTTGCCGAAGATCTGCACACACACCTGTGTCATCGCCTCGCACTGGGTGGGGTTCACCTTGCCCGGCATGATCGACGATCCCGGCTCGTTCTCCGGCAGCGACAGCTCGCCAAGTCCCGCGCGCGGCCCCGAGCCCAAGAGACGGATGTCGTTGGCGATCTTGAAGAGCGATGCCGCCGCCGTGTTGATGGCGCCGTGGCTCATCACCATGGCGTCGTGCGCGGCCAGCGCCTCAAACTTGTTGGGCGCCGAGGTGAAGGGCAGGCCTGTGATCGCCGCGATCTTGTCGGCCACCGCTTCGGCAAAACCCACCGGGGCATTGAGGCCCGTGCCCACCGCGGTGCCACCCTGCGCCAGCTCCATCAGCTTGGGCAGGGTCTGTTCGATGCGCGCGATGCCGTTCTCGACCTGCTGGGTGTAGCCCGAGAACTCCTGTCCCAGCGTCAAGGGCGTGGCGTCCTGGGTGTGGGTGCGCCCGATCTTGACGATGTTCTTCCACGCCTGCGCCTTGTCGTTGAGCGCGTTGCGCAGCTTGCGCAGAGCGGGCAGCAGCCGGTGCACGATCTCTTCGGCGCAGGCGATATGCATGGCCGTGGGATAGGTGTCGTTCGACGACTGGCTCATGTTGACGTGGTCGTTGGGATGCACCGGCTTCTTGGTGCCCATCTCGCCGCCCAGCATCTCGATGGCGCGGTTCGAGATCACCTCGTTGGCGTTCATGTTCGACTGGGTGCCCGAACCCGTCTGCCACACCACCAGCGGGAAGTGATCGTCGAGCTTGCCTTCCGCCACCTCCTGCGCCGCGGCGACGATCGCCTTGCCGAGCTTGGGGTCGAGGCGCCCGAGCGCCATGTTGGTCTCGGCCGAAGCGCGCTTGATGATGCCGAGGGCGCGGACGACGGGCGCCGGCTGCTTCTCCCAGCCGATCTTGAAGTTGTTCTTCGAGCGTTCGGCCTGCGCGCCCCAGTAGCGGGTGGCGTCGACCTCGATGGGTCCGAAGGTGTCGGTCTCGGTGCGGGTGTTGGTCATGGTGGTGTCCGTATCGCGTCTTGTTTTTCCTCTCCCCTCGAGGGAGAGGAAGAAAAATCACGGGGTTAGCGAAGCGCCGATATCGCAAGTGAAGCAAGAGGAAAGGCGCGACGCTAACCCCGATGATTTTTCAGGTGAGGGGGACGACTTGGCCATGTGCCCCCTCACCCGCAAAATCTAGCACTTAGCCTCGCACCGGGACTACTTCGGTGTATGCGTCGCTCGGCCAAATGCAAGATTTTGCGCCCTCTCCCACGAGGGGAGAGGGAAAATGGACGCAGCGTCGGGCCTACCACGACAGCCAATCGTCCTTGCCCACCTCGTATTCGTCGATCCAGTAGAAATCCGCATGCCCGCCCAGCGCCGCATGGGCCTTGGCCCGCTCGATGGCGGCCCGCGCGGCCTCCTCCGAGGCATAGACGCCCAGAATCTTGATGGCTCCGCCCTCCGCCGGCATGTGGGTGACCACCAGGACCGCGGTCATTTCTTCCGGAACTGGTCGAGGCTGACCACTTCCCCCGGGACCGATGGCCTCTCGGGCACCGGCTCGGGTTCCGGCGTGGTCTGGTTCTGCTCGGCCGCCGGCGGGGGCGGCGACAGCTGCGTGGCGCCGGGCTTGCCTTCGCCGTCGATCGACTTGAACTGCAGCCCGAACTGCACGCCCGGGTCGAAGAACGCCGTCAGCGCGGCGAAGGGAATGACCAGCGTCGCCGGCAGCTTCTTGAAGGTCAGCGCCACTTCGAACAGGTCTTCGCGCACCTTCAGCCCCCAGAACTGGTGCTGGAGGATGATGGTCATTTCGTCGGGGTACTGCTCGCGCAGGAAGTTGGGAATGTCGACGCCGGGAAAATGCGTCTTGAACGTCAGGTAGAAATGATGCGACCCGATCAGTCCCTGCTTTTCGATGCGGCGCAGAGCGTCACGCACGACGCCGCGCAGGGCCGCGTCGGTGAGAGCCTGGTAGCCGATGAAATCCTTTGCCATGCCGGTCGCCAAGGGTGTGCCCGGAGACTAAACGGGCTCGCCCACGAGTCAATGCAAAGCCCTGTCGCGCGCGCCGCCCCGAACCGGCGAAATTGCCGATTGTCCCGCGATGGGAGACGTGACAATTTTACGGAATTCGCGTCGCGGGTCGCGCGCGAACCCGCAGGCCCATGACAGACGCAAGCGATTCGATCGTCCCGGTCCCTCCCGAAGAGCCGCCGAGCCGGGGCGAAGCCCCCGGCGCGCTGGAACTCCTCAAGGTCTTCCGGCACCGCAATTACCGGCTGTTCTTCGCGGGGCAGCTCGTCTCCCTGATGGGCACCTGGATCACCTCGGTGGCCCAGGGCTGGCTCGTCTATCGTCTCAGCCATTCGCCGTTCTATCTGGGGCTGGCGACCTTCGCCGGCCAGGTGCCGGTGTTTTTCGTCGCCTCCTTCGGAGGGATGATCGCCGACCGCGTGGACCGCAGGCGCCTCCTCGTCCTCACCCAGATGCTGTCGATGCTGGAATCCGTGGCTTTGGCGGTGCTCACGCTGCTTGGTGTCATCCAGGTGTGGGAAATCATCTTGCTGGCGCTGTTCCAGGGGACGGTGAACGCCTTCGACATCCCCACGCGTCAGGCCTTCACCATCGACATGGTGGGGCGCGAGGATCTGCGCTTCGCCATCTCGCTGAATTCCATGATGTTCAACCTGGCGCGCATCCTGGGGCCGACGGTGGCGGGCCTCATCATCGCGGCGGCCGGCGAGGGCGTCTGCTTCAGCATCGACGCGGTGTCCTACGCCGCCGTGCTCGTGGGACTGCTTCTCATGGTCGTTCCGCCGCATCCCCGGCGCGTCCAGGGCCATCCCCTGCAGGAGATCGGCGAAGGCTTCCGCTACACGGCGTCCTCGCCCCGGCTGCGCAACCCGCTGCTCCTGGTGGCCGCTTGCGCCGCCTTCGGTGTCTCTTTTATGTCCCTGATGCCCGCGGTGGCGCGCGACGTGCTGCATGCGGGGTCGGAAGGCCTCGGCCTGCTGATGAGCTCCGTGGGGGCGGGCGCCCTGATCGGCGCCTATGCCCTGGCGCGCGTCTCCGACCGCTGGCTGATGCTGACGCCGGCCGCAGCGGCGGCGTGTTTCGGGCTTGCCATCATCCTCTTCGCCCAGTCGCACTGGCTCATGGTGTCGATGGCGCTGCTGCTGCCCGCCGCCTTCGGACAGATGCTGCTGGGCGGCTCCGTCAACACGATCATCCAGACCCTGTCGGTGGACCGCTTCCGCGGCCGGGTGATCTCGATCTACACCATCAGCTTCATGGGCATGATGCCGTGGGGGGCGCTGTTGATCGGCTGGACCGCGGCGCGCATCGGCATCGCCGAGGCGGTGACCTTGGGCGGCGCCGTCTGCCTTTTGGCCGCCGCGGCAGCGTATTTCACGCGCGACCGCGGAACGCGGCTGCCGAGCCCGGCGGAATGAACGTGTGGCGGAGGAGCAAGTGAGGGGTTTCTGTTGCCCGGTACCCCTCGAACCGCGCTTGTCTAACTGGAAGTCAGGCGGCGAGCGTTATCGTTGGCACCTGACCGAGACGTTCAAACGGTAAAGCGTCAGCGTGTCTTGCGCACGAAGACGTGCGACGCGCTGACCATGCATACATGCTGCATGTGCCCGGGACGCGATCGTGTCAGCGGGCACACCTGATAATCCGCGAACACCTCTGACCCTGGTTCCTCCAGCATCTTTCGGATCGACTCGGGTAGCGGCACTGTGTTTTCATCGTATTTGTCTTGAGAATCCACGACGGCCAGCATGCGCCGGGTGCCGACCGGCCAGATGCGATGGTTCCAGTAGCCGTTGGCGATTGAAAGCCGTCCGTGAACGACAAAGCAAGGCCCGGCCAATCTTGGGCTGGTGCGACAGGCCGCGAGGCCATCGGCAGATGCAGCGTCCGCAAAGATCAGGAGCAAACCTAAGAGAACAGCGCTCCGCATATTTCCCCCGGAGGCAAGCGGGATGTGTTTCTGTTGCCCGGTACACATCCCAAAACCGCGCTTGTCTAACTAGAAGTTAGGCAGCGAGGGCCATTTCGTTATCGTTGGCACCTGTACGATTGACCCGATAACGGCGGATATCATACCGAGCGAAAGGACAACCTTTACACGTCCGTCGATCCTGTTTCGCCCCCATGTCGGCCCGTCGTCGCCCTTCGGGCTATGCCGGGCAATTCCTCCCTCCGGGAGGAATTGGTGGAGGCGCCGGGTACCGCCCCCGGGTCCGGGCCGCTTATTACGAAGCCGTTTATCGCCATAGTCGGTTTCCCGACCCCCTTAATATAGGTGGCGGGCGTAAATTTTTGAAGGGCGCCTCAAAGCGCTAGAGTTGGGGCCAGAATCGGCGGGAACCCGGATGCGTCAGTACCTGGAATTGATGGATCGCGTGCTGAAGACGGGCGTGGAGAAGCGCGACCGCACCGGCACCGGCACGCTGTCGGTGTTCGGCCACCAGATGCGCTTCGACCTGGCGGAAGGCTTTCCCCTCGTCACCACCAAGAAGCTCTACACCAAGGCCATCATCTACGAACTGTTGTGGTTCCTGCGCGGCGACACCAATGTGCGCTGGCTGCAGGAGCGCGGCGTCACCATCTGGGACGAATGGGCCGACAAGAACGGCGAACTGGGTCCGGTCTACGGCCATCAGTGGCGCAGCTGGCCGCGCGACCATGCCGGCACCATCGACCAGATCGCGGCGGTGGTGAACGACATCAGGACCAACCCGGATTCGCGCCGCCTCATCGTCACGGCGTGGAATCCGTCGGACATCCCCAAGATGGCGCTGCCGCCCTGCCATTGCCTGTTCCAGTTCTGGGTGGCGGAGGGCAAGCTGTCGTGCCAGCTCTACCAGCGTTCGGCCGACATCTTCCTCGGCGTGCCGTTCAACATCGCCTCCTATGCGCTGCTGACGCTGATGATGGCGCAGGTGACGGGGCTTGAGCCCGGTGAGTTCGTGCACACGCTGGGCGATGCGCATCTCTACCTCGACCATCTCGACCAAGCCCGTCTTCAGTTGTCGCGAACGCCGTATCCTCTCCCCGCAGTGAGCATCAATCCCGAGGTCAACGACATCTTCCAGTTCCGCTTCGAGGATTTCACGCTTCAGAACTACGAGGCCCATCCGCACATCAAGGCACCGGTGGCGGTATGACATCTGCAGCGGCGAGGCGGCTACAAGATGCTTCGTTGTATTTCCTCTCCCGCGGGGGAGAGGAAATTATGGACGTGTGAAGCGCGCCAAAGGGGGTTCTGTTGCGTGTGACCATCCGCTCCGCCCGTCCCGGTGACGAGGGTCTGATCCTTTCCTTCATCCGCGATCTGGCGGTGTACGAGAAGCTCGCCCACGAAGTTGCGGCGAGCGAGGCCGATATCCGCGCCAGGCTGTTCTGCGACAATCCCCGCGCCTTCTGCGACATCGCCGAGGTCGACGGCGCCCCGGCCGGCTTCGCCATCTGGTTCTTCAACTTCTCGACCTTCCTGGGCCGGCACGGCCTCTATCTCGAAGATCTCTTCGTGCGTCCCGAATTCCGCGGCGCCGGCGTCGGCAAGGCGCTGCTCGCGCATCTGGCGCGGCGCGCGGTCGCAGAAGGCTGCGGGCGCTTCGAATGGTGGGTGCTCGACTGGAACGAGCCAGCCATCGCGTTCTACAAATCGCTCGGCGCCGAGCCGATGGCGGAGTGGACCGTCTTCCGCCTGACCGGCGAGGCGCTGGAAAGGCTCGCGTCATGACCCTTGTCATCCGTTCCGCCCGCGCCGGCGACGAGGACGCGATCCATCGCCTGCTCCTGGGCCTGGCGGAATACGAGAAGCTGGTGTGGCGCTTCCATGTCACCCATGCCGACGTCAAGCGCGACTATCTCTGCGACGATCCGCTGATCCATGCCGAGCTGGCGTTCGACGGCGACGAGGCGGTGGGGCTGGCCACCTGGTTCTGGACCTATGCCGGCTTCGCGGCGCGCCGCGGCCTCTATCTCGAGGATTTCTTCGTGCTGCCCGCCTGCCGCGGCAAGGGCTACGGCACCGCGCTGATGGCGCATCTCTGCCGCATCGCGCGCGAGGCGGGGGCGATCCGCGTCGACTGGAACGTGCTCGACTGGAACGCGCCCTCCATCGCCTATTACGAGCGCCTCGGCGCCAAGCGCCACGAAGGCAGCTACTACTATCGCCTGGAAGGCGAGGCGATGCGGAAGCTGATGGAATGACCTCGGTCACGCTCATCCTGGCGCGGGCCGACAACGGCGTCATCGGGGCCGCGGGCGGATTGCCGTGGCGCCTGCCCGACGATCTCAAGCGCTTCAAGGCGCTGACCCTCGGCAAGCCCTGCATCATGGGGCGCAAGACCTGGGACAGCCTGCCCAGGAAACCCTTGCCCGGCCGCAGCAACATCGTCGTCTCGCGCAACGCGGACTTCGCCGCGCCGGGCGCCTTCGCGGCGCGCTCCTTCGAGGACGCCCTGGCGATCGCCGAGAAAGAGCATCCCGCCGAGATCATGGTGATCGGCGGCGCCGATCTTTTCACCGCCGCGCTGCCGCACGCCGCGCACATCGAGCTTACCGAAGTGCACGTCTCGCCGGCGGGCGACGTGCACATTCCGCCATTTTCCCCGTCCGACTGGCTGGAAACGGCGCGCCAGGATTGCCGCGTGAACGGGCTGGCAATCAGCTACGTCACGTTGGAGCGCGCGGTTCGGTAGCGAACGCCACTCATTCGCTGAAACAAATCTGTGACTCTCGACCGCAAGTGACGCGACGGAAGCATATGGGGCCGCCGCGGAAACTCGATTACGCTGGCTTAACCAAACCTGGGAGGGAGGTCTTCATGCGTATTGGAATCGTCGCCGTCTCCGTCGCCGCCCTGGCCTGTGCCGCGTTCGCCGCCAGCGAAGACGAGCTGATGAGCACGCGTTACGGCAACACGCTGGTTGTCAAAGACATGTTCGGCACCTCGCGCGTCTATTACAACAAGGACCACACCTTCAAAGCCGCCAGCTGGCTTGGCGACGTCACCGGCCACTGGAAGATCGAGAACGGCAAAATGTGTCTGTATGCGGAGCAATATCCGGTGCTCTACAAGCTGAAATACTCGATCCCGGAATGCGACGCCATTGCGGTGCACAAGGTCGGCGACAAGTGGACCGAGAACGGCCGCGACTACGAACTCGTGCAGGGAATACAGAAGTAGAGGCTTTTCTTGAATCTTACGGCACCGACAGATCGAATTCGATCGTGATGCGCTGGGCCGCGCCGTCGTAGCGGCGCTCGCCGCGCGGCTGCCAGGAGGGATGCAGGATGATCATCCCGGACTGCGGACGGATCGCTTCCGTCTGGCCCGCCGTCAACCCGCCGGGCACGCGGAACGCGAGCTGCGGCGCCAGCATGGCGGGCAGCACGCCGCGCGGATCGCTGAGCTCGCAGGCGCCGCCCAGCGCTTCGTCGTCGGATTTCTGATAGCCGTCATCGACGTAATAGACGCCCGACCAGAAGGCGCCGGGCCGCGCCGCGCGTTCCAGGTATTCGCCCTTCTGGCGGACGGCCGCGACCGCGGCGATCTTCCATTCGAGATCCACCCGGTTGCCGCTGCGCGCCGCCGTCAGGCTGTCGGCGAGATCGCGCAGCACGCGGAACAGCGTCTGCACCTGCGCTCCGCCCCAGGCCTCGAAATCGGGGCCCGAACGCCAGCCCTGGCCGTGATGGTTGCCCGCCTGCGCCAGCTCGGGCTGCGCCTTCTCGAGGATGACCGGCCTCAGCTCCGCGTTGAATTCCTGCGCCACCGGCAGGAAATGCACGCAAACCGGCGTCGCAAACATCGTGCGGACTTGTGGCTTGGGAGCGACCATGACGGTGTGTGGAACCCCCCTATTCGAACACGATCTTCGGCGGGACGCGCTCGGAGGCGGTGATCTTCGCCGCCACGTCCTTGGCAATCAATAGGAAAGCGCGCGCCTCGGCCCCGTCGGGCGCGGCCGCGACGATCGGCGTTCCCGCATCGGAGGTCTCGCGAATGGAGGCCTGTAGCGGGATTTCCCCCAAAAACGGTGTTCCCAGCTTGGCCGCGGTCTCGCGGGCGCCGCCATGGCCGAAGATGTGGCTCTCGTGCCCGCAATTGGGGCAGACATACGTACTCATGTTCTCGATGACGCCGAGCACGGGCACCTGGGTCTTGGCGAACATGGCGATGCCGCGGCGCACGTCGATCAGCGCGATGTCCTGCGGCGTCGAGACGATGACTGCGCCCTTCAGCGGCACGCGCTGCGCAATGGTGAGCTGCGCGTCGCCGGTGCCCGGCGGCATGTCGATGACGAGCACGTCGAGCGGCGCCCACAATCCGTCGTTCATCATCTGGGTCAGCGCGCTCTGCACCATGGGCCCGCGCCAGATGGTGGCCTCGTCCTCGCGGATCAGAAACCCGATCGACATCGTCTTGATGCCGTACTTCTCGATCGGCACGAACTTGCCGTTCTGCGCAAGCGGCCTTTCGTTGATGGCCATCAGCCGCGGCACGCTCGGCCCGTAGATGTCGGCGTCGAGCAGGCCCACCTTCAGGCCCTGCTGCGCCAGCGCCAGCGCCAGGTTCACCGCCACCGTCGATTTGCCGACGCCGCCCTTGCCGCTCGCCACCGCGATGATGGCGTTGACGCCGGGAATGCCCGAAGGCGGCGGAGGCGCGCGGCGCGCCGGCGCCGCCTCGCGATGCGCCGTCAATACCGCGCTCACCGACAGGACGCCGGGCAGGGCGCGCACCGCATTCTCGCAGGCCTGGCGCAGCGGTTCGGCGGCGGAGGCGCGCGCCGGATCGACCTCCAGAGCGAATGCCACATGGCCGTCGCGCAGCGCGACGCCCTGGACGATGTCTTCGTGCACCACGCTGCGGCCTGAGACCGGATCGATGACCTGGTCCAGAGCCCTCAACACGTCGTCGCGGCTGATCGCCATCGCATGCGCCTCGAATTTGCACCCCAGGAGGGATGCTCATATAACCGCGCCGGCGCTGAAAACAAGGAATCGGTCCGTGCCTTGGGCCAATCAGAGCGGGGGCCCCAAAGGGCCGTGGGGGCAGGGACCTGCCGGGGGCGGCAACGGCGTGCGCCCGCCGGACCTGGAAACGCTCCTCAAGCGCGCCTTCGCGGAGATCCGCCGCTACATCCCGATCGGCAGCCTGGGGCGCGGCGGCATGACGGTGGCCGGCCTCGCCGTCCTGGGATTGTGGTTATTGTCGGGCATCTACACGGTCGATCCGCACGAGCAGGGCGTCGTGCTGCGCTTCGGCCGCTTCATCGGTCACACCGCAAACGGCATGCATTACCATCTGCCCTGGCCGATCGAGACCGTCTACACGCCCGATGTGACCGACGCCAAGCAGATCAACATCGGCTACAAGATCAACGACAACTCGAACCCGACCCAAAGCGAGGACAATCCCTCCGAAAGCCTGATGCTGACGGGCGACGAGAACATCGTCGACATGCATTTCACGGTGTTCTGGCGCATCAAGGACGCCAATTCCTACCTGTTCAACATCAGCAAGCCCGACGACACGGTGAAGGCCGTGGCCGAAAGCGCCATGCGCGAGGTGGTGGGCCAGGACCGCATGGACCTGATCATGACCTCGGACCGCGAGCAGATTCAGCGCAAGGTCAAGTGGTTGATGCAGCAGACGCTGGATTCCTACAACGCGGGGATCGAAGTCACGGAAGTGACGATGCAGATGGCCGATCCCCCGCTTGACGTGCGCGACGCCTATCTCGACGTCCAGAAGGCGGTGGCCGACCAGGACCGCAAGCGCAGCGAGGCCGAAGCCTACGCCAACACCATCATCCCGCAGGCCCGCGGCGATGCGGCGCACATCGTCCAGGACGCCGAGGCCTTCCGCCAGCAGGCCATCGCCGAGGCGACGGGCAACGCCCAGAAGTTCCTCTCGGTGTACCAGCAGTACAAGAAGGCGCCCGAAGTCACGCGCCGGCGCATGTATCTGGAGACCATGTCCCAGATCCTGGCGCCGATGAACAAGGTGATCGTCGACGATTCCGCCAAGGGCGTGGTGCCGTATTTCCAGCTGCCGCAGATGCAGAAGCCGGCGCCGCCGCCGCCGCGCAATCAGCAGCAGCCGACGCCCCAGGCGAGCACCGAAACCGTGGTGGCGACGCCCGACAGCCAGGGGAGCGGACCATGAGCCGCGTCTTCGCCGTCTCCTTCCTGGTGGGGCTGCTGGTGGTGCTGGCGGTGGTGCTGTCCTGCGTCTACACCGTGGACCAGACCCAGCAGGCGATCGTCATCCAGTTTGGCGCCCCGGTCGGCGCCGCCGACACGCCGGGCCTGCATTTCAAGACGCCGTGGCAGCAGGTCTATTTCTTCGAGAAGCGCCTGCTCAACCTCGACGCCAGGAGCGAGGAAGTGATCGCCCAGGACAAGAAGCGCGTGCTGGTGGACGCCTTCGCGCGCTGGCGCATCGTCAACGCCTTGTTGTTCTACCAGTCTCTCTACGACCAGGACACCGCCGAGACCCGCCTGGAGCCGATCCTGTCGTCCAACATCCGCCGCGTGCTGGGCTCGCAGAATTTCGGGGTCATGCTGTCGGCGCGGCGTTCCGCGCTGATGCGCGAAATCCGCAACAACATGAACCAGGACGTCAAGGGCTTTGGCATCGTCATCGTCGACGTGCGCATCCGCCGGGCCGACCTGCCGCTGGAGAACAGCCAGGCGATCTACGCGCGCATGCGCAAGGAGCGCCAGCGCGAGGCGGCCGAGTTCCGCGCCGAGGGCGACGAGACCGCCCAGCGCATCCGCGCCCGCGCCGAACGCGAAGTCACCGTCATCAAGGCGGAAGCCACGCGCGAAGCCTCGGTGCTGCGCGGTGAAGGCGAGGCCGAGAAGACCCGCATTCTCGCCGCCGCCTACGGCCAGGACCCGAATTTCTTCGCCTTCTACCGCTCGATGCAGGCCTACCAGGAGGCGCTGCCGGGCGACAACACCACCGTGATCCTCTCGCCCAAGAGCGACTTCCTCAAATATTTCGGCGACGGCCCCAACGCCGGGGGCAAGGGGAAGTAAGCGCCGCCCCCGTTTCCCTGGTCACTTCCCCGCCAGGAAGCCGTTGGCCAGCGCCGCGGCGAACATCTCGCCCACAACCGTGCCCCACAGCGTCAGCACCTCTCCCGCCTCGGCGCGGCCCAGGATGGCGGCGCGATAGGCTTCACCCTTGAGGTTCTTCGCGGGGTCGTCGTCCGCGTGCGGGCGCGCCCTTAGCCCGATTTCGCGGGCGATGACGGTGCCGCCGGGGGCGATCACCAGGTTGCAGGGCAGCTCATACTCGTCGCCTTTCCTGGCCATGGCGTGGAACAGCCGGTCGCCGAAATGGGCTTCCACCAGCGGCTGCAGGCTGTCGGCATGAAGGAAGCCGAAGATCTGCGCCAGGGTCGCGGGCGTCATCTGCTTCATGGTCCCGGTGAGCACCGGCATGATGGCGAAGCTGTCGTTGCCGTATTTCGCCTGCAGCCGCCCGAAGTCGGCCAGCTCCGTCATGCAGGGGGTGCACCATTCGGCCCATAACGGCATGACGAGCGTCTTGCCCTTGAAGTCGGTGATGTGCACATCGCCCTTGGGGCCGTTCAGCACCACGTCGGGCAGGTCCTTGCTGAAGGGCTCGAACGCCTGCGCCAGGGGATTGTTGGCGAGCGCGCCGTGGGCCAGCGGTGACGCTTCGTCGGCCCGCGCCTCGCCCGCCATGAGTGCCGCAAGTCCGCCGATGAAAAGGCGCCGTGTCGTTCCGTCCATCCCGTCCCCCTTGCCTGCGATTGTCGCCCAAGGTGGGGAAATTCGAAAGGCGCAGCCGCCTCAGGCGATTTCGCCGGCGGCTGCCGGCGCTCGGGAGACGTGCGATTTGGTCATGTTTACAAGGCCTTGTCCCTATTCATCGCAGCCCCGAACCGCGCTAGAAGCCTGTCCCGGTCGGTCGTCGAACCCGGTGGTCCGGCGAGGACCGCAGGCGCGACCCGCGGCCGTCGCGGTCCCGGTTGATGCGCCGCCGACGCACTCCAAAGATTATTGGGACAACCACTTTGCTTCGTCCGTTCTTCCCCTATGCTGTCGCCGAATCCGCTTCTGATGAACCGTGTGAGGGTTGGGCCATGCGGTGGCGTAGTTTCGCTGTGTCGGCTGTCGTCCGCGCCGTGTTGGTGCTCGCGTGCATGGGCGCGGCGCAGGCCCGCGGCACGCCCGATTCGTTCGCCGATCTGTCGGCGCAGCTCCTGCCGACGGTGGTCAACATCGCCACCACCCAGACCCTGAAGCCGAGCCAGAAGCCCGTGCTGCCAGACGTGCCGCCGGGCTCGCCGCTCGAGGATCTGTTCAAGAACTTCCTCGGCCCCAACCGCAACCTGCCGCGCCATGTCACCTCGCTGGGCTCGGGCTTCATCATCGATCCGTCGGGCCTGATCGTGACCAACAATCACGTCATCGAGGATTCCGACCAGATCACCGTGACGCTCGCCGACGGCTCGACCATGCCGGCCAAGGTCGTCGGGCGCGACGAGAAAACCGACCTTGCGCTCCTCAAAGTGTCGACCAGAAGGCCGCTGCCCTTCGCCAAGTTCGGCGATTCCGACCGCGCGCGCATCGGCGACTGGGTGATCGCCATCGGCAATCCCTTCGGCCTCGGTTCCACGGTGACGGCGGGCATCGTCTCGGCGCGCAACCGCGACATCGAGGCGGGCCCTTATGACGAATTCCTCCAGACGGATGCTCCCATCAACCGCGGCAATTCCGGCGGGCCGCTGTTCGACATGAACGGCAGCGTGGTGGGCGTGAACTCCGCGATCTATTCCCCTACCGGCGGATCGGTCGGCATCGGCTTCGCCATTCCCTCAAACCTCGTGAAGGACGTCATCGCGCAGCTGCGCCAATACGGCGTGGTGCGCCGCGGCTGGGTCGGCGTGCGCATCCAGCCGGTGACGCCCGATCTGGCGGAAGGCATGGGGCTGCCCAGCGCCGCCGGCGCCCTGGTCTCCGACGTCACGCCGAACGGCCCGGCGGCCAAGGCGGGCATCCGCCGCGGCGACGTCGTCACGGCCTTCGACGGCCAGAAGGTGCCAGATGCCCGGGCGCTGTCGCGCTTCGCCGCCGAAACGCCGGTCGGCAAGACGGTTCCCGTCGAGCTGTTGCGCGGCCGGCACAAGCTTTCGGTGCGCCTGACGGTGCAGCGCTCCACCGACGGCGCCCCGCCGAAGAAGGCAGCGCCGCCACCGCCCAAGCCGAAATCGAAGATGTCGCAACTGGGGCTGTCGCTGGCGCCGCTCAATGCCGACACCCGCGCCGAATTCAAGGTGCCCGGCACCGTCAACGGCATCGTGGTCACCGATGTGGAGCCCGACAGCACCGCCGACGAGAACAGCCTGCGCCCCCGCGACGTCATCGTGGCCCTGCAGGAGCAGCCCGTGCGCACGCCCGACGATTTCAAGCGGCGCGTGGCGGCCGATCTGCAGGCGGGCCGCCATGTCGAGGTGCTGCTCGTCAGCCGCGACGGCGCGCTGACCTATGTGGCGCTGCCGCTTTAGTCTCCGATTTCCGCCAGCAGCAATTTGAGGACCGGCGTCAGCCGCCGCAATTCCTCGCGATGCGCGGCGGTGAGCTGCGCCAAGAGTTTCTCCGCGTCCGAGGTCAGGGCCAGGACGACGCGCCGTCCGTCCTTGGGATCGCTCTGGCGCCGGAGCAATCCTCCGCGCTCCAGCCGGTCGGCCAGCCCCACCATGCTGTTGTGGCGGATGGCAAGGTCGCCCGCGACGTCGCCGATGGTGGGCGCGCTGCCGTCCCGCCCCTTGATGGCGAGCAGCGCCTGATGCTGCTGCGGCGACAGCCCCGCGGCGCGGGCTGCAGACTCGCTGAAGGCCAGGAACTGCCGCAGCACGCGGCGGAATGCGGCCAGGTGATGATAGTCGGACCGATCGAGATCGCGCTGTCTGCGGTTCGCTTCGCTCAAGAGACGCTCTCCAAGTTGCATTGCTTTATATCGTGAAGCGATATAATAGCGCGCCAGCAATCCTCACCTCCGCGAGACCGTGACCATCGCCGATCCCGAAACCGCCGCGCCGTTCAAGGACCGTTTGCGCGACTTCACAGCCGACCGCCGTGTTCTCGTCCTCGCCGCCATGGCCCTGCTGGTGGGCGCCATGGGCGCGGCAGCCGCCTGGGTGCTCCTCAAGCTTATCGCGATCCTGACCAATCTCATCTACTTCCAGCGTCTGTCGGGCATTCTGGTTCCGCTGGGGGGAACCCATCTCGCCGCCTGGACGGTCTTGGTTCCCGTGGCCGGCGGGCTCGTCATCGGACTGATGGCGCGCTACGGCACCGACAAGATCCGCGGCCACGGCATTCCCGAGGCCATCGAGGCCATCCTGATCGGCGGCAGCCGCATCGAGCCCAAGGTCGCGCTGCTCAAGCCGTTGTCCTCGGCCTTGTCGATCGGGACCGGCGGGCCGTTCGGCGCCGAAGGTCCCATCATCATGACCGGCGGAGCGCTGGGTTCCCTGTTCGCGCAGTTCTTCGACCTCACCTCCGCCGAGCGCAAGACGCTGCTGGTGGCCGGCGCCGCCGCGGGCATGACCGGGGTGTTCGGCACGCCAGCCGCCGCCGTGCTGCTGGCGGTCGAGCTGCTGCTGTTCGAATGGAAGCCGCGCAGCTTCATCCCCGTCGCCACCGCCGCCATCGTGGCTCAGATTCTGCGGCCGTTCCTCGTCGGCGCGGGTCCGCTGTTTCCTTACGCGGGCGCACCGCTCATGCCGTGGTGGGGGCTGGCCCTGTGCGCCGGCGTCGGCATCGTCGCCGGGCTGCAATCGGCGCTGATGACGATCTGCCTCTACGGCGTCGAGGACCTGTTCCGCCGCCTGCCGATCCATTGGATGTGGTGGCCGGCGCTGGGCGGCGCCGTCGTCGGACTGGGCGGCCTCTACGATCCGGCGGTGCTGGGGGTCGGCTACGACAACATCCGCGCCTTGCTCGGCGGACATTTGTCGCCGCACGACGTCGTCTCTCTCCTGGCGGGCAAGACGGGGGTGTGGATCGCGGCGCTGTCGTCGGGCACCTCGGGGGGCGTGCTGGCGCCGCTGCTCATCATGGGCGGGGCGGTCGGTTCGCTGGAGTCCCACGTCCTGCCGTTCGGCGGCGCGGGCTTCTGGGCGCTGATCGGCATGGCGGCGATCCTGGGCGGCACGATGCGCGCGCCCCTTACCGCCACCTTGTTCGCGGTCGAACTCACCGGCGACAGCCAGATGCTGGGCCCGCTGCTGGTGGCCTCGGTGGCGGCCTTCGGCGCCACGGTGCTGCTGATGCGACGCTCCATCCTCACCGAGCGCATCGCCCGCCGCGGCCGCCACATCATGCGCGAATACGTGGTCGATCCGTTCCTGCAGATGCGCGTCGCCGAGATCATGACGACGCCCGTCGCCACCCTGCCGGCCGCCATGCCGGTGGGCGAAGCGGTGGCGTTCTTCATCAGCCCCAGGACGCTCGAGGTCCACAAGAGCTATCCGGTGGTCGATGGCGAGGGCCGCGTCCTCGCCGTGGTGTCGCGTTCCGACGTGCTGCGCTGGTCGCGCGACGGCTGGATGGAGGGCGCCACGCTCGGCGATCTCAAGGGGCGGCGCGAGCTGTTCGTCGGCCATGCCGACGAGCTGGTCGGGAACCTGGCGGATCGCATGGCGGCCGCCGATATCGGCCGGGTTCCGATCCTCGACCGCAACGGCGCGCTTGTCGGCCTGGTGGCGCGACGCGACCTGTTGCGCGTGCGCATGAAGACGGCGCGGGAGGAACAGGCCCGCCGGCGCTGGTTCGGCTGGGCCGTGTCAAGCGCCGACGCTTAACCGTCAGGGCGCGAGGCGCAGCTTGCGCACATCGGCCTGCGGCGGCCGGAAGGCCGAGCAGTTCCGTTCGATGAAGGCCTGGTGCGACGGCATGGCGGCGGCGCACTGCTTCACGGTCCGGCGCATCTCCTCGAGATGGGTCGTGATCTTCTCCGCATCGAGGCCGTCCGCCAGCGGGTCGTAGCCGCGCGGCGCGATGCCCTGGCCGATCATCACGAACAGCCAGCTCTGGATGGGGAAGAGCTCGGTGTCCTCCCGCAGGATGCGGCCGTGGCTGCGGAACAGCTCGATCTTCTCCTTCAGGCTGTCGGTCAGCGGAATGCTGCGGCAATGCTCCCAGAAGGCGCCGTCGCGCCTCGTGTGGGTGTAATGCATCAAAAGGAAATCGCGGGCGCGGCCGAATTCGAACTCGAAGATCCGGTTGTAGCGGTCGATGTCGGCCTGTTCGAAGTCCCGGTTGGGGAAGAACTTGAGCAGCATGGCGATGCCGCGCTGGATGAGGTGGATGCTGGTCGATTCCAGCGGTTCGAGAAAGCCCGACGCCAGGCCGAGGGCGAGGCAGTTCTTCACCCAGGCCTTCTTGCGCCGTCCGGTCGCGAAGCGCAGCGCCGTCGCCTCGCCCAGCGCCTCACCGCCCACCGCGGCCATCAGCTCGTCATGGGCTGCCGCCTCGCTCGCAAACCCGCTGCAATAGACCTGGCCGTGGCCCAGGCGATGCTGCAACGGGATGCGCCACTGCCAGCCGGACGGTCGCGCCGTCGCCAGCGTGTAGGAGGGCAGGGGCTGCGCGGGCTCGCTCGCCACCGCCAGCGCCCGGTCGCAGGGCAGCCAGCGCGACCAGTCTTCGAAACCCGTCTTCAACGCCTGCTCGATCAGCGCGCCGCGGAAGCCGCTGCAGTCGATGAAGAGGTCGCCGTCGACGGTCTCGCCTCTGTCGAGCGCCAGCGATCGGATGAAGCCGTCTTCGGGGCGCAGCATCGCCTCGCGCACCGTGCCTTCGATGCGCCTCACGCCGCGCGCCTCGGCGTAGCGGCGCAGGTATTGCGCGAACAGCGAGGCGTCGAAATGCAGGGCATAGGTGATCTTGTTGAGCGGCGTGTTGGGCGCATGCACCGGGCGCATGAACTTGCCGTCGCGCGCCGCCGCCGCCTGCACGGAATATTCTTCGAGCCGCGCCGCCCGGCCTTCCTGGAACGCCTTCAGCCAGTAGGCCGAGAAGGAGACCGGCCCCATGCCGGAGCCCGACGGGCCGAAGGGGTGGAAATAGAAGTCGCCCGGCGCCGTCCAGTCGCGGAAGCCGATGCCGAGCTTGAAGGTCGCCTTGATCTCGCGGACGATGTGGTCTTCGTCGATGCCGAGTTGGCGGATGAAATCGATGATCGGCGGGATGGTGGCTTCGCCCACGCCGATGGTGGGGATGTCGGGCGATTCGATGAGACGTATACGGACGTTCATCGCTTCCAGCGCCTTGGCCAGGCCGGCCGCCGCCATCCAACCGGCGGTGCCGCCGCCGACGATCGTGACGCTGCGAATTCGCCGGTCGCTCATCCCTTCCGTTCCGAGCCTTGGTTAACTGCGCCCGTGATGACGCCTCGCCGAGACTTCATTTTAGAATTGCAACAATTCCAGCAATAAGGCTATAGAGATGTGCGCGCGCGCTCGAGGGCCGCGACGCAGCTATCCGAAAATTGCGTGGACAGGCACGACCGCGTGACGCGTGCGGTCCGTCGTGCCGCGGGCCGCAAGGCCCGCCGGGGAGGCAGCGTGGTTCAGGGCGGTTTCATGTTCGGCGACCGGCGCAGTTCGCTGGCCTTCTGGCTGGGATCGGCCGTCGTCGCCGCCGGCGTGGGCCTGCACCTGCCCATGTTCCTGATGGCCAGGGACATGGGTTATCGCCTTGCGGGCATGGCGATGGACCCAGGGATGCTGCTCGGCATGGCGCTGATCGTGCTGGGCGTCGCCCTGGCCGCTTATGGCCTGCTGCCCAAGGTCGCCCATGGCGGCCACGACGGCCTCGCCACCATCGCGCCGCCCGAAGACGCGCCGCTGATGCGGGCGCACTGGCAATTGATGGTCGTCCTCTCGGTGGCTCTGGTGATCGACATCATGAAGCCGGCCAGCCTCGGCTTCGTCACGCCGGGCATGCGCATGGAGTACGACGTCGGCAACGCCGCCGTCGCACTGCTGCCGTTCTCGGCGCTGTGCGGCACGGCGCTCGGTTCCTTCGTGTGGGGCGCGCTCGCCGACCTCTACGGGCGCCGCGCCTCGATCCTGCTGTCGTCGGTGATGTTCATCGGTACTTCGATCTGCGGCGCCATGCCGTCGTTCTGGTGGAACGTCTTCATGTGCTTCCTGATGGGCGCCGCCGCCGGCGGCATGCTGCCCGTCGCCTATGCGCTGCTGGCCGAGATCATGCCGACGCGCCATCGCGGCTGGAGCCTGGTGCTGGTGGGCGGCATCGGCGCCATCGGCGGCTACTTCGCCGCCAGCGCCCTGTCGGCGCTGCTGCAGCCCGTGTTCGGCTGGCGCATCATGTGGTTCCTCAATCTTCCCACCGGTCTGATCCTGATCGTGCTCAGCCCATTCCTGCCGGAATCGGCGCGCTTCCTGCAGCATGTCGGGCGCATCGCGGAAGCGCGCCTGGTGCTGGCGAAATTCGGCGCCGTCGCCGTGCCGCGGCAGGAAATCGACGAGGATGCCGGCGGTCATGCGCCGCTGCCGCCCGTGGTCTCGGGACACCTGGGCACCACCGCCGCGCTGACGCTGGCGGCGCTGAGCTGGGGTCTGGTGAATTTCGGCCTGCTGCTGTGGCTGCCGGGCGAACTGGTGGCGGAAGGCCACAGCGTCGGGCTGTCGAGCGCCATCATCGCCAAATCGACGTTGTTCGCCGCACCCGTCGTCGCGGTTTCGACCTACGCCTACAGCACCTGGAGCACCAAGTGGTCGCTCGTCATCATGATCGCCTGCACGGTGGCGGGACTGGCCGGGGTGATGCTGCGCGGTCTGGGCATCTTTCCCCTGCTCGCCGATCCGGTAGTGCCGCTGGCGCTGCTGATCATCGGCTCCACCGGCGTGATCTCCATGATCCTGCCCTATACGGCCGAGAACTATCCGGTGAAGGTGCGCGGCCGCGCCACGGGGTGGATCGCCGGCTGCAGCAAGATCGGCGGCCTGATGGCGCAGGGCCTGGGCGCGCTGGCCCTGGTTCCCGCCATCGGCATCGCCGCCATCCTGATCGCCATTCCCGCGGCGCTGTCGCTCGTCCTGATCACGCGCTACGGCCACGAGACCAAGGGGCGCGATCTGCGCACGTTGGAAGGCAGGCTTCAGACGGCGCGCACGATCTCGTCGTCGCAATAGCCCTGCAGATAGAGCAGAGCCGAAAGGTCGCCATGGCGCACGCTGGCTCCCGCCGCGGCGGCCACCACGGGCTTGGCATGAAACGCCACGCCCAGCCCCGCGCGCTGGATCATCGCCAGATCGTTGGCGCCGTCGCCCACCGCCAGCGCCTCTTCGGCCTTCAGTGCGAACCGCTGCAAGGCGCGCTCGAGCGCTGCCAGCTTCGCTTCCTTGCCCAGGATGGGTTCGCCGACGCATCCGGTCAGCTTCACGCCGTCGTCCAGCAAGATGTTCGACTGGTGCTCGTCGAAGCCGACGAGCTTGGCGACGCGCGTCGTGAAATAGGCGAAACCGCCCGAGACCAGCAGCGTGCGCGCCCCATGCACCTTCATCGTCGCAATCAGTTCGAGGGCGCCGGGGATCAGCCGCACCCGTTCGAACCAGACGCGTTCGAGCACCGTCAGCGGCAGTCCCTTGAGCAGCCCCACGCGTTCGCGCAGGGCCGAGGTGAATTCGATCTCGCCCTTCATGGCGCGTTCGGTGATGGCGGCGATCTGCGGCTTGATGCCGGCGAAGTCGGCCAGCTCGTCGAGACATTCGACGTCGATGATCGTCGACTCCATGTCCGAGATGAGAAGCTTCTTGCGGCGTCCCTCGGCCGGCACGAGGTTGATGTCGGCGGCCCTGTCGCCGGCCAGATCGCGCGCCTCGTCGAGGGCCGTTCGCGGATCGCCCTCCAATGCGATGTCGAAGGCGCGGTTCTCCGAAAGCCAGCGCGGCGCGCCCAGCGCCACCAGCCTCGCCGCCAGCGAGGAGGCATCCTTGGCAATGACGTTCAGCACGAAGCGCTTCATTGCACCCATCGGAATCGATGCACCGCCCCGTCGTTGCCGCGGCGCCGGGCCTCTTCCGCCGGCGCTTGGAACCGTGCGATGTCTCTGTCGCCCGAAATCAGGGACTGCGAAGCCGTGACCGTCGACGCCGTGCTTATTGCAGGACCGACCGCCAGCGGCAAGTCGGCGGCGGCGCTGTCCTTGGCGCGCGCCCATAACGGTGTCGTGATCAACGCCGACTCCATGCAGGTCTACCGCGAGGTCAGCATTCTGTCGGCGCGGCCCTCGCAGGCCGACAGCGCGGCGGCGCCCCATCTGCTCTACGGCCATGTCGGCGCCGAGGAACGCTATTCGGTGGGGCGCTACCAGATCGACGCCATCGCCGCGCTGGCCGAGGCGCGCAAGGCCGGCCGCCTGCCGGTCTTCGTCGGCGGCACGGGACTTTATTTCGCCGCCTTGACCGAAGGCCTAGCCGAGATCCCGCCGGTTCCCGCCGACATCCGGGCGGAGGCGCGCGACCGGCTCGACGCCCTGGGGGTCGCCGGCCTGCACGCGGAGCTTGCCGCGCGCGATCCGGAAACCGCCGCGCAGTTGCGTCCCACCGATCCGCAGCGCGTGCTGCGCGCCTACGAAGTGCATGTGGCCACCGGCCGGCCGCTGGCGAGCTGGCAGCGCCAGGCGTCGAAGCCGGTGCTCGCGGGACTTTCGCTCGCCCGCTTCGTCCTCGATGTGCCGCGTTACGAATTGCGCGAGCGCATCCGCCGGCGCTTCCTCGCCATGATGGAGGCCGGCGCCCGCATCGAAGCGGCGGCGCTGCAAGGCCTCGACCCCACCTTGCCGGCCGCCAAGATCCTGGGGCTGCGCGAGCTGTGGGCGCTCGACGCCGGCGTCATGACCGAGGCCGACGCCGTCTCGGCCGCGGTCACCGCCACGCGTCAGTTCGCCAAGCGCCAGACCACCTGGTTCCGCAATCGGATGGCCGACTGGGCCTGGCTCCAGCCGGACGATAACGGAAATTTTATTACTTCTATGCGACAAGTTTTCTCATGAAGTTTCTTGACGATCCGGCATCGCATCCGTAATTTGCCGGCCTCTCAGCAAGGGCGACGCTTTGAAAACGACACTCGTAGTAATTCGCAGGCCGCACTCTGGACCGGGATAACTCCGGCTCCGGCAAGGCGGCCTGATGCGAACAAGGGGCGGCGACGCCCCTTTCGCTTTTCTGGCACATGAAGAAGGACGACGTCCCGATGGACAAGGATCACGCAGCCCCGACCCAAGCCGTTGAAATGACGGGCGCCGAGATGATCATCCGCGCCCTCAAGGATCACGGCGTCAGCCACATTTTCGGCTATCCGGGCGGTGCTGTGCTTCCGGTCTACGACGCGCTCTTCGCGTCCAACGATCTCGTCCACGTTTTGGTGCGCCACGAACAGGGCGCCACCCACGCCGCCGAAGGCTATGCGCGCTCGACGGGCAAGCCCGGCGTGGCGCTGGTCACCTCGGGTCCGGGCGCCACCAACGCCGTCACCGGCCTCACCGATGCGCTGATGGATTCGATCCCGCTTGTGGTCATCACCGGCCAGGTCGCCACCCATCTGATCGGCAACGACGCCTTCCAGGAGGCCGATACCGTCGGCATCACGCGGCCCTGCACCAAGCACAACTGGCTGGTGAAGGACATCAAGGACCTGCCGCGCATCATGCACGAGGCCTTCCAGATCGCCACCACCGGACGCCCCGGTCCCGTGGTGGTCGATATCCCGAAGGACATCCAGTTCAAAAAGGGGATGTACGTCAGCCCGACCGAGGTCGCCCACCGCACCTATCGGCCCAGGACCGAGCCCGACGCCGCGGCGATCGAGAAAGCGGTGGCGATGATGGCGGCGGCCCAGCGGCCCATCTTCTACACCGGCGGCGGCATCATCAACGCGGGTCCCGCCGCCAGCGAGGCGCTGCGCGAACTGGTGGCGCTGACGGGCTTTCCCGTCACCTCCACGCTGATGGGGCTGGGCGCCTATCCCGCCTCCGGCAAGGCCTGGCTCGGCATGCTCGGCATGCACGGCACCTACGAAGCCAACAACGCCATGCATGATTGCGACCTGATGATCTGCCTGGGCGCCCGCTTCGACGACCGCGTCACCGGCCGCGTCGACGGCTTCTCGCCGGGCTCCAGGAAGATCCATCTCGACATCGACGCCTCGCAGATCAACAAGAACGTGCGCGTCGATCTGCCCATCGTCGCCGACGCCAGGAAGGCGATCGAGGCCATGGTGCGCCTCTGGAAGGCGAAGAAGTGCAAACCCGACGCCGCGGCGCTGCAGGCCTGGTGGAGCCGGATCGACGAATGGCGCGCCAGGGACTGCCTCGCCTATCGCCAGGTCAACGGCCTCATCAAGCCGCAATACGCCATCGACCGGCTCTACGCCCTGACCAGGGACCGCGATGTCTACGTCACCACCGAAGTCGGCCAGCACCAGATGTGGGCGGCGCAGCGCTTCAAGTTCGAACAGCCCAACCGCTGGATGACCTCGGGCGGGCTGGGCACCATGGGCTACGGCCTGCCCGCCGCCGTCGGCGTGCAGATGGCCCATCCGTCGAGCCTCGTCATCGACATCGCCGGCGAAGGCAGCGTGCAGATGACGATGCAGGAGATGTCCACGGCGGTGCAGTACAATTTGCCGATCAAGATCTTCATCCTCAACAACCGCTATCTCGGCATGGTGCGCCAGTGGCAGCAGCTTCTGCACGGCGGGCGCTATTCGCACTCCTATTCGGAATCGCTGCCCGATTTCGTCAAGCTGGCCGAGGCCTTCGGCTGCGTCGGCCTGCGCGCCTCCAAGCCTTCCGAGCTCGACGCCAGGATCCAGGAGATGATCGACGTGCGCCGTCCGGTGCTGTTCGACTGCCTGGTCGACGAGAAGGAGAACTGCTACCCGATGATCCCGTCGGGGGCGGCCCACAACGAAATGATCCTGTGCGACGCCGAGGAAGAAAGCACGCAAGTGAGCGATGCCGGAAAGATGCTGGTTTAGAAAATCTCCTCTCCCCTTGCGGGGGAGGGCGGTTTGGCTTGCACTTGCGCGGTAAGTGCTTCGGCAAACCGGGTGAGGGGTTAAGGATGAGAATGCGGTACCTCCACGTAAAATGGAAACACAAGGATCCGGGCGCGCCGGTCCAGATCTACAGCGAGATCGGCGACGATTCCTACGAGCGGCGCAAGGTCGAGATCTACAAGGACGGCCGCAAGGGCTTTGCCGACGGTGACGAAGAGGCCGGCGGCACCAGCCTCGGCGTCATGCCCGTGCCGTCCCTCAAGGAGATCGCGGCGCAGCCGGAATACGAGGTGAAGGAAATACCCGTCGAAGAATTTCAGAGAATATGGCTGAAACGCAGATGAACCGCATCGAACGCCACACCTTCGCCGTCCTGGTCGACAACGAGGCCGGCGTTCTCGCCCGCGTCGTCGGCCTGTTCTCGGGGCGCGGCTACAATATCGAGTCGCTGACCGTGGCCGAGGTCGACGCCGAGGCCCACACCTCGCGCATCACCATCGTCACCTCGGGCACGCTCGAAGTGCTCGAGCAGATCCGCGCCCAGCTCGGCCGCCTGGTGCCGGTGCAGCGGGTGGTGGACTGGACCATCGACAAGCCCTCCATCGAGCGCGAGATGGCGCTGGTGAAGGTCACGGGCACCGGCGAGAAGCGGGTGGAGGCGCTGCGCATGGCCGAGGCCTTCCGGGCGCGCCCGGTCGACACGACGCACACGAGTTTCGTTTTCGAGATCACCGGCGCGCCGGCCAAGATCGAGAGCTTCATCGACCTGATGCGCCCTTTGGGCCTGGTGGAAGTCTCGCGCACCGGCGTCGTCGCCATCTCGCGCGGACCGGACCCGATGTGACTTCCCTTAACCTCCCCCTCGTGGGGAGGTCCAATTCGCGCAGCGAATTGGGGTGGGGGGCCGACATTTCCGTTTGGCACCGCCCCCCACCCGGATCGCTTCGCTCTCCGACCTCCCCACAAAGGGGAGGTAATATTCTTACCATCACAGCCGGGCTTGACCCGGCCAGTCAGACAGGAGCAAGAGCGGATTACGCAGATACGAATGAGCGCGCCTGCAAAGGCCATCCAATGCACTTCTTGTTTGAGCTGTTGCTTGGAGTGATCACGTCTTGGCCATCCCGACGGTGGCAGATGTTCCTGGGCGGATTGATGGGTGTGCTCGTTGCAGTCGCTATGGTAGCTGGGTTCGTGCATTTCGTTCGCGCCCTGCCGTGAAACTAGGAAGCAAGGAAGAAAGCCCATGCGCGTCTATTATGATCGGGATGCCGATCTGAAATTCATCGTCAACAAGAAGGTCGCCGTCATCGGCTTCGGCAGCCAGGGCCACGCCCACGCCCTCAACATGCGCGACTCGGGAGTGAAGGACGTCGCCATCGCGGCGCGCCCCGGCGCTTCGGCCAGGAAGGCGGAAGCCGCCGGCTTCAAGGTGATGAGCGTCGCCGAGGCCGCCAAATGGGCCGACTGCATGATGATGGTGACGCCCGACGAGCTGCAGGCCGACATCTACAAGGACGAGCTCGCCGCCAACATGAAGCAGGGCGCGGCGCTGTTCTTCGCCCACGGCTTCAACGTGCATTTCCGCCTGATCGAGCCGCGCAAGGACCTCGACATCCTGATGGTGGCGCCCAAGGGCCCAGGCCACACGGTGCGTTCGGAATACCAGCGCGGCGGCGGCGTGCCATGCCTCATCGCGGTGGCGCAGGACGCCACGGGCAACGCCCACGACCTCGGTCTCGCTTACGCCTCGGCCATCGGCGGCGGGCGCGCCGGCATCATCGAGACCACCTTCCGCGAGGAATGCGAGACCGACCTGTTCGGCGAGCAGGTGGTGCTGTGCGGCGGCGTCGTCGAGCTGATCCGCAACGGCTTCGAGACCCTGGTGGAAGCCGGTTACGCCCCCGAGATGGCGTATTTCGAATGCCTGCACGAGGTGAAGCTGATCGTCGACCTGATCTACGAGGGCGGCATCGCCAACATGAACTACTCGATCTCCAACACGGCGGAGTACGGCGAATACGTCACCGGTCCGCGCATCGTCACGCCCGAGACCAAGAAGGAGATGAAGCGCGTGCTCGCAGACATCCAGGCCGGCCGCTTCGCCCGCGACTGGGTGCTGGAAAACAAGGCCGGCCAGCCCTCGTTCAAGGCGATGCGGGCGCGCTGCGCCGATCATCCCATCGAAGAAGTCGGCATGCGGCTGCGCGCCATGATGCCGTGGATCTCCAAGAACAAGCTGGTGGACAAGGAGAAGAACTGACTTTCCCTGCCCTGAAAGGGGAGGGACGAAACGCGCAGCGTTTTGGAGAGGGGTCAGGCCGCTGACCCCCGCCCGCTTTCCTCCGCTTGCTGCGCAAGCTTCGGAAACCAACCTCCCCCTTTCAGGGCGAGGAACATCATCGGGCGTAAACGGCGGAGGAAACGGCCGTCCGTCCGCCGATTGCCAATCTCCCCCCGCAGGGACACACTTCCCCCGCACGCCGCTGTGGGGAGCATCAGTGCGCCCGGTCGACAAATATTTCCGCTATCTGTGGCGGATCAACGCCGTTGTGATCGCCGTGCTCGGGCTGGCGATGCTGGGCATGCTGCTGGCGGCCGTCTTCTCTGCGCTGCGCGGCCCGCAGGGACCCACCGCTGCCGGCTTCGCGCCGCTGTCGGGGGCGCACGGCGTCAGCTATCGCTTGGCGCGCAACGCCATCGTGCTGGGCGACAGGCGCGAAAAGCTTTTCGTCCTGCAGCGCTGGACCGGCGATCCGCGCTCGCCCGACGCGGCGGGCAGCGACGTCAATCTGCTGGTGGTCGACGGCCAGACCGCCTCCAGCCACTGGATGTTCCGCGGCAACGACCAGACCATCCTCTCCACCGATCCGCTGCGCGACGACGGCCCCATGGCGCCCGTCATCGGCCTGGTGCTGACGGTGTCGGAGCGGATCAAGAACGACGGCACCCAGGAATCGCTCTACTGCTACCGCGTCGGCGGCGGCCCGGCGGTGCGCTTCTTCACCGCCGAAAGCATCATGGCGGCGCAGCAGGTGGGCCTCGACCGCTATCTCGTGGTCTTCCGCGACGACGGCAAGACCTCGGCCGAGACCTTCTCGCTCGTCGATTTCAAGATGATTTCGAAGAGCCCGGTGCCCGACCTGCCGTGAGGTTGCGTTACTTGTAGGTTTCCTGCACCGAATAGCGGCCGTTCTCCGCCACGATGGTGACCGTGAGGTTGGCGTCGCCGCTCTTCTTCTGGGCCGCAAAGTGCCAGACGCCGCCCAGCTGCACGTCCTGGCTCATGTCGAGCCCCGCCGCGGCGGCGTTCTTCTTGTGGAAGGCGAGCACGTCGCCCGGCTTGGCCGTCGTGGCATAGGTGATCATCGCGGTCATCGAGGCGTCGTTGGTGGTCACCACAGCGCGCACGTCGGCGCCGGGATAGACGGCGGCATAGGCCGGCATGTTGGCGGGCAGGGTCACGCCCGAAGCATGGTCGTCGGCGACCTGGACCTTGGTGTTGCCGAAGGTGATCGTGGCGTGGCCGTCCTCGGTCCTGGTCTCGCTCTTGTGCTTGTCGTCGCAGCCGCCGAGCGCCAGGGTGATGCCGGCAAGGATCGCGATGGTGGTGAAAATATTTTTGCCCATTCGTCCCCCCAATGAGACTGAATTGCAGAGGCCGCAATCATAGCACGCGGCGCTCATCGCCCCTATCGCCGCGCGGCAAATCCCTGTGCGTTCACGGCTTCGAAGAACGATGCGGAGCAATTCCAATGTTCAAAGATTATTTTCGCCCACCCCTTGAAGCCTGCCGCTGCCATCGCCATTTCCGCTACATCCCGGCATTTGCATCGACACGGAAGCGCCACGAATTCGTGGCGCCATGACGCGTCAGAGATTCAGGTGGGAGGGGCGCATGTCCGACGACAACCGATTCTTTCGTTTCATCTGGCGATTCAACGCGTTGGCGCTGGCGGTGGTGGCGCTCGCGGGCGCCGTGGCTGCGGGTCATGGGCTGTGGTCGCAGTTTCATCGCGACTACGGCACGTGGTGGTGGCCTCAAGGAAACTTCGCCCCTGTTCCGAAAGCGGCGGAAAAGGACTTCACCTACCGGCTCGAGGCGGACGACTACAGTATCGGCGACGTCACGCTGCAAGGGGCGGGCAGGCATGAGCGCCTCGTTCCGCTCAAGCGCTGGGCCGGCCCGCCGAAAGTTTATGGTTTGCAGGACCAGGTCAGGATCGCCGGCGACAAGCAAGGCGTGGGCGCGGTCAATCTCCTTATCATCGACGGCGACACAGGTGCGAGCCGGTGGATGTTCCGGGGCTATCAGCACTTGATCGTGACGGAAGAGGCGCTCTACGCGACGGAACCCCAGGCGCCCATCTTTTCGGGGGCGCAGATGCCGCCGGTAACGGGCCTCTTGCTGAGCGTCGTCGACAAGGACACGAACGGTGACGGGCAACTCGACGGCAACGACCGTGTCTCGTTGTATGCCTATCGAGCCGGCGGTCAGCCCATTCTGCTTCTCACGGCGGATACCATCCTGACGCTCCACCAGATCGGCAGCGACAGACTTCTGATCGTGTTCGAGAACGGGCGCTCTGCCACTGCGGCGACCTTCTCGACCGCGGACTTCAAACTGATCTCTCAGGCGCCGCTGCCCAACGTACCGCAATAGCGGGAACTAATCCGCATGGGCCTGCCACACCTCGCCGGCCAGGAAGCCGGCCGCGAGCCCGGCGAACGTCCCGGCGAACGCATCGCTGGCGAAATGCCAGTCGCCCCAGACCAGCAGAAGGATGCCGAAAGCGAGCAAGGCCCACAGAGGCCAAGCGATGCGGGGCTGCAGGTTCATCAGCACGCCGGCGAAGGCGCTGGCGAGGACCATGTGGCCGGACGGGAAGCTGCTGGTGGGGCCGCCCGCCATCAGGTGGAGCGCATGAGAGGCGCCCATGAGCACGCTTTGCGGATTGGGAACGCCGAAAATCAGCTTGAGGACATTCTCGTTGACCGCATAGGCGCAGATGGAGGTCAGGCTCGCCAGCGCCACGGCTTCGTTCCAGCGGGAGAGGTGGCCGCGCGCCAGGCGCACGACGATCAAGGTCAAGGCCGTCGCCGCCTCGATCGACAGAAGGATCGGGCTCGCCAGGCCGGTGCCCAAGGCGTTCATCCGGCCGATATTGCCCGCGGTCCAGCGCGCCAGCGGCAGGTCGAGCCACACGAACGACACGACGGCGGCGGCGATCAGGAACGCCAAAGGCCAGGTCTGGTGCGCGCGTAGGCGGAAGATCACGGTGCGTCTGCCTTTGCTTCGGCCGCCGCCTGGCTGCCAGGTCGCCTAGGTCGGGTTCTCCAGGCTGAACATCTCGCTCTCCTTGTCGTAGGAGAACAGCTCGGCGAACCGCGCCCAGCTGATGATGGCGCGCAGCGTCTCCTCGGCGGCGTCCTCGGCCATGTGGTCTTCGAGCTCGTCGATGAAGCGCCGGCGCGGCGCGGCATGGTTGGCGCGCTCGTCGAGCACCCGGCGGATATGGGTGGCGAACGGCACGTAGCTCTGCAGGGAGCGCGAGAAGATCTCCTTGCGCTCGTTGGTGTCGGCGTCGGCGAAGCGCTTGCCCATGTGGGTGAGCTTGATGTCGCCGCCTTCGATGTCGCCCAGGCGCAAGAGCTGCAGCGCCTCGGTGACGGGGAACAGGTCGTCGATCTCGAGCTGCAGGTCGCTGGCGATGTCGGGCAGGTCGGCCTTGCCGTTGTAGGGCGGCGCCGCCACCGCCTCGATCAGGCCGGCGATGGTGGAGGACGAGACATGGGTGAGCTGCTGCACCGGGGCGGAGCCGGTGGGCGGGGCCTGGCGCTGGCGCTCGACGCGGCGCGCCGTCATCGCCACGTAGATCTGGTCGACATAATCCTCGAAGCGCGGATCGGTGCGCTCCCGCGGCCGCGGCGCGTCGATGACGATTTCCGAGGTGACGCGGCCGGGATTGGAGGAGAACAACAGGACGCGGTCGCACATCTGCACCGCCTCCTCGATGTTGTGGGTGACCAGGATGATGCCCTTGATCGGCAGCTTGGCCTGCATCCACAGCTCGATCAGGTCGGTGCGCAGATTCTCGGCGGTCAGGACGTCGAGCGCCGAGAACGGCTCGTCCATCAGGAGGATGTTGGGATGCACGACGAGGGAGCGCGCGAAACCGACGCGCTGGCGCATGCCGCCCGACAGCTCGCGCGGATAGGCGCTTTCGTAGCCGTCGAGTCCGATCAGGTCGATCGCCGCCAGGGCGCGCGTGCGGATCTCCTTTTCGGGAAGGCCCAGCGCCTCGAGCCCCAGCTGGACGTTCTCGAGCACCGTCAACCAGGGAAAGAGGGCGAAGCCCTGGAACACCATGGCGATGCCCGACGCCGGTCCGTCGATGGGCTGGCCCAGATAGCTGAGCGAGCCGCCCTGCGGCCTGGCCAGCCCCGCGATCAGCCGCAGCAGCGTCGATTTGCCCGAGCCCGAGCGGCCGAGCAGGCCCACGATCTCGCCTTCCTTCAGGCTGAGGTCGACGCCGTCGAGAACCAGCAGCTCGTCGCCGCCGGGCCGCGGGAAGGTCCGGCGCACGCCGTGCACGTCGAGGAGAACCGAGGCATCCATGACGCTAGCCCATCCGATACTTGCGTTCGGCATACCAGTAGAGCGGCCGCCAGAACAGCCTGTTCACCGTCACCACCAGGAAGCTCATCATCGCCAGGCCGAGCACGATGCGGTGATAATCGCCCGCGGTGGTGGCGTCGAAGATATAGGCGCCCAGCCCGAAGGCGTGCAGCTGCCTGGAGCCCCAGCTCACCACTTCGGCGACGATGGAGGCGTTCCACGAGCCGCCCGAGGCGGTAATCGCGCCCGTCACGTAATAGGGGAAGACGGCGGGCAGGGCGACGTTCTTCCACCACAGCCAGCCCTTGATCTGCAGGTTGTCGCTGACGTCGCGGAGCTCTTTGGGCAGGGCCGAGGCCCCGGCGATGACGTTGAACAGGATGTACCACTGGGTGCCGAGCACCATCAGCGGCGACAGCCAGATGTCGGGATTCAGCTCCCAGCGCACGATCAGATAGACGGCGACGGGGAACAACAGGTTGACCGGAAAGGCCGCCAGGAACTGGGCGATCGGCTGGACGATGCGCGTCAGGTGGGGCCTGAGCCCGACATGGATGCCGATCGGCACCCAGACGAGGCTGGCCAGGGCGATCAGCAGGATGACCCGCGCCATGGTCGCCAGCCCGCGCAGGAAGACGCCCACGAAGTCCGAAAAGCCCAGCGACGCGCCCACGAAGCTCGCCACCCGCCACACCACATAGGCGCCGAGCACCACCAGGATCGCGTACCAGATGCCGGCCGCCAGCCAGGCCGGGATCACCGCCTTGGCCACCGGCAGCTTCCGCGCCGGGGGTGTGAGCTGGTAGCTGCGCCGCATCAGGATCTCGAACGGCGTGCCGATGGCGTCGAACAGCTTGGATCGCCGGTACATCTTCAGGGCCCAGGATTCGACCTCCTCGTCGCCCGGTTCGGCGTCGATGCGGAAGCGGTCGGCCCAGGCGACCAGGGGCCGGAAGAGCAGCTGGTCGAAGATCAGGATCACCACCAGCATGGCGCCGATGGCCCAGAAGATGGCCGGCAGGCTCTTGGCCTCGACGGCGGCGGCGATATAGGAGCCGATGCCCGGCAGGGTGATCGAGGTGTTGCCGACCGTGAAGGCCTCGGAGGCCACCAGCATGAACCAGGCCCCGGACATCGACATCATCATGTTCCAGATGAGCTGGGGCATGCCGAAGGGCACTTCGATGCGCCAGAAGCGGGCCCAGGCATTGAGCCCGAACACGCGCCCGGCCTCGGTCAGCTCGGTGGGGACCGTGCGCAGCGACTGGTAGAAGCTGAAGGCCATGTTCCAGGCCTGGCTGGTGAAGATCAGGAAGACGGCGGCGAACTCCGCCCCCAGGATGCGGCCCGGCGCCAGCGACAGGAAGAACACCAAGGTGACCGACAGGAAGCCCAGGATCGGGATCGACTGCAGGATGTCGAGCAGGGGCACGAGCAGGGTGCCGGCCCGCGGGCTCTTGGCCGCCCAGGTGGCGTAAGTGAAGGTGAAGGTCAGCGAAAAAGCCAGTGCGACCAACATCCTAAGGGCCGTGCGCAGGGCGTATTGCGGCAGGGCGGAGGGGTCCAGGGAGATCGGCTTGCGGGCTAGGGAGGTGAGCGGCTGGATGACCTCGCGGCTGGCGTCCGAGAACAGGATGATCAGTCCGAACACGAAAATGGCCGCCATCACGTCCCAGGAGCTGGGCAGAAAGCGGCGTGTCACGATCGAGACGGGCGGCAGGATCTTCATGTCCAGCGTGCCTCGAAGCAGGTGGTCGGATGTCGTCGGCTGATCCGTACGTGAGTCCGTGCGGCTCGGCTGCACACAACCATGGCGACCCGCGGCAGGCAAAGCGAAAATCGATTCCGCCGTGACCTTTTTTGTCGCCCCGGCGGCCACGGGAAGGTCTCGGAGGAGCCCCTTGCCGGAGCGCCGGCAAGGGTGGCGGCTGTCGTAATTTTCACCGCGGAAACAGTGAGTTGGCCTTGCGCCGCACGAGCCTTCCGGCGTAAAAGCCTCCCACGAGGTCGAACCGCGTCTTCAGGGGCGCTTAACGGCATATCGTTAAAGTTGGCGAGCTGAAAAACTCGGCGGGCGGAACGGCGATCCGGCGATGAAGCAAGGCGCGATTTGGCACGACGTGGACTGCGGGTTCTCCGCAGGCGTCGGCGCGCGCATTGCGCTCGCGGCCCGTCCTTCCCTCGGTTTGTCGCAGAACCGGCTTCTCCTCCTTAGCAGCCCCTAGGCGCCGGCGGGCGCGGATGCTCCGCGCCGGGTGTTTAGGGGATCGGCAGCGAAAGGAGAGATCGAAGCCGCGAGGCGCGGCGAACGGAAGGAACGAATGGCCATGAGCACGAATACGGTGAAAGCGGAACGAGTACGAATCTTCGACACGACGCTGCGCGACGGTGAACAGTCGCCGGGCGCCGCGATGACTCTCGAAGAGAAGATCGAAGTCGCAGAATATCTCGACGGCATGGGCGTCGACATCATCGAGGCCGGTTTTCCGATTTCCTCGCAGGGCGATTTCGAGGCGGTGTCCGAGATCGCGCGCCGCGTCAAGAACGCCGCCGTGTGCGGCCTGGCGCGCGCCGGCTTCAAGGACATCGACCGCGCCGGCGCCGCGGTGAAGGCGGCGAAGCGTCCGCGCATCCACACCTTCATCTCGACCAGCCCGGTGCACATGAAGCACAAGCTGCAGATGGGCGCCAACGCCGTGCTCGACGCGGTGGGCGCCTCGGTGGCGTATGCCCGCAAGCTGGTGGACGACGTGCAGTGGAGCGCCGAGGACGCCACGCGCACCGAGCACGATTTCCTCTGCCGATGCGTCGAGCTGGCGATCCGCTCCGGCGCCACCACGATCAACATTCCCGATACCGTGGGCTATGCGACGCCGCAGGAATTCTTCGAGCTGATCGCCATGCTGAAGAACCGCGTGCCGAACATCGACCAGGCGGTGATCGCCACGCACTGCCACAACGATCTGGGACTGGCGGTCGGCAATTCGCTGGCCGGCGTGCTGGCCGGCGCCCGGCAGGTCGAGTGCACCATCAACGGCATCGGCGAGCGCGCCGGCAACGCGGCGCTGGAAGAGATCGTCATGGCGCTCAAGGTGCGCGGCGACCGCATGCCGTTCGCCACGGGCATCAACACCTCGATGCTGGCGCGCGCCTCCAAGCTGGTGTCGAACGTCACCGGCTTCCCGGTGCAGTTCAACAAGGCGATCGTCGGCAAGAACGCCTTCAGCCACGAATCGGGCATCCACCAGGACGGCATGCTGAAGAACGTCGAGACCTACGAGATCATGCGTCCCGAGGATGTGGGCGTGAAGGAGACTTCGCTGGTCCTGGGCAAGCTGTCGGGGCGCCATGCCTTCCGCAAGAAGCTGGAACAGCTGGGCTACCATCTGGCCGACGCGGCGGTGGAGGACGCCTTCCGCCGCTTCAAGGATCTGGCCGACAAGAAGAAGGTGTTCGACGAGGATATCGTCGCCCTGGTCGACGACGAGATCGTCCACCGCCAGGACACCATCGTGATGAAGGCGCTCAAGGTGGAATGCGGCATCGGCTTTGCGCCGGCCTGCGAGATGACGCTCGACGTCGAAGGCGAGGAACGGCGCGTCAAGACCACTGGCGACGGCCCGGTCGATGCGATCTTCCGGGCCATCCGCGAAGCCTATCCCCACGAGGCGACGCTCGAAGTCTATCAGGTCGGCGCCGTGACCGCGGGCACGGACGCACAAGCCAATGTCAATGTCAGGCTGGCGGAAGACGGACGTACGGTAACGGGCAAGGGCGCGGACACCGATACTTTGGTGGCGTCGGCTCACGCCTATGTTAATGCTCTCAACAAGCTCTTGGTGAAACGCAAAAAGCAGGCGCCAGAGGCCTTGAACGTCGCACGATGAGACAGTCCGGCCTCGGCGGCACGCCGCCGGGGCCGGTTCTGCGGGTACGACAGTTGCAAGGCAGGCGCCGGGCAGGGAAGGAATGGCAGGTTAAGCATGTTCGGCAGTCTTCTCGGCGCGCTGTCGAGCGATATGGCGATCGATCTCGGAACCGCGAACACGCTGGTCTACGTCAAGGGACGGGGCATCGTGCTCAATGAGCCGTCGGTCGTCGCCACCATCAATCGCGGCGGCAAGAAACAGGTCCGCGCCGTCGGCAACGACGCCAAGATGATGCTCGGGCGGACGCCCGGCAACATCGAGGCGATCAGGCCGATGCGCGACGGCGTCATCGCGGATTTCGAAGTCGCGGAAGAGATGATCAAGCACTTCATCCGCAAGGTGCACAACCGCCGCTCCTTCGCCAATCCGATGATCATCGTCTGCGTGCCTTCGGGCTCCACGGCGGTGGAACGGCGCGCCATCCAGGAATCGGCGTTGTCGGCCGGCGCCCGCCGCGTGTTCCTCATCGAGGAACCGATGGCGGCGGCGATCGGCGCAGGCCTGCCGGTCTCCGAGCCCACCGGCTCGATGGTGGTGGACATCGGCGGCGGCACCACCGAGGTTGCGGTGCTGTCGCTGGGCGGCATCGTCTATTCGCGCTCGGTGCGGGTTGGCGGCGACAAAATGGATGAAGCGATCATTGCGTATATCCGGCGCCATCAGAACCTGTTAATCGGCGAGGCAAGCGCGGAGCGCATCAAGAAGGAGATCGGTTCGGCGGCGCCGCCCGTGGACGGCTCCGGCGTGACGCTCGAGATCAAGGGGCGCGACCTGCTCAACGGCGTACCCAAGGAGATCACGATCACCCAGCGCCACATCGCCGAAGCGCTGGCGGAGCCGGTGGGCGCGATCGTCGAGGCGGTGAAGGTGGCGCTCGAGGCGACGCCGCCCGAACTCGCCGCCGACATCGTCGACAAGGGCATCGTACTGACGGGCGGCGGCTCGCTGCTCGCCAATCTGGATCAGGTATTGCGTGAGGAAACCGGACTTCCCATCTCCATCGCCGACGACCCGTTGTCGTGCGTGGCGCTGGGGACCGGACGGGTCCTCGAGAATACGAAAGGCATGCGGCACGTCCTTTCGACGGCTTTCTGAGTGCGTAGGGGCGTAAGCCCGTCGGAGCTTGCATGGCGAATGGGACCTGGAAAATCTCTAGGCGCGGCAACGCCCATCTGCCGCTGATCATCGTCGCCGCGCTGGCCGTCGCTCTGATCCTGGTCGGCAAGGCGCAATCGGCGTTGTTCGACCGCGCCCGCGCCAGCATCATCGACTGGATGCGCCCGGCGCTGGTGGCCAGCCGCGCGCCCATGGAGGCTCTCAACAACTGGGTCAGCTCGATCGGCGAGATCTTCGTCGTCTATCAGGAGAACCTGAAGCTCAAGGAGGAGAACGCGCGCCTGCGCCAGTGGCGCAACACCGCCGTGGTGCTCGACGACCGCCTCAAGCGCTACCAGCTTCTCCTGCATGCCGTGCCCGATCCGGCGCTGACCACCGTGGTCGCCAAGGTGATCGGGCGCGCCAGCCAGCCCTTCCTGCAGACCATGATCCTCGATGCCGGCAAGTCCAACAACGTCAAGCCGGGCCAGGCCGTGGTGGACGCGCGCGGCATGATCGGACGCATCTTCCTCACCGGCCAGCGCACCTCGTGGGTGATCCTGCTGACCGACCTCAACAGCCGCATCCCGATTTCGATCACGCCCGACTCCGCCCAGGCCATCATGACGGGGGACAATTCGCCCGAACCGCTGATCGAGGCGCTGCCGCCCAACGCGCAGATCAAGCCGGGCGACCAGGTCGTCAGCTCCGGCGACGGCGACATCCTGCCGGCCGGGCTGCCCATCGGCGTCGTGGTGCGCGAAGGCGACGCGCTGCGCGTGGCGCTGTTCGCCGATCCCAGCTCGGCGCAGGACGTGCAGATCCTGGATTTCAAGCGGCCGCCCGAGCATCCGCCCGCCGCCTCGCCCAGCGACCTGCCGGTCACCGCGGCCGGGCTGCCGCCCGCCGCCGCCGAGCCTCAGATGAACGTGCTTCCGCCGCCGCAGCTTCTGCCGCAGATCAAGAAGCCCGCGCCTTCCGCCACTCCTCCCGCCAATCCGCCGGCCGGCGCCCAGACCGACGGACCGGCGGACGATCAGTGAGGCCGGCCCGTGGAGCGCATGGGAAACATCATCGGCGGACGCCTCATCGCCAGCATCATCCCGGTGTTGTGCGGCATCGTCGGCGTATTCGTCTCCAATCTTCCCTTCTCGTTCCTGGGAGGCTGGTTTCCGGCGCCGCTCTACGCGCTGATGCCGATCTATTTCTGGTGCCTGGTGCGCCCCGACCTGATGTCGCCGGGCTGGGCCTTCGTCATCGGCGTGCTGCACGACATGCTGTCGGGCGGGCCTCCGGGCATCTGGGCGGCGTCGTTCGTCGCCACCTACGCCCTGGTCGACAAGCAGAGGGACGCCTTCGCCGGCCTGTCGGGATGGGGGGCGCTGCTCGGCTTCGCGACGGCCTCGCTGATGTGCTGCGCCTGCGGTTATCTGTTCTACGTCTTCTATCGCTGGCAGTGGCTGCCGATCTCGCCCTACATGAAGGAATTCGCCGCCACGGTGCTGCTGTACGCCCCGGTGGCGGTGGGGCTGGGCGCCGTCCATCGCAAGCTCGTCGGCCCCTTGCGGAGTGACTTCTGATGCCGCTGTTCGACGGCAAGGACAAGAGTCGCTATGCGACCTTCACGCGCCGGACCCTGATGATGGGCGGCGGTGTGGCGGGCGTCTTCCTGGTGCTGGCGGGGCGCCTCTATCAGCTGCAGATCGAGAACGGCGATGAGTACCGCACCGAGGCCGAGGCCAATCGCGTCAGCCAGCGGGTGATCTTCCCGCCGCGCGGACGCATCCTCGACCGCTTCGGCAACGAGCTCGCCACCAACCGGCGCAATTACCGCGTCGTGATCGTGCCCGAACAGGCGACCGACGGCGTGCAGTCCGCCATCGACGCCGTGGGAAGGATCATCGAGCTGACGCCGCGCCAGCGCGAGAAGGTGCTGCACGACATCGCCCAGAACAAGAAGTTCGCCCAGATCCCGATCGCCGAGAACCTGAGCTGGGACGAGTTCGCGCGCCTCAACCTGCACCTGCCCTATCTGCCGGGCGTGCAGCCCGATGTCGGCACGACGCGCGCCTATCCCTACGGCGCGGAGATGAGCCATCTCCTGGGATACGTGGCGCCGCCCACCCAGGCCGATCAGGAGAAGGACAGCGATCCCTTGCTCGCCCAGCCGGGGTTCCACATCGGCAAGCGCGGCATCGAGAAAGCCTACGACGTGCAGATGCGCGGCAAGGCCGGCGCCAGCCGCGTCGAGGTCAATGCCTATGGCCGCGTCATCCGCGAGCTCAGCACTTTGCCCGGCCAGGCGGGAGAGGACGTCTACCTGACCATCGACTGCCAGCTGCAGCGCTTCGCCGAGGAACGCCTCGCCGCCGAGAGCGCCGCCTGCATCGTGATGGATGTCGAAACCGGCGACGTCCTGGCGCTGGCCTCGACGCCGGGCTTCGACCCGAACCTGTTCAACGTCGGTATCTCGAACGACCAGTGGAAGGCGTTGACGACCGACGACCGCAAGCCGCTGCTCAACAAGGCGGTCGGGGGCGTCTATCCGCCGGGCTCCACGTTCAAGACGGCCATGGCGCTGGCGGCCGTCGACAACGGCCTCGAGGACCTGCAAGTGAACTGCACGGGCTCGATGACGCTCGGAAACCACGTGTTCCATTGCTGGAAGTGGAAGACGGGCGGCCACGGCCACGTGGACCTGCACAAGGCCGTCCAGCAATCCTGCGACATCTTCTTCTATGAAGTGGCGCGGCGGCTCGGCATCGACAAGATGGCCGCGGCCGCCAAGGCGCTGGGCCTCGGCGCCGAAACGGGCATCGAGATTCCGGGAGAACTTTCGGGCTTCATCCCGACCTCGGCGTGGAAGCTGGCTCGCTACGGCGTGCCCTGGCAGGTGGGCGACAGCCTGTCGGCCGGCATCGGCCAGGGCTATGTGCTGGCGACGCCGCTGCAACTCTGCGTCCAGGCGGCGCGCATCGCGGGCGGCAAGGCGGTGGTGCCGCGCGTGGTCCACGACGTCGGCGCCGCGCGGCAGCCCCGCGTGCCGCCGGCCGCCCTGCCGTTCTCGCAGAAGGCGCTCGACATGGTGCGCAGCGGCATGGATGCGGTGGCCAATGTGCCCGGCGGCACCGCCTATGCCTGGCGCATCACCCAGCCCGGTTACGAGATGGCGGGCAAGACCGGCACCGCCCAGGTCCGCGTCATCACCAAGGCCGAGCGCGAGAGCGGTCTCAGGAGCGAAGCAAGCCTGCCCTGGGACCTGCGGGAGAACGGGCTTTACATCGCCTTCGCGCCGGTGAGCCAGCCGCGCTATGCCTGCGCCTGCATCGTGGAGCACAACGCGGCGCCGCATATCCAGGTCCAGGCCGCCCGCGACATCCTTCTGTTCGCGCAACAGCGCAATCTCTTGCAGACGCCGACCGGCTATCCCGTTCACGCCGCCCAGGCCGCCGGACCGAAAAGGACATGATCAGCAGACCCTATGCCGCCGCGCGGCGCACGCTCTCCATCGTCGACAAGCTCTACGAGGTCAACTGGGGCCTCGTGCTGCTGATCACGATCATCGCCTGCGTCGGCTTCGCCATGCTCTATTCGGTGGCGGGCGGCTCGTTCTCGCCATGGGCCGGCAAGCAGATGCTGCGTTTCGTGGTGGGCTTCGTGCTCATGATCGTGGTGGCCATGGTCGACATCCGGCGCTGGCTGAGCCTGGCCTATCCCGCCTACATCGTGTCGCTGGTGCTTCTGGTCGGCGTGGTGGTGGCCGGACATGTGGGCCTCGGCGCCCAGCGCTGGCTGGCGCTCGGTCCCATCGAGATCCAGCCCTCGGAGCTGATGAAGATCGCGTTGATCATGGCGCTGGCCCGCTTCCTCCACGGCCAGAGCGTCGAGGAGGTCTCCAAGCCGCTGCGCCTCATCATTCCGCTGGTGATGATCGCCCTGCCGGCGGGCCTGGTGGCGATCCAGCCCAACCTCGGCACCACCATCATCCTGGTGCTCGACGGCGCCGCGCTGCTGTTCCTGGCCGGGCTGTCCTGGTGGTGGATCCTGCCGACGCTCGGCGCGGTGGTTGCCGCCGTGCCGCTGGCCTGGCGGTTCGTGCTGCACGACTACCAGAAGGCGCGCGTCATGACCTTTCTCAACCCCGAATCCGACGCCTTGGGGGCGGGATGGAACATCACCCAGGCCAAGATCGCCATCGGCTCGGGCGGCGCCGCGGGCAAGGGCTTCCTGCAGGGCACCCAGAGCCGACTCAACTTCCTGCCCGAGAAGGAGACCGACTTCATCTTCACCAACTATGGCGAGGAGTTCGGCTTCGTGGGCTGCATCGCCCTTCTCATCCTGTTCTCGGTGGTGATCGGCTACGGGATCCAGATCTCGATGAGCGCCCGCAGCCAGTTCGCCCGGCTCCTGTCGATGGGCATCACGCTCAACTTCTTCTTCTACATCATGATCAACGGGGCGATGGTGATGGGACTGATCCCCGTGGTGGGCATTCCCATGCCGCTGATCTCCTATGGCGGGTCTGCCATGCTGACCGTGCTGTTCGGTTTCGGGCTGCTGCTCAGCGTCCATGTCCACCGCCAGGTCGAGATTCCGCGCCACTCGGCCGGGATCATCTAGGAACCGGGATCACCGGGGAAAAGGCGTTTATCCACAGGCTGTTCGCCCCGGCGGCGGCGGCGGCTTGGGGCGCATGGACAGGCCGGGGTCGCTCTGCTATAGGCGCGCCTCCGCGGCACGGGTGATTAGCTCAGGCGGTAGAGCAGCTGACTCTTAATCAGCGGGTCACAGGTTCGAGTCCTGTATCACCCACCAATTATACTGCGATTTCAGCAAGTTACGACAAGAGCGAGATAGCGCATGCTTTCTGTCGCCGGTGCGGACCCCGAGCGGAACCAATGGACAGCAATCGCGCCGATGCGCTGCCAAAGATCAACGTTGCAGCGCGCCCGTTTCGCAGAATCGCGGTTTGCCAATGCGGCGCCGCTCGCCGACCTGCCACGTTGAATTCGTTCGAGCTGCGGAAGAACAATGTTGGTATCGGCTTTCCCCATGGCCGTGGGATCCAACATCGGGATGATGGCGCGTTTACGACCCTGGCTATGGACGTCCTCGTCCGGCTGCAGCGAAGGCGCCCGGGCAACCCCAGATTTCAATTCGGGCCATGCCCGCAGAGCACGGATCAGACTTCCAACCGATCACCGGTGCGCGCCACCAGGGCATAGAGCACCGGCATGAGGAAGACGCTGATCACCAGTCGCGTCAGCAAGCCGCCCACGATCACCAGGGCGAACGGCTTTTGGGAGTCGGTCCCCACACCCGTCGCCAGCGCAGCCGGCAACAAACCGAGGGATGCGACCAAGGCGGTGATCATGATCGGACGCAGACGCAGGATGGCACCCTGGCGGATCGCCTCGTTCATCGGTGTGCCGCTGCGCCGTAATTCGTTGACATAGGAGATGTAAACGACTGCCGTCAACACCGAGACTCCGAACAGGGCGAGAAAGCCGACACCCGAAGAGACCGAGAACGGCGTACCGGTGATCCACAACGCCAGAATGCCACCAACGGGCGCCGTCAAGATCACACCCGCTATGGTGATGAAGGGGAATTTGAAGTTGTCGTAGAGCACGAACAACAACGCGAAGATCAGCGCCAGGGTGAGCGGCAGAATGAACATGAGTTGGCGGCTCGAGGCCGTGTAATCGGTGTATTCGCCGCCCCAATCCAGCCGGTAGCCTTGCGGCAGCGAGACCTTTTGTTTGACCTGCCGGATTGCATCTCCTACCGCCGAGGCCAGGTCGCGGCCTTCCACCGAGAACTGGACGCCGATATAGCGCGAGTTGTTTTCGCGATAGATGAAGGAGGCACCGTTCGTCACCTGAATGTCGGCGAGCTCCTTGAGCGGAATCTCCTGGCCGCCCGGCGTCAGCACCGGGATATTGCCGATCTCCTCCGCATTGTCGCGGAATTTGCGATCGAGGCGGACCACGAGGTCGAATTCCTTCTCGCCTTGCACCACTTGGGTGGCCGTGTCGCCGCCGATCGCCGTCTGGATCAGGCTGTTGATGTCGGAGACGTTGAGGCCGTAGCGCGCGATTTTGGCGCGGTCGATGTCGATGGTCAGGCTGGGCTGCCCCAATTCCTGCACCACGGTAACGTCGCGGATGCCCCGCACCTGCCCCAGCACCTGCTTGATGGCTTTCGCCCTTTGCTGAAGGGTCTGCAGATCGGGACCGAAGACTTTGACGGCGAGCGCACTTTTCAGGCCGGTTTCGGCTTCATCCACCGCATCTTCGGCCGGCTGCGTGTAATTGAAATCGATGCCGGGGAATTGCCGCAGCTTCGCGTCAATCGCCTCGATCAGCTCCGGCTTGCTGCGGATGGAGCCACGCCAGTCTCCGTAGGGCTTGAGGCCGACATAGAATTCGACATTGAAGAAGCCGGTCGAATCCGTGCCGTCGTCCGGCCGTCCCAGCTCGGAGGTGACGGTCGTCACCTGCGGGAAAGAGTTGAGGATGCTGCGCACTTGAGGCGCGATCTTTGCCGCTTCGTCGAAGGAGATCGTGTAGGGCATCGTCGCGCGCACCCACAAAGCGCCTTCATCGAGATGCGGCATGAATTCGGCGCCGATGCCGGGAACGAGCAGTAGCGACACCACCAGGGCGCCGGCCGACGCGGCGACGGTCTGCCAGGGGCGCGCCAGGCAATAATCGAGCCCTCGCTCATAGGCCGCGCGAATGGCATCCAGCGCCCGGTTGTGCCGCTCCACGACGCCGTTGCGCATGAACCACGAGCACAGCACCGGCAGCAGCATCAGCGTGATGATCAGCGAGCCCACCAGCGCGAACACCATGGTGTCGGCCATCGGCTTGAACAACGTGCCCGACGGACCGGACAGTGCGTAGATCGGCAGGAAGCCCACCACAATCACCGCCACCGCATAGAACAATGGCCGGTCCACCTCGGCGGCCGCTTCCTTGATCACCGCGATGACATCGAGCGGACGTTCCTGATGAAGCGCGAGCTGGCGGAAGATGTTCTCCACCATGAACACCGCCCCGTCCACCAGGATGCCGAAGTCGACGGCGCCGATCGACAGGAGGTTGGCGGAAGCGTTCTGCACATCGAGACAGATGAAGGCGAACAGCAGGGCCAGCGGAATCGTCACCGCCGCGATCAAACCCGCCCGCACGTCATAGAGAAAGAAGATGAGGATGGCGACGACCAGGAACATGCCGCGCAGCAGATTGCCGGTCACGACGTCGGTGGTCAGGGCGATCAGATCGCTGCGGTCGTAGAAGGGGTGAACCTGGACGTCCTTGGGCAGGATGGTCTCGTTCAACTCCTTGGTTTTGGCTTCCACTCGGTTGAGCACTTGCTGGGTCTTTTCGCCGGTGCGCATCAGGATGACGCCTTCCACGGCATCGTTCTGTTTCTCGTAGCCGAATTCGCCCAGGCGCGGCGCAATGCCGATGCTGACCCGACCGACATCCTTCACGGTCACCGGCGTGCCCTTGTGCACCGCCAGCACGACGTTGCCGATATCCTCCGGCGTCTTGAGGCGCCCTTTGCCGCGCACATAGTAGAACTGGCCGCCTTGCGAATAGAAGCCGCCGCCGGCATTGGCATTGTTGGCGGCTAGCGAGCTTTCCACCTGGGCCACCGAGAGGCCCACGCCTGCGATCTTGGCGGGATCAAGCAGCACCTGATACTGCATGGTGCCGCCGCCGAAACCGGAATCGTCCGCCACGCCGGAAACCGATTTGTACTGCGGCTCGACGATCCAATCCTCGAAGGTCTTCAGTTCCGTGGGCGAACGGTCTGGGCTTTGCAGCACGTAGCGATAGATCAATCCCGACGGCGAGGACATTGGCGACAGCGACGGCGAGACCCCATCGGGCAGCCCAAGCCCCGCCAGCTGGTTGGTCACCTGTTGACGGGCGAAGTAATTGTCCGTCCCATCCCGGAAGGTGAGAACAACATCGGACAGCCCGTAAAGCGAGATGGACCGCATCGTCTCCAGCTTGGGAATGCCGTTCATGCCGCGCTCGGTCGGCACGGTGATCAAGCGCTCCACCTCTTCGGCCGCATGACCCGGCCATTGGGTGATGATCTCGACCATTGGCGGCGACAGATCGGGATAGGCGTCCACGGGAAGACGCATGAGGGAATAGACGCCGGCGCCGATCAGAACGAGGGCTGCGATGACCACGAGCAGGCGCTGCGACAGGGATGCGCCGACGATCCGGTTCATGATCGAAGCGGATTTCGGCTCGGCAGGGGGCTGGTGCTCGCTCATTGGTTCTGCATGAACTGGAGGAAGAGGGCGCCGTTGGAAACGACCCGATCACCGGATTTGAGGCCCGAGGTGATGTCGTAGCGATCGCCATCGCGGTATCCCGGCGTGACGTGTTGCCGGGCAAAGCCGCCGTCACGTTTCACGACAAAGACGAACGGCAGGTTCTCGTCATCGCGCAGGATGGCCGAGGCCGGCACCAGCAGGCCCGTGCTTGGCCGCTCCGAGCGGATCTGCACGCGGACATACATCTGTTTCTTGAGCAGGACGTCGGGATTGTCGGCCACGATGCGTACGGCCACCGAGCGCGTATCGGGATCGACCACGGCGGCGACATTATCGACGCTGCCGGTGATGGTCTTGGAGATGCCGGTGTCAATCTCGGCGGTGTCGCCGCGGGCGACGGAGGCGACGTCGGCCCCGAACACCTGTGCCATCACCCAGACGCGCGACAAGTTGGCGATGGTGAAACAGGGCGTGGTCCCGCCGGCCAGAAGTTCGCCCGGCGTGATGAGCTTCTCCACGACTGTGCCGCCGATCGGGGCGCGGATGGCGCCGTCGATGCGCGACACCGGCCGGCCCGCTTGGATGTCCTTGATGGTTTTGGGATCGATGCTGAGCGCCACCAGCGCCTGCAAGGCGGCATCGCGGTCGGCCTCGGCCCCCACCGCATCGCTTTCGGCCTGGTCTGCTTCGCGGCGGGAGACGCCTTGATGCTGCACCAGATCCTTGTCGAGGTCGGCGAGACGGCGCGCGGTCCGCGCCGCGGCAAACGTCTTGCGATAGGTGCCCACGGCCGAGGCGAAGTCCGACGAATCCACGATCGCCAGTGCCTGTCCTTTTTTGACCTGCTCGCCCAGCGGCACCAGCAGGCGCGCCACCGGCCCTGAGAACGGCGCAATGACGCTGGTGGCCTGATCGTTGTCGAAATCGACGATGCCGTTGGCCACAATGGTCTTGTGGAAGCTGGTCGGCGCGACGGTATAGACCTGAATGTGGGCCCGCTGTGCGGCAGTCAGGGCCACCTCCCCGGATGCCGCGCCACCTTCCTGCTTATCGGATTTGGGCGAGCAGCCGGCGATCAGCGCGGCCGCCACCAGCAACGTCATTAGCGCTCGGCCATAGGGCCGTTGGCGATCATTTCTCATGATTGTCCTCGACGAGATCCGTGCGATGCCACCAGCCGCCGCCCAGCGCCTGGAACAGCGCCGCGGTGTCGGCATATCGACTGGCTTGGGCCTGCACGAGAGCGATGCGGGCTTGCTGATAGGCTTGTTCGGCGCTCAGCAATGCGGGATAGCTGGCGTAACCGTCCGCAAGCTGGCGCTGCACCGCGTCCAGTGTTTGTTGGGCGGCGTCGGCGGCGATCTTGCTGGCCTGCAAGGCCTGAGCATCCTGTTCCAAGGCCGCAAGCGTGTCGGCGACGTTCTGGAACGCCGCCAGCACCGTGCTGCGGTATTGCTGAGCAGCCTGCCGATAGCTGGCGCGGGCCGCTCTCTCCTGGTGCAGCAGCGTGCCGCCATCGAAGATCGGCTCGGCGATCGCCCCCGCAATGCTCCAGAAATTGGTGCCCGGTGTGAACAGCCGATCGAAGGCAAGCGCCGAACTGCCGGCGTTGGCGGTCAATTGGATGTTGGGCAACCGGTTGGCCACGGCGACACCGATCTGCGCGCTGGCGGCATGCAGGTTGGCTTCGGCCTGGCGGATGTCGGGGCGCTGCTCGACCAGCGCCGAGGGAATGCTCACCGGCAACTGGTCCGGCAGCGTCAGACTCGACAGCTCAATTTTTTCCTCGGGCATCTGGCTGGGGAAACGGCCCGTCAGCACCGCCAGAAGGTCATGCAGCTGCATGGCCTGCTTCAGCAGCGGCGGCAGCATGGCTTCCGTCTGGGCGAGCTGCGATTTCTGGGCGGCCAGATCAACGCCGCTCGCATAGCCTTTGTCGAATTGGTACTGCAGGATCTTCAAAAGGCGCGTGTTGGAGGCGACGAGATCGCGGATCGCTGCGATCTGCTCATCGATCGAGGCCTTCTGGATCGCCGTGACGACCACATTCGAGGTCAGGGTCGTGTAGGCCGCCACCATCTGGAAACGGACGCTGTCCTCCTGCGCTTCCAGCGCCTCCGCCGTTCGCCGATTCAAGCCGAAGACATCCGGTGCATAGGAAACGGTGACCTGCGGTGTGAAAAGGTTGTATTGGAACTCGTTGGGCACGGCCGGGAAGTTGGGCGCGGGCGCCAACATCTGCGATTGCGATTGGCGGCTGGCCGACAAGCTGGCTGACAAGCTGGGGAAAAAGGCGCCGCGCTGGGCCAGGACGTTTTCGTGCGCCGCCGCCAGGGCCGCCTGCGCCGCTTTGAGATCGGGATTGCCCGCCAGCGCCCGATCGATCAGCGCATTGAGCGCATTTGAATGAAACAGAGTCCACCAATCGCCAGCGATATCGCCGCCGGGAACGAAGCGCTGGCGGTCGGCGTTCTCCGTCGAAATAGCTGTCGGTAGGGGACTGGCGGAGTATCTACCCACATCGGGGGGCGCAGGCGTCTTGAAGTTCGGGCCGACGGCGCAGCCACACAGCAGCAGCAATGCGGCCAACGCGAGCGGCGACTGTGCCTTCGAATATCCACTTACACTGATGTATCCCATCCGAGACCTCCGGAAAGGTGTCAACGGCGGTTGCACCCGCTCATACGGGCACACACCGAAGCGCAGCGCGCAGCGCTGCGCAGGCTCGATCGTGAGGTCAGTGCTGCGGAGGTGCGCGGCTGTACCAGCTGCGTGGGACGTTGTGACCGATTGCGCCGTAAGTCGGGACAGGCGCCTCTATTTCTGTCCAAAGCGCGGGTAGAAGCAGGATTGGTACAGCGGGCGTGAAGAAGATTCCCGAGCTGGCGATCGCCTGGCAGAAGGGGCAATGCGCCGGCTCGCGATCGATGGGGGCCTGCGCCGGCGTGCCTTCAATGGCTTGGACCACAGGCGCCGATCCAGCCGGAAAGGCCGCCAAGTGGAAGTGCGTCTGCGTGATGAAGGACTGCAGCGTGAACGACAGCAACAACACCCAAGCCACAACGCGCCACGCCGCATTTCTGCGCCGGAGATGACTACCTGCCGTGGCGGCAACCCGCATTCCGTCCAACCACTCGTCGTGCAGCTTGTCTTATATAGCCGCCGGAACCTGCGCGATACTTCAAAATGCCAACCAGCCGACCACAGGGCCGGGCGACGTTCGCAACACCAATCGCGCGCAAATCCTGGCCCGTCGCAATAGTAGGTCGCTGCAGAAGTGATCCACGAGCGGGCGATCAAGTCGATTTCGTTGCGAACGCAGCTTCGGCCTTGAGAGGGCGGTTGGGCTGAGGCTCTGATGACGCTGGACTATGCGCTGGGCGCGCTCGTGACGCTCGGCATCCTCGCCTATCTCGTATTCGCGCTGATACGTCCGGAAGAGTTTTGATCCGGAGGCACATCCATGACATCGAACGGCTGGGTCCAAATCATTCCCTTCTAGGGTCTGTACTCAATAAGGATTCCGGTTGAGACCGGTTTGTAATTCAAAGTCTCCCAAAGTGATTTGGAGGCTTTGATGGCGAAGCCGATCTACCTTTTGAGTGATGCGGAATGGCACCGGATCGAACCGCTGTTGCCCCCGGGGGCGGCGCGGGGCGCATCACCCCGCCGAAAATGCCTTGATGAAGTCGGATAGCGCGCGATTGACGAGCCCGCGCATGGCATCCAGCGAGCCTGCCGGGTCCCCGGCGGCCACGGCATCGAACACGTCGATATGATCGCGTATAGGGTCGCGAACGAGCCGTCCCGTTCGTTGTTTGACCTCGGTCCTGTCGACGGCCGCCCGGATTCCGGCGGCGAGGCAGCTCAGATAGGGATTTCCGGATGCCCGCAGCAGAGTGACATGAAACTCCTGATCGGCGCTCCGGCCCTGGGGCGTCGAGAGCGGGAAGCGCTTCATGTTGCGAAGTGCGAGTTTCATGATGTCCAGATCCGCATCGGTGCGGCGGGTCGCGGCAAGCCCCGCCGCGGAAGGCTCAATGATATTGCGCAGTTCGAACAACCTGCTGATTTGTTCGCGATCCGGTGGCGCCTCAAATGTCCAGGCGAGAACATCCGGATCCAGAAGCTGCCAATGGAATTTGGGGTTTACCCTGGTTCCGATTTTCGGCTTGGGGCTGAGCAAGCCCTTGGCCGCGAGCGTCCGAATTGCTTCGCGGTAGGAGGAACGCGATACCTGGAGCTCGGCGCAAGCCTCTTCCTCGCATATCAGCAGCTCGCCCGCTCGGTATCGGCCGGAAATGATTGCGATGGCAAGTTGACGCGCGATCTTGCCATGCAAGCGAACCTTCTTTCGCCGCAGATCGGGGCGCTCGACGGCCGTCACTGAAACCATTTGGATCGGAAGCCCCAATCTTCCCGCCAAGATCGTTCGGGCCTTGTTGCACGCCGACCTCGCAGAGGTGTGCTCGGTCCGGGCTTGCTCTGCTTTTTGTCTGACCAAAACCGTATCGGGAACACCGAAAGCGCCGGCAGAATGTTGCGGCGTGGACCGGCATGATGCGACACGGTCCATCAGCGTGGCCAAACGGCGGATTCTTCGGAGGCGTGCGTGATGACGCGTTGGATAGCGTGATCGATGGGGAGGCAGTTCTTGTCACCGATGGGCCGGCTATGTGGGGCAGGTTTCGGCGGGGGTTAGGCCGCGGACGGACGATAGCCCGCGCCCTGCGGCTGTACTACAAAAGCGACGCCCCCGGGCTTGGGGCTTGCCGGCCAGGCAAGTGAGGGATCATGTCGACGATTGATGAACCGCGGGCTGAGGCAGAGCTGCGCGGTGATGCGCGCCGCGGCCGAACGGTCCCGGAAATGGACGGCCGCGGCAAATCGGGTTCGAAAGACCTGCCTCTCGGAATGCCGAAATGGTTGTGGAATTTCCTTCTGATCGCCGTTCTCGCCACGGCATTTGGCCTGTTTCGCGGCGCGTCGGAGATGATTCACGGCATCAGCCTGCCGGTCTTCGTTTCAAAACTGATCGGCGCCTGGAGCTGGGGCCTGTTGATGCCGGCGGTCTTCGCGGCGGATCGCCGTATGAAGATTTCCGAGGATCATCTGCGGCTGCGCGTCGTTGCCCTGCTTCTGCTGAGCATTCCCTTTTCCATCGCCCATGTCTTGATCGACTCGACACTGGAGTATCCGCTCGGGGATGCCTGGAATCCCTTTCGTAGTCCGGAGTATGGATATTTTTACTGGATCGACGCTTGGACCACATATTGCGCGATCATCGGCACCCTTTACGCCATAAGGTATTACCAAAGATACGCGTCGAGCCAACTGCGGGCGACGCAGTTGGAAAAGCGGCTTCTCCAGAGCCATCTGCATAATCTTCATATGCAACTGGAGCCGCACTTCATCTCCAACGCCTTGAACGCGATCTCCTCGGAACTGGAAGGCAACCCGAGCCTTGCGCGCAAGACGATAGAGGACCTCGGCGTTCTGCTGCGGTTCTCGCACGAGTACAGGGACCGGCAGCTGATCCCGCTCACCGAGGAAATCGCTCTGTTGGAACGTTACCTTGCCATCCAGCGCTTACGCTTTGGCGACCGGCTGAAGCTTGATATCCATATCGATCCGGCCGTGCAGCGCGCCGCGGTTCCATGCCTCCTGATCCAGCCGCTTGTCGAAAACTCGATTCGCCACGGACTGTCCGGGGCCCGTTCCCGCGGCACCGTTGAAATTTTGGCAAAATGCGTTGAAGGCGACCTGGAAATCCGCGTCAGGGATGACGGCGTGGGACTCCCGCCGGAATGGCAGTTGGACAAGCAGCAAGGGCAGGGACTGCGTCTGACACGTGAACGCCTGGCGGCACTCTATCCGGCAGGCGACAGCCGCTTCAGCATCGCGAACCGGAAAGGGCAGGGCACCGAGGTGGTGATCAGGCTTCCGCTGCAACCGATCGAGTCCGTCAGATGAGCGAACATGCATCGCGTGGCATCCGTGTGTTGGTCGTCGATGACGAGGCACCCGCGCGCAAGCGGATGATCGCTCTGCTGCGCGAAGATGGCGACATCGGCGAGATCATGGAAGCGGACGACGGCACCGTCGCGGTCGACATGATCGAGACCGTGCAGCCCGAAGTCGTCTTCCTGGACGTGCAAATGCCCAAGCTGGACGGATTCGCCGTGATCCAGATGGTTGGGCCCGACAGGATGCCGCCGACGGTGTTCGTCACGGCGTATGACGGATACGCCGTCCGGGCCTTCGAAGCCGATGCGTCCGACTATGTCGTCAAACCGTTCAGCGACGAACGCTTTCTGCGCTCGATGGCCCGGGTCAAGGCTCGTAGCAGGGATCGACAGGCTTTCCGGTTCGGATCGCACGTTCTGGAAGTTGTAGCCAAGAAGGCGCCGCCGGAGGGACTCTGGGACCGGCTGGTCGTAAAGACCGGCGGCCTCACGCGTTTCGTCAACGTTTCCGACATCGACTGGGTGGAAGCCTCTGACGTTTACGTAAACCTGCACATCCAGGGCAAGGAAGTGCTTTACCGGGCGGCGCTGCACCAGCTCGGGCAAAGGCTCAATCCCAAGCGCTTCGTGCGGATCCACCGTTCGACGATCGTCAACATCGAACGCATCGTGCACCTGGAGCCGCAATCGCACGGCGAGTTCGACGTCGTGTTGAAGGATGGAAGCCGCCTGCACCTCAGCCGGCGGTATCGGGGCGAGTTCGAACAACGGCTCGGACAGCGTCTCTAGAGGCCTGGCGCAATGACATCGGCAGACAATGCGCCAGATTCGTGACGCAGGCGGCGCTGCGCCTCGCTATTTCGCAGAGTTCCCAGTCCACTTCGCAACAACAGTATCCCGGATGCGACATTCTTCCGCCGCCGTTCCCCTGCGCTGCTAGCATTTCTCATACAAATGGCCCGCAACGGGCTGGCTGGCGCATTGGCCTAAGGGGAGGCCCTGGGGAATTTGTGAAGCTGCGGTCAACGCAGACGATTCCGCTGCTTCCTGCAAAGCCACATGCGAAATGCGAGCAGAGCCGCGCGGGCACGCAACAGCCTGATCGGCGCTGGGGGGTAACAAGTTGCCAGGAGAGGATTTATGAAAGCCAGGGGAAAAGCGGCGTCAGCGACGTCGTTGGAGTTGGTCTTGTTGGGTAGCGTATCGGCGCTGGCGATGGCGCTGGCAGGGCCCGTTTATGCACAGTCGGATTCTGCGGTGAACACGGCTGTTTCACAGGACACCCAGACCATTGAGACGGTGACCGTGACGGCACGGCGGGCGGCACTGCAATCCGCCCAGCAGATCAAGGAGAATTCAGACCAGATCGTCGATGCCGTGGTGGCGGATCAGGCGGGAAAGCTGCCCGACAACAGCATCACCGAGGTCCTGGCGCGCATCCCGGGCGTCACGATCGGTCGTTTCGCAGCCGTGAGCGACCCCGACCATTATTCGATCGAAGGCAGCGGCGTCGCGGTGCGCGGCCTCACGCAGGTTGCCAACACGCTGAACGGCCGCAGCGATTTCAGCGCAAACGGCAGTCGCGGCCTGTTGTGGGAAGACGTGCCGCCGGAACTCATGGCGGCGGTCAGCGTCTACAAGAGCTCGACGGCGGACCAGATCGAGGGCGGCATCGGCGGTTCGGTCGACTTGCGCACCCATATGCCGTTCGATTTCGACGGCTTGCGTATCAACGCGTCGGTGGACGCCAACTACGGCGATTTCATAGGCCAGGTTCGCCCAGGCGCGTCGCTCCTCATGACCAACCGCTGGGACACCAAGCTGGGTGAAATCGGCCTGCTGGTCGATGTGGCGTATTCCGATCTGTCCTACCGGATGGACACCTATCAGATGGAGCCGTATTTCCTGCAGACGCTGAATACGCTCAACAACACGGTCGTCGCTTCCGGCACTGCGGGGGCAACCGCCAAGAACGTGTTCGTCCCCGGCGGCTTCGACTGGCGCACCAGCGTGTCCGATCGCAAGCGCATGGGTTTCTACGAGGCGTTCCAGTGGAGGCCGACGTCGCGGCTGCAGGTCTTCCAGACATTCTTCCAGTCGGCCTACCACAGCGACGGCGGCACCTACGCGATGTATTACGCGAATGGCACGCATGAAGTCATTCCCGTAGGCGCTTCCTATACCACCACGCAGAGCGGCATGCTGACGTCGACGACGGCGCTCAATTACGACAACCAAAGCGATCCGTTTCTGGCGGATCCCGTCGAGCACTGCCCGGTTGCCAACTGTGCGTTCACCTTCAACAACACCGGCATGTCCCGGGGCAACAATCGCACGACGGATATCAGCGGCGGATTCCAATGGGACGCGACGGATAATCTGTTCGTCTCCGGCAGCTATCAGTACGTCCATTCGACCGGCAACAATGAAGGCCTCGACCTCTTCACCCAGGCCAGCGTGTCGAACATCAGCATGAAGATGAACGGCAACAACCTGCCGACCGTCGTTTTCACCGATCCGAGCCTGTCGGCGGATCCGACCCGCGCCACCTGGGATGCCGAGATGGATCATGCCGGGCGTAACAGCGGGCAGCAGACGGCCGCAAACCTTGATGCGAAGTACGAGTTTGCGCACGACCACTTCATTCGTGCCATCAAGGGCGGCATCCGTTATGCCAACCTTCTGGAACGAGACAGGGGCACCAGATACAGCTGGCACAGCCTTTCGCCTTCCTGGTTGACCTATGGTGGAGTCAGCGTCTCGCAGTACACCCGGCTGAGCGATCATCCGGAACACACCATGCTGGTGAAGTTCGATAATTTCTTCCGGGGCGATGTTCCGCCGCCGGCGACGGTCATCCTGCCGTCGTACAAGTATGTCGGTGGCTATGATGCCGCGGCCGTGGCGGCCAAATACGGTCTCAACGTCTGGGTTCCTTACTGGTGGTTTACGTACAACTCACAGAACGACGCCTATGATCCGTCGACTGACCAGGGTGCTGCGTACACGCCTGCCACCGGCCCGAACTTGGCCCTTCGCGACACCACGATTTCCGGAACGACCACAAAAACCGCATATCTGATGGCCGAGTTCGGTCTGGACGACGTGTGGGGTATGCCGCTGGACGGCAATATCGGCGTACGGGTGGTCAACAACTGGAACCGTAGCTACGGCTACGTTGTTCAGAATCACTCGTTCTGGCAGGTCATCAATTCTACCGTGAAATACGAAGTCCCCGCAGGCGACACGCTGTTCACCGGCGGCACGCACTACACGAAGGCGCTGCCCTCGTTCAACGTCCAGATCATGCCGAACGAGAAGACGCACATTCGTTTCGCATTGTCGCAGAGCTTGTCCAATCCCAGCTTCGGTCAGCTTGCAGCCTCGGGCAGTGCCATCGGCTTCAATGGTTGCCCGGGCGCCCCGCCGAGCTCTCCCGGCTATACCACGATAGATCCGACCGGCGCCTGCTATGTCGGCACGACCACTTTGCCGTTAACCGGTCATCTTAACGGCGATCCGTTCCTCAAGCCGCAGGTGTCGGACAACATGGACATCTCAGCGGAATGGTACGGCGAAAACCAGTCCGCGGTTCATGTCGGACTCTTCCTCAAGTCCATTCACAACTTCATGGCCTATGGCACCTTCAACAGCATGACCCAGGTGCCTTTGGGCAACAGCGGCTTGATGAGCCAGCCGCTGCCGTTGCAGACGAGCGGCTGGTACAATCAGGCGGGCGTGGCAACCATCCGCGGTGTCGAATTCGGAGGCACGAAGTTTTTCGACTTCCTGCCCGATCCGTTCGACGGCCTCGGCATCGATGCCAACTTCACCTACATCGACAGCCGCAGCCCGGGCAGCCAGTCCTGCCAGCTGTTCAACAACGCCGCAGACACGAGCACGCTGTGCGGCGGCAAGGAGGCGATCAGAGGCCTGCCGGTCGAGCAACTCTCCAAGTACAACTACAACCTCACGGGCATGTACGAGAAGGGCTCTTGGTCCGTGCGTCTGGCCTACAACTGGCGCAGCAAATACCTGCTGGTCGCCAGCGGCGCCAACGGCACCCAGACCTTGCCGGTGTTCAGCGCGCCATATGGCCAGCTCGACGGCGGCGTGCAGTACAAGATCAACGACATGTTTACGCTCGGTGTTGACGGTCAGAACCTGCTGCAGGCAACCGCCTACACCCTGATGGGTTTCCGCAGCCCGACCTACGGCAATCTGCAGGCGCCTCGTAACTGGTTCGCTTCGGACTCGCGCTATGTCGCGACTCTGAAGTTCAACTATTAGCGCTTGAAGACGGAGAAGGGGGCCGGCCTCCCACGCGCCCCCTTCTCCTTTTTCTTTTCCGTGACCAAGAACGCGGAAAAGGGGTCAACAAACTCTGAGGCACTCCGCCCGGCCGTTGATCTGCCTCGATCTCGCCGGATCGGAGTGAAAGGTCGCAGTGTCATGAGAAACTCCATCGTGCTAGCCGCGGCAATCCTGGCCGGCGGCCTTTTTGCATTTCAGGCCCTGGCGCAGACCGGGGGACCCTCAACGACGACGACAACGCCCGAAGCGATCCCGCCGTCGATGGAGGCGCAGACCAACACCTCGGCAAACCAGGTTTCGATCTTCGGGAATTACCAGGATCAGGCCGATCGCCTGAGCAAGAGCGACAAAGCCAAGGGCAAGACTATTGCAGATCTGATGGCCCAGGACAGGTCCGATGTCACTGCGATCCTGGAGCCCATCCATTTCTACTGCAAGGTGACCAGCGCGGTTCTGGCCAGCGCGGGACCTATGAAGAACGAGAAGGGCGAAACGGTCGACACCAAGACCTACGAGGTGGCGTGCGAAGGCGGGCTCGGCTATTTCATCATCGCGCCACAGCCGGGCACGCCCTATGGATTCACCTGTTTCGGCGCGTCCGCGGCCTATGCCGCCGACACTGCCGCCGGCAGAAAGCCCGGGCCGCTTTGCGGACTTCCGGCCAACCAGGATGTCAAGGCCATGGCCCAAGCTGTCGTGACCGGGACCGGGAAGGCTTGTAAGCTGCGCGATATGCGCTGGATCGGACAAAGCGCGAAAACCAACACGGACTATACGGAAGCGGCGTGTGCGGACACCGGCTATGTCATTGCGTCGCCTCTGCCAGGGTCGAGCATGAAACCGGTCGTCGTGGGCTGCCACGATTCCTATTTGCAGGGAATCCCGTGCAAACTGTCGGACAATGGCCCGCAAGTTGTAACGATGCAGTCGCTCCTCGACGTCATCGCCCAGCATCATGTGGCTTGCCGGATTACCGGCTCGCGATTGGTTGGGAAGGAGGCCGTCAAGGGACGTCACATTGTCGAGCTGAAATGCGCCGACCGGCCCGAGGGGGTTGTGGCTTACGTACCGGCCGCAGGCACACCGGAGCCGTTCGAAACCGTGGACTGCCGGACCGCCGGCAAGCGCGGTGCGACGTGTACGCTCACGAAAGTGAATTAACCTCGTGGGCGATTGAAATATCATGGACCTGGTCGGTCAGTTCGGTTGAGTTGCGGTTTCCGGTCGTATGCAGCCAAGTGGCGCAAAGTGAGTGGCAGGTTCATGCACGCTGCGAACACGGGACAGGCCTTTGCCCGTGCGGTGAGTGCTCATCGCGATGGTAAGCTCGCCGAGGCCGAAGCGATCTATCAGGCCCTGCTGCAGAACTCGCCCGAGCATGTCGGCTGTCTGCATGGTTTGGCGCTGATCTTCTCTCAGACCGATCGGTTGGACGAGGCGCTCGCCTTGTTCGGCAGAGCCGCGGCAGTTGCGCCGAATGATGCCGGCGTGCAAGGCGACATGGGACGCGCTCTATATCTTAAGGGCCGATTCGACGACGCCCGAAGGTGTTTCGAACGCATGATCGAGCTGGAGCCGGCGAATGCCGCCGCCCATGCAAATCTCGGCAATGCGCTCAAGATGTTGGGACAGCTCGACCGGTCGCTGGAGAGTTGCGCCCGTGCACTTGAACTGAATGCAAAGCTTGTCGAGCCGCACATCGTGATGGGCGGCATCAACCTGGTGAAAGGACGATTCGAGGATTCCCGTAAAGGCTTCGCGCAGGCACTTGCGGCCAGGCCGGACCATGCTGCCGCCCTGGAAGGCCTCGGAAATGCACTGATTGCGCAGGGACGGGCGACCGACGCCATCGCGACATTCCAACGGCTCGTTGCCCTGCGGCCCGACAGTGCCGGAGCCCATTTTGGACTGGCCAATGCCTATCACCAGCTCGGCAGACTGGCCGAAGGGCGCCGTGCTCTGGAACAGGCCATCGTGCTCGCCCCTCATGAGCCCAAATTGCACTACGCCCTCGCCAAGAGCGCACGCTTCACGGCCGATGACGCGAGGCTGCCAGGGTTGCGATCACTGGAACGACGGTCCGCACAGATGCCGCCGCGGGACCGCGCCACGCTGCATTTCGCCCTCGCTAAGGCCGAGGAGGACCTGGGGCGCTATCCCGAGGCCTTCGCGCATTTGACGACGGCAAATGAGGCGATGCGCAGCACGCTCGATTACGACTCGGCCGCAGAAGCCGCAGAGATACGAAGTATCCGCGATCTCGTTCCGGCGCGAATTTTCCCCGGTGAGAAGCCGCACGGGACAGGTTCGGAGCTGCCCATATTTGTTGTCGGGATGCCCCGGTCCGGGACGAGCCTTGTCGAACAGGTCTTGGCCAGCCACCCGCAGGTTTTCGGCGGAGGGGAGCTTCCGCTGTTCGAAGATGAGATTCTGGCAGTGATCGGAACGCGGCGAGCGTCGTGGGGGGAACCTTCGCCGCGGCAGCTCGTGGACATTGGCGCCCGCTATGTCGCGCAGCTTCGCTCTCTGGCGCCCGACGCGAGCCGCATCACAGACAAGATGCCCGGAAATTTTCGCTATCTTGGCCTGATACACCTCGCACTGCCGAATGCTCGCATCATCCATGTCAAGCGCGATGCTCTGGACACCTGCTTTTCATGCTATGCGACGCTATTCGAGAGCACGCTCAACTTTACATACGACCTCACGGACCTGGGCCGGATCTATAACGCCTACGAAGACCTGATGGCGCACTGGCGCAGCGTGCTGCCTGAGGACGCTATGCTCGAGCTTTCATACGAAGAACTCGTGACGGATTTTGAGGCGCAGGTCGGCCGCCTGCTGGCATTCTGCGATCTGCCTTGGGACGAGCGTTGCCTGCGTTTCTACGAAGCCGGGAACGCGGTTCGCACCGCAAGCCAGCATCAGGTTCGCCAGAGGCTGTTTCATTCATCGATTGCCCGCTCGCGAAACTATGCGCGCTGGCTTGAACCATTGAGCGGTCTGCTGGGTCCGGGACAATCGCTGCAAAGCTGACAACACTTGAACGAACTCCGCGGAGGCACGCATGGCCAGGCGTTTCCGAAACTCGGTCACTTCCATCTTGTATGGCGCGCTTGGCGTTCTGACGCTGGCGGCCTTGCTTCCGCCCGCCGCCAAGGCGGACGGCGCGAAGATACCTCCCTTCACCACCGTCCTCTACGGCGCCGCCTATTATCACGAATACATGCCCTACGAGCGGCTCGACAAGGATGTCGCGCTCATGAAGGCCGCGGGCATCACGGTGGTGCGCATGGGCGAGTCCACCTGGAGCCTCTGGGAGCCGTCAGACGGCAAATTCGAATATGCCTGGATGGATCGCGTGGTGGCGGCGATGGGCAAGGCCGGCATCAAGGTCATCATGGGTACGCCGACCTATTCCATCCCGGCTTGGATGGCCAAGAAGCACCCTGAAATCCTGGCGCGCCGCATGAACGGCACCACGTCGGGGGCAACGGCCGCCTACGGCTTGCGCCAGAACATGGACATCGACGCCAAGGCTTACCGCTTCTATGCCGGACGTCTGATCCGCAATCTCGCGGCCCATTACAGGAACAATCCCGCGGTGATCGGCTGGCAGATCGATAACGAGACGAGCTCCTATGGCGCCGCCAATGATGACGTTTTTGAGGGTTTCAAGCGCTACCTGCAGAAGAAATTCGTCACGCCCGAAGCCCTCAGCAAGGCCTGGTTCCTCAACTATTGGGGCCAGAACATTCACAGCTGGGACGACCTGCCCCGCCCCGATGGGGCGCAAAGCACGGGCTACAAACTGGAGTGGGCGCGCTGGAGCGCCATGCGCGTCACCAATTTCCTGCACTGGCAAGCGGCTCTTGTCCGGCAGAACGCCTCGCCGCGCCAGTTCGTAACCCATGATTTCGCCGGCGCACTGCATGCCGACGTCAACGAGAAAGCGGTCGCCGAGGCGCTCGATATCCCGGCGGTCAATGTCTATCACTGGGCGCCGCAGGATCAGTATGACGGCGCGGATCAGACGCTGCAGGAGGATTTCATCCGCTCGCTCAATCACGGCAACTTCCTGGTGACCGAGACCAACGCCCAGACCACCGGTTGGGACTCCTCCTCCCAGTATCCGCCCTATGACGGCCAGCTGCGCGAGGACGTCTACACCCACATCTCCAATGGCGCGAACATGGTGGAGTATTGGCACTGGGCCTCGATTCACGCCAACCAGGAGACCTATTGGAAAGGCGTCCTGTCGCACGACCTGCAACCAAACCGCGCCTATGGGGAAGTCAGCCGCACGGCGCACGAGTTGGCGAAGATCGGACCTAAGCTCGTCAACCTGAAGATCCACAACGATGTCGCCATCCTGTGGAGCCGGGATTCGCTGAATGCCATCAGCGACATGCCATTTGCCAAGGGCGCGCAATGGAACAACGCCACCAAGGCCGATTACGCGAGCCTGGTGCGCCAGCTGCACCATTCGCTTTATGAACTGAACGTCGGGGTTGATTTCGTCTTCCCGGACACCGCGGATTTCTCAGCCTACAAGCTGCTGATCGTGCCTGCGCTGTACGTCGCCGACGACGCCCTGCTTCACCGCATCTCGGATTACATCAAGGCCGGCGGCCATGTGCTGATGACCTTCAAGAGCGGCTTCACCAATGAATACACCGCCGTGCGCTGGGTAATGGCGCCGGGGCCGTTGCGCGAGGCCATCGGCGCCCATTATCAGGAATTCTCGAACCTGCCCCAGCCGCTGGCGCTGAAGGATGATCCCTATCACGCGGGAAGCGAGAACAAGGTCCGGTACTGGGCCGAATTCCTGCAGCTCGACACCGCCAAGGCCCTTGCCTGGTACGACCATCCGTTCTTCGGCAGATGGCCCGCGATCACTGAAAACAACTTCGGCTCCGGCGATGTGATTTACGAGGGCACCTACCTGTCCGATACGCTGCAGACCGACGTGTTGCGCACATATCTGGCGCAACTCGGTCTGATCGGACCAGATCAGCAATTACCGACGGGCGTGCACGTCCGGACCGCCATCAATGGCGAGAACAGGCCCGTGCACTTCTATTTCAACTATTCCGGCACGGCGGTGAGCCTTGTCTATGCCCACAAGGCGGGCACCGACCTGTTGAGCGCTCGCAGCATTGGCACGAATGAGAAGCTCACGCTCGAGCCGTGGAATCTGGCCATCGTCGAGGAAGGAATCCCGCAATAAGGCAATTACGGCGGCGCCGGCATTGCCTCGACCCCTGCCATGAGCGGTGCCGCCGTCTCAGCGTTCCATTGGACCATTCAGCAGAAATGTGGTCCCGATCGCAACAAATGGGCGGCCGGGTTCGCGCGCATGCTACCGATGCTGGCAAGAGGCGGGGAGTTCATGCCGGCGAATGAAATGCGTTCCGCAACGGACGGCCTTGGACGTCGATCGGCGTTTTCGGTCATGCCCGGTGACAAGCTCGTCACCACGATCGTGGAGTACATGGGAAGAGGGATCGTTTCCGGGAGCTACAGCGGCGCCGCCGAAAGGATCACCGAGACGGACCTATCCGCCGAATTTGGCGTGGGTCGGAGCTGCGTTCGCGAGGCCTTGAAGGCGCTCGGCGCCAAAGGGCTTCTTGGCCTCGCCCCGCGAAGGGGTCTGACGGTGCGGCCCCAAAGCGATTGGAACCTTCTCGATCCGGATGTGCTTCGCTGGTTGGCCGACAGGAAGCCGTCCCGCGGCTTGGTTCGCGACCTGATCGAATTTCGCCTATCCGCCGAGCCTGCCATGGCGGGACTGGCGGCCGGGCGAACCCGCGGACCGGAGTGGAGCGCCTTGAAAGGCGCCACGGAACGCGTCGCCGCTGCCGAAAAGGGGGCAGATGACATCTTGGCGGCGACGATCGCCTTTCATGCCTGCGTGGTCGAGGCGTCGGGCAATCCGTTCTGCAAACAACTGAGGGCGTTGATCGACACATCGCTGCGTCTCAGCTTCCGCGTGTGCAGAGCGATGACGTGGGCAAACACGGGATTGCCGGCGGCTGTCTTCGATGCGATCCGGAAATCGGATGCCCAGGCTGCGGAAGCCGGCATGAAGCAGCTGATGAGGAACGAGCTGGTCCTCTGCGTTGCTGCCGCGGCCGACAAGTCTGCCGGCCGTGATGCCAGGGATGCCGCTTCGACGCAGATCTTCGAACGCAACAGCCTCCGTGCCGGGCGACCTTTGACGGGATTCCCGGTCATCTGGCCCGATTCTGGAACCGCGGAGTTGTGACTGCGGCTCCGGTCCGGTTGACGTTCACATCCGTCCGTACCGACCGTCGAAGGGCGGGCACCGGTTTCCGTCCGCGGAGATCGCCAATCTACTGCAGAAGCTCAACCCCGTAGCCTTCCAGGCCGAGCGAGCCGGAATAGCGGCGCCCGCTCAGGATTCCCAAATGTGTTCCGCGGATGCGGACGGATTTCGGTTCCGTCGTCGTGTTGACGTAGAGCGTCCGTCCGTCGACGACGCGCGCATAGACGCCCGGCGGGGTTTGCGGGCCTCTTTCGATCGCAAGGCGGGCATAGAGCGACCGCAGCAGTGGGCCGAGCAGGGACGGCTGCGCGGCAGTCGCCAGATAGATGGCCTGTCCCTTCCCGTAGCGGTTTATCGCCACCGCCGCGGATTTCTCGGGCGTGTTGAGGAAGCGGGCATACGGCTTTGCGTTGTCGAGTTCGAGGATTTCGTAATAGGGGTCGGTTGCCTTGCGTACTTTGCCGTGCACCATGACCTCGAGGGGCTTGTCGGAGCGGTAAAAGGCGTTGGTGTGAAGGCCGAAGACATCGGAGAGCCGCCCCGGCAACGGCGTATCGAACCACTGAGCATGTTCGTCCGCCTTGGCGGAATAGCCCGTCATGATGACCGTGCCGCCGCTTTCCACATAGCGACGGATGGCGTCCGCGCTCTTCTCGTCCATGATGTAGTCGCCCGCGACGACGACGAGCTTGTAGCGATCCAATGAGTCGTGGCCGACATTGATGATCGCCGCGTCGATATTGTCCGTAAAGAAGGGTTCGAACGCGTTCTGGACCTGGGTGTCATAGGGCGTAAGGAAGTACTGGCGAACCGTGTTGCTCTGGCCGGGCGGATTCGTCGCCACGGCGCTGTCGAAGGAATAGGCGATCGCGACCTGTGGCTTCGCCTCGCGGGGGAAGCCAAGAGCTGCGAGCTTGCGAAACTCCGCGGCGATCTGCGCGAACTCGGCGACCTTCCATGATGGCGTGTTATCGTGGTCGACGAGACCAAACAGCGCTTGCTCTTCGCCGCCCTGTTGGGAAAGAAAGGTCCAGGCGAGTATCGTTTGTGCGTAATCGATCAAGCCGAGATTGGCCCACATGCGGCTGCGGCCCTTCGTGCCGTAATAGCCGCCGCCGCCGGCCGTGAATTCGTTGAACCAGATGGGAGTGTCGAGAGCGCCTCTGTTCATCAACGCCCCGAGACTCGCGCTCACGGCATCGCCCGGATAGAAGCCCTCCGCGCCGTAGCTTACGTAATCCCTGTACGAACTGAGGTAATCGAAGCCTTTGCGCCCGGCCGTCGGCCACAGGTTGGACACGGCCGGGGTGTCCGGCAGGTTTCGCTGCCTGACGGCGTCGAGTTCCTTCAACGCATCGACAGTCTGATCCGACCAGAACCGGCGAAGATCCAGATACGGTTCGACCGGTCCCGGCCCGTCGCCATATGGCAGCTCGATCTCGTCCCAATCGTTGAGTTCGCGCGACCAGAATTGCGTGGCCCAGGCCTTGTTGAGCGCCTCGACGCTTCCGTACTTTGCCTTCAACCAGTCGATGAACCGAGTGCGGTCGGCGGCGGAATAGGACATGAACCCGTTGCCGATCTCGTTGTCATATCCCACGGCCATCAGCGCGGGATGGTGCGCGTAGTGTTTCGTCAATGCATCGGCAAGGCCGGTGGCGAGGCGCCGATAATCGGGGTCGCTGATGTCTTCCATGTACCGTTCTGCGGCGTGAAGCATGACGCCGTTCTGCGTCACGACATTCGCTCCGGGGTATTTGTGGTGCAGCCACATCGGTGCGGGAAGCCCCGGAATGTCGAGGATCACCTTGATTCCGTTGGCCGCCATCTCGTCCATGATCTTATCGAACCAGGCGAACTCGAAGGTCCCCTCCGATGGCTCGAAACTGTACCAGGACAGATCGCCCATGCGCACCAGGTTGAACCCCGCGCCCTTCATGATGGCGATGTCGCGGTGAATCTGCTCCGGCGAGCGGCCGACGGGGTCGTAGCACGTCCCGACGAAGAGCTGCCCCTTTCCGGGCCAATCGGGATGCCCGGACGCGCTCTGAGCCGATGCTCGGGGCGATGCGGCGAGCAGCAGAAAGCAGGCGGCGGACGCCAGGAACACTTTGAGGAGCGCGCGCTGAAATGGCCCAGTTCTCATGGCGACGTCATTCCACTGTTTTCGGTTCAGCATAATTGGCACTGCATGCATTGGACGATAGCTGCCGAGATGCCGCGGCAAAATGCAACGACACGCTGCCGCAACTTTCATCGATTGTGAAGGATCACCTCCGCGTGCGGCCGCGCGATGCGACTGCCCGGAGCGGCGTCGTCGCTGCTTGAGCCATTTCATTGGCTGCCAGTCCACCCGGTGCGGCCGGAGGTCCGTCCTGAAACAAATCCTCGCTCCCAACACGTGATTTAAGTAATCGGCTGCAACAGGGCGCCGGGGTGCACGGGGCGGGCTTCTGATCGGAACGGCTGGCGCGCAGCGGTATCCTCTTTGGCACCGGACGCCGGTCCCCTGGCCGCACTCTGCGGGTATGGCCGGGGATCGTGTATATTGCATCGGCCGACTGCGGGAGCGTGTCCCTGGAAATTGGCATCATTGAGAGTGTCGATGCAGACAACACAGCTTCTAGCCATGCTCAAGGGATTTGCTGCGCAGGATCAAGGCACCTCGCTGGTAGACTTTCGCAAGGTGGCGGCCGGCAGCGAACCGGGGGACATGTATCAACCCGCAGCGCGGCATGGTCGTCGTCATCCGTTCCCCAATCGGCCTTCGACGTGGATCGCGCCTTCACCGCTGCAGAAAGTACTGATCATTGCCGTCATTTGGACGGCGATCGGCGTGTTTCTTACGCTGCCGGACATGTTGTACGGCTTTCAGTGGCCGAAACTCGTGGCCAAGCTTGTTGAAGCGTGGGCGTGGGCTTTGCTGACGCCCGCCGTACTCTACGCGGACCGAAAGCTGTCGAAATTCGATGCCAAGCCGCTTACGCGGTCCGTTATACTGTTGCTTCTCAGTGTTCCGTTCAGCCTCACGCACGTCTACCTGACCGGCCTTCTGCTTTTTCCGATACCCGCTGTTTGGTGGAACCCGCTTCGGTCGCCGGATTTCGCGCCATATTACTTCCTGGGCGGCTGGCTGACCTATTGCGCGATCATCGGCATGCTGCAGACGCTGAGATACTTCGGCTACTACGGACGCTATCTCGAAGGGCAACTCAATCTGGAGCGATTGGAAAAGCGGCTTCTCCAGTCTCATTTGGACACGCTGCGCCTGCAGCTTGAACCGCATTTCCTGTTCAACACGTTGAATGCCATATCCTCGGAGGTCGTCAGCGATCCGGAACTGGCGCGCGACATGATCGAAAATCTGGGCACGCTTCTCAGGCTCACGCTCGATTTCAAGGACAGCGCGGAGATTGCGCTTTCGCAGGAGATTGTCCTTCTCGAGCACTACCTGGCTATACAGCGTGTTCGATTTGGAAACCGCATCGTATTTCGCATCGATGTGCCACCCGAGGTGGGCGAGGCCCGTGTTCCCTGCATGTTGCTGCAGCCGATCGTGGAGAACGCCGTCCGGCACGGCGTTGGTGATCGCATATCCGGCGGCACCATCATTGTTTCGGCGCTGCGCGACGCGGACACGCTGGAGATTCGTGTCGAGGACGATGGGGTCGGGCTGCCGCCGGGGTGGCGCATGGATGCGAGCAGCGGCTTGGGCGTGAAAGTCACGCGCGAGCGCATGGCGGGGCTCTATTCGGATGCAGATGGTGCCTTCAAAATTCAGCGAAGGCGGGGAGGCGGTACGGAAGTTATCATGCGGATGCCGTTGCGGACCACCGGAGGCCGGGCCGATGAACCAGCCGCGAAGTAAGATATCCGTGCTCGTGGTGGATGATGAGGTGCCGGCACGCAAGCGCCTGGTAGAGCTGCTTGGCAAAGACGCCGATATTGCGACCGTTCTGGAGGCCGCAAACGGGGTTGCCGCCGTCGCCATCATTGAGGAGAAAAAACCGGACCTGGTCCTTCTTGATGTCCAAATGCCCGAAGTGGACGGTTTTGGCGTCATCGAGGCGGTCGGCGTGGAGCAGATGCCGCTGACGATTTTCGTGACGGCCTACGATCGCTTTGCCCTCAGGGCTTTTGACGAGGATGCCGTCGATTACCTGCTGAAGCCGTTCGGAAGCAGGCGCTTTGAGCAGGCCATGGCGCGGGCGAAGTTGCGATTGCAGAATGCGAAGGCAAACGCGAATGCGAACGCGTGGGGACAGAACGTCCTTGAACTGGCCGCGAAAAGGGCGTCGCCGGGTGAGATCTGGGACTATCTCGTCGTCAAGGCCGGCGGCATCACGCGGTTCGTGTCTGCCTCCGAAATCGACTGGATCGAGGCCGCCGGAGTGTATGTGAACCTGCATGTCGGAGGCAAAGAGTTCGTCTATCGAATATCCCTGGGTGCTATCGCCAAACGTCTTGATCCCTTCCGGTTCGTTCGCATCCATCGATCCAGCGTCGTCAATATCAGGGCGGTCGTGCATTTGGAGCCGCTCTCCCACGGCGAATTTGAAGTTCTCTTGAGAGACGGAGCGCGGCTGGCCCTCAGCCGGCACTATCGGGCCAATGTCGAGGCGAGGCTGGGGCAATCGTTGTAGGGAATGGATCGTCGCGCCGGCGCCGAGAACTGTAAGCATGGCCCGTCACTTCGCCGATGCCGTGTCATGCCGAATCACCCGGCCGGGACATGGCCCCTGCACAACGGTGCGTTTCAGCCTGTTCGTCCACCGCGTCGCGAAGCCAGATTCCATTTTGAAACATTTCTTGGCCTGGCCTGTCTGCTGTGTTACCGCACTTTTTGCCGCGGAGGGCCATCCGGGCAAGGGTCTTCGCCCGTCGGGCCGCGGTTTGATCAGGGGTGCTGCGATGAGATTGCGTTCGGCTCGGTTGGCTTCGGCCCTGCTCGCCTGCGGAGTTCTGGTTGCGTCCGCCTGGGCGCAACCGCCGCGCGCCATCACCGCAAACATGGCGGACGTGCTCGGTCCGCGCGACATGGCCTGGCAGGACTGCGTCGGCGCCGACCATGGCGGGCTCCTGTTTCGGGAGCCGAACCGGCAGCAGCTCCGCCTGGTCCATGACGAGATCGGTTTCAAGTACATCCGCTTCCACGGCATCTTCGCCGACGACACGGCGCCCTATCGCGAGGTGGACGGCAAGCCGGTCTACGATTTCTCGAAGGTGGAAGCGGTCTATGACGCGGTGCTCAAGGCCGGAATGAAGCCGATGATCGAGGTCAGCTTCATGCCCCGCGACCTGGCGTCGAGCGACAAGACCATCTTCTACTGGAAAGCCATCGGCTCTCCGCCCAAGGATTGGGGCAAGTGGTCCGATTTCATCACCGCCTTCACGCGCGACCTGGAAAACCGCTTCGGCAAGGATGAGGTCGAGAGCTGGCGCTTCGAGGTCTGGAACGAGCCCAACCTCGACGGCTTCTGGACTGGCGGCGACCAGCCGTCCTATTTCAAGCTTTACGACACGACGGCAAGGGCGATCAAAGGCGTCGACCCGGCGCTCAAGGTGGGCGGTCCGTCGACCGCAGGCGCCGCCTGGGTGCCCGACTTCCTGGCGTACGCGCGCAGCAACGGCGTTCCCGTCGATTTCGTCACCACCCACAGTTATGGCGTGCAGGGCGGGTTGCTCGACGAGAACGGGGAAGGCGACAACAAGTTGGTGGCCGATCCCGGCTCGATCGTGAACGACGTGATGAAGGTGCGCCGCGAGATCACCGCCTCGCCCGAACGCGGCCTGCCGCTGTATTTCACCGAATGGAGCACGAGCTACAATCCGCGCGATCCCATCCACGACGCCTATCTCAGCGCTCCCTTCATCCTTGAGAAGCTGCGCAAGGTGGACGGCGCCGTGCAGTCGATGAGCTACTGGACCTATACCGACCTGTTCGAAGAGGCCGGCCCGCCGCCCACCACGTTCCACGGCGGCTTCGGGCTGCTCACGCGCGAGGGCATCCGCAAGGCATCCTATTTCGCCTACAAGTACCTCAACGAGCTGGGGCCGACGGTCCTCAAGAACGCCGACGCCGAATCCTGGCTGACGCGGGACGGCAAGAACTTCGTCGGGCTCATCTGGAACTACACGACGCCGGTCATGAACGAGAGCAACCGGCCTTATTTCCGCAAGCTGCATCCGGCGACGGCGCTGCCGCCGGTGCGCTTGGTCGTATCCTCGCTCGCGCCGGGCGCCTACAGACTCACGCTGCATCGCACGGGCTACCAGGCGAACGACGCCTATTCGCAGTACATCCGATGGGGCCTTCCCAAGGACACGACGCCGGCGCAGATCGCCGCGCTGCAGAATCTGGCGGCCGACAGGCCCGAGACGCAGGTCTCGGTGAAGGTCGGACGCGACGGCGTCTTCCGGCGCACCATCCCCATACGGACGAACGACGTCCTGCTGGTCCGGTTGGAGAAAGTGGCGAATTAGGAAGCCGCCGGCTGCTCCGTCCGCGCCCTGATCGCTTGGGATGGATTGTCGCAGGGGCCTTGAAAGCGGGAATTTCGTCCTAATATTTCGAGCATGGCACGGCAAAGACACCACTCGCCAATAACACCCGAATATTCCGCCAAACGGCGGCTTGGGGCGCCTTGTGCGCTGCCGCGAAGCAAGGAGATTACCAAGCTGTATCAGCTGCTTGACCGCAGCATGGCCGAATTGAATTCAATTTCTTGGGGGGCCGCGCGAGACATCGCGTACGCGGGACGGGGGAGGACGTGACCAAACTTCGCGCACAATTATGTTGCCGAAAATCGTGAATGAACTTGCAGCCAACTGGGGCCCGCCCGCCATCGCCGTCAGTGCCGGCAACAGTCCTTGGCGGCCTGCTTGGGCGGGCACGGCATCGAGCCGTACGAACAGAACACGCAGCAGTCGCCGGGTTTGGGTTTGAGGAGCGCGCCGCAGCCTTTGCATTCGAAATAGTAGATGCAGGCGTCTTCGGGCATCGTCTCGATGTGGCGGTGGCCGCATTGCGGACAGGCGAGTTCGGACGTCAAGCTGGCTGCGGCCATGGCCGCTTATACCATGCGCCGGCCGGCCGCGAACCGGCGCGCTGCCCTTCCGCGTCGCGTGCCGGCTCAGATACGCAGGCCCCGCTCGCGGAGACGCTCGAACAGGGCCGCCACTCTGGGCATCACGACGAGGACCAGCGGCATCTGCACAATCAGGCCAGAGATGATGGCGATGGCCAGCGGCTGCTGCATGGCGGCGCCCTGGCCGAGCGCCAGCGCCAGCGGCAAGAGCGCCAGAACCGCCGCCAGAGTCGTCATGGCGATGGGGCGGAAACGGTTGCGCCCGGCATTGAGGCGCGCCTCGGCGGGGGTTTCGCCGCGCGCCAGGAGGTCCTCGTATTCCGAGAAGTAGAAGATCGCGACCTCGGTGACGATGCCCACCACCATCGTCATGCCCATCATCGCCGAGATGTTGAGTTCGATGCCGGTGAGCCAGAGGCCGACGAAGACGAAAGGCATGGCGAGCAGCGGCATCAGGATGATCGACACCGCGAAATCGAACCGCTCGTAGAGGAACAGGAGGAGGAGGAAGACAAGGAAGAAGGCCGCGGCGATCACGGCCATGAGGCCACGGAAGGCGATCTGCTGCTGCTCGTAAAGGCCGCCGAGCTCGTAGTACATGTCGCCCGAAATCAGATGGCTCTTGTCCAGCGCGTTCCTGACTTCCTGCACCGTGCTGCCCATGTCGCGGCCTTCGATGCGCGCCGTCACCGGCACCATGGTTTTCAGGTTGTCGCGCGTGATCTCGGGCTGTCCTGTCAGGATGTGCAGGGTTGCCAGGCGCGACAGCGCCACCTTGTGCCCGTCTGGCGCGGCAATCAGCGCGCGGCTGAGATCGGCGATGGAGGCGCGCACCGCCGGCGGCACCCAGACGCGGACGCCGATGACGCGATCCTGTTCCGGCACCTCGGTCGCCACGATGCCCGATATGTAGCCTTCCATCTGTTGGGCGACGGCTTGCGGCGTCAGGCCCTCGATGCCGGCGCGCACGGGATCGATGTCGATCGCCAGCCCGTCGCCGGCGGGCACCACGCCGTCCTTGATCTCGGTCACGCCTCTGACGGTGCCGATCAGCGCCGCCACCTTGGGAGCCACGGCGCGCAGGGCGGCGGGATCGTTGCCGAAGATCTTGATCTCGATGGGCTGCGGCACAGCGGTGAGATCGCCGATCAGATCTTCCATGAGCTGGGCGGTCTCGATTTCGAGGCCCGGCACCTTTTCTTCCACCTGGTGGGCGACATCGGCCATTACATCGTCAATGGGGCGGCGTGGCAGCGGTTTGAGGCGGATGAAGAAGTCACCCGTGTTGGCCTCGGTCAGCCCGCCGCCGAGCTGGGCGCCCGTGCGGCGGGAATAGGTCTCGACTTCGGGCGTCGCCCGGATGATCTCCTCGACCTCGTCGAGCATCCGGTTGGTGCCCTCGAGGGAGGTGCCTGGCGGGGCGATGTAATCAAGGATGAAGCCGCCTTCGTCCATCGACGGCATGAAACCGGATCCCACCTGCGTGAAGGCAAAAGCTCCCATGGCGAGTCCGGCGGCCAGCACGCCGACGAGGAGGAGTGGATTGGCCCGGGCGCGGCGATAGGCGCGTTCGTAGGCGTGCACCACCCGATCGTAGATCGGACTCCGCTTCTCGATCTCGGCATCTTCGGCGGTGATCAGGTAGTCGGCAAGCAGCGGCACGACGAACCACGCGGCGAAGAACGAGATGACGAGCGCGCTTGCCATGGTCAGCGACAAGGCCTTGAAGAAGGCGCCGGTCACCCCACTGAGAAACGCCAGCGGGAAGAAGATGATGGTGGTCGCCAGCGAGGACCCCGCCAGCGGCGACAGGAACTCCCCCACGGCCCGGCGGATCGTGTCGTGGATGTGCTCGGTGTTGTTCGCCAAGCGGCGCGTGATCTGCTCGATCATCACGATGGCGTCGTCGATGACCAGGCCGATGGCGGCGGCCATGCCCCCCAGGGTCATGATGTTGAAGCTCATCCCCAGGAGGTAGAGAACCAGGACCGTGGCCGCGAGCACGGCGGGCACGAAGACGAGCACGATGGCGGTGATCTTGAGGTTGCGCAGGAAGACGAAGAGCACGAGACCGGACAATACGATGCCGATCAGGATGGCGTCGCGCACGCTGCCCGCCGACGCCAGGATCAACTGGCTCTGGTCGTACCAGTTGTGGATCGTCAATCCCGCCGGCAGCTTCGGCTGATAGCGCTGAAGGGCCTTGGCCACGTCGTGGACGATCTGGACGGTGTTGCCGTCTGGCTGCTGGAATACCTGAAGCAGCACCGCCTTGTGCCCGTCCGCCGTGACGATAGAGTAATTCGGCGCCGCTCCCTCGTAGATTTTCGCCACATCGGACAATCTGACGGAGCCGCTCGCCGTCGTTCGCAAGACGGTGCCGGCGATGTCCTGGACCGACTTGAGGCTGTTGTCGGCGACCGCCAGCAGCAGCTTGTGGCGGTCCTGCACTTTGCCCACGACCTGGAGCACGTTGGAGGCGCCGAGGGCGGCGCTCAAATCGGCCATGGTCAGCCCGTAGCTCGCCAGCAGCGCCGGATCGGCCTGCACGCGGAATTCGCGGATATCGCCGCCCTGCACATCCACCGAGGCGACGCCGGGGATGGCGGAGAGCAGGGGAATGAGCTGGTACTGTCCGATGTCGCGAAGCTGGGCCTGGCTCAACGCGTCGGAGGTCAGGCTGTAGGCGCCGACCGGAAACACGGTCGGATTCATGCGGCTGGCTTCGAAGCTCGTGCCGCGGGGAAGCGACGGCAGGATGCGGCCGATCGCGGACTCCACCTGAAGCTCGACGACGTTCATGTCGAGCCCCCAACGGAACGTCAGCGACAGTTCGGCGCTGCCGCGGCTCGTGGTGGAGCGCACGTCGAGCAGGCCCGGCACGGAACGCACCGCCTGTTCGACGGGGAGGGTGACCTGGGCGACCATCGCGTCCGCCGGCCTGTCGCCGGCGTCGACGGTGACGCGCACGCGCGGGAAGCTGACATTCGGGAAGAGCGCGACGGGAAGATTGAGGCCGCCGACGATGCCGCCGACCGCGGCAACGAACAGCAGAAAGATGATCGAACGCCGATGCAGCGATACCCAGTGCGCGAGCGACATGTCAGATCACCCGCATCACTTGGTCCGGACCGCCACGCCGTCTTCCACGCCGGAATTTCCGGCCGAGACCACCTGCTCGTTGGCCTTCAGGCCGCCGGCGACGAGGGCGTCCCGCGGCGTTTCGAACACGACCGTGACATCGCGTCGGTGGGCCTTGCCGCTGCTGACGACGAAGACATAGGTTCCCTTCTCGTCGGCCATGAGCGCACTCTTGGGGATCGTCAGCCCCCGGCGCGCCGGCAGGTCGATCCGCGCTTCAAGGGACATTCCCAGGAAGAGGTGAGGCGACATGTTGGCCGGCACCTCGGCCACCGCATTCACGAGCCTGCTCTGGGGATCGAGCATGGCCGCCACAGACAGCACTTTCGACCAGAAACCGATGGCGCTGTCCTGCGCCGACGTCAGGCGAACGGGCGCCCCGACGGGCACGGCGGCGGCGACCTCTGGTTCGAGGCCGAGATTGACGACGAGATGGTCGCGGTTGGAGATGGTCGCCAGGACGGTGTTGGCGGCAACGCGGTCACCCGGGGAAACGGAGACCGCCGTGACGGCGCCAGGCGCGGGGGCGCGCAGCACCTGCTGCGCCTGATCGGCTCCGATGTTCTGCTGCTGGCGGTAGAGCGCGAGCGCATCCGAATAGGCTTTCTCGGCGGCGGCAAGCTGACTCTTGGTGGCGAGCTGCTCGCCGAACAGCGCCTTCGTGTGTTCGAGGTCCTTCCGCGCGAAGTCGAGCGACGACCTGGCCTGCGAGAACTGGGCCGCCGCGGCGGGCGCCGTATCGACCGTAGCGATGGCATCGCCGCGCTTGACCATCTGCCCGGGACGCACCGATACCGCGGCAACGATCCCGTCCCGCGGAATGGCCACCGTGGTCACGCCGCCCGGATCGGCGGCGATCGTGCCGAACGTCGTCACCTGTTGCTGCAGGCTTCCCGATTTCACGATCGCCAGTGTGACCAGCGCGGCAGGATCGGCGACGGCGCGCCCGCAAAGGGCGAAGACTGCCAGCGGCAAAACGCATGCAAGAGCGGGAGATTTCATTTCGGTGGGACTTCTGCGGGGGCGATGAGGGGCATCGCCAGGATCGAGTGGAGCGCCAGGGTGTCGCTCCATAGCTGGGACTTGAGATCGTAAAGTTCCGACAGGCGGGCGCTGAGCGAGGTTTCGAGGATGACGTAGGTCGCGGCCGGCAAGTCGCCGGCGATGTATGCCCGCTGGCCGACCTCGCCCATGCGCTCGAACTCCGGCAGTTTCGCCTCCAGCAGCGTCACCTGGTCGCGCAGCAGCGACATCTCCGCATAAAGCCGCCAAGCATCCGATTCCGTCTGGTTGAGCCGCGTCTGGTATTCGGCCTTCAGTTGGGTGCGCGTCGCGCGCTGGAGGCGGATCGTGTTCTGCACGCCGCCGAAGATCGGAAGATTGACGGTCAGCGCCAGCCCGTTCGTCTGCACGCCGGTGGTGTCCGAGGCGCGGTTGAAGCCCAGCGTGATGGCGGGGAACTGCTGCAGGATGGCGGTGCGGACGTTCTCCTCCTGGGCGTGATATCCCGCCTGCAACGCAAGAAGGTCGGGTCGTTTCTTGTCGACGGTGGCGAGCGCCTCGCTGACCTGCTCTCTCGTGTACGGCTCCGGATCGCCGAGCGGCGCCAGTTGCAGGGGCGCGTCGGGCTTCAAAACGAGCAGCATTCGCAACCCCGCGTCGGCGGCAAGGGCGTCGCGCGCCGCGCTGTCGGCCTGGCCGGACAGATCGAGCGCGGTGGACAGGTCGGCACCCGCCAGATCGAGCGTGGTGTTGCCGGCCGCCAGCGCGGCTTGCGAATGGTCTGCCTGGCGCAGCATCAGCGACGCGGTGCGGCGCAAGCGCGCGGCCTTCTCGTCGAGGAACAGCTTCTGCGCGTACAGCGTGCCGGCGCGTTCGACGACCTGCCACTCGTTCCACAAAAGGTCGAGCTTGGACTGCGCCTCGGAGGCTCGCGCCGCCGACAGCCGCGACGGGAAGGTCAGCAGCTGTTGGAGATCCTCCGACAGCCCCATGGCATAGCCGTTCGTCAGGTCCGGCATGTGGACCGTGGGATGGTCGCCGCTGAGCGACAGCTGGGGTTCCGGAAGCAGACCGCTGGCGGCGGCCTGGGCTTCCGCCACCTCCGACTTGGCGCGCAGGGCCGCGAGTTCGGGGCTGCGCGCAACCGCCTCTCTTGCGACGGCGGCCATGTCGAGGCTCGCCGCGGGGCCGGGCATCGTTGCCGCAGTGTCGGGTGCCGCGGGAAGCGGGGCGGGCCTGTAGAAGGCGCAACCGGCAAGGGCGATCGACAGGACCAGCACGGGAACTGCGTGTCGCATCCCTCACTCCGGCAAGACACGCGCCATCCCTGATGCGGCAATGGCGGGCCACGGTCGCGGACACTACCATCGCCGGACCGGCGGGACCGGGTCCGCACAGCTTATATTTTGCCAAGGTTCCAAGTCGGAGGGCGGTGACGATGATATGATGTCGCGGGCGGATCAGGGGCCGGAACGCATTGAGAATACTTCTTGTCGAAGACGACGAGGAAACCGCCCAATACGTCGCGCGCGGCGCGCGCCAGAGCGGCCACAGCGTCGAACGGGCGCGGGACGGCCTCGAAGGGCTGGCGCTCGCCAAGGACGGCCCGCACGACGTGATCATCCTCGACCGGATGCTGCCGGAACTCGACGGCCTCACCGTGGCGAAGCGGCTGCGCGAATCGGGTTCACAGACACCGATCCTGTTCCTGACGACGATGGGCGGCATCGGGGACCGGGTCGAGGGTTTGGAGGCGGGCGGCGACGACTATCTGGTGAAGCCGTTCGCGCTCGCCGAGCTTCTGGCGCGCGTCAATTCGCTGACGCGGCGCAGCCAGCGCACGGGCGCGGAGCTGCAGGCGGTGCTACAGGTGAACGATCTCGAGATCGACCTGATCGCGCGGACCGTCTCGCGCGCCGGACAGCGCATCGACCTGCAGCCTCAGGAATTCAAGCTCTTGGAATACCTCGCCCGGCATGAAGGGCGCGTGGTGACGCGTACCATGCTGATCGAGAATGTCTGGGAGCTGCACATCGATCCCCGCACCAATATCGTGGAGTCCCACATGAGCCGCCTACGTGCAAAGGTGGACAAGGGCTTTTCAAGCCAGCTCATCCAGACCATCCGCGGCACGGGATACATCCTTCGTGGAAATTAGGCTCGTCCGCAGCGAAAGCTTCCGGCTGACGGCGATCTTCGCCGCGATGCTGATCGGCGCCATCGCGGTGCTGGGAGGTGGTTTGTATCTCATCGTCGACCAGGCGTTTCGCAACGAAATCCTGCTCAACGCCCGCGAGGATCTGGCGGCGATCCGCAAAGGCTACCAGGCCGAGGGCCTGAGCGAGGCCGTCGAGGTGGTCAACCAGCGGCTGGCCAAGCCGACGCCTTCGGACGTCGTCGTCCTCGAAACCACGTCGGGACGCAAGATCGCGGGCAATGTGCCGGCCGTCGCAGTGACGACGGGAGCTAAGCATGTCCATCTCGCCGCAGGCCAACGGCGTCCCCACGAGGCGTTCGGCGCGGGGGAAATGATCGGGCCGGGCCTTTACGCCTTTGCCGGGCAGGACCTCTACGTCCTGCACGAAACGGAAGAGCAGGCCATCCACGTCATCGGCTGGATCCTGGCGATCACCCTTGCCATGGCGATCGGCGGCGGCCTTCTGTTGAGCCGCAGCTTCCTGCGCCGGACGGACGCCATCACGCGGACCTGTCGCGCCATCATGGACGGGCATCTGTCCTGGCGCATACCGAAGGCCGGCGAAGGCGATGAACTGGCCCGCTTGGCAACCGTCATCAATTCCATGCTCGACCGCATCAACGACCTCATGGAGAGCAACCGTCAGATCACGAACGACATCGCGCACGATCTGCGCACGCCGCTGACCCGCCTGCGCCATCGCCTGGAACTGGCGCGCGCCGAAGCCGCGACGACGGACGATTACGCCGCCACGATCGACGGCGCCATCGCGGATACTGAGAACATCCTGTCGACCTTCTCTGCGCTGCTGCGCATCGGCCAGATCGAGGCGGGGGCGGGACAGAAGTCGTTCCAGCGCGTGGATATGGGGGCTGTCGTGCGCAACCTGGTGGAGATTTACCGGCCGGCGGCAGAGGATCGCAACCATCTTCTGTGCGCGTCCACCGTCGCGGACGCCGAGATGTTGGGCGACAAGGAGCTGCTGTCGCAGATGATCGTGAACCTGATCGAAAACGCGATCCTGCATACGCCCCCCGGCACCCGCATCGACGTGGCGCTCGAGGCGGAAAGGCAGGCGATCGCCTTCACCGTTTCGGACAACGGTCCGGGCGTGCCCGCCGGCGAACGCCAGAACATCTTTCGCCGCTTCTACCGCCTCGAACATAGCCGTTCGTCGCCGGGCAGCGGCTTGGGCCTTTCGCTTGTCGGCGCTATTGCGGCGATCCATCGCGGTCGCATCGAGGTCGCCGACAACGACCCGGGCCTCAGGATGACGGTGATATTTCCCGCTCAGCGCGATTTCCCGTCGACCAGCTGAAATCGAACTGGGCCGGAGGCGGGCTAGCGGCGGATTGCGTTTCGCCTGCGCTGGTAACTGATTCCGATCGATGCGAGCCACATGGTGGCCAAAGCGGCGACGATCACGAGACCGATGGTCGTCGAGCGGGCGTTCAGCGCCTCAATTTCCGTCGAGATCCAGCCGTTCAGACCGAACTTGGCGGTCAGCAGGCCCGCCGCCTCGACGCCGCCGACCAGCAGAGCCACCGCGGCGGACGCGGATGTCACCGCGATGTTGTAGCCGAGCCTGCGCAACGGATCGACAAAAGCCCAGCCATAGACCCCCATCACCACAAGGCCGTCCGTCGTGTCGATGAGCGACATGCCGGCGGCAAACAGCGCCGGGAATGCCATGATCGTCCCCAACACCATGCCGCTGGAACTCTGCGACGCCGATATGCCGAGCACGCCGATCTCGGTTGCGGTATCGAAGCCCAATCCGAACAGAAAACCGACGACGCACATCTGCCAGCTGTGGCGTATCAGGCCGAACAACGGACGAAAGACCCCGGCGAGCAGTCCGCGGCCCGCCAGCAGGCTGTCCAGATCGCCTTCGAGGTAGGTCTCGCCGTTCCTCACCCGCTTGTGGAGGCGCAGGAGCGAACGCAGCGGGATCAGGTTGGCGACGCCGATCGCCAGGAGGAAGACCGCCGAGACGAGTGTGCCGACGATGCCGCCGATCGTGCGCAGCTCGACGAAATGACGGCGGAACGCGATGGTGGCCACCGCGATGGCCAGCGAGGCAAGCGCCACGACCGCGGAGTGCCCCAGCGAGAAAAACAGCCCCACGGCGGCGGGACGTTTGCCGTCCTGCATGAGCTTGCGGGTGACATTGTCGATGGCGGCGATGTGATCGGCATCGACGGCATGGCGCAGTCCGAGACCGTAGGCCAGCAGGGCCGTGCCCAGGAGCACGCCGCTGCCGCCGAACGCCGCCAGGGCCCAGGCCAATGTCAGGAGGTTGAAGAGGACCACGGCGGCGAGAAGAGCGGCTGTCCGGCGCGAGAACCGGCCCGTTCGGTCGCAGAAAATGCTGTCAAGCGCGCGCGGCATGATCGTGGCGAGGCTGCAAACGGCTTCTTCTATACGCGAATAATTCCTGGCTGCGCCAGCCTCCCACGCGCGCGAAGTGGAATTCGCGGCGCGCAGAGCCCGACAATATCGACCCCCGCTGCGTTGCATCGGTGCTTGTCGCGACGCGGCGACGACGGCTCGGTGGCCTCCGCGGTCTTGGAGCGCCTGCGGCCGATCGTGCTTAACATCAGACCCTGCCGGCGCCGGTGCGCGGACATGTGCGCCGCAGCAACACCGCGCTCACGCGGTTGTGCACCCAAAAATCGGGGCTGGTATCATCCGACTCTGCGCCACTGGTACTTCGGCATTTTCCTGGTTGTGGTGCATCCTCTGCGGTGATGGGAAGCCAAGCATCGGGACCCGCTTCGCGATCACGGTTCCGTTCAACGCATCCGTGGGCATTCCTGCAGGTTGGGGCGCGACGGCGCGGCTGGTGGGTGGTCTTGAGTCCGGCGTTTTTGACAGTGAGGCGCAAGGAAACCGTACCGCCGCTTCGATCGCGGAAGGGGCGATATGGATTACGTCTGCGCGAAGCCCGATAAGCATAGATGCGCCGTCTGCCATGTCGGCCGGCGAAGCGATTGGTGTGATCTCGACGACACCGCCGGCGCCATGCTGGAGCGGGGACGGCGTCGGCGTGAATACGGTTCGGGTACGGTCGTCTTCGCGCAAGGCGATTCGAACAGTGGCGTCTATTGCGTCTCGGGCGGCACCGTCGGAATCCGCCGTTTCGACGACGCCGGCAATTCGGTGCTGCTGGCGCTCGCTTATCCGGGCGACACGATCGGGTATCGCTCGTTCCTCACCGGCACCGAGCACAAGACCAGCGCCGAGGCGTTGGGGCCGACCGTCATCTGCCATATCGACCGGCCCACCATCACCGGACTGCTGGCCTCCACGCCAGCGCTCAGCCGGCGGTTCCTCGAGAGGTTGATCGGAGAGCTGGAACACGCCCACGATGCGATGTTCCGGCAGGCGACGCTGTCCAACCGCGGCAAGCTGGCCCATCTCCTGCTCATCCTGGTCCGCCGGCACGGTCGAATACATGAGAACGGCTCGCAGTCTATAGATCTGCCGGTTTCCCGGCGTGACCTGGCATCGATGATCGGGGCACGCCACGAGACCATCTCGCGCATCATCAGCCGGCTCGACACCGACGGAATCGCTCATTTTTCGGGGCGCCAGGTCACGATTCCAAACGTTGAAGCCCTTGCCGCGGAAATCGATCGCCCCGACGCGGTTTGATGCAGCGCACCATCGGCCGATTGGCGAAAAATTGACAATCGTCATCGCCCGTAGCCGGCGTGTCCGCTAACGACTCTCAAACACAATTCTATAACCGGGGGGACCGGCCTATGGATGTCATTCGCAATTCCGATCCCAACAGCGATCTGGAGGCCTGCCTGGGGCTCGACCCCGATGGATTGACGCGCTGGGGCATCAGCCGCCGCCAGATTTTCCAGTTCTGTGCCGGCGTGGCCGCCACGATGGGGCTGTCGTCGGCCGCCGGTGCAAGCATGGCCAAGGCGGTGACCTCGCCCAGCCGACCGCCGGTGATCTGGCTTCACGGCCAGGAGTGCACGGGCTGCACGGAATCGCTGCTGCGCGCCTACCACCCGACATTGGAGTCGCTGCTGCTCGACGTCATCTCGCTCGACTACCACGAAACCTTGTGCGTGGGCGCCGGCGAGCAGGCGCTCGCCTACAAGCGGGCCATGATGGAGAAGCACAAGGGCAAGTACGTTCTCGTGACCGAGGGCGGGACGCCCATGAAGGATGGTGGCATCTACTGCAAGGTCGGCGGCAAGACTCATGTCGAGCACGTACGAGAAGCCGCCGCGGGCGCAGCTGCGGTCATCGCGATCGGTTCGTGCGCGTCGTGGGGCGGCGTCCAATCCGCCGATCCCAATCCGACCGGCGCCGTCGGCACGCACAGCGTCGTGCCCGGTACAACCGTGATCAACATCCCGGGCTGTCCGCCAAACCCCTACAATTTCCTGTCGACTGTCATCTACCTGCTGACCTTCAAGCGGCCGCCCGCGCTCGACGCGCACAATCGGCCGAAGTTCGCCTATGGCCGATTGATCCACGAGAACTGCGAGCGGCGGCCGCATTTCGATGCCGGGCGCTTTGCGCTCGAATTCGGCGATGAAGGCCATCGGCTGGGCTATTGCCTCTACAAGATCGGCTGCAAAGGTCCGGAAACCCACGCCAACTGCTCGGCGATCGGTTTTGGCGACGTGGGCTTCGGCTCCTGGCCGGTGGGCACGGGGCATCCCTGCTATGGCTGTACCGAGAAGGCGGACGCGTTCCGCAAGCCGATCCATGCGCTGGCCACCTTGCAGAACCTGACGCCGCCGACCGCCTATCCGGACGTCAGCGCCGAGAACGGCCCCGCCATCGGCGCAGGCGCCGCAGTGGCGGGCCTGGTCGGGGGCCTCGCGGTGGGCGCCGGTGCGATGTGGCTCAAGCAGATGGGCAGCGAACCCGACAAGGCGGACGCCTCGAACAAGGAGCCCTAGCCATGAGCGAGGTCGACCGCAGGGATTTCCTGAAGACCGCCGGCTTCGCCACGGCGGCGACGGCCGCGCCCGTCGAGGCGGCCATTCCGCGATCGCCGAAGCAGATCTCGCCGGAAGCGGTCGGCATGCTCTATGATTCGACTCTCTGCAATGGCTGCAAGGCGTGCATGTCGGCCTGCAAGATGGCCAACAACATGCCGGCGGACGCCGTTCCGGAATCTCTGTCGGGCTGGAACAAGGGCACCTGGGATTCGCCCGAGGATTTGTCCGGCCGCACGCTCAATGTCATCAGGCTCTATCGCAACGGCGCCGCGGAGGTGAAGGACCGCGAGATCGACGGCTATGCCTTCGTCAAACGCCATTGCCTGCACTGCGTCGACCCATCCTGCGTCTCGGTCTGCCCGGTGGGCGCCATGAGCAAGGATCCGGCCAGCGGCATCGTCAGCTACGATCCCGACGTCTGCATCGGCTGCCGCTACTGCGCCTATGGCTGTCCGTTCGGCGTGCCGCAATTCGACTATACCGACCCGTTCGGCAAGATCGCCAAGTGCCAGTTCTGCGTTCACCTGCAGAAGCAGGGCAAAATCCCGGCCTGCTGCGACGTCTGCCCGACGGGCGCATCGCTGTTCGGTCCGGTCAAAGAACTCGAGCAGGAGATCGGACGGCGCCTCGCCGCGGCGCCCGGCACGCCCTATGCGTTTGCCAGGGGAAAAATCGGCGGAGATCGCCCGCCCAACGAGTCGACCATTCCGCACTACACCAAGGCCGTATACGGCGAGCACGAGGCGGGAGGCACGCAGGTGCGCTATCTCGCCGGCGTTCCCTTTCCCGACCTCGGCCTGCCGAAAGTCGGGTCGCAATCGCCGGCTTCGATCGCGGAAGGCATGCAGCACACGCTGTACCACTGGCTGATCGCGCCGATCGTCGCTTTCGCAGGGTTGGCGTTTCTGGCGCGCCGCAATATGGCGCACGGGCGCCCCGACGACGAACCGAAGTCCTAGGGGGCACAACCATGAGCATCGCCGCACCGTTGCGCAGCAAGCTGATCACGCCGACCACGCTGGTGCTCCTCGCCCTGGCCGCCGTCGGCTTCTATTTCCTGCTGGAGCGGTTTCTCTATGGGCTCGGCGCGGTCGCCAACATCAACCAGGGCTATCCCTGGGGTATCTGGGTGGTCTTCGACGTCATCATCGGCACCGCCATCGGCTGCGGCGGCTTCGCCATGGCGCTCCTGGTCTATGTCTTCAATCGAGGCGACTACCACCCGCTGATGCGCCCGGCGCTGCTCAGCGGTCTGTTCGGCTACACGCTGGGCGCCGTCGCGGTGATGTTCGATCTCGGCCGCTACTGGCACGTCTACAACCTGCTGCTGCCCTGGCACGCGCAGCCGAATTCGGTGATGTACGAGGTGGCGCTGTGCGTCATGGCCTATGTGGTCGTGCTGTGGATGGAGTTCTCGCCGGCCTTCCTGGAAGGGCGCGCCGCCGGCGGCTTCAGGCGCTTCGTCGACCGCTGGATGTGGGCGATCGTGGCGCTGGGCGTCCTGCTTCCCACCATGCATCAGTCGTCGCTCGGATCGATGCTGCTGGTGATGGGCTACAAGCTATCGCCCTTGTGGTTCACGCTGTGGCTGCCAGCCTTGTTCGTCATCAGCGCGCTGATGATGGGTTATGGCATCGTGATGTTCGAGGCGACCGTGGTTTCCCGCAGCTTCGGGCTGCCGTCCCATCGGGCCCTGATCTCGAAGCTGTCCGTCGTCGTCGGACTGATCACCGTCGCCTGGCTGGCGTTGCGCTGGGGCGATCTCTACGCCCGCCATGTCCTGGCCTTCGCCTGCGTCGTCAGCGTCCGCGTCGTGATGTTCTGGATCGAGAACGCGCTGTTCCTCGCCGCCGCCCTGATCTTCATCGTTCCGGCCTGGCGCGCAGGCCGGCGGGCTTCGTTCCTCGGCGCGGTGGCGCTCTTGGCCGGCGGCTCGCTCTACCGCCTCGACGCCTACCTGATCGGCTACACGCCGGTCACCCACTGGTCCTATTTCCCCTCGGTGCCCGAGCTGATGGTGACGATCGGCATGATCGCACTCGAGGTGTTGCTTTATCTCGTCTTCATCAAGACCTTGCCGGTGCTGCACGGCAGACCCGCGCGGCGCTAACAGGAGGCTGCCTTGACCCGCATCACAATCGACCCCATCACCCGCATCGAGGGTCACCTGCGCGTTGACTGCGAAGTCGACGGCGGCAGGGTCACCAAGGCATGGTCGTCGGGCCAGATGTGGCGCGGCATCGAGCTCATCCTCAAGGATCGCGACCCGCGCGACGCCTGGATGTTCACACAGCGCATCTGCGGCGTGTGCACGACAGTGCACGCCATCACCTCCGTGCGCGCCGTGGAAAACGCGCTTGATCTGGAGGTGCCGCTCAACGCCCAATACATCCGCAACATGATCATTGCGGCGCACGGCGTTCACGACCACATCGTGCATTTCTACCAGCTCGCCGCGCTCGACTGGGTGGACATCGTCTCGGCACTGAAGGGCGATCCGGCCGGAGCCGCCCAGCTCGGAGCCAGCCTGTCCGACTACAAGGCCAACAGCATCCCCAACATCCGCGCGGTGCGCGACAAGCTTCAGACCTTCGTCGCCAGTGGCGATCTCGGCGTGTTCGCCTCGGGTTACTGGGGCCATCCGGCCATGAAGCTGCCGCCCGACGTCAATCTCCTGGCGGCGACGCACTATATCCAGGCGCTCGACGTGCAGCGCATCGCCAACAAGATCGTCACGATTCTCGGCTCGAAGACGCCGCACATCCAGAACCTCGCCGTCGGGGGCGTGGCCAATCCCATCAATCCCGACAGCCAGTCGACGCTGACGCTGGAACGGCTCTATGCCATCAAGGGCTTCATCGACGAACTCGGCGACTTCGTGCACAATGCGATGATCAACGACGTCGCCGCCGTCGGCGCACTCTATGCAAACTGGACGAAATACGGCGCCGGCGTCACCAACTATCTTTCGGTGCCCGACCTGCCGCTCGATACCAAGGGCACCAAATTCGAGCTGCCGGGCGGATACGTCCCGGCGGGCAATCTTTCTGGCTTCAAGGCTATCACCAGTTATCAGGACGCGTTCTTCCGCGATGGGGTCAAGGAAGCGGTCACGCACTCCTGGTACGAATATGAAGGCTCGAAGAGCGCGCTGCACCCGTTCGAAGGGCAGACCACGCCGAAATACGACGACTTCAACGACAACGGCAAGTATTCCTGGATCAAGGCGCCGACCTTCCTCGACAAGCGGGCGCAGGTCGGTCCCCTCGCCAACGTGCTCGGCATGTATGCCGCCGGCCACGAACCGACCAAGCGGCATCTGACTAGGCTGATCGAGGTCGCCAGCAAGGTCGCCGGCACGCGGATCCCGCTCGGCGCGCTGCACTCGACGATCGGGCGCATCGCGGCGCGCGCCGTCCGCTGCGCGGTGCTGCACGAGGCGCTGCAGAACCAGTGGCAGCTGTTGATGGACAACATCGCCAAGGGCGATTTCCACACGTTTAATCGGCCGGTGTTCCCCAAGGGCGAAGTGCGGGGCTTCGGATACCACGAAGCGCCGCGCGGCGTGCTTTCGCACTGGGTCGTCATCAAGGACGGCAAGATCGACAACTACCAGTGCGTGGTGCCCTCGACCTGGAACGCCGGCCCGCGCGACAACAACGATGCGCCGGGTCCCTACGAGGCGTCGCTGGTCGACACGCCGGTCGCCGATGCCAAGCGGCCGCTCGAGGTGCTGCGCACGCTGCACTCGTTCGATCCCTGCATCGCCTGCGCGGTGCATCTGGTCGACGGCGAGCAGCGGCCGATCGTGCAAGTCAAGGCGATGTGAGCGTGAGTGTACTGATCCTCGGACTCGGCAACATCCTGCTCTCGGACGAGGGCGTCGGCGTGCGCATCGTGGAAGCCCTCGGCGCCGCGCATGAGCTGCCCGACACGGTCGAGGTGCTCGACGGCGGCACCTCGGGCATGGACCTGCTCGACGTGGTCGCCGATCGCGACTGCCTGATCGTGGCCGACGCGGTGAATGCCGAGGGGCCGGCCGGGCGCGTGGTGCGGCTGGAGAACGACGACGTGCGGGCGCTCTTCGAGACGCGTTTCTCGCCGCATCAATTGGGGCTTTGCGATCTTTTGGCGACGCTGCGGCTGATGGGCAAGGCGCCGCGGCGCGTCATCATCGTGGGCGTCGTGCCGAAGAATCTCGGCGTCGGCCTCGACCTCACTCCGGCGGTGATCGAGGGGCGCGACGCGGCGGTGATCATGATCGTCGATGAACTCACCAAGCTCGGCACGCCGCCGACGCGGCGACTGAACTAGGAGCGGTCGGCATGTGCATTGCTGTCCCCGCCGAAGTCGTGTCGATCGAAGGAGCAACGGCGCTGGTCGATGTCTATGGCGACCGTTTTCGCGTTGACCTGAGGATGATGTCCGAAGCGGTGGCGCCGGGTGAATATCTTGCGGTGCAGGCCCGCCGCTTCGCCGTCGGTAAGATCGCTCGCGACGAGGCGCAGGCGGCCAAGGCGTTCTTCGAAGGGATATTCCCCGAGCTCGCTGCGCGCGCTGCGGAGCCCGGGCCGTGACCGTTCCCGACGAGAGCAATCATCCGCGCGTGTTGGCTCTGGTCGCGCGGTTTCAGGTGATCGATGCGGGGATGCGCGATCTGCCGCTCTATAACGGCAAGATCGGCATCGAGGCGATCGGCTTCCGCCCCTTCGGCGAAGCGCTGTTGGGAATCCTGCTCACACCCTGGTTCATGAACCTGCTGCTGCTGCCCGTCGTGCCGCAGCCGATGGAGATGGCTGCCCTCGGCAAGTCGGTGCCGGTCGCTCTGCCTGCGGGCATGCGCAACTTCGTGGTCGGCGGCGATCAGGAGATCGGCCTTTACCAGGCTTGTTCGCTCCATTCGCCGCTGCTGCAATTCAAGCTGCCGGGGCAGGCCCGTGCCGAGGCGAAGCGTTTGCTCGCCTCGCTGATGACGCCGCGGCCCGGGGAGGCGGGCAGCACTTCCGGCGTCGATCGCCGCAGACTGCTGTTCGGACAGGTGGCCGCCGGACCACGGGCGTGACGTTGCCGTTTGATCCCGTCATCCGTCCGGGTGCGGCATTTCGATCCGCCCGAACTTCGTCTGCGAAAAGAAGTAAGGAATTTACTGCAATACCGGCGCCTTCGGCCGTTGACGCGCAGCGGCTCCGCCATTGTCAGAAAAACGCGGGGCGCATAGCATTCGAACGACGGCGCTGGCTGACGGAATCGACCGGCTGGCCGGGAAGGAAAGCCCGTGGCGAAGCCGGTCTGGCCAGCAGTTGAACAGCGCATTCGCCTCGATGCCGGCATGGCCGAAGGCCGGCTGGTGGCGCCGAGATTGCTCACGACGCGCAACGGCAGCATTGCCGGCGCCTTGGCGGCGCGCCCGCTCGAGGAGGTGCCGGCTCTGCTGGCACACGTGTTTCCGTTGTGCGGCATGGCGCACGCCGTCGCCGGGTTGAGCGCGATCGAACAGGCCCTGGGCGTCGAAATTTCACCGGCACAGACGGCATTCCGCGACCTGGTGGTGCTCGCCGAACACGGTGCTGCGCTGGGGTGGCGCATCCTGATGGACTGGCTGCCGGCCCTCGGAGATGACCCCGGACTGCAAGCCTGCGCCGACATCCGTTGGACAGCCGCCACGCTCAACGGCGTGGCAAAGCAGTGCGGGTGGCTGAAGATCGGCGGCGCCAGGCTACGGCTCGATCGTAACGCACTGGCGCGCGAGGTGGGCGGGCTCGCGCAGCACCTGATCGCGCTTTTCCCCGAGGCTGCCGATCCGGCGCTGTCGTTCGACGCCTTGGAGCAGTCCCTGCAAACCGGCGACAGCGTGCCGGCCCGCATGATCCGCGCCGTGCGGTCCCGCTTACCCGAAGGCTACGGCCGTCATGACCAGGCCTTGCTCGGGACCAGGGATGCCGGCTGGTTCGGGGCGCGGCTGGCCGCCGATTCCGGTTTTTCCGATGCTCCCACGCTCGACGGCAGACCGGCCGAAGTCGGCCCGCTTTCGTCCCGGCGCCATCCCTTGGTCGGCGAGGCGCTGGCGCGCTGGGACGCGTCGTTGGCGGCCCGCCTCCTGGCGGCGGCGCTCGACGTCGTCGTGGTCGCCGAACGGCTGCGCCGCATCATCGACCGATTGGCGGATGACGATCCGCGCGATCCGGATATCACGCGCGCGGGTTGCGGCGCCGGCATGGCGGAGACGGCGCGGGGGCCGCTGGCCTATTATGCGCAGGTGGAGGGCGGCCGCCTCGGCGCGCTGCGCAGCGTCGCGCCGACCGAATGGAATTTCCATTCGCACGGGCCGTTCCTTGCGGCGCTGGAAGCGGCGCCCAGCCTCGCGGATCCGGTGGCGGCGGCGCGTCTGCTGGTCGCGGGCTTCGACCCTTGCGTGCCCTTCGAGATCGCCGTCGAAGCCGAGGCTCTGCCGCATGCATGAGGTCGCACTCGCCACGGCGCTGATCGACCTCGTGAACCAGGAGGTCGCCGCGGCGCGTGCCCGGCGCGCGACCCGCCTGGTGCTGGAAATCGGCGCGCTGTCGCATGTCGACGTCCACGCCTTGCGTTTCGCCGTCGATGCGGCGGCCCGCGGCGGGCCTGCCGAGGGCGCCGCGCTCGAAGTCCTCGAGCCGCCAGGGAAAGCCTATTGCCTGGATTGCGAGGCTTCCGTGACGATTGCGGCGCGCGCAGAGCTGTGCCCATCTTGCGGCGGCGCCAAGCTGCTGGTCCAGGGCGGCGACGAGATGCGGCTCAAAGAAATGGAGGTCGTCTGATGTGCGGTACCTGCGGCTGCGGCCAGGACGAGCATCGGGTCGAGGATTTGCATCACGATCACGCGCACGATCATGGCGGCGCGCGCGAGCACACGCATG
>JAGWNK010000009.1 GCA_028871345.1 Alphaproteobacteria bacterium | reverse complement strand
ATCGACACCGAAGTCGTCGGGTTGCAGAGATCAAATCCTGAATAAAGCACCTTCATGTCTTCAAGCGTCGCGATCGAGACCCCGGAGTTGCCGATCTTGCCATAGATGTCCGGTCGCTCTGCAGGATCGAATCCGTACAGCGTCACCGAATCGAACGCCGTCGACAGCCTTTTGGCCTCAGAATCCTTTGACAGGAATTTGAAGCGTTCGTTGGTGCGGAATGGATCGCCCTCGCCGGCAAACATCCGCGTGGGATCTTCGCCCTCGCGCTTGAAACGGAACACGCCCGCCGTGTAGGGGAAGACGCCCGGCAGGTTTTCACTCAACAACCAGCGAAGAAGTTCGCCGTGATCTTCGTACCGAGGCAAGGCGACCTTGCGCACCTGGGTTCCAGAGAGGCTTGTGCTCACTTGGCGCGTGCGGCTCTCCTTGCCGCGGACCTTCACCACATAGTCGTCGCCGGAATAGCTCTTCTTGATCTCGGGCCAGGTTTCGACAAGCGTTCGCGCACCGGGGTCCTGGCGCCCCTCCCGTTCGGCTATCAAGGGCACGAGCGAAGCGGGATCGCCGCCGACGGCGCTCAGCATGCGCTGCGTGCCCTTCAGCTGCTGGATCTCGCGCGCGAGTGTGACTTCGTTCGCTACCTTCTGGTGATACGCTCTTACCTCCGTCGCGATCTCCGCGAGGTAACGCTGCCGGGCCGGAGGCAGAATAGGCGGGCGGGCAGAGGACACATGCGCGCCGTTCGGCGCAAAGCGGCTCGGCGGCAGCCTGAAGCCCTTCTCGAGGAGCAAATCGCGCAGTCCAAGATAGAGCTGCGTCACTCCATCGTCCTGGAAGCGCGCGGCAACTGTCCCGTAGACCGGCATGACGTCCAAAGGCCGGTCGAACGCGCCGCGGTTTCGCTGCACCTGTTTGCGAACATCACGCAACGCGTCCTCGGCACCCTTGCGATCGAATTTGTTGATCGCCACAAGGTCGGCGAAATCGAGCATATCGATCTTTTCAAGTTGCGAGGCCGACCCGAACTCTGGCGTCATCACGTAGAGGGATACGTCGGCAAGATCGGCAATGGCGGCATCGCCCTGCCCGATACCCGGTGTCTCGACGATCACCAGGTCGAACCCCGCCCCACGGCAGGCATCGACCGCGCCAGGCAGAAAGCCCGGCACTTCACTTTCCGAGTTACGCGTCGCAAATGAGCGCATGTAGATGTGTGGCGTGTTGATGGCATTCATTCGAATGCGATCACCCAGCAGCGCCCCGCCGCTCTTGCGCTTCGAAGGGTCTATGGCGAGGATCGCGATCCTGAACGTCTCGGAATCGAGGCGGAAACGGCGAATGAGCTCGTCGCTCAAAGATGACTTGCCTGAACCGCCGGTCCCGGTGATTCCCAGAACTGGCATCGGTCGCGCCCCGGCAGCGCCCGACAGGGCGCTGCGTATTTTCTCTTCGACTTGCCCATTCTCCAGCCGGGTCAGGAAGCGTGCGAGAGGTCGCCAGGTCGGGTTGCAGAGCGTTGCGGGATCCACCGCACCATCATCGCTCGGATCGAAGTTCGCCCGGGTGATCATATCGTTGATCATGCCCTGCAGACCCATCCGCTGGCCGTCTTCGGGAGAATAGATCCGCTCCACACCGTAGGCCTGCAGTTCGTCGATTTCCTCCTTGACGATGACACCGCCACCGCCGCCAAACAGTTTGATCCGGCCGGCGCCGCGTTCGTGCAGCAAGTCGATGGCATACTTGAAATATTCCAGGTGTCCGCCCTGATAGGAGCTGACGGCAATCGCCTGCACGTCTTCCTGGATCGCGGCGGTGACAACTTCGTCCACGGAGCGGTTGTGACCGAGATGTACGACCTCCACACCCGACGACTGGAGGATTCTCCGCATGATGTTGATGGCAGCGTCGTGGCCGTCGAACAGGCTCGTTGCCGTCACGAACCGGATCTTGCTTTGGCTCTTGTGCGCGCGCGACGCCGGTCGCTTCACGCTGGTTATCTTCGTGCTGGCCGTCTCGGACATGGGCGATCCTTAGGAAGTGAAAGTGTTCCTTGCGGAGCGTCCTGACATCAGAACGCCTCATCCGGCATGGCCATGACAGTGTCGGCTCCCGCCGTGGCGGCGGCCGCCAGGCCGGAAGCACGCGGCAGGATGTGCTGGCCATAGAAGCGCGCGGTGATGATTTTGGCGCGCAGAAATGAGGAATCTCCCTTCCCCGATGCCAAATCGGACTTGGCGGCCAGAGCGGCTTTTGCCATCAGCCAGCCGCCTGCAACGGTGCCCCACAACCGCAAATAGGGCATGGCGCCGGCCGCCGCCGCCTTTTGGTCGGCAGCCCCATGGGTGCTCAACATCCAATTGCTGGCCGCTTCCAAATGATCGAGCCCTGTCGCGAGCGCGCGCAGAAGCTGGGAAAGTTCCTGATCGCGCCCATCGTACCCCGAGGCCAGCAATCTCATGGTTTCCATGAACGATTTGGCCGCGGCCCCGCCGTCACGGATGAGCTTGCGTCCGACCAGATCGTTGGCCTGAATGCCGTTCGTACCCTCGTAGATTTCGGCGATCTTTGCATCGCGCATGAACTGGGCGGCACCGGTCTCTTCTATATAGCCCATGCCGCCGTGAACTTGGACACCCAACGACGCGGCTTCCGAACCAATCTCCGTACTCCATGCTTTGACCACGGGTATCAGGAGATCAACGACGGCCTGGGCCTGCCGACGCGTGGCTGCATCGTGGTGGCGATTGGCGATGTCGAGTTTGGCGGCCGCGAAGTAGGCCAGTGCGCGACTGGCCTCGGTCAGCGCGCGCATGGTCAACAGCATGCGGCGAACGTCGGGGTGATGGATAATTGTGACAGGACCGGAAGCGCCGCTGACGATGTCGCGGCCCTGAACCCGCTGCCGGGCATAGTCCCCGGCTTTTTGAAGCGCCCGCTCGGCGACGCCAATCCCTTGAACTCCGACGGAGAGCCGGGCGTTGTTCATCGTCGTGAACATATATTGCAGGCCCTTGTTCTCCTCGCCGACCAGAAAACCAACAGCCCCCCCGTTGTCGCCGTAAGACATCACCGCTGTCGGGCTGGCGTGTATGCCCATCTTGTGCTCCAACGAAACACAACGCAGATCGTTGCGCTCGCCCCTATCGCCGTTGACGCCTGTCAGGTACTTCGGCACGACGAAAAGAGAGATGCCTTTCACGCCCTCGGGCGCGTCCGGAAGGCGTGCCAAGACAAGGTGAATGATGTTGTCGGCCAGCTCGTGGTCCCCGTAGGTGATGAAAACCTTCTGGCCTCTGATCCTGTAGTGGCTGTTCTCTCTGACCGCGCGTGTACGGATGGCGGCAAGATCCGAGCCCGCGTGGGGTTCGGTGAGATTCATCGTTCCAGCCCAATGGCCGGAAACCATCTTTGGCAAGAACCGCGACTTGAGTTCGCCGGAGCCATGATGGCTGATGGCTTCGACGGCCGCCTGGGTCAGCATCGGACACAGCGAGAACGCCATGTTGGCCGAATGCCACATCTCCTGAAGCGCGGTACCCAACAGCCAAGGCAGCCCTTGGCCACCGTAGGATGGCGCGAACGGGACCGCGTTCCATCCTCCATCGACGAAAGCACGATAGGCTCCCAGCCAGCCTTCGGGCGTGCGCACCACGCCGTTCTCCAGCCGCGATCCTTCGAGATCTCCCACGCGATTGAGTGGGGCAAGAACGCCCGAGGCAAATTTGCCAGCCTGCGCAAATATCGCGTCGAGAAGGTCTTCGCTGAGCTCCTCGCCGCCTGGCAAGGCGGTGACTTCCGCGAAATCGGCGAGTCGCGTTGCGGCGAACCGCATATCAGCGATGGGAGCGGTGTAGTCGGCCACGGGGTTACGCTGTCCTTTTCTGTTGCGCGGCCAATCGACGCCGCTCACGAAAAAACCACTGGGAATCAGTGCCTTGGTCTTGGAATTTGAACAAGCGTTTGTTAGATTATAGACGAAATGAGACTGATCTGCAATGGGCAGTGAAGGCCAAAGCGCTGGCCGACGAAGGAGGTTGAGGCATTGAAAGCGACCAAACTCCCCGACCTGGGCGATGACCAGCCGGCCGGAAAAACGCATCGCAAAATATTGGAGGCGGCGGCACGGCAATTCAGTGCCTGCGGTTTCCATGGAGCCAACATGCGCGACGTGGCCGCCGAGGCGGGCATTCTCGTCGGTTCGATCTATTACCATTTCGAGTCAAAGGAGGCGCTCTTCGTGGCGGTGCACGGCGCCGCCGTTCAATTGATGATTGAGACGGTCCGCCAAGCCATCCAGGGCATCGACGACCCTTGGGAGCGTCTCGAAAGGGCGGCGGCGGCACATTGTGAAGTGCTGAATGGGGACAGCCCCTTTGTCGGCGTCATCGCACCGATCTTTCCTGCGGCACTTGCTGATGTGCGCAGCCAATTGACCGCTCAGCGCGACGCTTACGAGGGCATCTTCAAGGTACTGGTCGGCGAGCTCGGGCTCGATCCAGATATCGACGCCAAAGTCTTCCGGCTTCACCTCCTCGCCGCGCTGAACGGAACGAAATTCTGGTATGCCAAGGACGGAAAGACAGCCTCCGAGATCGGCCGACAATTGATCCGAATGCTCAAGTGTCCCAATCCCGTCTCGACTATGCCTGGGCAGAAATAATCCATCGCCTGTTCAGGAGTCCGGTCATCGGCTTGTGACGAAGCCCCGGAGATAGCCTCGCCAGGCTCAGAATTCGACCCAGGCAGCTCGACCGGTTGCGTCCGCTTCTTGCACGGACGCCCTGGAAAACGACCTGTCATATGCGCCACGCCGGAAACGTGTGCGGAGCACTCACCACTCGAACTTGATCACTCCTGTCCCTGCGTAGTTCGAGCTGCCCGCGCCAAATTGACCGGTGAATCCGGCGGAGATCGACAGGTTCCCCGAAAGCATCAGCCTGACACCGGCGTCCAACGCCGCCGCGTCGCGCGGCGGGCGGGCGCCCTGCGCTGTGAAGGCAAAACCGGGAGCCGAAATGAATGAACTCTCGACCGCGCGCTCTGTGCTCTCGAACTCGTGTTTCCATGCCGCCTTAACCCATGAGCCCAGGACATCGTCAGCCCCCAGCTCCGTCCTGGCATCGAACATCATGCCCAGATAGCCCGGCAGCGACGTGACGTTGCGATCGGCGAAACTCAAGCCGATGACGCTCGGCAGGCCGGCATTCGATTCCGTAAAGCCGTTCACGGATAGCGCCCCGAAATCCATCCCGATAAAGGGCGTTGCCCGCAACGGACCGAGGTCGTTGCGGTAGCCGGTTTCGAACCGGCCGCTGAACGAAGACGACCCAAAATGCCCCTCGAGGTTCTCGGTGAATCCCGGCACCGTGTACGGGCCGTCAATGAACAGCGCCGCGGGCAGAACTACGCTCGGGATCCGCCCCAACCGCTTCTCGGAATTATTGAACACATCGTACAGCACGATGCCGCTGGCATAGAATTCATCGCTGCGCCACGCACCATAGGCGCCCACATGGAAGGCATCGACGATGCCTCGTGTCGACCGCTCCCGAACGTTGAACGAGGAGACGCTGCCGCCTATGACGGCACCAATCACTGCGCTCACGTCGATCTGATAATCGGCGCCGAACGCGCCTCCATAGGACGAATCGGCGACCTTGGCCGAGCCGATGGCAGAATCGCCCTGGTAGGTCGCACCACCGCCATAGAGAGACATCCACAGCCGCCACGCGTGATCCATCGAACGCGGCGGCGCAGACATCCATTCCTGCGTCTGATTGCCGACCGCCGTCAGGAATTGCCCGTCGGCATCGAACGCGACCTGTTGCACCGCCGAGATACCTTCGCCGGAAAGTGAATCATACGCCGCCGCCAGAGTCGCAACATCGGGAAGATAGAACAGGTTGGTGGCAATCGGCCGGAACGCCGGTGAACCTTGCGCTGTCTGGATCAGATTGACGGTGTCGCCCACCGAGTGCTCGTTCGGCGTCAGGCCCGACGGTGAATAGTCGATCACATACGCAAGATCGATGTCCGTTGCGTTGGGATAAGCGAGCGAGTAGCGAGCCACGGCCGTCTGGAAGGCCTGCAGCGTCAGATTGGAATGCGCCTCACCGCCCGCGGCATCGAGAATCACGAGGTTGTGGGTGCCCGGCACCGCATAACCCGGCGCGGTCAGCGGATTGACAAGATTGGCGAGCACGAAGCCGGACATGGCCGCCGTTCCGCTGATGTTGACTTGGTCGCTCGACGGTCCCTGAAGATTGACGTCGAGTCCGTAGGTTCCTGTCGAGGTCTGCTCGAGGTTTCCCGTTATTGCCGTTGTGGAGACGTTGTTGTAGGCGCCCGGCGACAGCAGACCCGCATTCGCGACCATGTTGCCTGCTCCCACAATCACGACCGCTCCGGCATCGAACACGGCGTTCTGCTCATTGTTGATGGCGTTGACGCCAGCAAGTCCCAGATCCACTGACCCGACGAGCAGGCCAGTGTTGTTGATCGTGGTGTTCGCGTCCGTGGCAATCACGGCGTACCCGCCGATACCGGAAACCGTCGAAAGCGAGCCGCCCGCGGAACTCACCGTGAAAGTCCCGTCGTTGTCGGACACGGCGACCACCGTACCCGTTATCGTCGGTAGACTCGAGATGACGCCGGCATTGTTGAGCACGTTGTCGGCCCCGTCGAGAATCTCCACTCCGACGCCGCTCTTTGGATCAACCGTCCCGCGGCCGCCGAGGATCAGGCTGCGACCTCCTGTTGGGTTCTGGATATTGAGGACGATATCGCCGTTGCCTCCCAACGCGCTGCTTTGACCGACGAGAGCGATCGAATTGGCGCCGGTTGCGATGAGATTGCCTGTCTGATTAACCGTCGTCGACAAAGCCGCGCCCGTTCCACCCGCCGTATTCGAGAACAGGAAGGCGCCGATCTGTCCCGGAGGATCGGCATTGAGGCCGACGGCACCGCCGCCGCCGCCGACGCTCTGCAGGTACATGGCGATGCTGTTGGCGCCGTTGATCACAATCGAACCCGCTGTGTTATCGATGGTCACAGCTCCGCCGTCACCGGTGCCGCCCGATTGCGTCAGCACAGCCGTGACGCCGCCGCCCGGCATCACCATGCCGCCGCCGCCGCCGACCGATTGCGCGAAAATGCCGATCGAATTATTGCCGTTGATGGTGATCGACCCGCTGTTCGCAACCGTCACGTTGCCGCCCATGCCGATGGCGCCGGTCTGACCGCCGATCTCGACGGTTTCCGAGCCGACGCCCAGCGCGGCGGATGCAACTCCACCGCCGCCGCCGAGGGACTGGGCCATGATGCCCACGGAGTCCTTACCATTGATGACGATCTGGCCGTCATTTGTGACGGCGACGTCGCCGCCGTCGCCTCCGGCCGCACTACTGCCGCCCAGCGCTATCGTCACGGTTCCCGAAAGCGGGGATGCCACAGCCATCGCATAACCGCCAACGCCTCCGCCGCCTCCAACGGATTGCGCAAAGACCGACGTCGAATAGGCGCCATTGCTGACGATCGAGCCGGTTGCCCGGTTGTTCACGGTCACGCTGCCGCCGTTGCCGCCCACGCCGCCATTTCCGCCGATCGCCACCGCAACAGAGGGCGTGATTCCCAGGATCTGCGTGCTGAAGCTGCCGGCGACGGCGCCGTCGCCGCCGCCCCCGCCGATCGACTGCGCAAAGATGGCGTCGGATCCGAGGCCACCGGTGCGCACCTGCGCGTAGTTGTCCACGAGCACCGCGCCACCCGCGCCGCCACCCACCCCGGAACCGCCGACGCTGACGGAGAAGCCGATGACATCCGCACTCCAGGCGCCGCCGCCGATGCCGCCGCCGCCGCCCACAGACTGGGCGAAGATGCCGTCGGCCAGAATTCCCTGTGTCCAGATCACGCCACCGGCGTTGTTCGTTACCGTTACGTCGCCGCCGTCGCCGGCCGCGCCGCCGTTGCCGCCCACCGCAATCGTACCGATGGCGCGCCCGCCATTGCCGCCGCCGCCGCCGATCGACAGCGCCCGGATCGCGGCCGCCGTGTCGCCGACCGTTTCGAGCAGGCCGGAGTTGACGACATCGACAATGCCGCCGTTGCCGCCGCCGCCGCCGTTGCTGCCGACCGATACGAGCAGTCCAAGGCCAAGGCCGCCGTCCAGCAAGGACTCGCCGTGACCTCCGGCATTACCCCCGCCGCCGCCGATGGACAGGGCGTTGATGGCATCCGAACCCTGGCCCAGCGTCAGGATTGTGTTCGTGTTGGCAATATCGACTTCACCACCATTGCCGCTAGAACCGCCATATCCTCCGACGGTCACCGCCGAGACGATCGAACCGCCGCCGTTGCCGCCGCTGCCGCCGACGCTCTGGCCGAACAGGCCGTAGGAATCGTCGCCATCGGTCTCGACAAGGCCATGGTTGAAGATCTGCACATGCCCTCCGTCGCCGGAGCTGCCGCCGTGACCGCCGACCGTGACAGCCGCCACGAGCGTGCTGCCGCCGCCATTGCCGCCGCCGCCGCCGACGGATTGCGCCTCAATGCCGTGAGACCCGAAGCCCAAGGTCAGGATGGTCGCCGTCGCCGCATTATCCACGGTGACGTCGCCGCCGTTGCCGATGGAGCCCAGCACGCCGGCAAAGCCGCCGACAGCAATGCCGGACAGACCCGTGCCGCCGCCGTTGCCGCCGCCGCCGCCGATCGATTGGGCCAGAATGCCGATCGCTGTATCGCCGGACGTCTGCAACGAAGCATTGTTCTCCACATCTACGGCACCGCCGTTGCCGGATGCGCCGCCGAAACCGCCGAGCGCAAGCAGCGCTCCCGCCGCGCCGCCATTGCCGCCGCCACCGCCAATAGACTGGGCGAAGATCGCGTCGGATGCCAGACCCGTGGTAACGATATTTGCGCCCAGGCTGTTCGTTACGGTGATATCCCCGCCGGCGCCGCTCGCCGCGCCGAAGCCGCCGACGCTGGCGAGACCGGTGACGCCCGACGATGCGTTGCCGCCATTGCCGCCGCCGCCGCCGACCGACTGCGCCTCGATACCGTACGAAGTATCGCCTGACGTGGAGATCACGCCTTCGTTGGTGACCGTAACGGTCGAGCCGTCGCCGGCCGCACCGCCGAAGCCGCCGACCGTGATCTTGCCGAACCCGGTCGTAATGCCGGTTAGACCGATGGGAAGCGTCGCCAGCGTCGTGCCGATATCGACGTAGTCCGCACCCTGGAACATCCCGCTCAGGCCCATGATTGCCTGACCGCCGTTGCCGCCGCCGCCGCCGATCGACTGCGCCATAATGCCTGACGCCGTGCTGCCGGAGGTTATGATGAAGCTGTGGTTTGTGACCTCGACGGTACCCGCGTTGTTGCCAGTGCCGCCGAAGCCGCCGACATCAACTTGTACGTTGGCGCTGCTGCTCTTGGGACTCTGGCAATTGCCGATCTGGGGCGCGCCGGGGATTGTGAAGGTGCATGAGGTCGCCAGCTGCAGGGACAACGTATTGGCCCCGCCGCCGTTGCCGCCGCCGCCACCGATCGATTGCGCCAGAATGCCGTTCGAGCCCGCGCCGTAAGTGCGGATGCCGCCGGACTGTTCAATCACGACATTGCCGCCAAGATTGCCGTCGCCACCGAAGCCACCGACAGTGACACCGATATTGATCGACCGGCCGCCCGATTGCGGATCGCCGGCTGCGATCTGACCGGTGAGCGCGCCGCCGCCGTTGCCGCCGCCGCCGCCGATGGACTGCGCCGCGATGCCATCGGCGTTCGCGCCGTAAGTCGTGATGAGACCATCATTGCCGACATCGACATCGCCCGCGAGGCCGCCGCCACCGCCGAATCCGCCGACCGTGACGCCGAGATTGAGGCTGGTCCCCTCACCCGTCGGACCGATCGAACCCGAAAAGGCGAAGCCGCCATTGCCGCCGCCGCCGCCGATGGACTGCGCCAGAATGCCGTGCGAGGCATAGCCGTACTCGACGGGTACCGTGATGAACACACGACCCGGCTGGGCGATCTGAATTTCCTCCATGACGATCGCACCGGTGGTGATGGCCCCCGTATTCCGCACCATGACGTTACCAGCTTCGCTGCCGGCACCCCCGAATCCTCCGACCGAGGCCGTAATCTGCTTGGCATCGGGCCCACCGATGGAACCCGCAATGCTGACGCCGCCATTGCCGCCGCCGCCGCCGATCGATTGGGCAATAATGCCAACCGCCTGCTCGCCCGTGGTCATGATCGCGCCGTTGCGCGTCACGTCCACATCGCCGCCTGCTCCGCCCGAACCGCCGAAGCCGCCAACGGAGGCGGTGATCGAAGGCACATTATTTCCGCTTGCGAAGTTGAAGGTGCTCGCAACGCTGACGCCGCCGTTGCCGCCGCCGCCGCCGAGCGATTGGGCGACCACGCCATTGCCCTCCAATCCGGTCGTCGTGATGAGCCCGGTCGAATCGACGGACACGAAGCCCGCGTTGCCGCCGGAACCGCCGAATCCGCCCAGGGACGCCGACAGGCTCAGGCTGTTGCCATCCGGAACAGACAGCGTGCCGGCAAAACTGAAACCGCCGTTGCCGCCGCCGCCGCCGATGGACTGCGCGAGAATGCCATTGGAGCCGTCAGCAGCCGTCAGCACGTTGTCGACGCTGGTGACGGCCACCGAGCCGGCCGAGTTGCCTGCGCCGCCGAAGCCGCCGACGCTGAAGGTCATGGACGCCACGGCACCCGCCGTGGCGGTGAAGCCGCCCGAGAAACCGCCGTTGCCGCCGCCGCCGCCGATCGACTGCGCCTCGATGCCGTTCGCGCTTTCGCCCGACGTTTGGATCGTCGCGACATTGTCGACCAGACTCGTCCCGACATTGCTGTTGACGATCACGTCGGCGCCGGCGCCACCATTCGAACCGAAGCCGCCCAGACTGGCCGACACGCCAGCGCTGCCCAGTGTGAACGCGCCGGACAAGGCGAAGCCCCCGTTGCCGCCGCCGCCGCCGATCGATTGCGCGAGGATGCCGTTGGCGCCAGTTCCCTGCGTCTCAAGGATACCGAAGCTGTTCGCTGTCACCATCCCGGCATTGCCGCCGCCGCTGAGCGCAAAGCCTCCCACCGCGACCGAGCCGGCGAACTCAGAGCCCGCCGAAACGGAGGCCGCGAAGCCGCCGTTGCCGCCGCCGCCACCGATCGACTGCGCCGAGATGGCGTTCGACGCGAAACCGCGCGTCAGAATGTTGTTGTAGCTGGTGACATCGACGGTGCTCGACGAGCCGCCGCCCGCACCAAATCCGCCCACCGAGAGGGCCACGGCGCCGCCATCTGCAGCGAACGCGCCCGCGACCGAGAATCCGCCATTGCCGCCGCCGCCGCCCAGTGATTGGGCGAGGATGCCGTTGGATTGCATGCCGTCCGTTTCGATCGTGACGGAGTCCGCTGTCGGGATCACCTCGTACCCGGCCCCATAGCTGTTCACTGTCGCCGCAGCGGAATCGCCGCCGCCCGCACCGAAGCCGCCGACCGAAATGCCGATACCGGCTTGGCCGAGGCTCGCCGCACCCGCGACGCTGAAGCCGCCGTTGCCGCCGCCGCCGCCTATGGATTGCGCCGAGATTGCCGAGGAATCGAAGCCTTGGGTCAGAATTGTCCCAGTGCTCGTTACCGTCACGTCCGACGACGCGTTGGCGACGCCGCCGAAACCGCCCACCGATACCGCCGCCGCACCGCCGACGTCTTCGATCTGAGCAGAGGCGGCCAGTGCGACGCTGAAGCCGCCGTTGCCGCCGCCGCCGCCGACTGATTGTGCAAGAATGCCGCCGGAATTATCGAAGGCCGTCGCGATGTTGCCGATGCTGGTGACGTCAACGGTGCCCGCTGAACCACCGGCTCCGCCCATGCCTCCCACCGAAACGCTGACGCCGATAGCACCTGCAGCCGACAAAGAGCCCGCAAAGCCGCCATTGCCGCCGCCGCCGCCCAAGGATTGCGCGAGAATGCCGAATGCATCATTGCTCGTCGCACCGCCCGCATAGCCGATCCCGGTCGTCAAGTTGCCGGTCGAGGTCACGACGACATCATCGGCGCTACCGCCTGCACCCGCGCTGCCGCCGATCGCGACAGAGGCGCTGCCAAGTCCGCCGACCGCCAAGCCGATGGTTGAGCCGCCGTTGCCGCCGCCGCCGCCGATCGACTGCGCGATGATCGCGCTCGACTGATTTCCGTAGGTCGCCACATCGCCGCTGTTCGTCAAGTCGACCGTCGACGCGTTGCCACCACCGGCACCGCTGCCGCCGAGTCCGACTGCCGCACCCACGGCTCCCAAGGTCAACGAGCCCGCCCCGGCAAACCCGCCATTGCCGCCGCCGCCGCCGACAGACTGCGCGAACAAGCCGGTCGACTGTTGGCCGTAGGTCGTGATCTCGCCGACGCTGTTGAGGACCGCTGCGCCCGCGTCGTTGCCGGCTCCGCCCGAACCACCAACCGCGACAGCCCCCGCGTAGCCGCTCGTCGCCGCGGAGAGTGCAACGCTGAATCCGCCGCTGCCGCCGCCGCCGCCAATCGACTGCACGATGATGCCGTCGGACAGGTTGCCCAGAGTCGTGATTTTACCGATGCTGTCGACTTCCGCCAAAGCTGCCGTGCCGCCGTTGCCGCCCTTGCCCCCGAGCGTTACCGCAGCGGAGCTGCCGCCGTTGAACGAGCCGGACAGCGAAACGGCAAAGCCGCCGTTGCCGCCGCCACCGCCGATGGATTGGGCGACGATGCCGGCCGAGTTGTCTCCGAATGTGAATATGTTGTCGGCGTTGGCCCGACCGAAGCCGCTTTGCACCAGCGCTTCCGCCGCATAGCTACCGTCACCGCCCGAACCGCCGAGCGAAAGCCCGACCGTACTCCCTCCCGAAAGTGCCAGCGTTCCCGCAAAGCCGCCATTGCCGCCGCCGCCGCCGATGGACTGTGCCTCAATGCCGGTTGCGTTCGCACCTTCTGTCACCAGCGTCCAGCCGCCGCCATAGCCGCCGACCGAGATGTCGTATCCTGCGCCGTCCGCGTAAACGGATGCGCTGTTGGCGTGCTGGCCGCCGCCGCCCGACCCGCCGACACCGACGGCTGCCGATCCCATCACGGAAATGGATGCAGACGCCGAAAATCCGCCGTTACCGCCGCCACCACCCAGGGATTGCGCCAGGAGGCCGATCGAATTGTCGCCCGCCGTGACGACGTAGCCCGAACTGTCGAGTGAAGCGATGCCGGAATAGCCTCCGTCGGCGCCCGAGCCGCCGACGCTCACACTGGCGCCGCCGGCTCCGATCGATCCCGCAACCGAGAAACCGCCGTTGCCGCCGCCGCCGCCGATCGATTGTGCCGCGATGACCGTAGCGTTGTCGCCCGTTGTGACGAAATTGCCGAGGCTGGCCACGCCCACGTTTGCAGCGTTGCCGCCGGCCCCGCCCGACCCGCCGACTCCGACGCTGACTCCCAATGTGCCGCCCGAGGCCGCCACAGAGAATCCTCCGTTGCCGCCGCCGCCACCGATCGATTGCGCAAGGATGCCGTAGGAATTGTCGCCGAGAGTGGTGATATCGCTGAAACTGGAGACCGCAACATCGGAGGCGCCGCCGCCCGCCGCGCCAGAGCCGCCAAGCCCTAGCGAAAGCGACGCACCCGTGCTGACGCTCGCCGCCACGCTGAAGCCGCCGTTGCCGCCGCCGCCGCCGATCGACTGCGCGAGGATACCGTTCGAACTCAGGCCGTAAGTCGTCAAGGCGCCCTTGGTATCGACCTCGACGATGCCGGCGCCGCCGCCGGCACCGCCGTTTCCGCCGACGCCGAGCGCGACGCTGAACGTCGGAGATGCGGATGCGGCCACCGCGAAGCCGCCGTTGCCGCCGCCGCCGCCGATCGACTGCGCAACGATTGCCGAAGACGTGTCGCCAAACGTCGTGATGTCATACCCCGTCGCCTGCGCGGCATTCGCGTTGTCGAGCATGACGTATACGCTCGAACCGCTTCCAGCCATGCCGCCCTGACCGCCGAATGCAACCGCGAGGCCGGCGCCAGCGGATACAGACCCGCCGCCGTTACCGCCGCCGCCGCCGATCGACTGCGCGAGAATGCCGGGCGAGGCCGCCGTTCCGGCGTCGATGCCGGTCAAGATGTCGCCTGAATTGGTGACCGTGACGGTACCTCCGTCCGCGCCCGAGCCGCCCGACCCACCAAAGGAGAACAAGCCGCCGGACGTCCCGCCGTTGCCGCCGCCGCCGCCGATGGATTGCGCCAGAATGCCGGACGCGCTCGACGAATAAGTCTCGAGCACGCCGGAATTCGTCACGCTCACCGTGCCGCCGATGGTCGTACCGGAGCCGTCGCCGCCCATGGAGAACAAGCCGCCGGAGTTGGCGCCGTTGCCGCCGCCGCCGCCGATCGACTGTGCTTCAATGCTGTTCGAGCCGAATCCGTTCGTAATGATGGTACCGGTGTTTCGCACGGTGACGGCGCCGCCCGAACCGCCGGGACCTCCGCTTCCGCCGAGCGCGATTGCGCCCGCGGTCGTGTCTGCGCTGCCGCCGCCGCCGCCGATGGATTGCGCGAGGATGCCGTGCGCGTGTTCTCCTGACGTGGTGATCGAGCCGTTGGCATCGACGATCGCGGCTCCGCCATTGCCGCCCGTGCTGCCGCTACCGCCGCCGGAATAAAGCAACCCGAAACCGCCCGAACCGCTGCCTCCGCCGCCGCCGAGGCTCATGACGGCAACGCCGTGGGCGAAATCGCCGTACGTTGTGATCGTCGTTCCGACCGCCGTATAGACTTCGGCCTGGCCCGCCTGACCAGCCGCATTGCCGCCGCCGCCGACATACACCAGGCCGCCGCCGCCGCCCGCATTGCCGCCGTTGCCACCTTGGCTGATGGCCAGCACGCCGACGTTGCCTTTGCCCGTGGTCGTGATGGAGCCGCCGTTGAAGTTCGCTGTCGCCTGGCCGCCGTAACCGCCGAGCCCGCCGCTGCCGGCGCTACCTCCGATCACGTACGCGCTGCCGCCGTTGCCGCCGTTGCCGCCCTGGCTGAGGGCCAAGATTCCACCGTGACTGCCGCTCGGGATGACACCTGTGAAGTTGACCGCGACCGTGCCGCCATCGGCACCGTTGCCGCCGTCACCTGCACTGCCGAAGACATAAGCATTACCGCCGTTGCCGCCGTTGGATCCCTGCGACCATCCCACCACAGCCACGGCCGTCTGGTTCAAGCCGATGGTGATCGGCGCGGACGTCGGTGCGTTGACGTTGACGAGGACCTGCGGACCCGAATTACCCGAGGGCCCGGCGCTCGCTGTGCCTGCGTTGCAGACGCCAAGCGGATTGCTATGGCTGTCGTACTGGGGGACACAACTCCACGATTGATCGGCGTTGATGGTGATGGTGCATAAACCCGTGCAGGTATAGATCGCGTTCGAGCCATTGCCGGATGCCGAACCCGTTCCTGCCAAGCGAATGAGGTCCGGGCCGCCGAGACCGGTGAGTGAATTGACGTTCAGCGTGTTGATGCCCGCATTGGTGTTGTAGTCGAGGAGAGCGCCGGCCTGGTCGCCCGTGCAGTCCATCGTTGTTCCACTCTGCACGCAGCCTGCTTGTGCGGGAGGCGCAGAGAAGAAGAACGCTGCCGCGATTGCCAGCGCAGCAATGACGGATCTCCGGACGTCAAGCCTTCGCGCAATTCCTCGCACCAATATCGGGACCCAAGGCCGTGCTTCGCTGCACGCCGTAGAACGCGTTGATCTGCTCGATATTTTTGAAAGCCCGCGGTTTGCCATGGCATGACAGCCGGATGCACGTCCGGCCCCTCTCAAAAACGACATCTGCGCCGCGTTGCAGGAACGAGGCGCATTGCAGCGTGGAGGTATCTTGAAAGCGTCAGCGCTCGCCGAATTTGTTCGGCAATTTCATTTTTGTTGAAGTGAAGTACGCCCCGTCTACCCCGCCACATCCCCTCTTAAGGCGGGTTCATACTAGCACTTCTGCCACGCCCAGACTGATTGTTCGCCCGCGACTTCATCGCAGTTCTCATTACACGCAGAAGCATTGGCAGATTCTATTAGAGGATACGCGCGGCTTCGTTGACCTGAGAATGTGGACCAACAGCATTTGGTCCAGCGCATGGAGTCAGTCTTGCGCCTCGTGTTGCGTCTTGTGGCAGTTGTCACAAGGCAGCGCCCTTCCAACACCAACAAGGCGTTCTGGACACTGCCGATTCACAATCGAGCCTCGCGACGCGTGTATTGCATGTTATACGCAGTCGCGTGTCTGCCAGCAGCGCCAGTCGCGTTGTGGGCTGCGACGACGGTCAGCGAGACTCGGTGGCACACTTTTAATCGGACCAGTTCGCAAACAGGCTCAGACGATTTGTCTCTGGGGCCGGCCGTGCCGCACGATCTCGATGAAGGTCCGGGCCATGATCTCGAGGTCGAGCAGGAGGCTGGCATTGACGGCGTACCACAGATCGAACTCGATGCGCCGGTCCATCTGGTCGATTGTCGCCGTTTCGCCGCGCAGCCCGTTGACCTGCGCCCAGCCCGTGATGCCGGGCTTGACGTGCTGGCGAACTTCGTAGTTTTCGATCTCGCGGGCGTAGAGCTCGTCATGGGCGCGCGCATGAGGCCGCGGACCGACGAGCGACATCTGCCCTGCAAGCACGTTCAGGAGCTGGGGCATCTCGTCGATGCTCGACTTGCGCAGGAAGCGACCGATGCGCGTGACCCGGGTGTCGCCCCGGCTGGCCTGGCGCACCACGGCGCCGTCTTCCTGGACGTGCATGGTGCGGAATTTGAGGATCTTGAAGGGAACGCCCCGGTAGCCGTTGCGGGTCTGGTGGAACAGCACGGGCCCACGCGAATCGAGCTTGATTGCGAGCGCCACGCCGAGGAGGAACGGCGCCGTGAAGAGGAGCGCGGTACCTGCGAGGACCAGATCGAGCAGGCGCTTGATGGCGCGCTGGGTTCTGTTCAGCGGCTCGCGCCGGATCTCGACCGCAATCTGCGCTCCGATGCTCGTCGGCCGGCACCGCACGAGCGAGGCCGTCTGCGCATCGGGAACGACATAGATCGCGCGCGGCAGAATGCTGAGCGCCCTCTCGATGGCCCGCAGGCGCCCCGCCGAGAGCGAACCGGCGCAGAGATAGACCTCGCCGTGTCGAAGATCGTGCGCCCGCTCGATCGTGCGCGCCACGAGGTTCTTCAACTCGCGGTGCCAGGCCATCGTGTCGCAATTGGAGTGGAAGCGGACCACCGTTGGCGGCTTTTGTCCGATCGCGGACAGCGTGCGGACGAAGGCGTCCATGTTGGTATCGTTGATGTCGCCGATGACGATCAGGTCGCGGGCGGCATAACCGATCCTGTGCGCCAGGGGCGCCAGCACTTTCGGCGAGAACATGCGCCAGGCGCCGATCAGCGGCAGGCCGAGCAGGAAGAACAACAGGACGGACCCGCGCGATACGTCGCTTCCCGCCTTCAAAGCGAACAAGATGAAGACAAGTGCGGCAAAGGCGATGGACCAGACACGCAGGTGGCGCGCCAGCCGGTCGAAGCCGGTGGTCACGACCCCCGCCTTCGTCCCATCGAGGATCTTTCCGATCGCAGCGCACAACAGGGCGACCGTGAGGCCGATCGCGGCGAAATCGGAAATATCGCCCAAACTGCCATGGGTCAGCAGCTGATAGGAGAGGCCGGCCGCAACGCCGAGCGTCGTGATGGCTGCAAGGTCTGCGAGGACTTGAACGGGCGATTGCAGGTCACGGCTCGAAACCTGCTGCGAACCTTTGTCGGGTTCCTGCGGTTTCGAGGAAGCGAAGACCCTAAGGAATGAGTCCAATCCGTGAGGCGAGCGCAACCGCGCCTCTGTCGCAACGCCCCGTGCTCCAACGGCAAAAACATGCGCCGGAGGCGGCCTCCGCGGTTCGTAGAATTGGCTTTCCATACCCCACCCCAGTCGCCCCCTCTTGCCCCTATTCGTGATCGTGCAGGGACTTGCCAAGAACTGGCTTGGCACAAGGCGACTTCTGGGTACGCATAATAAATTGATAATGATTATCTGCGCAGTGGGATCGAGAAATAGTTTCGCCCCATGGTTAGTTTTCATCTGTCTGCGACTGCGAGTTGGAATGAGTGCAAACTTATTGAGGTGTTGTGCAGTGAACGCAGACGGCTGGAGGCTGCCTGCCAAATCCGACTGTCGCCTCGGCAAGGACAACGCGTCGAAGACAACGGCGATCGGCCGGCACTGCTCGTGAACGCGGAATTGACCCCAACCTCGGAGGCCGCGTCGTTGGCTGGGTGATACCGGCTGTAGGTGGATCGAGTGCCGGAATCCGACAAACCTTTGGCCTGGGCGTCAATCACGTGTCTGGTGATGCTGGCAGCCGCTCGCGGCAGACACGGCGGACAGAAACTATCCCATCGAGATTGCCAGCGGCCCGCAGGAATGCGCGCCTCAGCCTTCGGGGTCCGCAGCTGTCGATTGACCCGCGCGCCGGAGGATCGCAGGTACTGCTCAGAAGTGGACTTCAGTGACGGCTGCCCCTCAGGCTTGAAGAATGGTCTCAACCCGACTCAACCCAGCCGAAACGACGACGTCTGTGTCAGAGAAAGGCTGGCGCACCGGGCAGGATTCGAACCCACGACCCCCAGATTCGTAGTCTGGTGCTCTATCCAGCTGAGCTACCGGTGCTTGGGGCGGCAGAACCTATGCATCGCGCGCTCCAAACGCAAGCGATCTGCACACGCGGCTCAAAGATGTGCCAGCACGCGCCAAGTCCATGGCGCAAAGGCCAAAACTCCCCAGAAAGCCGCACTTCGGACCCTTGTCCCGGTTCCAACGCATGTTTAAGACTGGGCACGGTATCGCGCCGCAAAGGCGTGGTCGGGCTGGATTTCCGCCCTTCCCATGGGCGGACTGGAGAAGCGGGACTATGACAGCAAAAATGGCCGGTCGGGCAACGATTTCGGGCGTTCCGTCGCGCGTTTTTGGAGCTCTCGTCCTGGTGGCAGGCCTCGGCCTGGCAGGATGCTCCGACGTCGACTCCATGCTGTTCGGTGATTCGGGTCCGGAGGAACAGGCCGCCCCTGCGACCCCCGAAGGCGAAGCGCCCGCCCCAATCCCAGCACCCCAGCCGGTCGTTTCGTCGCCCAGCGCCGCCGCGCCGGTCGCGACGGTTGCGCCCGTCACGATCGAGCCCGGAAGCGACACGGGCACGGCGGTCAGCAAGACCATCGCCACCCTACGCAGCCAGGTCGCGGGCCTCCAAAGTTCGCTGACCCAGCATGCCCAGCAGCTGGCCGACCTGCGCAATGCCTGCGCCGACGCCGCCACGCGCTATCACGAATCCAGGGCCCGCATCACCACACGCCTGCAGGTGGGAACCACCCGGGGCAATCCCGAACTGGTCGCCGAATGGAACCGGGCCCAGTCGGCCCTCGACTCGCTGGCTGGCGACATCAATCAGTTGAACGCCCTCGGCACCGCGATCGCCGGAGACGCCTCCACCGCCCACTACGACCTCGACCAGATGTCGGCGACCTTCAACGTCTCGGGCGCGGTCGATGAAGACCATCGCCAGCTGACCGTGCTTGAGGACGAAACCAACCAGACCATCGTCCTGATCGACCGCCTGCTGAGCGACGTTTCGCAGGATATCCAGCGCCAGACGGCGTTCTCGGCCAATGAGCGCGCCAACCTGACGACACTGGCGGGCGCCATCAAGGCGGGTGAACTCTATGGCGCGGACCTGGGCTCACCGATGTTTGCTTCAGCAGCTCCGGCGCGGGGGCCCGTGGCCTATGCGGGCTCGCCGCTGGTCGTCATCCGCTTCGACCGAGAGAACGTAGACTATCAACAGATTCTCTACGCCGCGCTGGCCCAGGCCCTCCAAAGCCGCCCCGGGGCCTCGTTCTCCGTGGTCGGGGTGTCACCAGCCCGTGGCACGGTGACGGCCGTGCAACTGGCGCAAACCGCCGCGCGGCGTCATGCCGAAGCGGTCATGCGCTCCATGACCGATATGGGCGTTCCGGCATCGCGCATGACAGTGGCTTCGCAGACCGACCCGACGGCAGTCTCGAACGAAGTGCGCGTTTACGTCCGCTAGCGGAACCTGTCGCGATAGCTCTGCAGGTCTCCCAACGTCTGCGCCTCATAGACGCCGCGGGCGATGGCACGGGCCAGGCAATCCGCCGCCAGGCTTCCGAGGCGCATGACCTCGATAGGACGCGGTCCCGTCAACTCTCGGCGGGCCGTTGACACCGCGTAGACGAGATCGCCGTCGAATGGCGTGTGCGCGGGGCGCAAGGCGCGGGCAAATCCGTCCGCGGCCATGATGGCCAAACGCTTGAGCTCGACGCGCGACAGAGCGGCGTCGGTCGCCACCACCGCGATGGTGGTGTTGGCGCGGGAGCGCGGCGGGCTCTTGAGATCGGCAGGAAGCGCTTCGGTGATGGGCGGAAGCGGCATTTCGATGCGTCGACCGCCGAATTCGCCGCCGCGTTCGAAAGGAAAGGCCCAGAACACGTCTGTCCCCGGAATGACAGGCGATCCCACCGCGTTGACCGCCGCCAGCGCGCCCACGATCGCCCCGTCGTCGCTCGTGGCCGAGGTGCTACCGAGTCCACCCTTGTAGGCACCTGCGACGGCGCCCAGACCGGCGCCTGCGTTGCCCAGCGCAAAGTTGCCGGACGCGGCGGCCGCCGCCATGCGGCCGAGTTCGCGATAGGGCGGGAGTTCGCCCCAGTCCTTGACCCCGCCATTGGCCAGATCGAACAGGATGGCGCCCGAAACGATGGGCACGCGCGGGGCGCCCGGCGCGATCTCGAAGCCGCGGCCCTGCGCCTTCAGATAGGCCTGCACGCCGGCCGGCGCGTCGAGCCCAAACGCCGATCCGCCCGACAGGACGATGGCGTCGACACCGTCAACAAGGGATACGGGGTCGAGGGCGTCGACATCGCGGGTGCCGGGCGCCCCGCCACGAACATCGACGGCCGCAGCCGCGGGCGCTTCGGCCAGAAGAACGGTAACGCCCGTGCGTGCCGCTGCGTCCTCGGCGTTGCCGACCCGCAAGCCTGGCACATCGGTAATGAGATTGCGCCCGCCCTTGCCAATCATGCGCAGCAGGCTAGCCTCCGGGAAGGCCGACGGAAAGGGAGACGCATGAAGCTTCGAACCCTGGTGGCGATGATCTGCCTGGCGCTTCTGGGACTACAGGCGCGCGCCGGCGGCGTGGCCCCCCATCACATGATTGCGGCGGCAAACCCTTATGCGGTCAAGGCGGGGCTCGACATCCTGCGACAGGGTGGATCGGCGGTCGACGCCGCCATCGCGGCCGAGATGGTGCTCACCCTGGTCGAGCCGGAATCCTCGGGGCTCGGCGGCGGGGCTTTCCTGGTGCTATGGGATCCCGCGAAGAAAGTGCTGACCAGCTTCGACGGCCGCGAGGCGGCGCCGGCTTCGGCGACACCCGGAATGTTCCTCGATGCTGCGGGTCAGCCGCGCAAGCACTTCGATGCCGTGCCCGGCGGGCTGTCGGTCGGGGTCCCCGGCCTCGTTGCCATGCTGGAGCTGGCCCACAAGAAATACGGCAGGCTGCCCTGGGCCACCCTGTTCGAGCCGGCCATCGCGCTGGCCGACAAGGGCGTGCCCGTCAGCCACAAACTGGCGACGGAACTGCGCCGCTATCCGCAGATCGCGGCGATGCCCGACGTCAAGCGGATGTTCACCAGGCCCGACGGCGCCTTGGTCGCGGAAGGCGATGTGCTGAAGAATCCGGAACTCGCCAATGCGTTGCGGCGAATCGCCAACGGCGGAGCGCAAGCGTTCTACACCGGCCCCATTGCCCAGGCGATCGTCGACAAGGTGCAACATGCCCCGAAAAATCCAGGCGGCATGACGCTCGCTGATCTGGCGAACTACCGCGCCGTGGAGCGCAAACCGGTGTGCGGTCTCTATCGCGCGCGGCGCATCTGTTCGATGGGTCCGCCAAGCTCCGGAGGCATTTCCGTTCTGCAGATCCTGGCGATGCTGCAGCGCTTTCCCGAAAGCAAACTGCAGCCGAACACGCTTTCGGAGGTGCATCTCTTCAGCCAGGCCAGCCGACTCGCCTTCGCCGACCGCATGACCTATATGGGCGATCCCGCTTTCGTGCGCGTGCCGGTGCGCGCGCTTCTCGCCACGCGCTATCTCCGCAAACGCTCGCTGCTGATCGATCCGACCCGCGACATGGGTGAGGCCATGCCCGGCGCCTTGCCCTTCCACTTCGCACCGCAGCCTCCACACGAATTGCATGGCACCAGCCACATGTCGATCGTGGACGATCGCGGTGAAGTGGTTGCTATGACCGCCACCGTCGAATTCATTCTCGGCGCCGAGACGACGGCAGACGGATTCTTTCTCAACAACGAGCTGACGGACTTTTCTTTCGTACCGACGCGCGATGGACAGCCCGTGGCCAACGCGCCGGCACCCGGCAAGAGACCGTTGAGCGCCATGGCTCCGACCATCGCCTTCGACCAGAAGGGGCACTTCTTGATCGCGCTGGGCTCGCCGGGCGGTCCCGCCATCATTCCCTATGTTGCGGAATCTCTGGTGGCGATGATCGACGGTCATCTCTATCCGCAGGCCGCCGCCGCATTGGCGCATCACGTCGAGATGAACGGCCCGCTCTTTCTCGAGAAGGACACGACGCTTGACGCGCTGGCGCAGCAGTTGTCGGCGATGGGCTACGACGTGCGACCCGCCTCGAATGAGATGAGTGGCCTCAATATCGTGGAGTGGACTAAAGAGGGATATGTAGGCGGATCCGATCCGCGACGCGACGGCGTGGCCTTGGGCGATTAGCGGCGGGCGACGACGAACAAGCGGCGGAACGGGAAGAGCGTCCTGCCAGAGGGCCGTTGGCGGTAGGCTGTCGCGAGGCGGCGCTTGCATTCATCGCGGAAGGCTTCACGCTGAGTGCCGTCAAGCGCCTGGAGCAGCGGGCGCAGGGACGTGCCGCTGACCCATCGGAAGACGGCGTCTTCGCCGTCGAGCACCTGCAGATATGTTGTTTCCCAAATATCCAGGTGAGACGCCTGCGGTTCGAGAATGTCGTAATAGTCCGCAGCCGCGAGCACATCGCCTTTCTCGCGAACCGCGTCGAGCGCGCCTGCCCAGGGACCATGCCGCGCGATATCGCGGACGATGACGTGGCTCGGCTCGCCGAAATTGCAGGGGACTTGAAAAGCGAGCGCGCCGCCGCGCGCCACGTACGACATCAGGCGCGGTAGAAGGTCGGCGTGGTCAGCCACCCATTGAAGGACCGCGTTCGAAAAGATCACGTGAGGGCTCTCGCGCGGCCGCCACTGAGCGATGTCCGCCTCGGTCCATTGCACGCCAGGGACGGTCAGGCGTGCTTCCGAGAGCATCTCGGGCGAGGAATCGACGCCTTCGATCCACGCGTCGCGCCAGCGCGCCGCCAGCAGCGCCGTCGAATTTCCAGGTCCGCACCCCAGGTCGACCACGATCGACGGCTTGTCCACAAGGACGCGGTCGAGAAGTTCGAGCGCAGGCCGCGTGCGCTCGGAGCCGAAGGAGAGATAGGCGCCGGGATCCCATGCCATGGCTCAATTCCTGTCGGGAATGATGATGCGAAACACCGTGCCGTCTGGGCCGGTTGAGACAAGCCTGAGCTCACCTCCATGACCGCGGACAAGGTCGCGAGCGATGGCCAGCCCAAGCCCTGTTCCAGCCGGGCGACCGGCAGAGACAAACGGCTGAAATAACTTTGTCACGACCGCATCGCAGATCCCCGGGCCGCTATCTGTTACATCGATTTCAACCCGGTTTTCGAGACGCATGGCCTGCAGAGTGATGATCCCGCCGCCCGCGGCCAGGGCCTCGGCAGCATTGCGCACGAGGTTCAAGATCACGCGGAACAACTGCTCGCGATCGGCCTCGATCGTCAGGTTCGGTTCGATCTGATTATGGAGATGCACGACCGATCCGGTCGGATCGAGCGCGGTGCGGGCCGCATCGTCGGCAAGGTCGTGCAGGCCAAAGACCGTGCGCTGTGGCGGTGCCTCGTCGGCGCGGCCGTATTGCAGAATGGTGGTCGCTAAGGTGATGGCTCGGTCGATGGAGGTAACGAGCCTCGGCGCCAGGCGCTTCACCGCCGGGTCCTCGCTGATCGCCAACCGATCGGATGCCAACTGGGCGTTGGCGAGAATGTTACGCAGATCGTGCTGGATGCGCGCCACCGCGGCACCGAGCGCCGCCAACCTCGTCTTCTGGCGCAAAAAGCCGTGCACATCGCGCTGCATGGCTGCGAGTTCGCGCTCGGCGACGCCAATTTCGTCGGCGCGGCGCGTGGCGGTGTGGATTCGAGCAGCGTCCTCGGGATTCTCGTGGAAATCCGCCATCGCCAGCGTGATGCGCCGCATGGGCCGTACGACGAACACGTAGAGGCTCACAAACACCAGCGAGGCCGTGAGTGCCGAAATGAATAGCGAAGCGCCGACCATGCGCCTGGCATAGAGCACAAGGGCGTCGCGGATCGGTGCCTCGCCAAGGATGATCCCGATCGACTGGGCGTCGCGGATCTGGGTCGGAGCGACGACATAGAGCGTGCGGGCGCCACCGCTGGTCAGACTGTTAACGGCGTTGACCATGTCCGCGAGAAACGTGTCGGTGGTGAGGTCTATGGTGCGATCGATGTGCCAGGGCATGGCGCCGACCTGAAAGAAATCGCGCCTATCGGCCCGTTTGAGCACCACGGCGTCGGCATTGGCATGTTTCAGGAGCTCTTCGCGCAGGTCCCGGGAGAGGTTTTGTCCCCCTGGTTCCGTGAACGGCATGATCGCCAATTCGGCCGACAAAATGTGGTCGTCGAGCAGTTCACGGTGGTAGAGCCCGATGGCCGGCACGAAAATCAGGACCTCGCTGGCCAGGGCATAGAGCAGGGTCAACAAGAGCAGCCGGCCGGACAGGCTTTGCGCCGCCAGGCCCCAAATCCCCTTCAGGAGCGCCTTCGTGCCGACTCGCATGGGGTGCCATAAAGCCCTATTCGGGCTCGGAAAAACAGAGGTTGGCCGCTGCCTCGCCCCTCGCATTGACAGCCTAGAACACAGTGCTTAGAAACCCGGCTCTTTTTGGGCCGGAGACCAGACATGAAGCGCCCCTACCAGCCGTCCAAGATCGTGCGCAAGCGCCGCCACGGTTTCCGCGCCCGTATGGCCACGAAATCAGGTCGCCAGATCCTGTCGCGCCGGCGCCTTCACGGCCGCAAGAAGCTGTCGGCCTGAGACGTTGCCTTGCACGGCCATGGCTCGGCTGCTGGCCGATCGCCTGAAGTCCAGAGCCGATTTCCTGCGCGCCCAGCGAGGCGTTCGCAAAGTGAACCCGGGATTGACTCTTGAGGCCTGCCCTACACCGCGTCCTAGCGCAAAACCCGGGCATTTGCGGGTCGGATTCACCGCGAGTCGGAAGGTAGGGGGTGCCGTGCAACGCAACCGTGCCAAACGCCGTCTTCGCGCGGCGGCAGCCGCCGTTCTGCCCCTTTCGGGTCGGGAAGGCACCGACTATGTTCTGGTTGCAAGGCCGAGCACGCTCACCCGGCCTTTCGACGATCTCCTCAAGGATCTTGCAGCCGCGGTCGCGGCTGCCCATCTGAAGCTGAACACGGCGGGAGTTACCCGTGAGCCTTCGTGAACATCTGCGGCAGGCAATCATCGCGATCCTGGTCGCGCCCATCCAGGCCTACCGGCTCCTCTTGTCGCCCATGCTGCCGCCATCCTGCCGCTTCACGCCGACCTGCTCACAATATGCGATCGAAGCCCTGCGCATGCACGGACCGCTGAAGGGCTTGTTCCTGGCCGCCCGCCGCTTGTCGCGCTGTCATCCGCTGACCTGGCTTGGCGGATCGCACGGCTACGATCCGGTTCCACCCCGATAGGAATACGATGAACGATAGTCGCAATCTCTTTATCGCCGTTCTTCTCTCGGGCCTCTTGATGTTGGCCTGGTGGGTCTTCGTCGGTCAACCGCAACAGAAGGCCATGGAAGCGCAACAGGCACGCCAGGCGCAGGTACAGAAGAGGACGGAGACACCAACCAGCGTCGCGGCTCCCCAGGCAGCGAGCAACCAGCCCGTGCATCTATCGCGGCGACAAGCTTTGGAGCAGGGCGGCCCGCGTGTCGTCATCCGTACGCCCACGGTCGAAGGCTCCTTGCGCCTCAAAGGAGCGCGTTTCGACGATCTGAGGTTGCGGCACTATCATGAAACCGTCGAAGCCAAGAGTCCTGAGATCGAACTTCTGGCGCCCTCGGGAACGAGCTACCCCTATTTCGCTCAGTTCGGCTGGACCTCGACCGGCAAAGTCGCCTTGCCCGACGACAACACGCCCTGGAGCCTAGCCAAAGGCGGCGTCCTGTCGCCCGGCAATCCCGTCACGCTGACCTGGGACAACGGACAGGGGCTCGTGTTCACGCGCACGATCTCGGTGGACAACGAATACATGTTCACCATCACAGATAATGTGACTGAGAAATCTGGCGCGCCGATCGACCTTTATCCCTACGGCCTGGTGGTGCGGGACGGCGTGCAGGCGCACCAGACCTACTGGGTGCTGCACGAAGGCTTCGTCGGCATCGCCAACGGCGAACTGAAGGACCCGACCTACAAGGATTTCGACAAGGACAACAAGCCACCGGAGAGTTTCGGCTCAACAGGCGGCTGGCTCGGGATCACCGACAAGTACTGGATGGCGGCGGTAGTGCCCCCGCAGAACGAGAAGTTCGACGGAACCTTCCGCGCCACGCCCTACGGCGACGGCAAATCGTATCAGGCGAACTACACGCTCGGGGAACGTCATCTGTCGCCGGGCGGCACGATCACCGCTACGCAGCGGCTGTTTGCCGGCGCCAAGGTCGTCGACATCCTGAGGACATACGAGCACAATCTCGGCATCGAGCGTTTCGATTACGCGGTCGACTGGGGCTGGTTCATTGTCCTGACGCAGCCGCTGTTCTGGCTGCTCGACCATCTCAACCGCTATCTCGGCAACTTCGGCCTCGCCATCATCGTGGCCACCATCTTCATCCGCCTGCTGCTTTATCCGCTGGCCAATGCCTCGTTCAAATCGATGAGCAAGATGAAGAAGGTTCAGCCGGAAATGGAGCGCATAAAGCAGCGCCACGCCGATGATCCGCAAAAGCAGCAGCAGGAGATGATGGAACTCTACCGGCGGGAAAAAGTGAACCCGCTGACCGGCTGCTTGCCGATGGTCATCCAGATTCCCATCTTGTTCTCGCTCTACAAGGTGATGTTTGTCACCATCGAGATGTATCACGCGCCGTTCTGGGGCTGGATCAAGGACTTGTCGGCGCCCGATCCGACATCGTTCATCAACCTGTTCGGGCTCCTCCCCTATCACGTGCCGGCGTTCATCCCTGCCGTCCTCTCGGTCGGAATCTGGCCGATTCTCATGGGCATCACGCAGTGGGTTCAAACCAAGATGAACCCCGCTCCGACCGATCCGATGCAGGCAAAGATGTTCGCGCTCATGCCGTTGATCATGACCTTCATGTTCTCGGCGTTCCCGTCGGGGCTCGTGATCTACTACACGTGGAACAACATCCTCTCGACCGGCCAGCAGGCGATGATGATGAAGCGTGAAGGCGTGCCTATTCATCTGTTCGAAAACCTGAAGCCGCCGGCCTTCCTGCTCCGGCTTTTCAAGAGAGACGCGTGAGCGACGGCGAAGAGGCACGTAAGCTTTTTTGCGGACCCTGTGACTTCGCTTGGGGGACCGGCGACATAGCGAGCCTGCCACCGCAGGGTCTGCCCGAGACCGCCTTCGCCGGGCGCTCGAATGCAGGCAAGTCGAGCCTTATCAACGCGCTTACCGGACGCAAAGCGCTGGCGCGCGTATCGCAGACGCCGGGGCGCACGCGAGAACTCAACTTCTTCAACCTGGGCGGACGACTGATGCTGGTCGATCTGCCCGGATATGGTTACGCCAAGGCGTCGAAATCGTTGGCGGCCGAGTGGCAGAGCCTCATCTTTTCATACCTGCGCGGGCGCGCGAACCTCAAGAGGGTTATCCTTCTGCTCGACGCTCGTCGCGGCCCCATGGACGTAGATCGCGCGGTGATGGAGCTCCTGGACAAAGCGGCGGTTTCCTATTGTCTGACCTTGACCAAGATCGACGCCGCTGCAACGCCCGAACGGGACTCGGCGGAAGCCGCAGCGCAGGCCGAAGCGTCCCGCCACACCGCCGCCTACCCTGAAATTTTCTCCACGTCGGCCCAAAAGTCGCTGGGACTGGATGCTTTGCGCGCCCATCTGGCAGCGCTCGCAGGCTTTGGGCTATAAGGCCGCGATTGCCAGAGGCGCGTGAGATGGCTCTTCAAGACGATTCCGGTCAGGACCGCAATCTGCGCTCGCTGGCGCGGTGGCGCTCAACCGCCCGCATTCTGGTCGAGGCATTGCCCTACATCCTGCAATACGACGGCAAGGTCATCGTCGTGAAGTTCGGCGGCAACGCCATGACCGGCGGCGTCACCGAAGATTTCGCCCAGGACATCGTATTGATGAAGCAGACGGGCATGGAGCCGGTCATCGTGCACGGGGGCGGGCCGCAGATCGGCGCCATGCTGAAGAGGCTTGCCATTCCTTCGACCTTCATCGACGGGCTGCGGGTAACCGACCAGGCGGCGATGGAAGTCGTCGAAATGGTGCTGACCGGCGCCATCAACAAACAGATCGTCACCGGTATCGCTGCCGCCGGCGGCCACGCGGTGGGCCTGTCAGGCAAGGACGGCAACCTCGTTATCGCCCGCAAGCTCGAACGCATGAAGATCGACCCCCTGACGCAGGAATCGAAGCCTGTGGACCTCGGCTTCGTGGGTGAGCCGGAAAAGATCAATCCGGAAGTGCTGCACACCTTCATCAAGTCACGTCTGATCCCGGTCATCGCGCCGGTAGGCGTGGGTCGCCGCGGCGAGTCCTACAACATCAACGCCGACACGATAGCGGGCGCGGTCGCCGGCACCATGCGCGCCGAGCGACTCGTGCTGCTCACCGACGTGGAAGGCGTGCTCGACCAGGACGGCAAGCTCATCTCCAAACTGTCGGTGCGCGAGGCCCGCAACCTGATCGCCAACGGGACGATCTCGGGCGGCATGATCCCCAAGATCGAGACGGCCATCGAGGCGGTCGAGGGCGGCGTCAGTGCCGCAGTAATCCTCGACGGGCGCATCCCGCACGTCCTGCTGCTCGAGCTTTTCACGCCGCATGGCGCGGGAACGCTCATTACTACCGAGTGATGCGTGCGCTTGTCCCGGTCGCGGCGCTCGTCGCCGCGCTGATTGCCGCCACGCCCGCTGCGGCCTCCTTGCGGCTGTGCAACCGCACCGGTTACGTGGTTTATGCGGCTACGGCCACGCTGTCCCAGGATATTACCACGCAGGGCTGGACGCGCATCGTGCCCGGCCAGTGCCGCACGGCCATCGACGGCGACCTCGCCGCGCGCGCCTATTATCTCTACGCCCGCAGCTCGACAGCGCACGCAGGACCACAGCGTGCCTGGAGCGGCACGACCGACTTCTGCGTCAAGGATACGAATTTTGTGCTGAGCCTGCCGCAGATCATCACGCGCTGTCCGGTCCCCGACTCCTTTCCGCTGTCCTTCGCGCCTCTGGATACACATCATATGCGCTCCTGGACAGCGACATTTCGGGAGTCCCCAGATCTCGATTCCATGCAAAATGCTGAACACGCCGGCCTTCGCCGTCTTCTGAGCGATCTGGGCACGCGCGACACGGTGTCGACCAAGTCGTTCGAAGCCGCCCTCGCGCAGTTCCGCAAGCGCCTGCATCTTCCTGCTAACGCGGACAAGGCCGCGTTGTTCGATGCACTGGAGACGGCGGCATCACGGGCCGCGGCGCCCAGCGGATATTCCGTCTGCAATGACACGCCGAAACCGGTGTGGGCCGCGATCGCATTCAAGAAGAACAACGTTTTTGTTTCGCGTGGGTGGTGGGCGGTCGCGGCAGGGGGCTGCGCTCACATGATCTCCGAACCCGTGGCGAGCACCCCGGTCTACCTTCGCGTCGAGATCGGCAAGAGTCCCGCCCTTGTCAGCGGAGACGAGAAATTCTGCGTCACGACCATCGAATTTGAAGTCCAGGGCCGTGGCCACTGCGCTGCCCGCGGGCTGACTGAAGCGGGGTTTGCCGTCACCAATATTCAGGGAGCGGCCGGCTATGCCGCGCATGTATCGGAAAACGGATTGGCGTCGAGCACCTACGCCGGGACGTCAAAATAGTTCAGTTGCCAGCGCATCTCGTCTTCAGACATCGGGAAATCGTTGCCGTTGCGGGCCGGGACACGCTCGTTGGCATCGAGTCGCATGACAAAATTCTGAATCTTGACTGCCAAGCGGACATTGAGCCGCGCCTTCCACACGAGCGCGATGATCGCCTTCCCGGAACGGGATTCGAGGATACGCCTCACGATCGGCGCCGGCACCTGCGAGATCGCAGACAGGCCCAGGATGATCGCTTCCCTGTTGCCCGCCTTGGCCGCCTCATCGAGATATTTCTCGTCGATGATTTCACTGGACTGCGCCGTAGCTTCGGCAGGCTGCATCGCGGGTCGGTCGCCGAAGCGCAGCCGCTCGCGCAGGCGCTTGTCGAGATACCGTCGCGTGCGGTCATCCAGGCCGCTGCGTGCCGCCAGCGTTTCCAGCAATGCCGCACCGACAAACGAGGCCAGCCGCCGGATCGTGCGGGTCGAAAGATCGGCGTGCAGGGTCAGCGGATGGTGAAGCGCCGTGATCGTCGAGGCGGCGTCGACCAGATTGTCGAGCGTCGCCTGGCGAATTGATGCCCTGGGATTGGCGAGCAATGCGGCAACCGCCGGCACATCCAGTGTGGCGACAATGGCGTCGCTGACGTCGCTGCTGACAGGCTGGCGCCTTGCGATAGCTGCCAGGGCGTGCTGGGCACGAGCGCCGGCAATGATCTCGATCAGATCCTCGTCGGACAAGAGCGGAGAATATTCCAGTATGGGCGCCGCGACGATCTCCTCCATGTCGCGCGCCAAGACGTCAATGATCGATTTCGGAATGCAGTCAAGATGCTTGATCTCGTCGGCGAGGATGGCGCGGACTCGCGGCGCCTGATCCCGTGCCAGGTTCTCGAGGAGTTCGATCGAGATCGTCCGTAGATGGATCGCCTCTTCCCGTGTCAGGTCCGGCATAAGCCGGACAATCTTGCGAACCAGCTCGGCACGAACGTCATCGTCCTCATCGTCCGACAGAATTTGGTTGGCGCCGACGGGGGCCGCCGCGTTCGCGGCCACTGCTCGTCGCGTCGCGACACCGCCGTGTGCAGCGAGATAGTTTAGGACGTCGTCGCCCGCGTCCGTCTGTTGTGCGAGTTCCTCCTGGCTGCTCTGGGTCCGCTCTTCGAGGACCGCCAGCGCTTCCCGGCGGGAGAGTTTTCCCCGCGCGGCATTCTCCAGCTGCTGATTCAGGTTTGGCGCCACGCCCGCATACGGCCAAATCACACGCTTCAAGTGTAATTTTGGCGCGTCCAGCCTTAACGGGCCATCAATGGACATCACTAAAAATGCCAAATTTGTCGGCCCAGATGTCTTTACCCAGCGACCGGATTCTGATGCAGGAAGCCCCCGATTTCCGCCACATCGATACCTGGATCTTCGATCTGGACAATACGTTGTACCCGGCCGACTGCGAACTATTCGCGCAGATCGAAGAACGGATGACCCGTTACATCGCCGACCGACTGCATTTGTCGACTGCGGAAGCGACAAGACTTCGCCACACCTACTACCGTACCTACGGCTCGACCTTGTGCGGCCTGATTGCGATTCATGGCGTCGATCCCGAACCCTTCCTCGCTCACGTGCACGATGTCGACCTGTCCATTCTCCGACCAAATGACGCACTGAATCATGCCGTAGGCCGCCTCAGGGGCCGTCGTTTCGTGTTCACCAATGGCTGCCGCCATCATGCTTGGCGGGTTTTGAACCGGCTCGGCCTTGAGAGGTCGTTTGACGACATCTGGGATATCCGGACCGTCAACTTCGTGCCCAAGCCACAGGTTCGCGCTTATGAGCAGGTCGTGGCGGCGGCTGCCATAGCGCCCAAGGGTGCGGCAATGTTCGAAGATATCGCCTGCAACCTGTTGCCCGCTCATGCACTGGGCATGACGACGGTGTGGATCAGGAATGGCGTGCCAACCTCTGATACGGACCTGCAACCGAACGCCATCACCCGTCATCACATCAACCATGAGATTGACGATCTCGCGGAATTCCTGCATGCCATCCGGCTCTAACAGCAGAGCCCGCCATGACACTATCTGCCGTGATCGACGAGGCCTGGGAAGGCCGCGATGCACTTGGTCCGGACACCAAAGGAACCGTTCGTGACGCCGTGAATGACGCCCTCGACGGGCTCGACGCTGGGCGTTGGCGCGTCGCGGAGAAGCGCGGCGACACTTGGCAGGTGAACCAGTGGCTGAAGAAGGCCGTACTTCTTTCATTCCGCCTCAACGACATGAGGCGCATCGAAGGAGGTCCCGCCAGTGCCGTGTGGTGGGACAAGATCGATTCCAAATTTGCGGGTTGGGACGACGCCAGGTTTCGCGCTGCGGGCTTTCGTGCCGTACCAGGCTGCGTCGTGCGCCGCACCGCCTTTGTCGCCAAAGGCGTCGTGCTGATGCCGAGTTTCGTCAACCTAGGCGCCTATGTCGACGAAGGCACCATGGTGGACACTTGGGCGACCATCGGCTCATGCTCCCAGATCGGCAAGCATTGCCACATCTCCGGTGGAGCTGGAATCGGAGGTGTGCTTGAGCCCATGCAGGCAAGCCCCACCATCGTCGAGGACAACTGCTTCATCGGGGCGCGATCGGAAGTTGCCGAAGGCGTCATTGTCGGCAAAGGCTCGGTGCTGTCGATGGGCGTCTATCTTGGGCAGTCTACCAAGATCGTCGACCGGACGACGGGCGAGGTGTTGTATGGACGCGTCCCGCCCTACTCGGTTGTGGTCCCCGGGACGGTGGGTGGCGGTGATGGCAAGCCGGCGCTCTACTGCGCGGTGATCGTCAAGCGGGTCGACGAACGCACTCGGGCCAAGACGTCGATCAACGAACTCTTGCGGGATTAAGGTCCTTTCCGGTGCCGCAGATTGACCGGAAAACGGGGCGAGCCTAAACCCTCGCCATGGTCGATCCCATCGCCCTCGCGCAGGCACTGATTCGCTGCCCTTCGGTTACGCCAAACGACGAAGGGGCGCTGAGCGTCATCGAGACAGCCCTGAAGCCGCTCGGCTTTCGCCTCCATCGCCTGACCTACGGCGGCGTCGAGAATCTGTATGCCCGACTGGGTACGAGTTCACCGGTGTTTTGCTTCGCGGGGCACGCGGACGTCGTACCGCCCGGGCACAGAAATCTGTGGCACAGCGATCCGTTCGAAGCGGAAATCCGCGACGGCGTGCTCTATGGCAGAGGCGCAGCCGACATGAAGGGCGCAGTAGCGGCTTTCACCGCTGCGGTAGAGCGCATCCTGCGCAAAGCACCGATCGAAGGTTCCATCGCCTTGCTCATCACCGGGGATGAAGAGGGTGAGGCGATCAACGGCACCACCAAGGTGCTTGCCTGGATGAAGGAACATGGCGAACGCATAGACCATTGCGTGGTGGGCGAGCCCAGTTCGGCCGCCGCCGTCGGCGACACGATCAAGGTGGGGCGGCGTGGGTCGGTGACTTTCCGGGTGACGGTGCAGGGCACGCAAGGCCATGTCGCGTATCCCGCGCGGGCGCTTAACCCGATCCCAGCGCTGGCCGTCCTCGTGACGCGTCTCAACGACCTGACGCTGGACGACGGCACCGCCTATTTCGATCCCTCGACGCTGGCATTCACCAGCGTCGACGTGGGCAATCCCGCGGCCAACGTCATACCGGCGGAGGCGCGAGCCGCCCTCAATATCCGCTTCAACGACCTGCACACGTCAGCCTCGCTTGTCCGGCGGATCGAGAGCGAGGCTGCCGCCGTGGCCAGGGAGACGGCCTGCACCATCGTGGTTGAACCGAGCGTCAGCGGCGAGGCGTTCCTCACGCAGCCCGGTCCCTTCCTGGAGCTCCTGCAGAAGGTTGTCGCCGGCGCCACCGGCGAGTTGCCGCAACTCTCCACCGGCGGCGGCACATCCGACGCCCGCTTCATCAAGGATCAGTGCCCGGTAGCCGAACTGGGCCTCGTCAACGCCACCATGCACAAGGCGGACGAATGCGCGCCGGTCGCCGACATCCTGCGCCTGGTGGATCTCTACGAAGCCATCCTCAAGACCTACTTCGCGAACCCTCCACGATGAACAGCCTGCCGATCGGCATCTTCGATTCCGGCATGGGCGGGCTGACGGTCATGCGGGCGTTGACGCACCGGCTACCCAGGGAGCGCTTCCTCTACCTGGGCGACATGGCGCGCCTGCCGTACGGCACCAAGAGCGCCGACACCGTGCGCCGCTACGCCTTGCAGGCCTCGCAGGCGCTGACCGCACGCGGCGTCAAGCTGCTGGTCATTGCCTGCAACACCGCATCGGTATCGCTGGACGCCCTGCAGCAGGCCCTGGCGCCGTTGCCGGTGATCGGGGTGATCGAGCCGGGGGCGCGCGCGGCGCTCGAGGCGGCGCCGCAGGGGCCCATCGCCGTCATCGCCACCGAGGGTACGGTCAAGGGCGGCGCCTATGTGCGCGCCATCCACGGCCTCAGCACGGCGCCGGTGGTGCAGCAGGCTTGTCCGCTGTTCGTGCCCATGGCGGAAGAAGGGTTGACCGACGGAGCGATCGCCAGCGCGGTGGCGCACCGCTATCTCGATCCGCTGATGGCGACCATGCCGCGACCGCGCGCGCTGGTCTTGGGCTGCACGCATTTCCCCGTGCTGCAGAGCGTCATCGCCGAAGCGGCAGGCGAAGGCGTGACGCTGGTCGACAGCGCGGCGACGACCGCAGAAGCCGTGGCGCGGCTGCTGGCGGAACGAAACCTGGAAAGCGCCGGCAGCGCGCAGCCGCACCGCTTTCTCGTCACCGACGCGCCAGACCGCTTTGCCCGCGTCGGCGAAATTTTCCTCGGCGAAACGATCGACCCCGGCAGCGTCGAGCAGATCGACCTGCAGTCGTTGGAGCCCCCCGCTGCGCGGGTTCTTCAGGGGGGATAATCCACGCGCACCAGGTGCAGGCCGTCCGGCGGCGCCACCGGACCGCAGCGGCCGCGGTCGCGCGCCGCCAGCGCATCAACCACCTCGCGCACCCGCCACTTGCCTTCGCCGACCAGCTTGAGGGTGCCCACCATCGAGCGCACCTGACGGTGCAGGAAGGAGCGCGCCGAGGCTTCCACATCAATCTCGTCCAGCGCCCGGCGCACCGTGAGGCGGTCGAGCGTCTTCACCGGCGATTTGGCCTGGCATTCGGAAGCGCGGAAGGTCGTGAAATCATGCTGACCGACGAGACCCTGGGCGGCGGCGTGCATGGCTTCGGCATCGAGATCGTGGACCACATGCCAGGCGCGGCCGCGCTCCAACGCCAAGGGCGCCCGGCGGCAGACGATGCGATAGAGATAATGGCGCGCGGTGGCCGAGAACCGCGCGTGGAATTCAGCGGGGACGATCGCGGCCTCCAGCACCGCCACCGGCGCCGGCCGCAGGAAATGGTTGAGCGCATCGCGAATCTTCTCGGGCGCGAATTCCTTGCCGAGGTCGAAATGGGCAACCTGGCCCATGGCGTGCACGCCGGCGTCGGTGCGCCCGGCCCCGGTGACGGTGACGGAATCGGCGCAGAGCTTGAAGATCGCCTCTTCGATGGCCCCCTGCACCGAGGGGCCGTTGTCCTGACGCTGCCAGCCGACGAAGGGGCCACCATCGTATTCAATGGTGAGACGGTAGCGCGGCATCAGTTGCGCCTCCACGCGATCGAGCGCTGGCTGAGGTCGGCCGGAAGCGCCCGAACTCTCCGCCACTCCGCCTCGATCTGCGGCCAGCGTGCGAACATCGCCTCCTGGAAGGCCTTGAAACCGTCATAGGTGTCGCTGACCGACAGCGCCTCGCCGCCGTCGGCCGACAGGATGGCGCAGAAGTCGTCGACGCCGATCTCGGGTGCCCGCGCGACGTCGATCCGGCAGATCCTGGACCACGAAAGCGTCGAACTGGTGCGCCAGCCGCGGACGCTCACCTCGGACCCTGTCACCACCACGATGGGCTTGGTCCTGGAGCGGAACAGCCGCCGGACCGAGAGCACGAGCAGGGCGATCACGATGAGATAAGCGATCGCTCCCATGACTAGCCCAGCCTGCTGCCCCGCGGCAGCGCAAAGCCGCGCACCAGTTCGGCGGCCGACATGGCAGACTTGCCGGCGCGCTGCAGGCGCACGAGGCGCACGGCCCCCCGGCCGCAAGCAATCACGAGATTGTCGTCGAGCACCTGTCCCGGCTCGGCGCCCGCCAGCGCGAGATCGCCGCGAGGCTCGCCATAGAGGATCTTGAGGCGCTCGCCGGCCGCCTCGGTCCAGGCGCCGGGCACCGGCGACAGGCCGCGGATGTGGCAATCGACTTCGGCGGCGCTCTTGGTCCAGTCGATGCGCGCCTCTTCCTTGAGGACCTTCTTGGCGTAGGTGGCGCCTTCCTCGGGCTGCTTGTGCTCCGCGATGCTGCCGCGTTCGATGGCCGCCAGCGCCCGGGCCATCAGCGAGGCGCCCCGACGCGCCAGCTCATTGGTCAGTTCGCCGGCGGTGCGCCGGCCGATGGTGACGCGTTCCGCCATCAAGACGGGGCCGGTGTCGAGGCCTTCCGCCATGCGCATCACCATGACGCCGGTCTCGGCATCGCCCGCCATGATGGCGCGCTGGATGGGCGCCGCACCGCGCCAGCGCGGCAGGAGCGAGGCATGCAGGTTGAAGCAGCCGAGCCTCGGCGCCTCCAGGATGGGCTTGGGCAGGATCAGGCCGTAGGCGGCGACCACCGCGGCGTCGAGACTGAGCGCCGCAAACGCGGCCTGCGCCTCCGGCGCCTTGAGCGACAGCGGCGCACGCACGTCCAGACCGTGGGCCAGCGCCAGCCTGGCGACCGGCGACGGTTCTTCGCCGTAGCCGCGCCCCTTGGGACGCGGCGGCTGGGAATAGACGGCGGCGATGTCGTGACCCTGGGCGATCAACTCGGCCAACAAAGGGACCGCGAAATCCGGCGTTCCCATGAAGGCGAGACGGAGGGTCATGGCCCCCCACCCGAAGCGCTTCGCGCTTCGACCTCCCCACGAGGGGGAGGTAAAGAAGAACGCGTCTTCACGCCGTTTCCTTCTGCTTCTTCGCCTTGGCCAGCTTGCGCAGGGCGATGGAGCGTTTCAGCCGCGACAGATGGTCGATGAACAGCACGCCGTTCAGGTGGTCCATCTCGTGCTGCAGACAGTCGGCCAACAGCCCGTCGGCCTCCACCGTCTGCTTCCTGCCGTCGCGATCCAGGTATTCGGCGCGGATGGCGGCCGGGCGTTCGACCTCTTCCCAGATGTCGGGCACCGACAGGCAGCCTTCCTCGAAGGTGGCCAACTCGTCGGATGCCCACAGGATGGCGGGGTTGATGAAGACGCGCGGATTGCGCTTGCCGTCCTTCTGGTCAATGTCCATGACGACGACGCGCTGCGCCACGCCGATCTGGACGGCGGCCAGCCCGATGCCGTCGGCGGCGTACATGGTTTCCAGCATGTCGTCGACCAGCCGGCGGATCTCTCCATCGACCTTGGCGACGTCCTGCGCCACCGCCTTCAGGCGGGGGTCGGGGGCGACGAGAATGGGGCGTTTGGCCATGGCCGTCAGATAAGCGCCCGCGGAAAGTGGGTCAAGTTTGGGAAAATCCCGGACGCTACGCCCCGTTTCCAGCGCCCCAAGAGAATGGGCATACGGTAGAGTTCGCCTGGAGAATCGCCCATGGACCTGCCCCTCATCATTCTGGCCGCGGCGCTGGTTGTGGCGGCCGCCATCATCGCTTTCGCCCTGATGGGCCGGAGCAACGTGCCCGAGGCGGCGCCCGACCCGCGGTTGGATTCGGTGATCGCCGAACAGGGCAAGATCGCCGGCCAATTCCAGCAGACCGTGGCGGCGCAGGCGGAATTGCAGCGTGCGCTGTCGGAGCGTCTGGACGCGCTCAACAAGCGGCTCGGCGACAGCCTGGCGGATTCGGCCACCAAGACGACGGCGACGCTGACGGCAATCGGCGAGCGGCTGAACGTCATCGACCAGGCGCAGAAGAACATCACGGCGCTGTCGGACCGCATGGTGTCGCTGCAGGACATCCTGTCGGACAAGCAGGCGCGCGGCGCCTGGGGCCAGGACCGCATGGAAGACATCGTGCGCGACCAGTTGCCGCCGGAGCTGTACGAGTTCCAGTGCCGGCTCTCCAACAACAACGCACCGGACTGCGTCATCCGCATCCCCGGCATGGCGGCGGCGATCGTGATCGATGCCAAGTTCCCGCTGGAGGCCTTCGAACTCCTCAAGGCGGCAGGCGACGACGGGCAACGCAAGCTGGCCGCGGCGCAGCTCAAGGCCGACGTGCAGAAACACATCGCCGACATCGCCCGCAAATACCTGATCCCGGGCGAAGTGCAGGCCCCGGCGCTGATGTTCGTGCCGTCGGAGTCGATCTATGCCGAACTGCACGACACCTTCCCCGACGTGATCCAGAAGGCCCGCCGCGCCCAGGTGGTGATCGTGTCGCCGCACATCCTGTGGCTGGCCGTCAACACGATGCGCACCCTGATGCGCGACGCCAAGATGCGCGAGCAGGCGAGCCTGATCCAGAAGGAGGTGGGCGAGCTTCTCCTGGACGTGAACCGGCTGGGCGAACGGGTGGGCGACCTGCGCAAGCATTTCGACTCCACGAACAAGGACATCGGCCAGATCGAGATCTCGATGAAGCGCATCGCCGCGCGGGCGGACAAGATCGAAGCCGTCGAGCTGTCGCAGCCGGAAGAGAAGGCGAAGCTCGCCGGCCCCGCATAGGCGGCGCCGGAACATCTTGGCGCAGCGCGGAAAGCTCGCATCTGGTCCAGGCCAGGGCCTGGGCGATGGCGAAGCGGGCGGCGGCCACGCGTTGGCGCACGGCGCGCCAGCGCGCCGCTGCGGCGCGGGAATAGAGCCCGTGCTTCAGACGGTTTTGGTTGCCGAAGGGAGCACCCCGAGGCCTGCCGGTTCGCTTGCCCAATTGAACCTCCGAATTTGGGGGGGCCTCCCCTAGGCCGACACGCCTGGAACGGCGCCGCGGGCCGGCCGCTCTTCGGAGAGCGTCTCCGGCTTGGCAGCGCGCCGCGGCGGCCAGATTTCACCGTGCAAGACGTTGATGTTCTGATTGTATTCGCCGTTGATGCGGGCGATGGCGATGCCGAGCTCGGCGCTGACCTTCAAGAGACTGACGGCGCCATCGATCTCGCGGCCGCGGCGATGACCGTGCTCGTCGTTGGCCGGCGTCGACAGGCGCGACTGGGCGAAGCAATCGGCCACGGCCTTGAGCGTTTCGGTGAGCTCGGCCTCCAGCAGCGCCACGCTTGGGGGGTGTTTCAACGCGATGGGTCATTCTCATGCCTCCAGTTGCACGGACCTCAGGAATCTAGGTGTGATTGTGCGACGACGGGTGAGGACGCCGGCGGTCCGCTGCGGGCCGCGGAGCCAACCCACTGATGCGCCTGAAGAAGATGCGTACAAAAAGTCGCAGGTCCTTTCGCGGCGAGCGGTGAGAATAGGAATGAGCTGCAGCACGATCGCACCCGTTCCGGCCGGCGAATCGCAGCGTAAAGCGCGGTTTACCGATCCCGCCTTATGCTGCGCCTGTCCACTTTCAGCATGCCGGGGGAATTGCCATGAAATCGGCGCTCGTCGTCCACCACAGCCGCGTCATCCGGCTCGTCGCCCATCGCATCCTCGAACGGCTTTCGTTCGCGGTCGAGGATGCGGAAGACGGCGCCCAGGCGCTTTTGGCCTGCCGGCGGGCGATGCCGGACATCCTGCTGCTCGGGCACATCAACGACATGGACGAAGCGGCGGTCGTGCGTTCGCTGCGCGCCGCGCCCAACGGGGCCGGCACGCATGTCATCCTGTGCACCATCGAAAACGACACGGCCCGCATCACGGACGTCATGCAGGCCGGCGCCGACGATTTCCTGTTCGTGCCCTTCGACGGAGCGGCGCTCAAGTCCGTGTTCGCGCAGCCCGCCTTCGCGGACCTCGCGGCGTAGTCGCGAACGGTATCAGAGTTGATGTGCCCGTCTGCCGATGGGGCAGCCATGGGTATCGCCCGTGCCGGCCTTGTCCGGCGTCGAAGAACCTTGGCCGCCCTGCATCGCATTGGTCTTGGGCGCGCCGCCTTGGCCGTTCCTGGCCGTCAAGGCCGGATCCTTTGATCCGGCATCGCAGGCGGGAAATCCCGGCGTCGAAGGCGGCGGGTTCTGGGTGGACGTCGATTTGACCACGGCCTTGCCAGCGAAGGCCGGCGCGGCGAATGCCAGAGCAAGCGCAGGAACAACGATCATGAGCTTACGCATGACGATCTCCTCCTTGTCGGAAAGCCCATCCGGTGTCGTCAGGGCGGCTTGAACGCAACGCAACGATGGCCGGCACAACGCGGAGCCGGCGCGACTGCGGGCGCGGCCTACAGCTCCAGCCGCCGCGCCTGTGGAACCCATTGCGGCTCGCGGCGCCAGATGTCGGATGCATCGACATACAATTCGATGCCGTTGCCGTCCGGATCCGCGAAATAGAGCGACTTGGTGATCTCGTGGTCGACCGGCACCGCCGTGATGCCGGCCGTCTCGAGCCTCTTCTTGGCATCGCGCAGCTCGCCGAGATCGGTGCCGATGTTGAAGGCGACGTGGTGCAGGCCCACGGCGGACTCCGCCGAGCTGCTGCCCTCGCCGCTCACCTGCATCACCGCGAAATCGTGATGATTGCCGAGAGAGAAGAACGTCATCTTCATGCCGTTCTCGTCGTAGCGGGCGACGATCGGCAGGCCCAGCAATCCGCCGTAGAACCTTTCGGCGCGCGCGCAATCCCGCACGCGCAGCACGACATGCCCCAGGGATCTGATGTTCATGCGCGGCCCCCATCAAGCGCGACGGCGGATTATACCGGTATTTGAAATACACGAATAGAGATCCCCGGCGGCACCCGCCTTCCTGACGTAGCGGTCAGGAAAACCGCCGGATGGCGCGCTAAAGCGAACGCCGCGCCTTGAAGGCGGCCGACAGCGTGCCTTCGTCGAGATAGTCGAGTTCGCCGCCGACGGGGACGCCGTGCGCCAGCCGCGTCAGCTTCACGCCGGTGGGCGCCAAGGCGTCCATCAGGTAATGGGCCGTGGTCTGGCCTTCCACCGTGGCGTTCATGGCGAGGATGACTTCATCGACGCCTTCGGCGACGCGGGAGGCGAGCGACGCGACATTGAGGCGTTCGGGCGTGACGCCGTCGAGTGCGGAGAGCGCGCCGCCCAACACGTGATAGCGGCCGCGGAAGACGCCGGCGCGCTCCAGCGCCCACAGGTCGGCGACGTCCTCGACCACGCACAGCAGGTGCGCGTCGCGGCGCGGATCGCGGCACAAGGCGCAGGGCGAAGAGGTGTCGAGATTGCCGCAGATCCCGCAGGTCTTGATGGCGGCGGCGGCGTCGCGCAGCGCGGCGGCCAGCGGCTCCATCAGCGCCTCGCGCTTCTTCAACAGCTCGAGCGTGGCGCGGCGCGCCGAGCGCGGGCCGAGGCCCGGCAACCTGGCGAGCAGCTGGACGAGGCGTTCGATCTCGGGACCGATGGTGGACACGATCAAGCCTCATCATTCCCGGTCAGGCGACCGAAGGGAGCGCAGAACCGGGAACCCATTCGTGGTATTTCTCCCCCCACCCGAAAAACGCTGCGCGTTTTTCGACCTCCCCACAAGGGGAAGGCGCTCTCATTCTTCTTCCGCTTCCGGCAGCGGGGCGGCGGAGCCTTCGCCGGCGACTTCGTGCACCTTCACGATCTCGGCGCCGGGGAAGCGGTCCATCACCGCGCGCACCAGAGGTTCCTGCAGCACGCGCTCGTGGCGCGCGGCCCTGGCGGCCTTCTTCTGCTCGGCCAGGGTGAGGTCGCCGCCTTCGCGCGCCACCGTGACGATCCAGCGCGTGCCCGTCCAGTCCTTCAGCTTCTGCGCCAGGTCGGCGGCGAGCGTCTTGGGCGCGCGCTCGGAGGGGCGGAATTCCAGCCGCCCCGGCTCGAGCGACACGAGGTGGACGTCGTTCTCGATGTGCACCTTGAGCACCGGCGAGCCGTTGGCCTGCGCCATGGCGGCGAGATCCTCGAGGGTGCGCAGAGCGGGCTCGTTGGTGTCCTGCCGCGGAGCGACGGCCAAATTCCCACCCTCTCCTTGAGGCAGGGCCGAACTCTGTGAAGCAGATTTCGCGGAGGGGTGCGTCGTGGCGCCGGCCGCGCTTCGCGCTCGTACGCTGTTGCTACTCGCCTCCTCCCCCAGAACGCCGCGCGTTTTGGATGTCGGGCTGCCGCCGCCCTGCTGGGCGCCGGCTGATCGCCCTCCGCCCTCAAGGGGGGGGCGGGAGGAGTCCATCACCTCGCGCACCAGCTTGTCCGTGGGCGGAAGATCGGCGGCATAGGCGAGGCGGATGAGCGCCATCTCGCAGGCCGCCACCGGGCGCGCCGCGTCGCGCACCTCGAAGAGGCCCTTCAACAGCATGGTCCAGGCCCGCGTCAGCGACGGCACCGAAAGCCTGCCCGCCATCTCGGCGGCGCGCCCGGCTTCGCCCGAACCGCCGTCGAAGAAGCCTTGCGCGGCCGGGGCCACCTTCACGCGGGTGAGGAAATGGGTGATCTCGAGCAGGTCCTGCATCACGGCAAGCGGATCGGCGCCGCGGTCGTAGAGCTCGCCGAGGCCCGTAAGCGCCGCCGCGACGTCGCCCGCCATCACCTTCTCGAACAGGTCGAGGACGCGGCCGCGGTCGGCCAGCCCCAGCATGGCGCGCACCGCCTCCGCCGTGATCGGACCCTCGCCATGAGCGATCGCCTGGTCGAGCAGCGACAGCCCGTCGCGCACGCTGCCTTCGGCGGCCCGCGCAATCAGGCCGAGCGCCGGCTCCTCCAGCGCCACGTTCTCCTTGGCGGCGACGGCGGCGAGATGGGCGGCGAGCTCGGGGGTGTCGATGCGCCTGAGGTCGAAGCGCTGGCAGCGCGACAGGACCGTCACCGGCACCTTGCGGATCTCGGTGGTGGCGAAGACGAACTTCACGTGCGGCGGCGGCTCCTCCAGCGTCTTGAGGAGCCCGTTGAAGGCCTGCTTGGACAGCATGTGCACTTCGTCGATGATGTAGACCTTGTAGCGCGCCGAGGCCGGGGCGTAACGCACGCCCTCGATGATCTCGCGCACGTCGTCGATGCCGGTGCGCGAGGCCGCGTCCATCTCCTGCACGTCGACATGGCGGCTCTCGGCGATGGCGACGCAGGGCTCGCAGACGCCGCAGGGCTGGATGGAAGGCTCGCCGCGTTTGCCGTCGGGCCCGATGCAGTTCAAGGCGCGGGCGATGATGCGCGCCGTCGTCGTCTTGCCCACGCCGCGCACGCCGGTGAGCATGAAGGCATGGGCGATGCGCCCCGTGGCGAAGGCGTTCGAGAGGGTGCGGACCAAGGCCTCCTGGCCGATCAGGCCGGTGAAATCGGAGGGGCGGTATTTGCGCGCCAGGACCTTGTATTCGCCGCCGAGGCCCAGAGAAGGTTCCGTGTCGTCCATCGCGCGCCCGGTGTGAGGTGGGAACCGGCAGCAACCCGGACCGGAATCGTTACGGCTGCTTCCTTCCGGACCTGACCGGGTTGGCGAGCGGTCCGTCCACCACCGGTTCCCGGGATGGATATAGTGCAGGCGTCCCTGGATGGCGAGTCTGGCAAAGGCGGCGGCTGTGGGCTGGACCGCAATCGTTACGGCGCTCGCGCGCTGTCGCGCTCTCGCCCTTCCGGACCTGACCGGGTTGGCGAGCGGTCCGTCCACCACCGGTTCCCGGGATGGATATAGTGCAGGCGTCCACCGATGGCGAGTCTGGCAAAGGCGGCGGTTGTGGGCTGGATCGCAATCGTTACGGCGCTCGCGCGCCGCCGCGCCCTCGCCCTTCCGGACCTGACCGCGCCCACGAGCGGTCCGTCCACCACCGGTTCCCGGGATGGATATAGTGCAGGCGTCCACCGATGGCGAGTCTGGCAAAAGCGGCGGTTGCGGGCTGGACCGCAATCGTTACGGCGCTCGCGCGCTGCCGCGCCCTTCCGGACCTGACCGGGACGGCGGCGCTTAATTTCCCGCGGAACCGCGGCCTTGCACCAAATGGCAGTGGACGGCGCCGCCCAGCGGGCGCCGTTGCCACTAATCTTCGACTTGAGACAGCATCTTGACGAGGGTCGTTCCGAACACCGCAAGTCCGAGGGTCACAAAGCTGACCAAGAGTGCCGTTGCCATGGCGTTTCTCCGTGGTTAGGCAGAAAAGCCCCGCGTCCGCAATGGTAGCGTGGCGAGCCCGCCTGTCAACCGCGGCAAACATTCGGAGCCGACATGCTGCCTTTCACCGGAAATCCCCTCAATCGCGCCAGCGAACGGCGCGCGGATGCCGCCTGGATCGCCGAGCGGCGGCAGCGCGGACTGATTCTGCCCCTGGCGCGCTTGCAGGTGCTGGTGTCGGGCGAATCGGTCCTGCGCGCCGCGCGGGTTAGGGCGATGGAGGAATTCGCCGGCGCGCCGTCGGTGTTCCTCGGCCTCGAGGGCGAAGCGGCACTGTTCGCGGTGGACGTGTCGGCGTGCAGCGATGCGGCCGAGCGGTTCGCCCCACACGGCGTGTTCCGCGAGCTGCGCGCCGCGGCGGCGCTGCTCGATCTCGGCGATCTCGCCATCCTCAGCCAGGCCAAAGCGATGATCGATTGGCATGCCCGGCACGGCTTCTGCGCGCGCTGCGGGGCGCCGACCACGCCCGGCGATGCCGGCTACAAGCGCATCTGCACGCCCTGCGGCGCCGAGCATTTCCCGCGCACCGATCCGGCGGTGATCATGCTGGCGATCTGCGGCGAGCGCTGCCTTCTGGCGCGCAACAAGGCGTGGGGGGCGGACTTCTATTCGGCGCTGGCGGGATTCGTGGAGCCGGGCGAGACCTTCGAAGAGGCGGTGCGCCGCGAGCTGTTCGAGGAAGCCGGCGTGACGGCGGGCGAAGTGACGTATTACGCCTGCCAGCCCTGGCCGTTTCCCTCTTCGCTGATGATCGGATGCTTCGCGCAATGCGCGCGGTCGGAGGTGACGCTCGACGGCAACGAGCTGGTGGACTCCGTGTGGCTGACGCGTGCCGAGGCGCGCGATCTGCTCGACGGCAAGATGGCCGGCCGCCGCGGGCCGTTCCCCGCCGCCATCGCCCATCACCTGGTCAGGGCGTGGGTGGAAGGTCGCGAGTCGTCGACCGATTCATAAGCAAGTGATTTGCCATCGTTGGCCCGGCGAATGATTTTCCGTATAAAGAACGGAACGTCAGTATGTGGGCGGACGAATATTCTTCGTCGCCGGACCACTGCGCTCTGCGTTCGTTCTCTTGCGGAGGCCTGGGAATCAGCGCCTCCGCCTTGCCTCCTGGCTTCACCAAATTTCTTCGTCGTCAATCGATCAATGGCGCATGGCGCCATGAATGGCGATGGAGCCTTTCGTGCGCGACGTAATTGATTTTTCCGTACTCGGTATCATCTCCTCACATGCCGAAGGCCCTACCGCCTTCGCCGGCTCGGTCATTGACCGGCCCAATGTATCACCGTGCGTGAACAGAATGCTGTATTTTGTTCACACCATATTTGCCCGGTCAATCGTCCGGCCTCGATTTTTCCAACCTCCAACGGAAGGATCGAACCCATGACACCGGCACTCTTCGACCAACGCGGCAATCGCAAACATCTGATTGCGAGAGAGCGGCTGGCTTTCGTTTATGCCGCCTCGAAGGAGCGAGATGCAGTCTCCACGTTTTGTCTCACGTTGGCATTCACAGGTGCGCGGATATCGGAAGTGCTCGCTCTAACGCCATACCGTATCGACGCCGCCGACGAGGCGATCATCTTCGAGACGCTCAAGCAGCGAAAAAACAGATATATCGGGCAGTCCCTGTGCCCCGCACGTTAATCCCGCTTCTGACGACGTACGGCATAAGCAGAGAAGGTCGCTTGTGGTCTTGGGGACGCACGAATGCGTGGAAGGTGGTCAAGGCAGTTATGCGGAAGGTCGGGATCGCCGAAAGCCTCTGCAAGCCGAAGGCATTGCGTCACGCGTTTGCCGTGGAAGCTGGTCAGAAGGGAATTCCGCTCAACATTGTCCAACGATGGCTCGGGCATCCATTCAGGCCATCATCTCCCCGACCGAGTATGGCATTGCCGTCGTCACAAGATCGCTTCCATCCCCTTGCGCCGGATGACGTTGAGCAGCACCAATGCCGGCCCCTTCGGGTGTTTAATGCCGCGTTCCAATTGTGAAACGTAGCCCGTCGTCAGATGGAGATAGTGGGCAAATACCGCTTGGCTCATCTTCGCGTTCTCGCGGAGGCTACGGATTTCTCGCGGCGACAGCGGTGCGACCGTTGCCGCTTCGGCAGCATCTAAATGTCGCTTCGTGATCTTCGCATGAGCGGCATCGGACAAGATACCAGTGCGATGCATGCCGTCTGCGGTTTCGAGCAATGCCTTTGTGAGCTTACTTTTTCCTGTCTTTTTCATCTTTCGGCTCCTTCGGGTTTACGTCGTGCAGTTCGCCTTCCTTGAGGGCGCGCTCAATCTTCTTTGTGTCTGCGGCCATCCATGCGGCAGCGATTTCCTTAAGTGTCGCCAGTTCGTCGTCCTTGATGTTTTCGCGCTCATTCTTTGCAAACCCATACAGGAACACGGCTCGGTCCTTTGCTCGAAACGCAATCAGGGTGCGGTACCCGCCAGACTTTCCTCCGCCAGACCGGGCAACGCGCTGCTTGATCAGGTCGCCGCCAAGCTTGGCATCGACCAAGCCTTTCTCGGCCTGAGAAATCGCCTCTGTCAGCGCAGCGTCACTGATGCCTTCTTTGCGGGCAAACCGTGCGAACCATTTCGTTTTGAATATCGGCACGTCCACCCATCAAGTCATAATATATAGCACTATGAACTATAGTGCAAGGTGTTATATTTGGCGAGTTTCAGGGGTTTAACAGCCGAAGTGGCCCTCTCCGACCCTCGGGGACGACGCGGCGCGTGAACAGAATACAGCAAATTGTATTCACCGTGCCCCCGATTCGGGGCCGTAAGTTTCCAATCGGGGATCATCGCTTTGCCGCCTTTGCACCGGGTTTATCGACGGCTTTGACCGCGTCGAGGAGCGGCAAGACTTCCGCGCCGCCGGTGCCGGGATAAGCGTCTTGCCCCGGATAGACGAGGATTTTACGCTCGGCCTTTATGTCCGCGCTTGCGACGTGAAAGCCTTTCTCGACGTTCGGCGAGAGCGATTTCTTGAATTCGAACGCCCAACGGCGCGATGCAGACAATTCGAGCACGAGGTCGATCTCGTGCCCCGTTGCCGAGCGATAGAAATGGGGCTTGGTTCCATCGGGCGCGGCGGCAATGATGGCCTCCATCGCAAATCCCTCCCAGCTTGCGCCGGCAATCGGATGGCCCAATACGTCGTTCAACGTCGGCAGATTCAACAGGGAATGCAAAAGGCCGGAGTCTCGTAAATAGATCTTGGGGGATTTAACGAGTCGCTTGCCGACATTCGCCGTCCATGGCGACAAGCGCCGCACAAGCATCAAGTCCGCCAGAAGCCCGAGATAATGGGAAACCGCGTGCCAGCCGACGCCGAGACTTTGCGCGAGACGATGGCCGTTGAATAACCCGCCCTGCGTATGGGCGAGCATCGTCCAAAAGCGCTCGACGGTTTCCGCCGGGATGCGAACGCCGAATTGGGGAATGTCTCGTTCAAGGTATGAGCGAATGAAGGAGGCACGCCATAGGCTGCTTTCTTGATCGTTTTCGGCGAGATAGCTGCTTGGGAATCCGCCGCGCAGCCATAGCTTGTCGGCGGCTTCGACACCATCGACGGGTAGGACTTCCTGCGGCTGGAACGGCATGAGTTCAAGGAAGCTGATCCGCCCCGCGAGGCTCTCGGAAGATTGCCGCAGGAGATCGAGCGCGGCAGAGCCGAGAATGAGGAATTGTCCCGATTTTTCTCCAGCGCGCCGCCTTGCGTCGATTTCGCCGCGTAGGACGGCAAAGATTTCGGGGACACGGTGAATCTCGTCGAGAATGACCAAGCGCCCGCGTTGGGCACGGAGATAAGCGACTGGATCGTCGAGACGCCGCCGGTCGGCCGGATTCTCCAGATCGAGATAAACGGCTTTGTCCTTGCGCTCCTCGGCCAATTCGAGGGCGAGCGTCGTTTTTCCCGATTGGCGCGGGCCAAGCAATGCCACGGCCGGAAACTGCTTGAGCCGGTTTTCAAGTGTCGGTTTGAGAAGCCTGGGAAGCATCTATGCAAATTCGCGCATAGAGAGCGAAATTGCAAGATATTAAAATTACTAAAGGAAAATCAATATATTACTACATAGCCTGAAGTGCAGAATTGTCTTCTTTCGATAGCATTTGCTCGCCTGTGAACAGAATCCGCATATTGTTCGGGCAATGAAACGCGACCGCCGCGCGGTCGGCCGCGGGTGGTGATGACGAACCGGCGTTTCGCGGGGCGGAGGTGTCCGCTAATCCTGCAAGGGCGCATTCGCCGGCAGCGCCGGCGGCTCCAGAATGCCGTGCGTCTTCAGCACCGTCTCATGGGCCTGGGTGGCCGTCGTCGCGATCTCGTTGGCCAGCCGCACGATGGTCATGGCCTTCTTGCGCATCGCTTCCAGGTCGACCTGCGCGTTTTCGCGATAGGCATCGCACCACAGAGCGTCGAGATCGGCTTCGATCTTGCGACGACGGCTGCCGACGACCCAGCCCAGGCCAAAACCGAGTGCGACGGCGATCACGGCGACAGCAACCATCACCCCCATGACATCCCCCTTGCCGATCGACAGGAGGCAAGCGCCCCTGCCGGCAGAAGCATAGCACACGGCAGCGAGGAAGACCGGGCTTGCGCGGATGCGGAGGAAAGAACGGATTTTCATGCCGATCTCCGCCCGCCTTCCCCCTCCGCTTCGCGGCGCGTTCCGCAGGTCGGCCGCCCCCTTGCCGCCCTTCGGGCGGACTTCCCCCGCCAAAGCGGGGGCACAAACAAACCCAATCGCCATAAACGCAACCGCCATGGATGATCGCTCCGCGTCCAGCGGGCAGAAAGAGGGTTGCCCGCTCTTTCCGGCGCGAGGCGGACTTGGAACGATGGGACCTCAGGCGCATCGGCACGCGCCGCGACCGTCGGGGCTTTGGCGGGCGGGCGTTCCGGCATACTCTGGCGCCGGGCAGGACCAAGGGGGGCTCATGGCGCAAATCCACAGGCGGCTCGCAGCGGCGTTGGTGGCCGCGGCAGGGCTTGCAACCGCCGCCCCGGCGCAGCCCGGATCGAACGCCTCGTGCGCGGCGCTCGCCGACCTCAAGCTCGACGCGGCCAGGATCACCGCCGCCGAACACGTCGTGCCGGGCTGGAAGATCCCGCCGTCTCTGTTCAATTCCTTCGCCGGGGCGGCCACGGAAGCCAGAACGTCGTTCTGCCGCGTCACGCTGACCATCGAAACGGAGATCAAGGTCGAAGTCTGGCTGCCCGACATCTGGAACGGACGCTTCGAAGGCGTGGGCAACGGCGGCTTCACCGGGGCCCTCAACTATCCGGAGATGTCGCGCGCGGTGACGGCGGGCTTCGCCACCGCCTCGACCGACACGGGACATGTCACGCCCAAGGGGTTCTTCGACACCGACTGGATCGCGGGCCATCCCGAGCGCGTCGAGAACTTCGCCTATCGCGGCCATCACCTGATGGCGGTCACCGCCAAGAAGATCGTCGCCGCCTATTACGGCACGCCGGCGCGCAAGGCCTATTTCACCGGCTGCTCGTCGGGCGGATGGCAGGGGCTGAGCGAGGCGCAGCGCTATCCCCAGGACTATGACGGCATCGTCGCCGGCGCGCCGGCCAACAACTTCGTGCGCCTGCAGTCGCGCGCCTTCGTCGAGGCCTATTGGTCGCGCCGCGACCCCAAAGGCGACATCCCGAACGCCAAGCTGACGCTGCTCGCCAAGGCCATGGTGGCGCAATGCGTCGCCGAGCAGAGCGTGAAGGACGACTTCATCACCGACCCGCGTCTGTGCAAGTTCGATTACCGCGCCGTGCAGTGCAAGGCGGGCGACAAGCCCGACTGCCTGACCAAGGCGCAGATCGCGCGCGCCAAAAAGCTCTATGATCCGAAGCCGGCGGAAGGCGGCGTCAAGCTCTATCCCGGCATGCCGCTGGGCGCCTTCGCCATCGGCCCCATCGAGTATCCCCACGACCACGACCCCTTCGACACCGTCATGATGATCCAGGTGTTGAAGGAGAAGCCCTCCTGGCGGACGGCCACCTTCGATCCGGGCCGCGACATTCCCCCGCTCGAGGCGGAGCTGGGCGCGATGCTCGACGCCACCAACCCCGATCTTGCCGCCTTCAAGGCGCGCGGCGGCAAGCTCGTGCTCTATCACGGCTGGGCGGACAACGTGCTGTCGCCGTACAACACGCTCGACTACTTCCATGCGGTGGCGCAGAAGACGCCCGGCGCCGACGATTTCGTGCGGCTGTTCATGATCCCGTCGATGGGCCATTGCGGCGGCGGCGACGGCCCCAACAGCTTCGACAGCACTTCGGCCATCGTGGACTGGGTGGAATACGACCACGCCCCCGAGACGCTCATCGGCTTCCACGTGGCGCAAGAAGGGACGATCGGCATGACGCGGCTGCTGTGCGCCGAACCCAAGGTCGCTTTCTACAAGGGCAGCGGATCGCCCGACGATGCCGCGAACTTCATCTGCAAGAAGCCGAAATAGAAGACGGGCTTACGCGACCCCATGCACGCCCAGCCGGTCGCGGGTTGCGACCTGGACACTAATGCTACTCTAAATTAAACTCATCCTAAGGTTGTTGGGGGTTTCAGATCTAAGTGATTGTCTCGATTGGGTTCGCCCAAGCGATGCGACGCACTTGGGGGAAATGATGGGGGCAACACATGATACAATTGAAACACGTTTGCTCGATGGTGCTCGGCGCGTTGGTCCTGGCCGGCTGCTGCTCTGATGGAAATTGTCCGGTCCAGCCGCCGCTGCCTCTTCCTGCGGGGGAATTCGAATTATCTCCTCCGATCTCGAAAGATGCCCATGCTCAAGGTCTGGTTGGAGCAGTAATCCAATCCTCGAACCTGCAGGCGCTCAAGTCGGGGACTCTGATGCCCCTCAGCTGGGACTGCATTACGCTTCCGGCCCAAGCGAATTCGTCAAATCCGGCCCATCAGAACATTGGAACAATCGCGTATTCAAAAGCCTTCGGGGCCGGCGGCGACATTTCGATACCCCTGCAAGGGATATCAATCGGCGCTACCGCCGGCGCAGCAAAAACCGTTGTTGTAAAAGCCGACGGCGCGTTCGAAGAAACGGCTCTGGCCCCTGGCCTGAATACCGCGCCAGCATTCTGCAAGAACCTGCAGCCAAGCGACCACTACGTGAGTGCCGCCTATGCCGCAACGTCGTTTACCTACACCCTCCTCGACAAGGATAACGCACGCATTAATCTGAATGCGGACCTTTCGAAACTGCTTGGTCCGAAGAAACCAGGCAAGGGATCTGCGCCAGCATCGACGAACGACTTGGTGGGCGGGTCAACATCCGAGACGAAGGGCGGTTCTGGACCAACTACGGTCCCGCAAGCGCCTACGACATCCGGCGGCTCCTGCGAACACTCGGCATTGATTGGAACTGTTTCTCCATCCCAGTCGGGATCGCTCGGAACGATAACGCTTGATGTCTATGTCACCGACGAGGGCGACCTCTGTTACACGTCTCCAAGCGGCGTGCCGGTCTATTTTGCCGTGGCCACGGCACCGATCCCCGATAGCTCAACGACGGAAACAGTAGCGTTCTCGACAGACGCGGCACCGGTCTACGCAAAATTTCCCTTCGACAAGGACAATTTCCAATATCAGCTCTTCCTGAGCGGCGACAAAGACATCGACTTCAAGATGGCGGCCGTGGAGGGCGTCACCGGGGCGACGGTTTCCAGGCCCGAATTCCGTTTCCAAGGGGCCCAAAAAGCCCATGACTTCAAAGACGGTCAGGAAATCCAAGATACCGTGACATCGAACCAGCAATCATGCACGTATGCGATCGTCGTGAAGCAGAGCACCGCCCAGGCGTCCAGTGGAGACGTCTGGTTCAAGCAGCTCGCGTGCAAGAACGTCTCGACGTCCCCTTAGGTGGATTTCGCGGGTCGAAAAATCGCAGCGCGCTCGTCCGCTGCCGCTCCGACCTCCGCGCAAAGGGGGAGGCGAAGGGCTACGCCCTTTGGCGGATGCCCTCCGGGCGCGGCAACAGCCCCCTTCCCTTCGCTGCTCTGGGGACTTCCCCGCTGCGCGGGGGCAGACCCCTGCCGCTCCGCGTCTCGCCCTCAACAGGTGGATGGAACGCGCATCACGGCATCTCGCTGCGATAGGGATGGGCGGGATAGATGCCGAGCATCACGACCTTGGAGGAGAAGAACGACAGCTCTTCCAGCGCCAGGCGCACCGGGCGCGAATCGGGATGGCCTTCGACGTCGGCATAGAACTCGGTGGCGTTGAACGAGCCGCCGAGCTGGTAGCTCTCCAGCTTGGTCATGTTGACGCCGTTGGTGGCGAAGCCGCCCAAGGCCTTGTAGAGCGCGGCGGGCACGTTGCGCACGCCGAACAGGAAGGTGGTGATCACGGCACGGCCGTCATTGGGCGGATCGTCGGGCTCGCGCCCCACGATCAGGAAGCGCGTCATGTTGTGCGGCTCGTCCTCGACGTCGGGCTTGAGGATGTCGAGGCCGTAGATCTCGCCCGCCAGCGACGAGGCAATGGCGGCGGCGCTCGCATCCTTGAGCTCGGCGATGTGGCGCGCCGCACCCGCGGTGTCCGACCACTGCTTGTCGGCAAGGCCCAGCTCCTTGATCACCTTGCGGCACTGCCCCAGCGCCGGCCCCTGGCTGTAGACGGTCTTGACGCCGGCGAGGCCGGCGCCGCGCAGGCCCAAGAGCTGGTGGCGCACGCGGTGGAAATGCTCGCCGAGGATGAAAAGGTTCTTGTCGCCTTCGCGCACATAGCCCTTGATGGCCCGGCCGAAATGGCGCACCAGGAAATGCACGTCGGCGATCCGTCCGTAGACGGAATTCTCAACCGGGATGACGGCGAGATCGGCGTCGCCGGCGCGCACGGCGTCGAGCGCCGCCTCGAAGGTGGGGCGCGGAATGGCCTGGCATTGCGGCAGCGCCTCGCGCGCGGCGAGATTGGCGTAGGCGCCCGGTTCGCCCTGGAACGCAACCTTGCGGGCACGCGAAATCATCGTGTCGGCCATCAACCTTTCCCTTTCACCGCGGCGCGCGCCCGCTCCAGATCCTCGGGCGTGTCGACGCTGAGCGGCACTTCGTCGACGCGTTCCACCGAAATCGACATGCCGGCTTCCAGGGCGCGCAGCTGCTCCAGCTTCTCGCGCTTCTCGAGCGGCGAAGGCTGCAGCGACACGAAACGCTGCAGCGCCTCGCGCCGGTACACATAGAGCCCGATATGGGCGAAGCAGGGCCCCTTGCCCCACGGCGCCCTGGCGCGGGTGAAATAATGGCAGCGCCCGCGCGTGCCGCCCACGTCCCAGGTGGCGACCACCTTGGTGACGTTGGGGTTGTCCGCGTCGGCGTCCTCGTCGAGCTCGGCGGCGAGCGTGGCGATGTCGCTGCCAGTGGTGACGAGGGCGTCAAGACTGGCGCGGACCGCAGCCGGATCGATCAGCGGCAGGTCGCCCTGCAAATTGACGACAACGTCATGTTCGAAACCGCGATCGACGGCGTTGAGCGCCGCGAAGATGCGATCGGAGCCCGACGGCAGATCGGCGGCGGTGAGAACCGCTCTTCCCCCAGCAGCTTCAACGGCTTCGGCGATCTCGCGTTCGCCGGCAGCCACCACCACGGGACCGATCTTGGCGGCCATGGCCTGGCGCCAGACGCGCACGATCATCGCGACGCCGCCGATGTCGGCCAAAGGCTTGCCCGGCAGGCGCGTGGACGCCATGCGCGCCGGGATCAGGACGATCGGTTTCATTGGGATTTACCTCTAAGGAATGCGACGCTTCGCCGCACTGACGCCTTGGGATGTGCTTGTAATGTCGCACCCGAGAGGTCCCGCGGCGGGCCTCTTTTTTCGTCCTCGTTCGCCTCCGGCGCAAGGCCACAAAAGATAGCGGAGCCTGACCTTATGGATTCCTGGGAGTGGAACAAGATCGCCGGCGCCGTGCTCGGCACATTGATGTTCGTTCTCGTTATCAAATTCGCCACGGAAGCGGTGTTCGAGCATGCCACGCCGGCCAAGCCCGGCTACGCCGTGGAAGTGCCGGTCGAGCAGGCCAGTACCACGCCCGCCGCGGCCCCCGTGGCGGAGGCGATTCCCGACTGGGGCACGGTGCTGCCGAAAGCCGATGCCGCCGCCGGCAAAGAGATCTCGACGCGCTGCGAACAATGCCATGACCTGTCGAAGGGCGGACCCAACAAGATCGGCCCGAACCTGTGGGGCGTGGTGGGCCGCGCCCGCGCCACCCATCCCGGCTTCGAATATTCGAGCGCCATGGCCGCCAGCCACAATCCGTGGACCTTCGACGAGCTGTTCCAATTCCTGAAGTCGCCCGGATCCTATGTGCCGGGCACCAAGATGAGCTTCGCCGGACTGCGCAGCGAACAGGACCGCATCAACCTGCTCGCCTATCTGCGGACCCAGTCGGACAACCCCGTGCCGATCCCCGCGCCGAAGAAGTAGCGACGAGTTTGCACTTGAATCGCCGTTCGCAACTCGCCAGCGTCGGAGCATGGCACATCATCCGACGCTTCTGCTCATCGCCCCCGGCAAGTGGGGCACGTTGTGGATCGACAAGCTGGCCAAGGGACCGATCCGCCTGGTGGTCCACGGCCGCGACGCCTATGCGACCGACGCCATCGATTACGCGCTGAGCTTCCGCCCGCCAGCGGGCCTGCTCAAATCGCTGCCCAACCTGAAGGCCGCCTTCTCGCTGGGCGCCGGGGTCGACGGCTTTCTGGAGAACGGCGACTATCCCGCGCGCGTGCCGCTGGTGCGCTTCGTCGATCCGACGCTGTCGGTGGAGATGGCGCAATACGTCATCCTGCAGGTGCTGATGCACCACCGCCTGCAGCGCAAGTTCGACGCGGCGCAGCGCGACAGGACGTGGATGCAGCGCGTGCTGCCGCGCCGCACCGAAGACACGCGCGTCGGCTTCCTCGGGCTGGGCGAAATCGGAATGTTCACCGCCGAGCGCGTGGCCGATCTGGGATTTCCCGTCTCGGGATGGAGCCGCAGCGGCAAGGCGGCGCCGTATCTCAAGAGCTTCGCCGGCGAGGCGCAGTTCACCGCGTTTCTCGGACAGGCCGACATTCTTGTCTGCCTGTTGTCGCTGACGCGCCAGACCAAGGGCATCCTGAACGCCAGGACCTTCGCGGCGCTGCCCAAGGACGCCTTCGTCATCAATGCGGCACGCGGCGGACACCTCATCGAAACCGACCTGATCGCCGCCCTGGACTGCGGACACTTGTCGGGCGCCGTGCTCGACGTGTTCGAGACCGAACCCCTGCCGGCCGACAGCCCGTTATGGGCGCATCCCAAGGTCTCGATCACGCCCCACATCGCGGCGATCTCGCAGCCCGACGTCGTGGTGCGCTATGCGCTCGACGGCATCGCCGCCTTTGAGCGCGGCGAACGGCCCGCCAACATCGTGGACGTGGCGACGACGTATTAGATTTCAACCGCGACGACGCCTGCCGCATTGGGAAACGACAATCTTGGCGGCGGGCGTTTTCAGCCCCCATTCATGTGGCGGGCCTCAAGCTGCGGGCAACGGTGCATCGCGCACCGAGCCGCGTTGAACGCGCACAGAAGAGGCCAAGTGCCATGAAACGTCTCATTGCCGCCACAATCGGGCTCGCACTGCTCGCCAGCACGCCGGCAATGGCCGGCGACTGGCACGGCCGCGACCGCTACGACGGACAAAGCTATCGCCACGAAGACAACTCGGGCGCCATCGTCGCCTTCGGCGTCGGCCTTGCCGCGCTGGCGATCATCGCCTCGCAGAATCACGATCGCGACGGCTATTACGCCCGCGAGCGTTACGGCTACGGACCGGATTATGACCGGCGCGACTATGACCGGCGCGACTATTACCAGCGGGACTACGACCAGCGCGATTACGGTGACCGCCATTACGACAATTCCGACGATGACGACGAGTGACGCCTGATGTTCCCGCGCGGCCGTGGCCGCGCGGGGCCACTTGCAAGTGTCAGATGGTCCGTCATGTCGCCTGCCGGCGAGCAATGCTAAGATGACCTCGCGGAGGCGCAAGTCATGGCGGCGGAACACGCGTGCACGATCGAAGTGCGTGTGGAGCGCATCGCCCAGCTGTTCGACACCCTGGACCCGGTGCCGTTCCGTGAGCGCGATCTCGACAAGGACGCCGAGGAATTCATCGTCGGCTGGGCGCGGGAGCTGCCGGGCGGCCGGCCCATCGCCATGCGCCTGCATGTACCAAAGGCGGAGGCTGCGAGCGAAGCCGCACGCGAGGTGGGGCACGCCCTCACCAGCTATTTCCGCGACCGCGCCGCGGCGGTGACCAACGATCTGAAGGAACTGTTCCGGCTCGGACGCTATTCGCTTCTGATCGGCTTGGTGGTCCTGGCCGCCTGCATCACCGCCAGCCGCTTCGCGGCCGGGCTCGTGGGAACCGACGGCATCGGACGCTTCGCCGAAGAGAGCCTGATCATCGTCGGTTGGGTGGCGAACTGGCGGCCGATCGAGATATTCCTCTACGACTGGTACCCGCTGGTGCGCCGGCGCGCCCTGTATCGGCGCCTTTCGTCGGCGGATGTGCAACTGGCGCCCTATTAGCGGCATGGGATACGCGACGCTGAGCAGTCTTGACCCGCTCTCACCGGGGGCGGAAGAGTCTTCTTGCACAACGGGGGAAGTGTCCATGTCCATTCATCTTTCCAAGCGCGCCGTGCTGGCGGCGCTGGCAGTCGGCATCGCCGCGACCTTGCAGGCAGCGGCAGATGACGACATCCTGTCGAAGGCCGTGAACAATCCGTCGGCGGCGTGGGGGATCTACGGCAGCGCCGCGAAGTCCGAGATCGTCAAGGACCCGGCGGTGACCGGCGGTGCCGCGCTGCGCGTGACCATCTCGCCCAAGCCCGAGCATCCCTGGGATGCCGGCACCTATGCCAACACCACCAAGCCGGTGCGAAAGGGCGACGTGCTTCTGCTGGCGTTCTGGGCGCGCGCCGAGCAGATGCCGCCGGGAAGCACCACAGTCGATCTCAGCGGACGCATCTACGAAGCGGCGCCGCCGAATACGGGCGTGACGCCCGAAACGGCGTTCCACATCACCAAGGACTGGAAGCTGTATTACGCCAACGGCACAGTCACCAAGGATTATCCCGCGGGCGCGCTGAGCTGCGGCATGCTGCTGGGATCGGGTGAGCAAGTGGTGGATTTCGGGCCGGTGTTCGTCCTGGATTTCGGCCCGGGCTATGACGTCTCGAAGCTGCCGACGAACTGAGCGTCAGAGCACGATCTTTTGGGGTGGAACCGGCTGCGCCCAACGCAGATGATTCCACCCCAAGAGATCATGCTCTAGTCCCGCGGCGGAGACGCAAACCAGCGCTCCAGTCGGCCGATGGCGTCTTCGATCTCGGACGTGGAGACCGCGAAGCTGAGGCGGATGTGGTGGCGCCCGTCGACGGGATCGAAATCGATGCCGGGCGCCGTCGCCACGCCGGTGTCGCGCAACAGCCGCTTGCAGAAGGCGAGACTGTCGTCGGTGAGGTGCCGCACGTCGATGTAGAAATAGAAGGCGCCGTCGGGCGGGGCAATGCGGTTGAGGCCGAGACGCGGCAGCGCCTCGAGCAGGAGATCGCGGTTGCGCCGGTAGACGCTCACATTGGCTTCCAGTTCGTCGCGCGCTTCGAGCGCGGCCAGGGCCGCATGCTGGCTGAGCGACGGCGCCGTGAGAAACATGTTGCCCGAGAAGGCCCGCGCCCGCTCGACCTTGCCGGCCGGCGCCAACAGCCAGCCGAGCCGCCAGGCGACCATGCTGAAATATTTCGAAAAGCTGCCGACGACGAAGGCGCCCGGATCGTAGCGCAGCAAAGTCTGCGCCGGGCCGACATAGCTGAGGCCGTGATAGATCTCGTCCGAGATGATGGCGATGCGCCGGGCGCGGCAGAGGCGCGCGATGGCGTCCAGTTCGCCGGCTTCGATGATGGTGCCGGTGGGATTGGCGGGGCTGGCGACGATCACGCCCGCGGGCGGTGGATCAATCGCTTCGAGATGACCGGCGGTCAGCTGATAGCGCGTGCTGTCGTCGCAGGCGATCTCGACCGGCACGAGATGCAGCGCCTTCACCACGTTGCGATAGGCCACATAACCGGGACGCGCGATGGCGACGCGGTCGCCGGCCTCGAAATTCGCCGCCAGCGCCAGCACCAGCGCCGGCGAGGCGCCGCAGGTGAGCACGAAGCGTTCGGGTTCGATGGTGAGCCCGTAGCTCTCCCGGTAACGGCGCGCCAGGCCGGCCTGCAGCGCCGCGCTCTCCCAATAGCCCATGCCGTCGGAATCGAGGACGCGGTGGGCGAGCGCGATCGCCTTCTGCGGCGCGCCGGTGGAGGGCTGGCCGTATTCCATGTGGATGACCGAACGGCCTTCCGCCTTGAGGCGGTGGGCCAAGCGGTTGATCTCCATGGCGTAGAACGGGTCGATCTTGGCGGGCATGATCGATCATAGCAAAGGTGCGGAGCCTGGCGACGGCATTGCGGCCCCGCACCGCACACATGACGGCTATCCGGTCCGCCCGTACCTTGCCTTCACCATCGCATAGAGCGCGCGCAGGGCGGTGGCCTCGGCACCGCGGCGCCGACCGGGCCTGGGGCGGTCGATCCAGGCGCCGATGTCGAGATGCATCCACGCCTTGGCCTGGGTGACGAAGCGGTTGAGGAACAACGCCGCCGTGATCGCCCCCGCATAGCCGTAATCGGGGCTGTTGGTGAGATCGGCGACCGAGCTCGACAGCGCCCCTTCATAACCGCGCCACAGCGGCAGCCGCCACACCGGATCGCGCACCGCGGCCGAGGCGCGCGTCAGCTCGGCGGCGAGCGCCTCGTCGTCGGTGAAGAAGGGCGGCAGCTCCATGCCGGTGGCGACGCGCGCCGCACCGGTCAGCGTGGCGATATCGATGAGGAGATCGGGCGCCTCGCTGTCGGCCTCGGCCAGCGCGTCGGCAAGCACCAGGCGGCCTTCGGCGTCGGTGTTGCCGATCTCGACGGTGAGACCCTTGCGGCTCTTGAAGACATCGGAAGGACGATAGGCGGTGCCCGAGACGGAATTCTCCACCGCCGGGATCAAGAGGCGCAGCCGCACATCGAGCCTGGCCTGCATGACGAGCTGCGCCAGCGCCAGCGCCACGGCGCCGCCGCCCATGTCCTTCTTCATGGTGAGCATGCCGGCGGCGGTCTTCAGGTCGTAGCCGCCGGTGTCGAAGCATACGCCCTTGCCGACCAGCGTCAGCCTGGGGGCGCCGGGCCGGCCCCAGGAAAGATCGATCAGGCGCGGCGGACGGGCCGAGCCTTGCCCCACGGCATGGATCAGCGGGAAGTTCTGCTTGAGCAGCGCCCCGCCGGCGATCTCGCGCAGCCTGGCACCCTGCGCCTTGGCGACGGCGCGGGCCGCAGCGGCGAGGTCTTCAGGCCCCATGTCGTTGGCGGGCGTGTTGATAAGGTCGCGCGCCAGGAAGACCGCCCCGGCAATGCGGCTGAGTTCCTCGCCGTCGACGCCGTCGGGCACCACAAGGCGCGGCGCGGATTTGCCGGCGCTGCGGTAGCGCGCGAAGCGATAGGTGCCATAGAGCCAGGCCAGCGTCGCCAGATCCGCGGGAATCGACTTGGGCAACGTCTCGAAGCGGTAGGTTCCTTGCGGCAGGCGCTCCGAGAAGAGCGCCGGGGCCAAGGGATCGCGCGCGGCGCCGAGACCGAGAACCGCAAAGGCCACTTCGCCCAAAGCGCCGGGCACGAGGCGCAGCTCATCCTCCCCGGCCGCAAAGGCCGAGGCCTTCAGATAGGCGGCGGCGCGTTTGGGACGTTTCGCGAGGAAAGCTTTGAGATCGCGTTCGGCGACGGCGTGGAGCGGCACGGCGCCTTTTGCGCTTTTCGCAAGGCATGGATGCATCGGGGGAACCTTGGAAGATGCAACGGCGGACATTAGAAACCATCGGGAAGGCGCGCAACCGGAGAAGCTCATGGCCTATACGCTGATCGTCGGCACCAAGAACTGGTCGAGCTGGAGCCTGAGGCCCTATTTGGCCATGCGGGCCACGGGCGCACCGTTCTCGGAGATCACCATCCGCCTGCGCGCCAAGGAATCGCCGTCGACGCGCGACCAGATCCTGAAGCATTCCCCGGCGGGGCGCGTGCCGGTGCTCAAGATCGAAGAAGACGGACGCTCGCTGACGGTGTGGGACAGCCTCGCCATCTGCGAGACCCTGGCGGAGCGCCACCCCGACGCCAGGCTGTGGCCGGCAGACAGCGAAACGCGGGCGCTGGCGCGTTCCTACGCGGCCGAGATGCATTCGGGCTTTCCCGACCTGCGCGAGCAGATGACCATGGAATTCGCCCGCAAGCTGCCGACGCCCACGCTCAGCGAGGCGACGAAGGTCCAGATCGAGCGCATCCTGGAGGCTTGGACCACGGCGCTTGCCGAGCATGGCGGGCCGTTCCTGTTCGGCCATTTCACGGTCGCCGACTGCATGTACGCGCCGGTGGTGTCGCGCTTCCTGACCTATGGCGTGGCGCTGCCGAAAGCGGCCCAAGCCTATTGCGCGCGCGTGATGGCCCTGCCGGCCATGCAGGATTGGGGCGCGGCCTCGAAGGCCGAAGTGGACGCGGGCCTGCCGGAATATCTGTCGGCCTAACGAATCGCCGGCAGCCTGCCGGCTTCGCGATAGAAGCGTTCGGCGCCCGGATGCAGCGGCGCCGTGAGGCCGCTCGCGGCCTCATCGAGGCGGATGTGCAGCGCCGCCGGCGGACCCGCAGCAAGCGCCGCGCGGTTGGCCGGATGGTAGAGCGCCCGCACCAGCCCGTAGACCGTATCGGCCGGCACCGCATCGCTGACGATCCACAAAGAGCGGCAACTGATGGTCGCGACGGCGCCGACGCCCCTGTAGTCGCCGGCGGCGATGGTGTCGGAGGCGAGGCTCGGGATCCGCCGCAGCAGGCGGGCGCGCCCCTTGCCGTCGAGCGGCACCAGATGGGCGCCGCGCAACAGAAGATCGCGCACCAGCGGCGCCGGCGTCCCTCCCAGGAAGAAGAAGGCGTCGAGCGTGCGGTTGCCCAGCGCCTTGGCACTGGCTTCATAGTCGGCGCGGACGATCTTCACGCGCACGCCATAGGCGGACAGGATCTGCTCCGCGAGAATTTGGGCACCCGAGCCGGGATTGCCGAGCGAGACCCGCTTGCCGCCGAGGTCGCCGACCGACGCGATATGCGATCCCGCCGCCGCCACGAGCTGCATTTCTTCCGGAAAGAGATCGGCGATGACGCGGACATGGCCCTGCTTGCCGACGTGGCGGAAAGCTCCGCGGCCGGCGACGGCGTCCGCCACGACATTGCCTTCGGCCAGGGCCGAATCGATTAATCCGGCGTTAACCTCGAGCAGGTTGGACACCGCCCCGTCGCTCGTCCGTGCCGAGACGATCAGGCCGGGCGGACCGCAGACGGCACGCGTATCGCAGCGGTCCAGGCCCTGGGGGTGGCTGACGATGCCGGCAATCAGCTCTCCCATCGGGAAATAGGTGCCCGCCGTCGAACCCGTGGCAATGGCAAAAGACTGGCGCTGGGCAAGGGCCGGCGCGCCCGTCAGGGCGAGCGTCACGATCCCCGCAACGGCAGCTCTCAGCCGATCCATAAAGTTATTTCTTTCAGAACTTTGCGTCAGTAATTGGACCTTTCCCAAAGACGCCCGACTTAAGGGATTATTGACGCCGGCCGCGCATGCTCGAACGGCGCAATTCCATCGCGAGCGGCCGCCATGCTTCGATTCAACTCATCCTGCGGACTCCTTATCGTGGCGGCCATGCTTGGCGGCTGCGCCGCGTTCACCGCCGACAAGCCGGCGGCGCCGCAGGCTGCCGCCACGGACGCCACGGCGGATGCCGCGGCGGCCCCCGCCACCCAAGCCTTCGATATCAATGCCGACATCGCGAATGCGGCGCGCGCGCGCGAGCAGGGCGATTACGCCGACGCCGTGCGTCTCTTGAGCCAGCTGATGCTGGTCGATCCCGACAATCCCAAAGTGGTGAGCGAATACGGCAAGGTGCTGGTGCTGCAAGGGCGCCCCGAGGAAGCCACCTCGTTCCTCAAGCGCGCCGTGGAACTGGCGCCCACGGACTGGACCATCTATTCCGCGCTGGGCGTCGCCTATGACCAGGCCAAACAGCCCGCCAATGCCCGCGTCGCTTATGAAGAGGCGCTGCGGCTGAAGCCGGGCGAGCCGGCGGTCCTCAACAATTATGCGATGTCGCGCATGCTGGCCGGCGATCTTGCCGGGGCGCGCCAGCTCATCGCCCAGGCCGGCGCATCGACCGACCCCAGGGTCGCCAAGAACACGGCGCTGATCGAGGAACTTTCCCACCATGGCCCGGTCGCCGCTGCGACCACACCCACGCCTCCCGCCGCGGCCCCCGCAAAGCCGGCGCTCCGGCGCGCGCCCAGGAGCGATGTTGCCTCCGCCGCACCGGCCAAATTGACGACCCTTGCCAAGCCGGCCGAAGCGCCGGCAACGCCGGCAGTGCACGAAGCCAACGGCGCGCCGCGCGACATCGTCATGCAGGCCGTCCCTCGCGATCCGCTGGCGGGTCCGGTCGACAAGGCCGCCAAGAAGCCCGCGCACCGCGTGCCGGCACGCCTCGCCAAGTCGAGGCCCGAGGCGGTGGCGAAGGCCAAGCCGGCGACGGTGAAGACAAATACTGCCGCGGCCAATGCGACAACCGCGGCGGCGAAAGCGGCGCCCGTCGCGGCGAAGGCGACACCGGCCGTGGCGAAGGCCGAGCCCAAGCCGCACGACGCGGACGGCATCCCGGCGCTGCGCCTGGCGAACGACCGGCTGTAGGCCGCGCCCTCCATCTCACGCGCCGCTAGCAGCTCGACATCGCGCGTATGCTGCTTCCGGCGAGGGCGACGGCACATCCAATTTCCGACATTCCACAAACGTCCGGTTACAGGCACGCCCTCGCCAGATTGGTCCGGGCGCCCGGTGCCTATTGGAGGCAATCCTGTTTTCCGCTCGCCACGCTTATAAGGTTGGTACTTTTCGAAGTGATTGGAGGCTTTCCTCTAAAACCGCTGCTCAAGTCGTTGAGACTGGAAATTGCCGTCGCGAGGTTTCCGAGCACGTCCAAGAGATCAGCCATTGCATCGAGCATATCCGTGACGTAGTGCCGATTGCGGCAATTTCAACTGAGTTCCGCCGCTGACCGGCTTGTCGAACGCCAAGCCGGCAAGCGAATTTCGTGTTATGGCGGCGCCAAGGCAAAGTCCGGACAACGGGAAATGGCAGGCATGAAGGCCGATCAGGAGGAGACCGACATCCTTCTGTCCTGGAGCGGCGGCAAGGACAGCTGCATGGCGCTGCAGGCGCTGCAGCAGCAAGGCGTTCGCGTCCGGGCGCTGCTCACCACCGTGACGGAGGATTTCGATCGCATCAGCATGCATGGCGTGCGCCGAAGCCTTCTGCGGCAGCAGGCGGCGAGCCTCAGCCTGCCCTTGCGCGAGATCATGATTCCGCGCGGCGCCAGCAACGCGCAGTACGAAGCGCGGATGGCGGAGGCGCTCGAGGAGTACCGGCGCGCCGGCATCGTCACCTGCGCCTTCGGCGATCTGTTCCTGGAGGACATCCGCGCCTATCGCGACCGCCAGCTCGAGGCGCACGGCATGCGCGCCATCTATCCGCTGTGGGGTCGCGACACCTCGGCCCTCATCCGCGATTTCATCGCCCAGGGCTTCAAGACCGCCGTGGTCTGCGTCGATCCGCGCAAACTGCCGCCCGCCTTCACAGGCCGCATCATCGATGCCGGGTTCCTGGCGGACCTGCCCCACGGCGTCGATCCCTGCGGGGAGAACGGCGAGTTCCACACCTTCGTGTTCGACGGGCCGATCTTCACCGCGCCCGTGCGGTTCTCCTTCGGCGAAACCGTCTGCCGCGAAGGCTTCTGGTTCTGCGACCTGGTGCCGGACGCCTGACCGGAGTTCCCATGCGGGAACCGCGCCCTGGCCGCCGACAAGGACCCCCGCCCCGTCCGTCCTTCGCAAAGCTCAGGACGGCCGACCTCCCCCTGAATATGCGGGATGACAGAAGATGCGGCGCGTCCCTGAAAGAAGGGGGACCGAGGCGCGTTCAGGGCTTGCAGTAGACGCAGATCTTGTTGCCCGTCGGGTCGCGCAGATAGGCGCCGTAGAAGGTGGTGGAGTCGGCCGGGCGGGGCCCGGGCCTGCCTTCGTCGCTGCCGCCATTGGCCAGCCCCGCGGCATGGGCCGCATCGATCTCGGCCTTGGTCTTCGCCTTGAACGCCAGCATCAGGCCGTTGGCCGGGCGCGCCGGCTTGCCGTCGAAGGGCGGGCAGACATAACAGTAATGGCTGTCCTCACCCTTCGGGCCATAGCCGATCCAACCGCCGTCCTTGAACTTGCGCTCGTCGCCCATGGCGCCGAGGACAGCGTCATAGAACCGGCCGGACGCCTCGATATCGAGCGCGCCGATGGTGACGTATCCGAGCATGCGAACCCTCCGAATGAATTGGCGGCGGAGCCTACAGGGCGAATTGGAACGAAGCAAGAACATTCTGCGCGCCAGCTTGCAGCGTTGGTGACTTTAAGAACGAATTGTACATAGTTGAATCTATTGGATATTATACGCAGAAAATTTCCTGAGGATATCTCTGGAGTGGCAACGGCGAGCCGTTATACTCAGCACCAAATTGGCGTATACCGAGCCGATGCTGGCGTCTCCCCTCCTGATCCAGTCCCTCCATGCCGAGTTGCTGCGGCGCTGCGACGAGGAGCCCGGCACCGACGGCGGGCTGGTGGCAAAGCTCATCAAGGGCCGGCGCTACTGGTACCTCCAAGACCGCGACGAGGACGGCCGTCGCTGCCAGCGCTACCTGGGCCCGGAGACCCCGGAGCTCGTGGACCGCGTCGCCCGGCAGAAGCAGGCCAGGGCCGCGGCGAAGGAGCGCCGGACCCTGGCGGCGCTGATGGTGCGCACATTCGCCGCGCCGCATCCGCCGCCCGCGGCCGGCCGGGTGATCGCCGCCCTGGCGGGCGCAGGCGTCTTCCGGCAGGCGGTGCTGGTGGGGCCGGCCGCCTATCAGACCTATCTGGCCCTTCTGGGAAGCGCGCTGCCCGACAGCGATCTTCAAGCCGGCGACCCCATCCAGGTCGGGGCCGCAGGCGAGCTTTCCCTGCTCGCGGCCCTGCAAGGGACCGCCAAAGCCTACCGCGTGGTGTCGCGGACCGAGGGCGGCGTGCGCACCACGAGCCATGTGGCAGTGGACGGACCGCGGGTCGATCTCCTCACCCCGGCCGCCAAGCCGGAGTCCGACGAACCGCTTCTGCTCGAGTTCCTGCTGGAGAAGCCCGAGCGCGCCGTCGTGCTCCACGATGGCGGCATCGCCGTGCCGGTGCCCGCGCCGTCACGTTTCGCCGTTGCCGGATTGATCGCCGGGCGGCCCGCGGAAAGCCCGCGGGTCCAGGCCCTGGTCGACGCGCTGCTCAAGAGGCGCCCCGACGCGTTCGGCGAGGTCTGGCACGACGCCCACCGGCGCGGACCCGCCTGGCGCCACCGCCTGTTCGCGGCGATCGATCAGCTGCCGCTGCCGACCCGCACCGCCCTGCCCCAGGCCTGATTTCCTCTTAGATCATGCTCTTGAGCCATCACGCCTTCGTCGCCGTGCAGCGGCGCAACTCAGCCGCCGCATCACCCAGGCCCGTGACATCGGCGCGAAAATCGCCCCAGGCGAAATGCCAGTGCAGCACATTTGCCGTGGCGAGCCGTTCTTCCAACGCTTTGTCCTTCACCGGATAAAGGACCATCATCGCCAGGGCCTGCACCTCGATGGGCTGGGGGGCCGCGCCATCGATTGCAAGCGTGCCCTGCTGTGCACCGTCGGGAAGGTCGCGCCCGGGCCAAGCCGCCACAAGGACCAGATTTCCGTCCCTGCTTTCCATGAGAAGGGTGTCGACTTCGGGACCGGCAATCTTGGCCGTACACCCGCCAGGCGTCACGCGGTTTACCTGCCACCCCCCTGCCGGATCGTTCGCTTGAGATGCGGACGCCAGCCCGATCAGAACGACGATTCCCGGCAGTAGCTTGCGCATCGCCCCCTCCGCGCCCACAGCGCAGCACCATAGCGCGAAAACAGCCCGGATAATCTACGACGCCATCGCCTTCTTCAGGTTTTCGTCCACCTTGTCGAGGAAGCCTTCGGTCGTCAGCCATTTCTGTTCGGGGCCGACGAGCAGCGCCAGGTCCTTGGTCATGAAGCCGGATTCGACGGTGGAAACGCACACCTTCTCCAGCGTGCCGGCGAACCTCGCCAGCTCGCCGTTGTTGTCGAGCTTGGCGCGATGGGCGAGCCCGCGCGTCCAGGCGAAGATCGAGGCGATCGAATTGGTCGAGGTCGCCTTGCCCTTCTGATGCTCGCGGTAATGGCGCGTCACCGTGCCGTGCGCCGCCTCGGCCTCCACCGTCCTGCCGTCGGGCGACATCAGGACCGAGGTCATCAGCCCGAGCGAGCCGAAGCCCTGCGCCACGGTGTCGGACTGCACGTCGCCGTCGTAGTTCTTGCAGGCCCAGACATAGCCGCCCGACCATTTGAGCGCCGAGGCCACCATGTCGTCGATCAGGCGGTGCTCGTAGGTGAGGCCGGCCGACTTGAAGGCGGGCGCGAACTCGGCGTCGAACACCTCCTGGAAGAGGTCCTTGAAGCGGCCGTCATAGGCTTTCAGGATCGTGTTCTTGGTGGAGAGATAGAGCGGGTATTTGCGCGCCAGGGCGTAGTTCATCGAGGCGCGCGCGAAATCGCGGATCGACTCGTCGAGATTGTACATCGCCAAGGCGACGCCGGAGCCCGGATAGTCGAACACCTCGTGCTCGACCGTCTTGCCGTCCCTGCCGGTGAACACCATCTTCAGCGTGCCCGGCCCCGGAACGCGGAAATCTGTGGCGCGGTACTGGTCGCCATAGGCGTGGCGGCCGATGACGATGGGCTGCGTCCAGCCCGGCACCAGGCGCGGCACGTTCTTGCAGATGATGGGCTCGCGGAAGATCACCCCGCCCAGGATGTTGCGGATGGTGCCGTTGGGCGACTTCCACATCTTCTTGAGGCCGAATTCCTTCACCCGCGCCTCGTCGGGCGTGATGGTGGCGCATTTGACGCCGACACCGTGCTTGCGGATGGCTTCCGCCGCATCGATGGTCACCTGATCGGCGGTGGCGTCGCGGTGCTCCACGCCGAGGTCGTAGTATTCCAGCGTGATGTCGAGATAGGGCAGGATCAGCTTCTGCTTGATGAGGTCCCAGATGATGCGGGTCATCTCGTCGCCGTCGAGTTCGACGACGGGGTGCGCTACCTTGATCTTGTCCATGAACGGCCTCGGAAGGGGTAGAATGCGCAGGCGTTCTAGCGAGGCGCGACGGGGCCGTCAAAGCCCCTTTTGGCAAGGCAAAATGCGGCGGCCGGCTGAACGAGACCGTCAGCGCCGGATCTTTCTCCTTCACCTGCCCCTTGCGGGGAGGTCGAAGAATTTCGAGCGGCCGGGAGAAATTCTTCGGTTGTGGGCTGCATCGCCCCCCACCCGACGCGCTTCGCTGCGCGCCGCGCATCGACCTCCCCACAAGGGGGAGGTAAAGTGAACCCATGATCGCACCCGCCATCATCCTGTGCCGGCCGCAACTGGGCGAGAACATCGGCGCGGCGGCGCGCGCCATGAAGAATTTCGGGCTCGACGATCTGCGCCTGGTCGAGCCGCGCGACGGCTGGCCCAACGACAAGGCCAATGCGATGGCGGTCAACGCCGTCGACATCCTGGAGCGGGCGCACGTCTTCGCGACGCTGCATGACGCGCTGGCCGACCTCAACCTGGTCTACGCCACCACGGCGCGCGAGCGCGGCATCACCAAGGAAGTGCTGACGCCCGAAGAAGCGGCGCGGCGGCTGCGCTGCACCGGCCCCGAAGACCGCACGGGGATCCTGTTCGGCAACGAGCGGGCGGGGCTCGAGAACGAGGACATCTCGCTGTGCGACGCGGTGGTCACCATACCCACCGACGCCTTCGCCTCGCTCAATCTCGGCCAGGCGGTGCTGCTGTGCACCTATGAATGGTTCAAACAGGAGGACGACACCCCGCCCGCGCGCATCGAGCACGGCCCGCTGCACAGAAAACCGACGCGCCAGGAGATGTTCCAGCTGTTCGATCACCTGGAAGGCGAATTGACACAGTCGGGATTTCTCTATCCGCCCGACAAGCGCGAGCACATGCAGCGCGCCATCCGCGCCACCATCCATCGCGCCCAGCTGACCTACCAGGAGGTGCAGACCCTGCGCGGCATGATCGTGGCGCTGGCCAAGGGCAAGCACCGCGCCCCGCCGAAGGAATAGTCGCCCCCCTCCGCCTCATTCGCTTCGCTCATCGCCTCCCCCCTTAAACGGGGTAGGAAAGATGGCGCGGCGCATACAACGATTTTCCTCCGCCGTTTACGGGGGAGGCGCTGAGCGAACGCAGTGAGCGAAGCGGAGGGGGGACCTTAACCGGAAATCCGGCCCTGCCACACCGGCCAGCAGGTGGCGTGGCCCGCGGCCTTGACGGCGTTGTAGAGCTTCATCTGGGCGTCTTCGGCGGAGCGGCCCTTCTGCACGGCGGTGTAGTCGGCGCCGCCGGCGCACCAGACATAGAACTGATGGCGGCCGGGCGCGAAGAAATCCGTTTGCTTGGAGGAAGCAAGATTGTCGGCCACTGCAACGCTGGCGGCGGCGAACACCATGCCGCCGGCAACCGCCGCCAAGATCCGCTTCATCGCCCACTCCCCGACAGTTTCAGGACACAGAGCGGCCGCGGCCGCTCACCTGCCTGTCGTGTTCAATTACCCAACCCCAATGCGCCCGTTCTACCGGCCGCCCCCTTGTGCCATCAACGTTACATGCTTTGACGCGCAATGCCATCATTTTCTCATATTGTGACAGGGCTTTAGGAAAAGTTTAGGCGCTCCTGGAAGGTTCTGCGCCGCAGTCGCGTACCACCTCCTCGATGGCCTGCGCGGCTTTCTCCACGGCGCCCCGATCGCGTCCGCGCGCCACCAGATTCACACCAAAGCCGTCCGGGCGGTAGTAAGGATAACTGCCGATGGCGACGCCGGGGAAGGCGAACTGCACCTTGGCGAGCCCGGCCGCGATCGTGCCTTCGCCGATGGCCGCCGTGACGGTCAGGCTGTGCACCAGGGTGCCGCGCGCCAGGCGAGGCGCCACGTCTTCCAGCATCGCCTGCATGATGCCGGGCACCCCGGCCATGACGAAAACATTGCCGATCTGGAAGCCGGGCGCGGCGGAAACGCTGTTCTTGATCAGGCTGGCGCCCTCGGGGATGCGCGCCATGCGCCGGCGCGCCTCGTTGAGGTCCTTGATGCGCTCCGCCAACATCGCCAGCGCCTCGGGATGGATGGCGATGTCAACACCGAACGCCTTGGCGACGGCGTCGGCGGTGATGTCGTCATGGGTGGGGCCGATGCCGCCCGTGGTGAAGACGTAGCGGTAGCGCGCGCGCAGGGCGTTCACCGCCGCCACGATCTCCGCCTCGACGTCGCCGACGACGCGGACCTCCTTGAGGTCGATGCCGAGCGAGGCGAGGAAACGGGCAATGGTGCAGGAGTTGGTGTCCTGGGTGCGGCCCGAGAGGATCTCGTCACCGATGACCAGGACCGCAGCGGAGGGGATTTCGCTCATCGCCCGCACTCTGCCTTTGCCGTGGACCGTGTTTCAACCCGTGTTCCGAGCGGCCGCCCGGGAACCCTCACCAACGGCAGGATACGACAAAGCGCAGGGCGGTGTGCTGGTAATGTCCGAGCGTGCGCCTTAGATTAAGTCCCGAACACCAGCCTGTTGCCGACACAGATGCAAGATGCCGAAGTCTTCGAGGCGGCCCGCCGCGCCCATTTTGCCGTAGCCCTGCACGGCGAGAAGGATTTCGAAGGGATGCGCCGCGCCGGGCGGCTGGCGGCGGAGGTGCTCGACCTGCTGGCCCCCGAAGTGAAGCCCGGGGTCACCACGGCCTATCTCGACAAGCTCGCCTATGACTACACGGTCAGCCACGGCGCCCTCCCCGCCTGCCTGGGCTATCGCGGCTACCGCTACACCCTCTGCACCTCGATCAACCACGTGGTCTGTCACGGCATGCCCTCGGACAAGGCACTGCGCGACGGCGACATCGTCAACATCGATGTCACCGTGGTGCTCGACGGCTGGCACGGCGACACCAGCCGCATGTACCTGGTGGGCGACGTGAAGCGCAAAGCGGCGCGGCTCGTCGACATCACCTATGAATCGCTGCTGCGCGGCATCGCCGCCGTGCGGCCAGGCGCCACCACCGGCGACATCGGCCACGCCATCCAGTCCTATGCCGAGGGCGAAGAGAATTGCTCGGTGGTGCGCGATTTCTGCGGCCACGGGCTGGGCAAGGTGTTTCATGCGCTGCCCAACATCGTGCATTACGGCAAGGCTGGCCACGGCATCGGTCTGAAGCCGGGCATGTTCTTCACCATCGAGCCGATGATCAATCTCGGCGGCTATGGCGTGAAGGTACTGAGCGACGGCTGGACCGCGGTGACCCGCGACCGTTCGTTGTCGGCGCAGTTCGAACACTCCATCGGCGTGACCGCGGACGGTGTCGAGATCTTCACGCTGTCGCCCAAAGGGCTGCACAAACCGCCTTACTAAGGCCGCCGTATTGAGACCACCTTGCTGAGAACGCATCGCGGCCTCGGCCATGTGGCATCCGATGCGAGCGGGCGCCATCCTGTGATAGGGTCGGCGACGGGCCACAACGCTGGCGGCGACATGGCACCGAAGGTTTCGGGCGGCGCACAAGATGCGCCTCATTTTCTTGGTCATCGCGAACGCCTGCGCGGGCGCTTCCTCATGGGCGGCGCCGAGGCCATGCCCGATTACGAACTGATGGAACTGGTGCTGTTCGCCGCCGTGCCGCGGCGCGACGTCAAACCACTGGCCAAGGCGCTGATCGCCCGCTTCGGCAGCTTCGCCGAGACCATCGCGGCGCCGCGCGAGCGCATGCTCGAAGTCGAAGGGGTGAGCGAGGCCATCGCCACGCAGCTCAAGATTGTGGAAGCGGCGGCGCTGCGCCTGTCGAAGACGCGCGTCTTAGGGCGGCCGGCGCTGAGCTCGTGGCCGGCGCTGATCGACTATTGCGCCGCCGCGATGGCGCGGGCGCCGACCGAGGAATTCCGCGTCCTGTTCCTCGACCGCAAGAACGTGCTCGTCGCCGACGAAGTGCAGTCGAGCGGCACCGTCGACCATACGCCGGTCTATCCGCGCGAGATCGTCAAGCGTGCCTTGCAGCTCTCCGCTTCCGCACTGATCCTGGTGCACAACCATCCCAGTGGCGATCCCACCCCCAGCCGCGCCGACATCGACATGACGCGCGAAGTGGTGGAGGCGGCGCGGGCCTTGCGCATCACAGTGCACGACCACGTCGTCGTCGGCCGCTCCGGCCATGCGAGCTTCAAGGCGCTGGGGCTGCTTTAGAGCACGCTCTAGTTGGTCCGCAGCACCGTCACGAGATAGCGGCAAGGCGTGCGGGCCTCGTTGCGGAACGTGGTGTCGGAGGGCGGACCGAAGGCCAGACGGTCGCCAGCGGCCAGTTCGCTGCGACTGTCGCCTTCGACGATGACGAGGCGGCCTTCCAGCACCCAGACCACGTGGCGGGTCAGGACATAGGTGGACGCGGGGAACGAAACCGCGGCCGCGGGCGGCAGCTCGATCTCGACCAGCTCTACGGGCATGCCGGCGCTGAGATAGACCTGCCGGCGCACATAACCGGTGGCGGGATCGCCCCACACCGGCTGCCGCGCCTTCGTCAGCAGGCGGGGCTCGCCTGCTTCCGGTTCGGTCAACAGCGTCGCCAGCGTCAGCCCGAAGGCGGCGGCGATGCGGCCGATGATCAGCGCCGTGGGGCTCGCCTGGCGGCGCTCGATCTTGCTCAGCATGGCCTTGGAGACGCCCGAGCGGGCCGCGAGGTCGGCGAGCGACCAGTCGCGCGATTCGCGTTCCCGGGCGATGCGGGCCGCCAAATGGGCCGACGAATCGTCTTCTATAATTGACATGCTGTATCCTATCGTGGATATCCTGTTGCCGGTCAAGATCAGAGAGGACGCATGGCCGGCCGTGTGCGCATCGCCAGACCCGAGGATTCTTCGGCGCTCGCGGCGATCTATGCGCCCTATGTGCGCGACGGCGTTGCGTCGTTCGAAATCGATCCGCCCGACGCGGCGGAATTGGCCCAGCGGATCGCCAAGATCCTTCCAAGGCATCCCTGGCTGGTGCTGGAGCAGGACGAACAGGTGCTCGGTTACGCCTATGCCAGTCCGCACCGCGAGCGTGCCGCCTATCGTTGGTCGACCGACGTCACGGTCTATGTCGCGCCGCAACGCCACCGGCAGGGGATCGGACGCATCCTCTATAGTGTCCTGCTGCCGATCCTGAAGCTTCAGGGTTTCCATGCGGCCTTCGCCGGCATCACCTTGCCGAACGCCGCCAGCGTCGGTTTGCACGAAGCCTTCGGTTTCGCGCTCATCGGCGTCTACCCCGAAGTCGGCTTCAAGGCGGGAGCTTGGCGCGACGTGGGGTGGTGGGGCGTGCCGCTGGCCCGCACCGGCGCATCGCCGGCGGAGCCCAGACCGTTCACACCGGAGCTTCTGGTGCAGGTCCTCTGAGCCGTCAAACTTCCAAAATAGCGTGACATTGCCAGTGGATAACTGAATCCGGCTTGTCCAAAAACGCAGCCCGGCAGATAGTGTTGCGCCAGATTGGCGCGGGGACTCCATGCTCGAATATGCGGCCCGTCAGGCGGGACGCTTGGCGCTCGGCCTCCTGGGAGCGGTGGTGATTGCGGCGGCGGTTTCCGCCGTCGGCATGCCCCACGCGCGCGGGCCACTGCCCTTCCTGGCGGCCGCCTCCCATCGCCTGTTCGATTTCGTTCGCCTGGATTTCGGCCACAGCGCCATCAGCGGCCTGCCCGCCGCCAGCGAGTTGGCGGCCAACCTGCCCGCCACCCTGGCCCTGGTGGGAACCGGCGGATTTCTGGCGGTGCTGGTCGGCGTGCCCCTCGGCTTCCTGTTCAGCATCAGTTCGGCGCGCCGCGCCGCCGCCCCCATGACCCAGCTCGTGACGGCCGTGCCCGTGTTCTGCGCCGGCCTCGCCATCGCCTACGGCGCGGTGCACCTGCTGCATTGGCCCGTCAGCGTCAACGCCGCAGCGGACGCGCGCATCTTCGCCGACGGCGCCTTCCCGATGGCGGCCCCGGCCGTGCTGACCGTGGGCTTCGCGGGTGCGGCCGCCGTGCAGCTTGCGCTGCGCCGCGCCGCGTCGCTCAGTTCGGGCGAAGCGTTCCGCACGGGCCTGAAGCGCATGGGGCTCTCGCTCTTGGAGATCGAACGCATCTATGTCGTGCCCCGCGTGCTGGCCGGCCTCGCCGCCAGCGCGGGCGAGATCCTGCTGTCGCTGTTCTCGGCGGCGGTGGTGGCGGAATGGGTGTTTCACCGTCCGGGCGCGGCGGACCTGTTCGTCAAATCCGTGGCGCTGGAGGACTGGAACATGGCGGCGCTGATCGTGGCCGTGTTCGCCGCGCTCACCCTGCTGGCGGAATTCCTCGGCCGCATCGCGGCCCACGCCATCGCCCATGGGGACGCGCCGTGACGATGCCCGCCCAGACGATTTCGCCGTCATTGGCGCGCACCCTGCTGCGCGCCACCGGCTGGTGCGGCCTGGGCCTAATCGCCATCGCCGTGGCGCTGAGCGACTTCCTGGCGCGCGCCCCGGCCGGCGCGGTGGGCATGGGCGCCATGCTCGAGGCCCCTTCGGCGGATCATCCCTTCGGCACCGATCTGCTGGGACGTGACCTGTTGAGCGAGACCTTGCACGGGCTTTCGGTGACGACGATACATGCCCTGATCGCCGCTCTCGTCGCCATCATCCTGGGCGGCCTTGCCGGCGCGGTCGCCGCGCGCCTGCCCCGGCCGCTGGGACAATCCGCGCGCGGCATTATCGGGGTCTTCGCCGCGGTGCCCGCCCTGCTCATCGCCATCATCATCATCGGACTGAGCTCGCGCGGCCTGGCACCTCTGGCGGCGGGACTGGCGGCGGCGCCCCTGGCCTTCGTGCGGGCCTTCGATCGCGTCGACACGCAATCGTCCCACGCCTATTACGCGCGCGCCAGCGGCATCGCGGCGGCGACGCTGTTGCGGCGCGACCTGATCTACGAATTCCGCGACACGCTGGCCTCGGTGGCGGCGCGCGCCCTGGCGGCGGTGACCATCATCCTGTCGACCGTGAGCTTCCTCGGCTTCGGCGCGACGCCGCCGGCGCGCGATCTCGGCCTGATGATCGCCGCCGCCAAGACGACCTATCTTTCGGCCTGGTGGACGGCGAGCTTTCCCGCCGTGGCGCTGATCGCACTGATCTTCTTCGCCCGCATGGCGGCCGGGCTGGAGGAAGGGGAGCGGCCATGAACGAGGCGGCCCCATTCCTCGAGATTTCCGATCTCTGCGTGACGCGATCGGGCACGATCGAGCTCGACCACCTGTCGCTGACGCTGATGGCGGGCGACAGCGTCGTGGTGATCGGCGAGACGGGCTGCGGCAAGGAAGCCCTGTTGCGGGCGCTGGGCGGCTTTCCCGACAGGAACGAGGCGATCAGCGGGACGATCCGTTTCGCCGGCCACGAACCGCGCCACGCCAGCCGCCGGCTGCGCCCGCCGGTGCGCACCGCCTATCTTCCCAACCCCCGCTCGCATCCCTTCGCGCCGCAAGCCAGCGTGCTGTCGCAGCTCAGCCGCGTGGTGGCGCGCAAGCTGAACGCCCCGCTCGCCAGCGCCCGCGAGGAACTGCGCCTGGCGCTCGAACGCTTTGCGGGCGCGCCGACGCCGGCGCTGCTCGACTGCACCCCGGCCCAGCTCGATCCGGTGTCGATGGCCTGGGGCCTGCTGGCCGCGGCGATGGCGCAGACGCCCGAATTCGTGCTGGCCGACCATGCCTTCGCCGACCTGGGGCCCATCGCGGTGAAGGCGCTGCTGCACGCGCTCAACGAGGAACGCAAGCGCCTCGGCTTCACGCTGCTCTACATCACGGGCGGCCTGCAGCCTACGGCAAGACTCGATGCCCGCATCCTCGTCATGCGCCAGGGCAAGATCGTGGAGGAAGGCGACGCGCCGCGGCTGATGAGCGGGCACGCCCATGCCTACACGCGCACGCTCTACCAGGCGATGCCCCTGCTCTCCCTCGAACGGCCCAAGCGCAAGACGGCGCGCGGCCAGCCGCTGCTGCAGGTGCACGGCCTGATGCTGCGCCTGCCCGATCCCGCCGAGGAACATGCGTCGCGCGAGACGCTGTCCTTCGAACTGCGCCGCGGCGCCTCGCTGGCGCTGGTGGGCGAGGAAGGATCGGGGCGGCGCCGGCTGATGCGCGCGCTTCTGGGCCTGGAGCGTGCGCCTGCGGGCCGCGTGGTGTTCGACGCCGTCGATCTCAACATCCTGTCGGAAGCGATGGTGGAGCGGCTGCGCCGGCGCGTCGCCTTCATCACCGGCACCGACGAGGCGCTCGACCCGCGCATGAGCCTGTGGGACACGGTGGACGAACCGCTGCGCGCCCATCTCGACCTGTCGCGCGACCTGGTGTCGGGGTACCGCGAAGGGGCGCTGAAGCGCGTGGGGCTGGCCTCGCACAACGGCCGGCGCATAGCGGGCACGCTGAGCGCCTTCGACAAGCGCCGCCTGCAGGTGGCGCGCGCCATCGTCGGCGCCCCGCTGCTGACCGTGGTGGACGAGCCGCTGCTCGGGCTGGACGCCTTCGCCCAGACCATCATGCGCGAAGTGCTGAAGGATTTCCGCGTCACCCAGGGTTCGGCCTTCCTCGTCATCACCTCGGATTTCACGGTGGCCCAGGCGCTGGCCGACGACGCCATGGTGTTCAAGGCCGGCAAGATCGTGGAGCGCGGCCCCATCGTCGACATCCTGCGCGAGCCCAAGCAGCCGGCGACGCGCGAGCTGATCGAAGCGGTGACGCTGGGCGCGCCCGACCTTTCCCAGGCGACGGCTTCGGTCTAGAAGAACCCCATGATCCCGCGCTACGCCCGCCCCGCAATGACGGCCGTCTGGTCGGCCGAAACCCGCTTCCGCATCTGGTTCGAAATCGAGGCGCACGCCGCCGACGCCATGGCCGAGCTCGGCGTGGTGCCCAAGGCGGCGGCCGCCGCCATCTGGGCGAAAGGGCGCACCGCCAAATTCGACGTGGCGCGCATCGACGAGATCGAGCGCGAGGTCAAGCACGACGTCATCGCCTTCCTGACGCATCTGTCGGAGATCGTCGGCCCCGAGGCGCGCTTCGTGCACCAAGGCATGACCTCGTCGGACGTGCTCGACACGTGCCTGGCGGTGCAGCTCACGCGCGCCAGCGACATCCTGATCGCCGACGTCGACAAGCTGCTGGCGGCGCTGAAGGCGCGCGCGCTCGAGCACAAGCACACGCCCACCATCGGGCGCAGCCACGGCATCCATGCCGAACCCACCACCTTCGGGCTGAAGCTGCTCGGCTATTACGCCGAGTTCCAGCGCGCCCGCGCCCGGCTGGAAGCGGCGAAGGCCGAGATCGCCACCTGCGCCATCTCGGGGCCGGTGGGCACCTTCGCCTCGGTCGATCCGCGCGTCGAGGCCCATGTCGCCAAGGCCCTGGGGCTCGCGGTCGAGCCGGTGTCGACGCAGGTCATTCCGCGCGACCGCCACGCGGCGTTCTTCGCGGCGCTGGGCGTCGTCGCCTCGTCGCTGGAGCGGCTGGCGGTGGAAATCCGCCATCTTCAGCGTACGGAAGTTCTTGAGGCGGAGGAATTCTTCTCCAAGGGACAGAAGGGCTCTTCGTCGATGCCCCACAAGCGCAACCCCGTGTTGAGCGAGAACGTCGTCGGCCTGGCGCGCATGGTGCGCTCGGCCGTGGTGCCGGCGCTGGAGAACGTGGCGCTGTGGCACGAGCGCGACATCTCGCATTCCTCGGTGGAGCGCTTCATCGGGCCGGACGCCACCATCACCCTCGACTTCGCGCTCGACCGCACGGCGGGCATCATCGAGAAGCTCGTGGTCTATCCCGCGCGCATGAGGGAGAACCTCGAGCGCACCCGAGGCCTGGTGCACAGCCAGCGCGTGCTTTTGGCCCTGACCCAGAAAGGCGTGGCGCGCGAGGACTCCTATCGCCTGGTGCAGAAGAACGCCATGCGCGCCTGGAACGGCGAAGGCACGCTGCTCGAACTCTTGAAGGCCGACCCCGACGTGACCAAGGCGCTCTCGGCCGAGGAGCTCGAAGGGCTGTTCGACCTCGCCTATCACTTCAAGCAGGTCGATGCGACCTTCGCGCGGGTGCTGGGGACGGCCTGAGACTTCGTTGCAGTCCGAAGAAGCGCCGCCTTCGCGCGAAAAAAACAGGGGAAACCGCAATTCAATTCGGCTTTTCCGGCGCCATGGCCTTGCGGCGCCACGCTTTTCGCCTTGCGGCGCCGTTCGCGCCAAGGCGCTGCAAGGTGCCCTGGAGGCGCCCGGTGCGGGATTTTTCGCAAGACGCTCCGAGCGGCATCAGCGGCGCATTCGTTTTCAAATTTCGCCAGGGGGTATCCTTGGCGCATTCCCGGGCGCGCGCATTCCCCCGCGCGCACATTGCAGCGCGCGCCTGCGTCACCTTGATCCACACGATCAAACAGCGCCGAAGAGATGGGCAGCGCGCCGCCGCGTTTCAAGGGGCGGCCGAAGGATTCTTCTGAAGCATTCCCAGTCCACCGTCTTGACGCCGCAGGCGCGCTCGCCGGTGCCGCGATGATCGGCGCTTCGACAAGTCGCAAACGCTTCACAGTGTCGTTTTTCTTCTCAACATGCCGGGCTCCCGTCGAGCCCTGAAGAGATGCCGCGCCCCATCAGAATGCTCCTAAGCATCATCGTGCGCAGCCTTGCGGCAAAATCGACGCCGCGGCCCAAATAGCGACTGGTAGCATCGAATCTGCTCGTCCTGGTCCTACCGCTCCCCCTTGCTTCACCCCAAAAATGTCGCCGCCGGTCCTCAACGCCGGACCGGACTGCACCGTGAAAAAAGTAGTTTGGGGGATGATGGAGATGTTTCAACTACATCGATTCTTGGCAGCGCTCGGATTTGCGGCCGCGTTCGCATTGATGCTGCCGACAAGCGCTCTGGCTTACGGGCCTCACGACGGCCTCTCGTGCGAAGGCTGCCATGCCCCGCACGCCGCCAAAGGCGACTTCATATTCGCCGTCGGTCCGAACACCAAAGACGTCAACGCCCGCACCGGTCAGCCGGAAGCGGGCACGACCGCGCTGTGCCTCGGCTGCCATCAGGATTCGGCCAACGGCGGCCTCGGCGTGAAGCCCATCGCCTCGCATGTCAGCCACCCCTACGGCCTCAACGTGGTGAATTCGCATGTGGCGAACGTGCCGTCGGGCCTGTTGGAGAACGGCAATTTCGGCTGCATGGCCTGCCATGACCCGCATCCCTCCAACCCGAACTACAAATACCTGCGCGTCGACACCAGCGGCGGCAAGGACATGGCGCGGTTCTGCACCAGCTGCCACGAGATGAAGGCGGCCGCGGACGAGAGCCAGGGCACCAAGTTCTTCACCAGCATGGACGAGAGCAAGCCGAGAGACGCGCTTCTCAGCGTACCGGCCATCCGCCCCGAAGGCAGCGCCGCACCGCAGGAATCGGCCCCGGCCGCCCAGCCGGCCAAGCCCGCCAAGCGGACGCGCTGAGAATATGCTGTTGCGGGAGCGGGCCTTGCCCGCTCCCGACGGCGGTTGATGCAGACTTTGTGAACTTGATCGCGGCAGGGGTGGTGCGGCGGCTGCCCTGAATGGACCACGGCGCCATTGCCGCGGGGAATATGGCGCCAGGTACTGCGTTCCTTACCCCACCATCGACAATCGGCTTTGGTGCGAACCGCACCGCACGGCAACGCGTGTTTGATACTGTATGTGCGTATTACTTTTACTCAACGTGCGGCACTTCTTTTCTAGTTGCGCTGGCGGTCTTAATCTCGTTGCGCGCGCATTTGGGGGCCGTCATGAGAATACCGCAGAAAGTCGAAGCACGGGTCAGCTCGCAACTGAAACGTTATCAAACCATCATCCTCGACGCGAAAAAGCGCGACATCAACGAGTCCGATACGGGAATGATTGTTGCGGATATGGTCTGCGACCTTCTCGGTTACAAGAAGTTCGAGGAGATCACAGCGGAACATGCCGTGCGCGGCGGATATGTTGACCTTGCCGTGAAGGTCGGCAGCTCTGTGCGGTTCCTCATTGAAGTCAAAGCTATCAATATCGAGCTGAAGGAGAATCACGTCACACAGGCCGTGAACTACGCTGCAAATCTGCCCGTCGAATGGATCGTCTTGACGAACGCAGCGCACTGGCAAGCCTACAAAGTAAGCTTCGGCAAACCTATCGACAGGACATTGCTGCTGGACATCGACTTGACGACAGCAAATCCCAAAGCCACCGAAGTTATCGAATTCTTCGGCGGGCTAAGTCGGGAGATGTTCACACCCGATTCGATGTCCCAAATGTTTCGCGCCAAACAAGCCATGAGCAAATACTCCGTTGCCGCCTTGCTATTGTGCGAGCCCGTTGTCGCTATGGTCCGACGTGAGTTGCGCAAACTGGCGGACGGTTTGAACCCCGATCTCGACGAGGTACGCAAGATCATCGCGGACGAGGTTATCAAACGCGAGCTCATGGAAACCGATGACGCGAAGGCCGCAGCCAAAGCCGTACGAAAACTAGAACGCAGGGAAAAAAATGCAAGAAACGGTTCTTCCAAGGGGGACGGCCAGGACCGCGATGTCGAACCACCGCAAACGGTGAGGCCGGACCAGCCGCCTGCCACCTGACACTACGCGCTTTCCTTGGAAAACTGCCACGGAGGAACAAGTACTCCTGTTACAGAACTCCGCAGAACTCGGGATACTGATCCTTCTTGGAAATCCGTACCTTCCTGGATGGCCGCCTTGAGGGCGGCCATGACGATATGGGTCAGAGATTGGGCCGGCTGTCCTCAGTCCGATGCGTTTCAGAAATCGCGCCGGGCGCCCGGCACCGCTTGTCCCGCAGCGCATTTCTCTTGCAGGGAAATGCGCTTCTTGCGGCCCGGCCGGGCGGCGCGCGCTATTTCAAGGTCGCCAGATAGGCGATCAGGTCGGCGCGATCGCCTTCCTTGGTGACGCCCTGGTAGCCCATGTGGTTGCCCAGGACGAGGGCTTTCGGCCCGCCGAGATACGCATCGAGATTGTCGGCGGTCCATACGATCGCCGAATTCTTCATCGCCGGCGAATAGGCGAAATTCGCCATCGCGCCCGCCTTGCGCCCGACGACGCCGAACAGGCTGGGCCCCAGCTCGTTCTTGCCTTCGGCGAACGAGTGACACGATGCGCATCTGACCGCCACGCGCTTTCCCGCGGCGATGTCTGCAGCCAAGGAACTTGCCGAAAACGCCAGCAGCGCGGCGGCTGCCACTCCCAACGTTTTTGCGAGCATGTTTGTGCTCCTCTGCCATCGATCCTCAGCATACGCTTCCGTCCAACGGCGCTTGCGAGGCCAAGTTGACGCACACTTGTCGCCGAAGATCAGCGAACGATGCCGGCGAAGGTGAGAATCCGGGTTCAGGCTTCAGCTGTCGGTGCTGCCGACGCCAAGCGGATACACGCTACTTCTGCGGCTCGTACGCCGTCGCTGCTCGCCCCTCCCCGAAAAATCCTTCGGATCTTTCGACCCTCCCGCAAGGGGAGGGCGAAGGTTTGAGAATGACGGCAACAGCATATCCGTCCGGAGCATCAGGCGCGGCTAATCGAAGTGCTCCACGTCGCCGGGCACCGTCACCCAGGCGTGCTTGTATTCCTCGTACACGGAGTGGCGCGGCGGCGGGAAGCGCGGATCGGCGAAGGCGCCGGCGGCGATCCCGATGCGGTCGGGATTGGCGTCGAACTCCCAGTAGAGCGTCGTGCCGCAGGCCGGACAGAAATGAAACGTCGCCGAATTGCCGCTGTCGCCGGCGCGGGAAAAGCGCGACGAACGGCCGGCGGCGGCGACGCGATCCCGCGGATACTGGACGGCAAACGAGAAGGCGCTGCCGGTCCGCCGCTGGCAGGCCAGGCAATGGCAGACGGAGACGCGCAGCGGCTCGCCTTCGCAGGCGATGCGCAGTTGTCCGCAGGAACAGGCGGCCTCTCGCATGGTCTCTCCCGTCATTCGTTCGCGGTCGCCGCGATCTCGTCCTACAGGACGCTTCAAAACGGATTTGTGCGACGGCGCCGGCTGCAACAGGGGTCTGCAAACGGCGTATGGCAGCGAGCGTCACGCCCGCAGGGCTTTTTTCACGTGCCGCCAGAAGCGGAAGAACCAGTTGCGGCTGCGGGCGCGCCAGCGCTGCTCTTCGAGGGCGACGGGGCAACCGTCCTCGTGGAGGAACGGCCCGCCCATGACGTTGCCGTAGCCGCCGCAGATCTTGCACGTCATCTCGTTGGACTGGCCGCCGTCCATGGCCGGAACGATGGCATAGAGTTGGCCGTAGTCCCCCAGGGCGACGGCCTTGCGCACCCTGGCCCGCACCGCGTCGGCCTTGCCGTGGTCAACCATGATCCTTGTCCGCGACTTGAATGGCGATCCTAACATGGCGGGGGGACGGGTGTTCCAGGCGCGGAATTCGAAGCCTGACACCCGGCGCTAACGCGCCGAATACGCTGGCACCCGGCGCCAACGCGCCGAATACGCTGGCGCCATCGGCCCTCCCCCTGAAGAAGGGGGAGGAACAGGGAAGACGTAGGCCTCAGATCACTTGCTCAGCGTGCACTGGACACCGACCTTGGCGGCCTGGGCGCAGCTGCGCGTCTCGAACGGCGTCGCGTTGCCGTTCAAGGGAATGAACGCCACCACGCCTTCGGGATGCTCGGGACAGGAGAACTCGGCGACGTAACGCTTCTGCTTGGTCTCCTGGCCGAAGAAATGGAAATTCTGCACCGTGCAGGCCACGCCGTGTTGGGACAGCGCGGCGACCAGATCCTCCTGCGTCGGCCGGCGCGCCACCGCCGGCGTGCTGGTGAGCTTGCACTGCAGGCCCCTCTGCGCCGCCTCGATGCAGCTCATGACGCGCGTGGGCGTCTGGTATCCCGGCATGGCGGTGGCGAGCAGATAGCCCTTGCCGTCGCTGCAGGCGACCTCGGTGTATTCGAGATGATCGGTCCGGCTGACGCCGAACCAGATGCTCCTGGCGGCCGTGCAGCCGGTGCCGGATTTCGCCAGCTGGTTCTGCGCCATGCGCCGGATGTCGGCGTTGGCGGGAAGCTGACAGTAGAAGGGATATTCCTCGTGCTTGGCCACCGCGTCCTGATGGGCGCCTTCGGCGGCGAAGCAGGACGACGCCATGCCGGGCTGGCTGTCGTGCATCTGCAGGATGTAGCCGAGCCCGTCGCTGCAGGCGACTTCGTAGACCTGGGTGGGCACGTCCTGGCCGTTGACGCTCTGCTTGCCGCTGGCGAGCACGCGGGAATCGGTCATCTGGCAGGCGATGGCGAAGGCCTGGACCGCCTGCTGCGCCCTGGCCTTGTCGGCCTCGGGATTGGCCTTGGGTGGACGGTTGATGCCGGTCGCGGTTCCGCGGGTCTGCGGCAGATTGCTGGGAATCTGGTTGCTGCCCGGACCGTTGGGATTGGGCGGCGGCATCGACGCCCCGCCGGCCGGTCCCGACATCTGGGCGGACGCCGGCAGGACGAGGGCGGCAAGAACGGCGAGAACGAGCGGAAAGCGGGGCATCCGGCGACTCCCTGGCGAACTCCCCTTCCCGGCAAACGTAGGGGCAGGCCGCGATGCTGTCGATGGGAACTTTGGTCAGGCCTGCTTGAGCTGCCCGGCGGCCACCACCAGAAGCTCTTCCATCTTGTGGCGGATGACGGCGTCGGAATGACCAAGCTTTGCAGTCGCGAAATCGGCCCGCAGCTTGTCGAGGACCGCCTCGCCCTTGCCATGAAGGTCCGCCGCCACCAGCGACGCCGCATAGGCGTCGGCGTGCGGGCCGGAAAGGCCCATCTCGGCGGCCGCCCACAACCCCAACAGCTTGTCGCGGCGCGCCTTCACCTTGAAGCGCTGCGCCTCGTCATGGGCCCATTTTTCCTCCTGCTTGCGGCGGCGTTCTTCGAACGCATCGGTCATGCGCAACCCTTTGATCCAAAAGCCTGAACAGACGAGCCAGCAGCGCTGTCCGCCACAGCATAGCGCAGCCTTCGCCCGCCTGCGACCTCGTGTTCCGCGCCGCTTGCCCGCGCACGTTGCCGTGGGGTGGCTCCATGCTATTTTGCGGCTCCAGCGGAGACGCAGGAAGCAAGGCGCGCGTCCCGCGCCAAAGGAACAGCACAATGAAGCGCCGCCGCATGATCTACGAGGGCAAGGCCAAGATCCTCTACGAGGGGCCGGAGCCCGGGACGGTCATCCAGTACTTCAAGGACGACACCACCGCCCTCGACGCCACCAAGAAGGCGGTGATCGAAGGCAAGGGCGTCCTCAACAACCGCATCAGCGAATACCTGATGACCCAGCTCAACGCCATCGGCGTGCCCACCCACTTCGTGCGCCGCCTCAACATGCGCGAGCAGCTCGTCCGCGAAGTGGAGATCGTTCCCCTGGAAGTGGTGGTGCGCAACGTCGCAGCCGGGTCGCTGGCCAAGCGGCTGGGGCTCGAGGAAGGCACGCCCCTGCCCCGCTCGATCATCGAGTATTATTACAAGAACGATGCGCTGCACGACCCCTGGGTGAGCGAAGAGCACATCACCGCCTTCGGCTGGGCGAGCCCGCAGGATCTCGACGACATCGTCAATCTCACCATCCGCATCAACGACTTCCTTTCGGGCCTGTTCCTGGGCGTGGGCATCAAGCTGGTGGACTTCAAGGCGGAGTTCGGCCGGCTGTGGGAAAACGACTACATGCGCATCGTGCTGGCCGACGAGATCACGCCGGATTCCTGCCGGCTGTGGGACGTCGCCACCAACGAGAAGCTGGACAAGGACCGCTTCCGCCAGGATATGGGCGGACTGATGGAGGCCTATTCCGAGGTCGCAAAGCGGCTGGGAATCCTGCCCGAATCGGGGCAAGGAGAAGCCAAAGGGCCGATGCTGGTGCGGTGATATCCGCGCCTGCGCAACGCCGGTTCCACCCTCCCCTTGGAGGGTCGAAGAATTCGCGCGAAGCGGAGAATTCTTCGGGAGGGGCTGGGGATTTCACCCCTCTCCGAAACGCTTCGCGTTTCGACCCTCCCTCAAGGGGGGTGAAAAATGGAGTGTGAATTGAAAGCGCGCGTCTTCGTGACCTTGAAAAACGGCGTCCTCGATCCGCAGGGCAAGGCGATCGGGCACGCCCTCAACAATCTCGGCTTCGCCAGCGTCGGCGCGGTGCGCCAGGGCAAGCTAATCGAGATCGAACTGGACGAGCGCGACGAGGCCAAGGCCCGCGCCGGCCTCAGGGAGATGTGCGAGAAGCTCCTCGCCAACACGGTGATCGAAAAATACGAGATCGAGCTGAAGGCTTGAAGCCTTCGCAACAGGGGGAAGACGATGAGGAAGTTCCTGACCGCCGCTGCCATGGCGCTGACACTGGTGATGCCGGCCTTTGCCGCCGACCAGGACATTGCGCCCGAGCGCCTGGCGCTGGCCAAGCAGCTGATGGAGTTGAGCGGCGCCACCAAGGTCTACGACAATTTCGACAAGAACCTGGATGTGATGCTGAACCAGATGCTGCAGGGCTCCCACCCCGATGAGGCGACCATCGCCGATCTCAAGAAGATCGCCGTCGAGGAGTTCAATGCCGATCGGCCGCAGATGATGGACGGCGCCGTGAAGATCTACGCCCGGCATTTCACCGAAGACGATTTGCGGGCCCTGATCACCTTCTACAAATCCGATGCCGGCCAGCACTTCGCAGCCGAGTTGCCGGTGGTGTCGCAGGAATGCATCCAGCTCGACGTGCCGTTCATGCAGCACTTAATGGCGCGCGTGAAGCAATACATCGCGGACAAGGCCGCCGCGCAGAAGGCGGCACCCGAGCAGGAGAAGAGCAGCAACTGATGAAATCCGCCGTCGTCGTTTTCCCCGCCTCCAACTGCGACCGCGATGCGGCGGTGGCGCTCGAACAGATCACCGGCAACAAGCCCGCCATGGTGTGGCACGCCGACAGCGAAATCCCCAAGGACACCGACCTCATCGTGCTGCCGGGCGGATTCTCGTATGGCGACTACCTGCGCTGCGGGGCGATGGCGCGCCTGTCGCGCGTCATGCAGGACGTGATCAAGAAGGCGCAGGAGGGCCGCCTCATCCTCGGCATCTGCAACGGCTTCCAGGTGCTGACGGAATCGGGGCTGCTGCCGGGCGCCTTGATGCGCAACGCCGCCCTCAAATTCGTCTGCAAGCCGGTGGGACTGACGGTCACCGAGACGCAGAACGTCTTCACCAGGCGCTATGACGCCGGCCAGCGCGTGGTCTTTCCGGTGGCGCATGGCGAAGGCAATTACGTGGCCGACGCAGAGACGCTCGACCGCCTGGAAGGCGAAGGCCGCGTGGTGTTCCGCTATGCGCCGGGCGAGAACCCCAACGGCTCGGCGCGGGATATCGCCGGCATTTTGAACGAGAAGCGCAACGTGCTCGGCCTGATGCCCCATCCCGAACGCGTCTGCGATCCTCTGCTGGGGGGCACCGACGGGCGCGCGATGTTCGAGAGTTTGATCGAAGCGGTGGGGTGATGAACTGCGCCTTGAACCGCACTCTGAAGCTTCCCCTCTCCCCTTGCGGGAGAGGACGCAAGATCTTGCACTTAGCTGAGCGCACAACCGCCAAACGGCGCAGGGGCGACGCTAAGTGCTAGATTTTGCTCTCCCACAAGGGGAGAGGGAGAACCACCGTAGCCTCTTGTTCGAGTATTGCTCCATGCGCGCCACCAAAGTGACTCCGGAAGTCGTCAAGGAACACGGCCTCAACGACGAGGAATACTCCAAGATCAAATCCTTGCTCGGGCGCGAGCCCAATCTGGTCGAGCTCGGCGTCTTCAGCGTGATGTGGAGCGAGCACTGCTCCTACAAGTCGACCCGCTTCCATTTGAGAAAGCTTCCCACCAAGGCGCCGTGGGTGCTGCAAGGCCCCGGCGAGAACGCGGGCGTCGTGGACATCGGCGACGGCGACGCGGTGGTCTTCAAGATGGAGAGCCACAACCATCCGAGCTTCATCGAGCCTTACCAGGGTGCGGCGACCGGGGTGGGCGGCATCATGCGCGACGTCTTCACCATGGGGGCGCGCCCGGTGGCGATGCTGGATTCGCTGCGCTTCGGCGAACCCGGCCATCCCAAGTCGCGCCATCTCGTCTCGGGCGTGGTGTCGGGCATCGGCGGCTATGGCAACTGCATGGGCGTGCCCACGGTGGGCGGCGAAGTGAACTTCCACCGCTCCTACAACGGCAACATCCTGGTCAACGCCATGTGCGTGGGCCTGGCGAAGACCGGCAAGATCTTCAAGAGCGCCGCCAAGGGCGCGGGCAATCCGGTGGTCTATGTCGGCTCCAAGACCGGGCGCGACGGCATCCACGGCGCCACCATGGCCTCGGCCGAATTCAACGAGGATTCCGAAGAGAAGCGCCCGACGGTGCAGGTGGGCGATCCCTTCACCGAGAAGCTCCTGCTCGAAGCCTGCCTGGAGCTGATGGCGACCGACGCCATCATCGCCATCCAGGACATGGGCGCGGCCGGGCTCACCTCGTCGTCGTCGGAGATGGCCGACAAGGGCGGCGCCGGCATCGAGATCGATCTCGACAAGGTGCCCCAGCGCGAAACCGCCATGACCGCCTACGACATGATGCTGTCGGAGAGCCAGGAACGCATGCTGGCGGTGTTGAAGCCGGGCCGCGAAGCAGAGGCCGAACGCATCTTCAGGAAATGGGAACTCGACTTCGCGGTGATCGGCGTCACCACCGACACGCACCGCCTGATCGTCAAGCACAAGGGCGAAGTGGTGGCCGACATGCCGGTGCGTTCGCTGTCGGACGCCGCACCCGTCTACGAGCGGCCCTTCGCCAGGCGGGCGCCCAAGACGGGCACGCCCTCCTATGACGCCACGCGCCCTGTGACGCCGTCTCTCCTCAAGCTGCTGGCGTCGCCCGATCTCTGCTCCAAGCGCTGGGTGTGGGAGCAGTACGACAACACGGTGATGGGCGACACGGTGCAGCGCCCCGGCGGCGACGCCGCCGTGGTGCGCGTGCACGGCTCGCGCAAGGCCCTCGCCGTCACCACCGACGTGACGCCGCGCTATTGCCGCGCCGATCCCTACGAAGGCGCCAAGCAGGCGGTGGCGGAAGCCTGGCGCAACATCACGGCGGCGGGCGCGCGACCGCTCGCCGTCACCGACTGCCTCAACTACGGCAATCCCGAAAAACCCGAGATCATGGGCGAGATCGTAGCGGGCATCGAAGGCTTGGGCGAGGCCTGCCGGGCGCTGGATTTCCCCATCGTGTCGGGCAACTGCTCGCTCTACAACGAGACCCAGGGCGAAGGCATCTTGCCGACGCCCACCATCGGCGGCGTAGGCCTGCTGACGGATGTGGATCGCATGGCGTCGATCGCCTTCAAGCGCGAGGGCGACGCCATCATCCTGATCGGCGAGACCAAGGGCCATCTGGGTCAGTCGGCCTATCTCGCCGTGGTGGAAGGCAAGGAGGACGGCGCCTGTCCGCCCGTCGATCTGGCGGCGGAGAAGAAGAACGGCGATTTCGTGCGCGGGTTGATCGAAGCGGGACGCGTCGACACCGCGCATGATGTCTCCGATGGCGGGCTCTTGGTGGCGGTGGCCGAAATGGCGATGGCGGGCAACATCGGTGCTGCGATTGCAGGCGGCGACATCGCCCGGCTCTTCGGCGAGGACCAGGGCCGCTATCTGGTGGCCGTGCCGGGCGGGCGCGCCGGCGAGATCCTGGCGGCGGCCAAGACGGCGGGCGTAGCGGCGGCGTTGATCGGCACGACGGGCGGCGACAAGCTGGCCGTGAAAGACCAGGGAGATGTTGCGCTCGCCAAGCTGAAGAGCGCCCATGAAGACTGGCTGCCGGGATATATGGGGGGCTGATATTTGCCCTCTCCCCTTGTGGGAGGGCTCAACCTAGCAACATCCTGATATTATGTACTTTTCCTGCATCATTTTTGCCTGTGTAGATGTTGTGCAGGACTTTTGGACGTTTTCGTTGGATTTCAGCTGATTCGATCATGCGCCACGCTGAATCTTGGCACCGCCGCCTTGCGTAGGGAAGGACAAACGGCTTTGGCGAGTTCTCTCTTGCCGCAAAAACTGCGGGGCATCGTGGCGATCGGACAACACGCTGCACCGAACGACGCCGTCAGCCGCTGGAATCAACGGGAAGGCCTTGCCAGACGAACACCCTCTCCCATGGTCCCGTTCGGCAGAAAAACGATGCCGCCTTTTGCCAACGCCCGATGGACCGCCTCGACAGAATCAGGCTTGGGATAAGGTCTGTCCGCTTCAATTGCGCGCACCGTATTGACGGCAACAAGGGCTCTGTCGGCGAGCAATTGCTGCGTCCAGCCGAGAAGAGCGCGTGCTGCGCGGATTTGGCGAGAGGTAACCATCCGCTGGTTACCTTGACCACCCAAACGGACACCGCCATCTGTTTGGTGAAAATCACCAAATGTGGTAAGGCGTTGAAACTGCTCTTTACATTTTCATCGGAGGTCAGATGGCCCCCACGAATCGGAAACTCGTGACATTGCAGGCTTTGTGGGAAGAAAAGAGGCGAGGCAGGACCATGCCGTCGCGCAGCGATATCAGTGTGTTCGTGCTCAGGCCGTGGCTGGGAAATCTGGCCCTGATTGATCTTCCAGCAAAAGGGGAAGGACAGTTTCGCCTCTGCGGCATCAATCTTTTCTCTCGGTTCGGTGGCGACGTGACCGGGCGTGTCCTGGCCGATCTGGGTGATGAAATCGGTGCGTCGCTTCGCGAGTTGGTCGCAATTGTCCAAACGACAAACGCGCCCCTAGAAGGGCAACACAGTCACATCATCGAGGGACAACGAGTGAAATTCGAGGAATTGCTGCTCCCCATGTCCGACCATGGATATCAGGCCAACGTGCTGCTATTTGCCTGCTATCGCTCTCAGCTCGAAAGCTTGTGGTAACCGATTGAGTGCTGTGGCGGAAAACACTGCTCCGACAATGGCTGGTAAAGGGGTCATGAAAGCACGCGAAACCACCTGCATCGATATTCATGTGGGGGCTCGTCTTCGTCTGCGGCGGATGTGCCTTGGAATGTCACAGCAGGAATTGGCGCGCTCGCTCGATCTCACCTTTCAGCAAATTCAGAAATACGAGAAGGGAGTTAATCGGATCGGCGCGGGCCGCCTATATACGGCGGCACGGATTCTTGGCGTTGATGTCCCATATTTCTTTGAAGAGGCTCCTGACCAACTGGCGGTGTCACAGATTCGGGGCAACGAAGATACCCATCACCTGCAAGGGTTCGTCCAGAGTCGAGATGGCCTGCAGTTTGCCATGGCGTGTTTTGCGGTAAAGAGCCCGCGTGTGCGCAAGTGCCTTCTCAATCTCATGCAAGCTCTCCAAGCGACATCAGCGAAGTAATCTTGCAGCACCCGCAACATGTTATCATCTTCGTGTCCGGTGTTACCGCAAACACGCATGTCTGATGCCGCATTGCGGTTGAGTATCGCGGCAATATTCTTCCTATGTTATTTGCCGTTAAGCGCACATTAGCTCACATCCAGTAGATGTGGCCGCGTCTGCATCTCATCAGAGGCACGGCATGCCGCCTCGTTATCGCGTGAAGTATCTTTATCCCGAGCGCACGATCTTCACAGAGGTCCCGCTCGCGGACCTGCACGAGACGGCTGTGCGCCTGGGTGCGATGCAGTGGCTGCAAATCCGGGGTGGGCGGAAATTCCCGTCGCGTGAAGAATTCGACATCCGTGATGTCGGCAGCGCGCTCGCTAACATATCGCTCATCCAGGTGATCGACGGTGGCACCGATTTTCTGATCCGCGTTGTCGGCGACGAGGTGCGGCGGGCATATCCCGTAAGATTGAATGGCAGATTGCTCAGCGAGCTGTACGCGGAGCTGCCAAAAACGGTTCCGCGGTGGCGCGCCGCATTCCGGAAGGTAGTTGAGACCGGCGAGCCGCTTTCGATGCATATCCAAGTTGGTTCCGATATGCCCGAAGTGCGCTATTCGTATGCGGAAGCGGTCTGTCTGCCGCTCGGAACGGCTGATCGCGTGAAATACTTGATGACGTTCGCATCCCATGCGCTCGAACTCATCGAAGAAGGCGCGGGGAGCGGCGACTTGTTGTAAAGCCGAGCTGGCCAAGTATGGCGACGCCTCGCGGGGGGACAGAAGGCATGCAACAGGCATCTGGCAGCACAAACAAGCGCACCGAAGCGCGAAAACCCGCGAACGGGCGGGGGCGCGCCGTATTCGCGGACGGGAATTTCGCCGATTGCACGATCATCGATATCTCCGTGTCCGGCGCCCGCATCCGCTTGACTCGCAAGAGCACGCTACCGTCCCGATTCTTCCTGCTCGACGTTAAGAGCCGCATGGTGCATGCGGCGTCCGTCGCTTGGCAGGAGGGCGATTATGCTGGAGTGCGCTTCGAGGTATCGCATGTGATCGGCAGCGCATTGCCACCGGAACTCGACTTCATGCGAAAGCACTGGCTCGAATGCGCCATGCGCTGATCTTTGAGGGGCAGGAATCATTGGCCGTCCGATGATGGGCTGGTGAAAGTGCGCAAGCGGTTGGCGATCTGGGCCTATGCGGCCACCCTCTGCGACACGCCTAGCCGTTTGCTCGCGGTGCGATGATGTGTAGCGCTGAGTTCGGCACCCAGATAGTCGCGGCCAAGATCGCGCGCGGCGACAAGCGTTGACCCCGAACCGCAGAACGGATCGAACACCAGGCCGCCCGGGGCCGAAAACGCCTCGATCAACGGCAAGAGCGCCGCAACAGGCTTTTGCGTCGGATGCAGGCGGTTTCCGGTATAGGCAAAGTCGATTACGTCGGCGATGAGCTTTTCCGGCGGTCTCACGTCGCCTTTCGCCAGCAAATAAGCTTGCTCGTGTTCATAGCGAACGAAGCGGGCCGATGACGCATAACGCTTCCTGAAAATAAGATGCCCGACAATGCGGAAGCCGGCGGCTCGTCACGCGGCAATGAACAAATCGGCCTTGTTCCAGCCATAGAAGCTCACACAGAAAGAGCCGCGCTTTAGGGCGCGGTACATTTCATGGAACGCCGGCTTTAACCAACGCGCATTGTCGTCGTTTGCGACGGTGCGGTTGTCACGTCCGCGATAGCGGGTGATGTAAGGCGGGTCCGTCAGTATGAAGTCCACCGACTCCCGCTCCATGCTACACATCAACTCGATGCAATCGCCATACAGGACCGCGTTGCGCGGGGTGAAAAGACTATCGCTATGCCGGTTGACGTTGTGCGCCATGACAATCTCTTTTGGGGCTAGGGGTCAGCGCAGCGAAGCGCCGCGCCTGAACCCCTGCCCGTCGGCGAGACCGGGGGGTGCAAACGGAGCAGCGGCTTCGCGGGGAACCGGCTGCACGGAGCGCGGCACGCGCGGAGGAAGCTGGGCGGAAGCCGCTCGAAGTGCGCCAGGGGCGGAGCCCCAAGCATCCGCGCCGCGTCCGCGGCGCAAGTGAAAGTTTCTAGCTATGACAGAAGCACGCTGCGCGACACCGCGGGAGAGCGCTATCTCGGCATTGTGTTCGCGAGGCAGTGAGGCCGCCGCGTGTGGCGGCGAGACGGTGCGGCTTATCGACAAGCTGACGCTGGTTGGCGATGGCCAGAGCGGATCGCCGGGGGCAGGAAGATCACAAACCGTCTGCCTGCACGGTGATGATGCAGCGTTCTTCCTTCTTCGCCTTCGCGGCTGCGTTCTGACAGGCAACGATTTTGTCTCGGTTGGCGCTGACCAGATTGGCCTCGGCGGCGAGCTGCGCCCATCCCGCTGGATTGTCGGATTTCATCAAGGCGATGCCTGCGTCCCATTGGTCTGTTTTCATGATAACCGCGGCGATGTTGGCGTTCATGCCGAACGGCAGCGCGCGGCTTACGAACGGGAACGCGGCGAATCCGATCACGAAGGCAACGGCGCCCACCATCAGCAGCCAGACTCTTTGATCCTGTTGTCCCCGGAGCGTGCCAACCATCTGTGCTAGATTGTACCTCTCGCGATCAGACTCCTGAGCCGCGCGATCAAATTTCTGCGCCACCTCCCGGATGAGGGCGCTGCCGGCATTGGCGATGGATTGACCTTGCTGTTCCGGCGTCATGCACAAGGCGGGATACTTCCGGAGCGCTTCGATCTGAGCGCCGATCTCGTCTAGCCCTTTGCCGATCACGGCGAGGTCTTGGGCATAGTCGGGCGGGCGGTTGTCGCGGATAGCGCGGGGAAGCGCCTCCACCGCCTTGCGCAACACCGACACCTCGGCCCGCAGGTCGTCAAAGGCTTGGGTCGGGTCGCCTGTGTGATCCTCCGGCATGGTGTTCTCCACGTGTTGCTAGAGCGATAGCCCTCGTCCGCGTCCGATCTCGCGCATGGCCGCGCCAAGGCTGGGCGCCTCAAGGACACGCCGCAGCGTGGAGTCCATGTCGATCCCGAGCGATTTTATGCGGGCGCGGACCAGGGATTCGAGCTGCGGATCGCGCTTGAATTCGCGGGCAAGAGATTCCATGCGGGATTCGAGCTTGCCGCGTGCCTTGTCAAAGGCATAGCCGCTGCCAAGCCGCTCATGCTGCACTTCAAGCCTCTTCCATTCCTTGACCAGCCGTTCAGCTTTAAGAGTGGGATCACGACGCACCCGGTCTTCATGCCGGATGGCCCCCGCCAGTTCGGCGCCGCGTTCCGGGCCGCGCAACTGTTTCATGGCGCGGAACGTGGAAGGCTCATAACGCATTGCATTGTGCAAATCGTTGACGGCGCCCGGTTGCACTGTCTCCAGGGCCGCTGCCGCTTCCCGCAGTTCGCGCTTCTGGTATTCCAGAATGGGAAGGGTCTGGTCGCGCATGCGCTGCTGATCCTCCCAAGCCCGGGCATAGCGCTCCGCCGCCTGCGCCAAATCCTTGCTGCCGATGTCGAACGGCGAAGGCACCTGCTGCGCCGCCGGCAATCCTTCCGCTCGCCCGACCTCCGGCGCGGGCTTCGCCACTGCCAACTTTAAGCCGTCAAATATGCTGCGCTTTGGAGCGGACGCGTCCGGCTGCTGGTGCAAGCCCCAATCCTGTGTCAGTCGTTGACGCAGCGTGTCGGGTACGGTGATGGCGTTTTCGATACCGCGCCGCTGTGCGTAGTCGAGAGTGGTCTCCTTGAGACCGGCACGACTGAGACGCGACGACAAGGCAGCAAGGTCGGCAAATTCGTTGCGCCCGGCGTACAACGTCACGGAATCCCGATGGCGCGTCATACCGACATAAGTTAGGTGGCGGTCCATCGAGCCGGAGGCCAGCACAAACGTCCGGTCCACGGTGGCGCCCTGCGCCTTGTGGATGGTGACGGCATAGCCGTGATCCACCGCCGCGTAATCGGCCATCGAGACGGAAACGACGCGCCCTGGCCCGCGTCCGGCGTCGAGACGGACGTCCAACCGGCCCGGCTCGGCTCGTTCCACCGTGCCCAGCATCCCGTTTTTTACTCCCAGGTCGCGGTTGTTCTCCTTGAAGAGGATGCGGTCACCCGCCGCAAAGGCCCGATCGCCCTCCGCGGTCTGGTAAGCCCGTTCGTTCTGCAACTCGCCCTGTTCCTGGCGGGCGGCACGGATCATCTCGTTCAATTGCCGCACGTCCACTTTGCGGTGCGCCAGCACCAGCCGGGAACTTTCCGGCCGGGCGTCCCGATCCGTGATCACGTCCTTGACGATGGCGCGGCGTGCGGCAGCAATGTCATCCTCGAACCGGATGGCACCGCGCTCGGCATACGCTGTCAGCCCCTCATGGGTGCGCTGGCGACCAAAATCCACCGAAGCCTCGCGTTGCCAATCCTCCCGCTGGCGGCGGATTTGCCCAAGCTCGGTGACGCCAGCCCGCTCGGTCACCGCCCGAAACGCCGCCCCCGGACCTATGGGCTGCAACTGCTCGGGATCGCCTACCAAAACGAGTTTGGCGCCCGCCCGGTCGGCGTGGGCGATGACACGGGACAGTTGGCGGGACCCCACCATGCCGGCTTCGTCCACCACCAACACGTCCCGGGACGAAAGCCGGTCGTAACCCCGCTCCCAGCCCCGTTCCCAGCTCGCCAGCGTGCGGCTGGCGATGCCGGAGGATTCCTCCAAACCCTCTGCCGCCTTGCCGGCCAGCGCCGCGCCAAACACCCGATAACCATCCGCTTCCCAGGCCTCACGCGCCGCCGCCAACATGGTGCTCTTGCCGGCACCGGCAAGACCCACAACGGCGGCGATCCGTTCCGGGCCGGCGACATGGCGGATCGCGTTTCGTTGTTCCTCGGCCAGGAACGAGCGCGCGGCGATGGCCCGTTCGATGTTCCGCTGTCCCACTGCGAATGTTCGGCTTTCGGCCATGCGGTCGGTGCTGTCGGCAAGCTGACGTTCCACCGCGATCATTTCTTTGGTGGAATACCGCGCCGCCGCCATCGTGCGGCCGGACTCGTCGCGTTGCTCCGGGCACAGCTCGACCAAGACTGGCGAGGCCATCGCCTTGGCAAACGCCGCCTGAAAGTCGTCGGGACTGTCGATATAGCGGTGCAACACCATCGCCACGTCGGTGCGGTCGAAGACGGACTTTTCGTGGGTGATGAGCGCCAAGGCCTGTTGCGGCTGTTCGCAGATCAGTTTGGCGTTATGACGGGCGCTGTCGGCCTCCTGGCGGTGGCGATCCACCGCCTTGCCCCGCCGTTCCATTTGCGAGGCATGCACCCCGATATGCTGGGTCGGTTCGATCTCCAGGCCGCAATCGCGATGCGAGCGATGGTCGATGCGAAGATCATAGCCGGCCAGAGCAAGGTGATGATTGGTCCGCTGCTCCCAATCAACCCGAATTTCCCGCAACTGATCGTGCGAGGTGGGCAGGCCGAGCGCGAGGAGTTTCCGGTTCTCACGTTCCAAGTCGGTCTTCTCGCCCAGTCCGTCCTTTTCCACCTTCCGCGTCGTTAGCAGGATGTGGGCGTGATGGTTGCGAATGTCGGTGGCGCCATGCGGGCTGTGGAGTGCAAAATCCACTGCCACCCCATAGCGGTCAGCCATGCTTTGCGCGAACTCCCGCGTCAGCGCCAAGCGCTGATCCGCCGTCAGTTCATGGGGCAGTGCCACCTCGATCTCGCGCGCCACGCGGGCGTCTTTGCGCTTCTCCGCCGCCTCGGCCATGTTCCACAAGGTCGAGCGGTCTTTGGCCCAATCTGCATCCGAACCCTTGGGAATGACGATCTCGACATGCTCCACCCCGCCGCGCCGCGTGAAGTCATGGGTCAGGCCATCGCGTTCGTTGGTGAGCTTTTGCGCGGCGCGATAAGCCGCCGCCGCCACGGCGCTGCGGCCGCTGCTGCGGGCAATGGGCTTCATCGCCAGATGGTAGATCGCCATGACGATCACCGGCGGGCCAAGGGTACACTCCCCCTTCGCGGCCAGGGTCCGTCCCATTGAGCCTATCAAGCACCAGAGTTGCGCAGCAACTCGTAAGTGCGCCCTTACAGTTTTTCGCTGCGCTTCAAACCGCTCGGGGTGGCGGCGCTCTGAGCGCCAGGAAATACGAGAAAGGAACTTCAAAAGAACCAGGAAATCGCAGGAAAAAAGGATGGCGGTT
>JAGWNK010000045.1 GCA_028871345.1 Alphaproteobacteria bacterium | reverse complement strand
TATTCGACGCGGCGTACCGAAAACAATGGGGAGAAAAGACGTGAATCACGTGGAGCACAAAGGATTCAAGAGAGGATGCGGCAGGAGCCAGTGGCTGCTTGGGACAGCTTCTGTGCTGGCCATCAGCACCCTGATCGTGCCGGCGTTGGCGCAAACCGACCAATCGAGCGGCCAGACCCTGGAAACGGTTACCGTGACCGGCATCCGGGCCAGCATGGAATCGGCGCAGGCGGTCAAGCAGAATTCGGACCAGGTCGTCGACTCGATCAGCGCCGTCGACATCGGCGCGCTTCCGGACCGCAATGTGGCAGACGCCCTGCAGCGTGTTCCCGGCGTCACACTGCAGAGAACTGACGCGAACCGGGACCCCGTTCGCTACGGCGGCACCGGCAATGGCGTGTACATCCGCGGCCTTGCTTGGGTTGAAAGCCTGACCAACGGGCGCGACGTGTTCTCGGCTGCGAACGGGCGCGCGCTCAGTTTCGCCGACGTGTCGGCCGATCTGTTGTCCGGCGTCGACGTCTACAAGAATCCTGATGCCGAGATGATCGAAGGCGGCGTCGGCGGCACGGTCAACCTGAAGACCCGCAAGCCGTTCGACCAGGACGGCCTCTTGATCGCCGGCACGATCGACTACACCTACGCGGATCTGACCAACAAAGGATCTCCCTCGGCAACGGCCCTGATCAGCGACCGCTGGCAAACGGGTTCGGGCGACATGGGCATCCTGCTCTCGGTCGACTACCAGGACCAGCGCAACCGCACCAACGGCTATTCGCTGAGCCATTTCGACTGCGTGGACGCCACCGGCACGGTCGGAGGTACCTCCCTCTTCGGGTCGGCGACCTGCAATTCAATTCCTTCAGCGGACCGCCGTTTCATCCCGAACTATTTCGACTGGCGCGCGATCGATTGGGAACAAAAGCGCCTGGCGTTCGACGGCTCGTGGCAGTGGCGTCCGAATGACCAATGGGAACTGACCGCCGAGGCGTTCTATTCCAAGGCTGACCCCAAGGACGTCGAGCATTCGCTGCCGTACAACGTGCCGCAGGGACTGCCCAACGCATCGACCAACTACACCTATGATTCGAACGGCGTGTGGACGGGTGGCACGATCACCAACGCACAGAGCGGCGGCATCGACACCCGTATCGGCCAGCACCACGACTACAACGGCGACTATTCGCTGAACGTGAAGTGGATGCCGTCCAACAACTGGCAGTTCAGCGCCGATGTCCAATACACGGAATCCCGGGCCACCAACTATTCCATGACGGCCTATGACGACATGGGGAATCCCAATGATCCGGCCACGCCGGGCGTGCCGGGCGAAAATCTGACGATCAATCTTGCCGGCAATGCGCCCATGGCGAGCCTGAGCGATCCGTCCGCCATGACCGCGCAAGCGAACTATTACTACTCGGCGGCCATGGACCACATGGAGAACAACTACGCGCACTCCTGGGCCTACCGCGTCGACGGCACCTACACCCTGCCGAGCGACACGATCTTCCTGAAGTCGATCGACTTCGGCTTCCGCTCGGAAGACAAGCAGGCCGTGACCCGCCAGACCGGCTACAACTGGAGTCTGTTGAGCCACCAGTCCTGGGGCGGCGGCCCGCCGGTGTTCGACACAACCCATCCTGAAACCAACTCACTCTTCAACTTCGGCAGCTTCCTTGGTTCGACCGGACCGCAGGCTTTCTTCCTCAGGCCTAGCTTCCTCGATCACGGCACATCGAGCATCTACGCCGTCCTCAAGACGACCGAGACGGCAGGCTGGGGTTGGACGCCGTACGCCACGCAACACGGCTGCCCGGCTGGCGTCGACGTGAAGTGCGAAGCGATTTATGGCGGGTTCACGCCGGAAAGTGACAACGTCAGCGCAGGCATCAACGACCAGCTTGAAACGACCGATGCCGGCTACGTGCAGTTCAATTATGCGAACGAGACGTTCCTCGGCATGGATCTCCCGATCGACGGGAATTTCGGCCTGCGCGTGGTGCAGACGCACGACAAGACCCAGCCTGGCAAGATCATCCTTCCCGGTGCCATCACCTCGACCTGTACGGTCGGGGCGTCAACGCCGGGCGGTACGGTCACGAGCTGCGCCGATTTCGACTTGGCGTTGGCCTTCAACGGTGGCGTGGGAGTAAGCGGCGGCTCGATGACGGTTCCGCCCGTCGCCAACACCTACACGGATTATCTGCCCAGCTTCAATTTCCGGGCGCACCTTACCGATCAGTTGCAGGCGCGCTTGGCATTCTCCCAGGGCATGGTCCGTCCGGACTTCAGCTTGACGCAGAACTTCGCCACTTTGGGCTGGGCGTTCGGCACGTCCAATTCGCCGTTGGAAGGCACGTTTGCCCCCACCGGCGGCGCCGTCGGCACGGGCGGCAATCCCTATCTCAAGCCGCTGCGCGCCAACAACTACGATGCCAGCATCGAGTGGTATTTTGCGCCGACCGGCAGCGTGACGTTCGCGCTGTTCCACAAGGACATCTCGGGCTACTTCATGACCGGAGCCGTGCCGGTCACGGTGACGAACAACGGTGTGACGCAGACTTTCGAGGTGACCGAGACCATCAACGGCACCAAGGGCAAAGTCGAAGGCCTCGAGCTGGGGTATCAGCAGTTCTACGACTCGCTGCCCGGCTTCCTGGGCGGGTTCGGCCTCGCGGCGAACTACACCAAGATCTACAACAGCGGCGGCGCGAATCCGACGACCAATCCGTTTGAATCCGTGGAAGTTCCCAACGCGCGGCAGCCGCTGCCGCTGGAAGGCATGTCGCCCGACAGCTACAACCTGCAGATCCTGTATGAGAAGTACGGCTTCGACGGGCGGCTGGCCTACAACTGGCGCTCCCGCTTCCTGCTGACGAGCTCGGCGGCCAACGTCAATCAGCCGATCTGGTCGGAGAACTACGGGCAGCTCGACGGCTCGCTGTTCTATAGCTTCCTCGATCACTACAAGCTCGGCATCGAGGTCACCAACATCATCAAGTCGCGGACGATCCTCGACGTGGGCTACGCGGACTTCCACCCGCGCTACGACTGGATCGATACGGACCGCAAGTACTCGATCGAGTTGCGCGCCCGCTGGTAGTTTCAGCGCAACGTTGCTAGACAAGAAATCCAGCCATCGGGCGACCGTTGGCTGGATTTTCTTTTGGCGCCGCCGATCGCTGTACTGGTCGGCTCCTACTGTTTCGGCTCGCCGTAGACAATGCCTCGCCCGTCGGTGCCCACATAGACACGGCCGAACACGCGGGGGTCGCCCGCGATGCACCGGAAGGCGCGCGCATATTCGTGCTGGGCATCGTTGATGCGAATCCAGCTGTGCGCCTCATCGTCCGATCGCCAGATTGCTTCCACGCCACCCTGCCTGCCGATCGCGAATAGCGCCGGATAGGGGTGCCCGGCAGGCGCCTTGCCGAACGAAAGCGCCAGAACTTCGAGGTTACTCGTGCTCTTGACGAAGTGTCGTCCGCCGTCCGCAGACCGGTAGAGGCCGTCATGCGAGACAAACCACAGGTCCGCCGTCTTGCCCGGCGTCGCCATCAGCGGGAATTCCCCCTCCCGCCAATGGGGCTGATCGGCCTCGATATCAGGAAGCCCTTCCGACTTGATGCGCTTGAAACGCGCGCCGCCGTCGCGGCTGACATAGAAGGCGCCGGTCGCAAAGTTGACGGCATAGAAGCGCTTGGGATCGACCCGATCGGCGACGGGACGGGCGCCGACCCAACCGCAATCGGTCCGATAGTCGGGCTCGCAGCCCAGCGTGTAATGACCGGTCGGCAGACCTTTGACCTTGACCCAGGTCTTGCCGTGGTTGCGCGTCAGCGTGGGCGTCGGCGGCGTCATGGCGATGAAGGTAGAGCCGTCGGCCGACACCGCAATGGCCGCATCCGTGTACGGATCGCTGTAATTGTACGGAATCGGATTGGGTGGCTTGTAGCCCTTGGGTGCCGGCGCGAAGATGGGCGCCCACGTCTTCCCGGAATCGAGCGAATAGGCCAGAGTCGCCGTGCGGCCGCTAGCATGCTCGGCATGCGTGCCGCTGCGGACGATCACGTTAGGCGCTCTTCCGGCATAGTCAATGGTGTTGGTGTTGATGAAGATGGGGTGCTCGAACATCGGCTCGGACATCATCAGGTCGAAATGCGCGAAGCCGCCGATGTCGCCGAAGCCGCTCAACAGATGGGGGCCGACCGGAGGGCTCACCAGCGTGAGCACGGCGGTCTGCTCCACGCCGTTGACCCAAGGCGTCCAATCGATCGTTCCGCCGGTGTCGGCATGGGTCAGATCCTCGGTCTCGTAGATGGTCGCGCCGGTTGTGTACGCCGCGTGGGCCGGGTTGAACGGATCGATGGCGAGGCCGGTCTGCCACCAGCCGAAGTTTGCTTCCTTCTGTCCCCAGAGCAGGAAGGGCGTGGAAGAGACGTCGCGTCGGCTGAGCGGGCGGATGTCGATCCAATGCGCGCCGCCGTCGGTCGAACGCCAGATGGTGTCGCCGCCCTCACGGTCGATGGTCGCAACCACAAGCGTGTCCGCCGTCTCGCGGTCGAGGCTGAGGCCGATATAGCCACCGCGTGGGCGGTTGGCGCGCTTGTCAGGTGTGATATCGGTCCAAGTGCCGCTGTGCGTGTCGAGCTTGAACACGGCGCCGTCGGTCACGCCGTGAGGCCCCATGCTGTTGCTGTAGGTGATGTAGAGGATGCCTCTGTTGTCCAACTCCGCCTTGGCCGCCAGAAAGCTCGCAGGCGGACCGCCGGCGACAGGCCGCCAGGTCCGCCCGGCGTCGTCGGAACGGTAGAGGTGGTTGTCGCCCGGATCGGCCACGCCGACGAAGATCGTTCTCGACGGTGCGCCTTTGCCGGCGCCCGCGGAATCGAAGACGACGAAGCTGAGGCCGGCATGCGGCGGCGTGTGCCCGCGCGGAACGCCCAGGCCTTGGAGCGGGAAGGAGACGACCTTGCCCCACATCTTGCCCGAATCCGTGCTCCTTTGCAGGCCGTCATAGCGCGACGCGAAATAGAGGATGGCGGTGTCATTGGGATCGATGGCAAGGCGCGGCCCCAGGCCGCGGCCTTCTTCGTTTCCGCCCATGCGGATCGGGACCATCACGGTGTCCCAGGTCGCACCGCGGTCCATCGATCGCATGATGGCCGCAGGATCGCGGCGGTAGGTTCCAACGGCTGCATAGACGATGTTGGGATCTACAGGATCGGGTGTGATGGCCTCGACGCCGCGCAGATTCGGATCCTGCACGGCATCCTGCAGCGGGACCCAGGATCCCGCCTTCTCGTCCCAGCGATAGGCGCCGCCCATGTCGCTGCCGAGATAGGCGAGCCCCGGCTCGGCCCGGCTGAAGACGAGGTAGGGCACGAATCCGCCGCCGCCGACCTTCACACTTCGCCACACGTAGTCTGTCGCGCTTTCCGCCTCGGACCCGACAACGCCGACGGTGAGGGCCACAATGCATAGAATGGTTCGCATCAGGATTCTGCGCATGGTGGACTCCCGCTTTGTCACGTCGATGCATTGGTCATATGAATTATGGCACCAAGTTGGTAGGAGCGGACATGTCACGTTTTCGTTTGTTTGCAATCGTGACGACGATGTTTCTGACCGTCGGCGCGCAGGCAGACGTGACGCCGCAATCGCTCACCCTCTGGTACGACAAGCCCGCCTCCGACTGGGAGCACTACGGATTGCCGATCGGCAACGGCAGCATGGGTGCGGTCGTCACCGGCGGGGTCGCCGCTGACGACATCCAGTTCAACGAGAAGACATTGTGGACCGGTGGACCGGGCGCCGAGGGATATGATTCGGGATGGCCAGCGACGTCACTGGTCCCGAACATCGCGAGAATGCGTGCGATGCTCAACAAATCTCACCGCCTTGCGCCGGAGGACGTGGCAGCCGCACTCGGCCAGAAGATGACGGCGTACGGCGACTACCAGACCTTCGGCGATTTGCTGCTGAATTTTCCGGATGCGACGGGTGCGGCGCAGGATTATCGGCGGACACTCGACCTCGAAAAGGCCGTCGCGTCGCTTACCTACACGATGGGTGGCGTGCGCTATGAGCGGCAATATTTCGCGTCCTATCCCGACCGTGTCATCGTGATCCGCCTGACGGCCGATCACCCGGGAAAGGTCTCGTTCAAGGCCTCACTGTCGGCACCGGACAATCGCACGGTTTCGAGGACGTCCGTTGCCGGTCGCATCACGGAACGGGGGGCCCTCAAGGACAATGGCCTGAGATACGAGGCACAGGTCCAGATCCTGGCGCAAGGCGGCACGCGCGAGGAGGAGGCCGACGGGAGCGTCACCGTGACCGGGGCAGACACTGCCGTCCTGATCATGGCGGCAGGCACCGATTACCGGCTTCATTATCCCGACTATCGCGGCCCGGATCCTCACGCCGGCGTCACGGCACGTGTCGATCTTGCGGCCGCCAAGACATTCGATGCCCTGTTGGCCGCTCACGAGCGGGACTATGGCGCCCTGTTTGATCGCGTGCGTCTGGACATCGGCCAGGAGATGCCGCCGGAGCCGACGGATGCCCTGCTCGCACAATACCGGGGCGAGGTCTCGGCCTCGGACCGCGCCCTCGAGGCCCTGTTCTTCCAGTACGGCCGCTACCTGCTGATTTCGTCGTCCCGCGCCGGTTCTTTGCCCGCCAATTTACAGGGCGTGTGGAACCATTCCGACACACCGCCTTGGAACGCGGACTATCATGTGAACATCAATCTGCAGATGAATTACTGGCCGGCGGATCCCGCCAACATCGCCGAGACCGAAGCGCCGTTTTTTGATTTCGTCGACAGTTTGCGCGCGCCGGGGGCCGAGGCCGCAAGACGCGTGTTCGGCGCGAAGGGATGGACCCTGTTCCTCAATACCGACATCTGGGGCTATACGGGCCTGATCTCCTGGCCGACCGCGTTCTGGCAGCCCGAGGCGGGCGCTTGGCTCGCCTCCCAATATTACGATCACTACCGCTTCACTAAGGATCGCAACTTCCTCCGCCGCGCCTATCCTGTGATGAAGGGCGCGGCCGAGATGTGGCTCAAGGCGCTGGTCGTCGATCCGCGCGACGGCAAGCTCGTGGTGTCGCCGAGCTACTCGCCGGAGCACGGTCCGTTCACGGCGGGCGCTGCCATGCCTCAGCAGATCGTCACCGGCCTCTTTCGCGACGTGTTGCAGGCTGCCGCCATCGTGAAAGACAGGGCTTTTGCACGAAGAATCGACAAGGCGCTGCACCGACTGGACAGCGGGCTTCGTATCGGTTCCTGGGGTCAGCTTCAGGAATGGAAGGAGGACATGGACGATCCGAAGGACGACCACCGGCACCTGTCGCATCTCTACGCGTTGGACCCCGGCCGTCAGATCTCACCGCGAACGACGCCGCGCTTGGCACAAGCGGCGGAAGTATCGCTGAAGGCTCGCGGCGACGGCGGCACCGGCTGGAGCAAGGCCTGGAAAATCGGTTTCTGGGCGCGCCTGCTCGATGGCGACCACGCCCATCTCATGCTCGCGCAGCAGCTGCACGAGAGCACGCTGCAGAACCTGTGGGACAACTGCCCGCCGTTTCAGATCGACGGCAATTTCGGCGCGACCGCCGGGGTGGTCGAGATGCTGCTGCAGAGCCAGAACGGCGTGATCGATGTCCTTCCGGCGCTGCCTTCGGCGTGGCCGAAAGGCGAGGTGACCGGCCTGCGCGCCCGCGGCGACGTTACCGTCGATATCGCGTGGGACGGCGGCAAGGCGCGCCGGGTCGTTTTGGCGACCGGTCGATCGGGCCGACTGACGGTGCGTTCCACCCTGTTTGGGAGCCGGTTCCGGCTGGTCGATTTGCGCACCGGTGCGCAGGTGCCCATGAGAGGGAGCGGCGAGAGCCGCACCGTCCGGAGCAGGGCCGGCGCACGCTACGTTTTGGAGCCGTTTTCGGGCCGTCTTTGATGCTTCTGTGACAAATTTGACGCGATGGTCATTTGTCGAGCGTGGCGGCCCCCTCGCAGGTCGTGTTTGATGATCCGAAAATTCTCGCAACTAGTTGAAATTATTAGTATTATGTGAATTGTGGCAATTTTGGCGCAGACGTCATGATTCCTTTGGGATCAACCCCGTTACGCTAGCGCTAACATGTAAGCGGTGGTACATGCCGAAATGGAGGGCTTACGGAGCGCCGTTTGCGAAATTGCGCCACGGGCACCTCAGGGGGACGTAACGACAAGTTTGAGGCTGAGAACCCTGCCAAGTTCCACTGGCTCCACGGTGGAGGTGGGTTTTGCCGCAGAGGGCCTAGCCGCAAAGGCGTCGAGTTGGCTGACCGGAGTGCTAATAATCATATCAATGTGATTATTGCGACTCAGTCTCAGTCAGGGCAATAACATTGGGAGGCTTTACGTGAGGAAATCCACTCAGAAAGTGCTGCTCGGCAGCGCGTCGGCACTGGCGATTGTCGCATTCGCTGGACCGGCCCTGGCGCAAGCATCGGATCAAGTCGAAACGGTCGTTGTGACCGGCATTAGGGCGAGCTTGAGTTCGGCACAGGCCATCAAGCAGAACTCCGACCAGGTCGTTGACTCGATCACAGCCGTCGACATCGGCGCTCTTCCAGACCGCAGCGTGGCCGAAGCCTTGCAGCGCGTTCCGGGTGTGCAGATCACGCGCACCGACCAGAACCGCGACCCGGTCCGTTGGGCGGGCTATGGCAACGGCGTGTTCGTCCGCGGCCTGTCGTGGGTTTCGGCCCTGACCAATGGTCTCGAGACGTTCGGCGCCGAGAACGGCCGCACGCTCAGCTTTGCGGACGTATCCTCCGACTTGATGGCGGGCGTGGATGTCTACAAGAACCCCGACGCCAAGATGATCGAAGGCGGCGTGGGCGGTACGGTCGACCTGCGCACGCGCAAGCCGTTCGACCAGGACGGCCGCTTGATGGCGGTTGCGGCAGACCTCAGCTACGGCGATCTCGACCAGAAGATCGCGCCGTCGATCAACGCGCTGTACAGCGATCGCTTCAACACCAGCCTGGGTGAAGTCGGTATTCTTCTTTCCGCCGACTATCAGGATCTGCGCAATTCGGATGACGTGTTCTCGCTGGGCGACTACACCCGCTTCTGCTTCAACGCGACAGCCAGCGCGACGGGTACTTGCGCCGCCAATTCAGCGATCACCAGCGGTCATGACGTGGCGATCCCCTATCAGAACGGTCTGAATGCGGTCAGCTACCGTCACATGGACTGGAAGCAGCCGCGTGTTGCCCTCTACGGCGCCCTGCAATGGCGGCCCAGCGACCAGCTCGAATTCGGCGCCACGGTCCTGTTCTCCAAGGCCGAGCCGCAAAGCATCGAGCACGTGGTGACATGGGGCCTGCCCTACGATACGGCAAGCCTGAACAGCTACAACTACAACGCACAGGGCTACTGGACGGGCGGCACGATCAACAACGCCGAAAACGTCTGGGGCGGACAGGACACGCGCTTCGGCGCCCGCCATCACATCAATGCTCAGTACGATGTGAACATGAAGTGGAATCCCTCGGACAACTTCGAACTGTCGGCCGACGTCTCGTACATGGATTCCCGCGCGACGATGTACGACATGACGATGTATACGAAGCTGATTCACAACACGTGGCGCAACGGGACGACCTGGAACCTGATGTACCCGAACGCGCCGGTCGTGAACGTGACCAGCGACTTCAGCAAGGGGACGCCGACGATCTCCTACACGGGCGATGTGGCCGGCATGGCGGACGCGACCAACTACGTGTGGGGCGCCGCGATGGACCACCTCGAGAACAACTACGCGCATAACTACACGGGGCGCATTGACGGCAGCTATACGGTCGGTGGTGACGGGCTCTTCGGGCTGATCAAGTCGATCGACGTTGGCTTCCGCGCCGACCTCAAGCAGGCCGTGACACGTCAGTCGAACTGGAACTGGATCGGCATGAGCTTCCAGACTTGGTACGTCTGGACCGGCCTGAGCGATTCGGCCCTGCTTGCCGATGTCGGAAACATCGCGACGCAAGGTTCGTCAGACGCACAGCACGCGTCCGAGCTCTACACGTTCAAGGACTTCTTCGGCAGTCAGAACGCCGGTGCGATGTGGTTCCCCAAATCCGGCATGATGGAGAAGGGTGAGCAGTACCTGTGGAGCATCATGTCCAGCACGCAGGCCGGTTGGGCTGCATCTGGCACATGGGCCTATCCGACGTGGCGTCCGCTCGCCGTGATCAACGGTTGCGGAACCACCGTCTCCTACAAGTGCCAGACCGTCTACAACAACACCACGCCGTCAGCGACCAGCCAGACCGGCGGCATCAGTGACCAGAAGGAAAATACCTACGCTGGTTATGCCCAGTTCAACTTCGGCCGCGACACGTTCCTGGGCTATGACGTGCCGTTCGACGGCAACATCGGTGTCCGCATCGTCACGACAGAGGACGACAGCGGCCCGGGTTACTTCCTGCTTCCGTCGGTCAGCGCCTGCTCATCGACGCATTGCGCGGATGTCATCGAGGCCTACAACTTCGTGGGCAATGGCGGCAATTCGATCGTTCTGCATTCCGGCCCGGTGACGCACAACTACACGAACATCCTGCCGAGCTTTAACATCAAGTTCCACCTGACCGATCAGTTGATCGCAAGGGCGGCCTTCTCGCAGCAGGTCGTGCGTCCTGACTTCGCGTACACGCAGAACTACACGTCGTTGGGCTACAGTTTCGTCACGACGATCGATACTTCGACAACCCCGCCGACGACCTCCACGTCGTTCCGCGGCGGCACGGCTGGCCTGACCGGCACCGGCGGCAATCCGTATCTGAAGCCGTTGACGGCCAACAACTATGACCTGAGCTTGGAGTACTACTTCTCAGCTTCGGGCAACGTTTCGTTTGCGTTGTTCCACAAGGACATCTCGAACTACTTCATGACCGGTCTGGAGAAGGACACCTACACGCGGAACGGCATCACCGAGAGCTTCTATGTCACGCGTTATTTCAACGGCAGCAAGGGCAAGGTCGAAGGCTTCGAAGCTGCGTACACGCAGTTCTACGACTCGCTGCCGGGGGCGTGGGGTGGTCTGGGCTTCCAGGCGAACTACACCAAGATCTACAACACCGGCGGCGCCAACCCATCGTACAACATTGCCGATCCCAACGGCGTGGCGAACGCTGCCGATTCGACGTTGCCGATGGAAGGCATGTCGCACGACAGCTACAACATCGCGCTGTTGTATGAGAAGTTTGGCCTCTCCGGCCGCTTGGCCTACAACTGGCGTTCGGGCTTCCTGATGACCACCTCGGCCGCCAACCTCAACCAGCCGGTCTGGCAGAAGAACTTCGGCCAGCTCGACGGTTCGTTGCTGTACACTTTCATGGATCACTACAAGGTCGGCCTCCAGGTCACGAACCTTCTGAAGGCAACCACCGTGCTGCAGGTCGGTTACTCGACGCTCCATCCGAACTACGAATGGGTCGACGCGGACCGCAAGGTCTCACTCGTCCTGCGTGCGAACTGGTAATCTCAGCCATCAGGACTTCGAACCCCCCGGCGCAAGCCGGGGGGTTTTTTTTTGACGTTTCGTCCCGGATACGCAGGCGACTCAAGAGCCCCTGAGCGCCTCACGCAGCGCCCCCAGCCACGGCTCATACGCTTTGGCTCTGCCGACGGCGCGGCGATAGAGCGGTTGGTGCACCTGGGAAGCGCTTGCGGTATGGACGATGCGCTGCGTCTGGTGGAATGCGAGGCAGCGCGCATCCCAGGGCAGGCCGCAATAGGCCACGATCCTCCGCGCCCATGTCTCGAAGTCCTCGACCATGGACTCGTACGACACCTCAAGCATGGCGTCCTGCGGCAGGACTTTGCGCCAGTGCGCCATCAAGGCTTCGTAGGCGCGGTAATAGCGGCCGAGCTCGCCGAGGTCGTAGCTGAAATCGAGGTTCTGTGCGAACAGCCCGGCGTAGCAGGACAGGCAGGTGTCCATGGGGTCCCGACGGACGTGGATGATGCGTGCCTTCGGCAGCGACAGCCGGATGAGTCCGACAAGTCGGAAGTTCGCCGGCAGTTTGTCGACGATGCGGGTTGCACCGGGCGCTTGCGCCGCCAGCCTCGCCGTATAGAGAGCGCCCAGCGAGCGCAGCTGTTCATTCGGAACGGACACGATACCCGCCGGAAAGTTGTCACCGGCATGACCCATGCCGATCAACCTGTGCAGATGCATCGGCTCGCCGGCGCCGAATGCCTGCGGATGGCTTGCAAGGATTTGCTCCACAAGCGTGGTCCCCGATCGCGGCATGCCGACGACGAATACGGGCTCTTCACCGAGATGGCCGGTGCCTGCCTTTGCCTCCATCAGTTCCGCCGTGAAGGCATCCGCCATTGCCCGCATTAGACCGATTTCAAAGGCTTCATCGTACCGGGAGGAAGCGCGCCGAAGTCGGTTACCGTCCTGCATGTGCTCAAAGGCCAGCGCCGGGCGATTGAGGTCGTCGTAAGCCTTCGCCAATGCAAAATGGAGCGGAATCCTTTCGGCAGAGGGAAAACTCTCGATTCGCTCGGCCAGCCGTTCGAGAGGCACAAGCCGACTGTCTCCTTCTTCAAAGCGGGCGATCGTGGCCAGCGGATAATGATACGCGGGCGAATTCGGCGACAGCGAGGCGGCTCGCTCGTAGGCGCCGCGCGCTTCCACGATACGGCCAAGCTGTTCAAGGGCGTTGCCCTTGCCCGACCATGCGGCCGCACTGCCCAAGTCTCGTGCAAGAAGCTGTTCGAAAGTGACCAGCGCGTCCGCAGGTCGGCCGATCGCCAGTTGCGCCCTTCCCGTGCCCTCAAGGGCCGGCGGGAAGTTGGGGCGCATGCGGGCCGATCGTTGGAACCAGGCAAGCGCTTCTTCGCCGCGTCCATCCGCCAGATGGATGTTGCCGGTATTGACGACGGCTTCCACGAGCTGGGGTTTGAGCGCCAGTGCTTTGGCGAAGGCGGCCAAGGCTTCGTCCGATCGGCCCAGGGCCAGCAACGCACTGCCCCTGCCAACATCGGCTTCGGCAAATCGCGCATCGAGCGAGAGCGCCTGTCCATAGCGGTCAAGCGCGTCGGTGTAACGGCCCAGGCGATAGAGTGCGTTGCCGAAGGCGGTGCACAGTCCCGGATTGGCAGCGACAGCGACGGCCCTGGCGAAGTACGCAACCGCCTCCTCGAACCGACCGGTCTGGGCGCACACGACGCCAAGCTGCTGCAGCGCCCCGGAGTGCGAGGGCGATGCTTTGAGGGTCGCATGGTACAACCGCTCCGCGTCGTTGAGGCGCCCCTGGCGGTGCAGGGCGAGCGCCGTTTCGAAGCTCTGCTGTGCCGGACCCATGGTTACCCCGTGCTCTCCCCTGCGGCGGGTCTCACAATACGTAGCTTCCCGAGCGCCGCCAGAGACGTCGCACCACAAGGGCCTTGCGCGGCCCTCCGCCCCGGGCTTGTATAATACTAACTTGCAACTTGATCGCGTTCGAATTGCCACCCCGGGGGCGCTCGTGACCACCATCGCGGCAAAGCCGCATCGCATCGAGAAAATCGTCATCGTCGGCGGCGGCACCGCCGGCTGGATGACGGCGGCGGCTCTGCAATGCTTTCTCGGTCGCGGCTTTGCCGACATCCACCTCGTGGAGTCCGAGGAAATCGGCACCATCGGCGTCGGCGAGGCTACGGTGCCGACGCTGCACCTCTACAACAAGCGCCTCGGCATCAACGAGATCGAATTCGTCAAGCAGACCCAGGGCACCTTCAAGCTCGGCATCGACTTCCAGGACTGGGGCCGGATCGGCAACCGCTTCTTCCACGGCTTTGGCGATTACGGCCCCTTCATCGATTCCATCTCCCCTTATCAATACTGGCTGAAGCTGCGCGCCGCGGGTGACGATTTCGATCTGGGCGACCTGTCGGTGCCGACGCTGATGGCCTGGACGGACCGCTGTGCCCAACCGCACCCGGACCCCAAGTCGCCGTTTGCGGCGTTCCTCTATGCCTACCAGTTCGACGCCTCCCTCTACGCCCGCTTCCTGCGCGGGTATGCCGAGAGCCGCGGCGTGCGGCGCACCAATGCCAGGATCGTCGACGTGAAGCTGCGCGGCGAGGACGGTTTCGTGCGCTCCCTCGTCCTCGACAATGGCACGGAGGTCGGGGCCGATCTCTTCATCGACTGTTCCGGGTTCATCGGATTGCTGATCGACAAGGCGATGAAGGTCGGGTTCGAGGACTGGACGAAATGGTTGCCCTGCGACCGCGCCTTGGCGGTGGCCTGCGAAGGTGTGACGCCCGTCACGCCCTACACCCGCTCGACGGCGCGCGAGGCAGGCTGGCAGTGGCGCATTCCCTTGCAGCATCGCACCGGCAACGGTTACGTCTATTGCAGCAGCTTCATCTCCGACGAGGCGGCCGCCCGGACCCTTCTGGAAAATCTGGACGGCGCCGCGCTCGGCGCGCCCCGCCCGTTGCGCTTCAAGGCCGGACGCCGCCACAAGGCGTGGACCAAGAACGTGGTGGCCATCGGGCTTTCGAGCGGCTTCCTGGAACCGCTGGAATCGACGACCATTGTCCTGATCCAGAACGCCATCGGTCGACTGGTCGAATATTTCCCCGACAAGGATTTCAACCCGCTGCTGGAGCAGGAGTTCAACCGCCAATCGGGGCTGGAATATGAGCGCATCCGAGACTTCATCATCATTCATTATTGCTTCACCGACCGCACGGATTCCGAATTGTGGAAATACTGCCGAGCCATGGAGCTGCCGGACGAATTGCAATACAAGGTCGATGTCTTCCGCGAACGGGGCCGCCCCATCGTCGGCGACTCGGAAGGCTTCAAGGAACAGAACTGGATCGCCATCTACAATGGCCTGGGCGTGATGCCGCGAACCTACGATTCCCTTGCCGACCGCGCACCGGTCGAGCAGGTTCGCCGGGTGCTGGGCGAGCGTCGCGCTATCCTGAAGCGCGGTGTAGATACGATGCCGACACACGATCAATTCATCGCCAAGTATTTCCGCGGCGAAATCCCCAGCCTGGCTTGAGCCACGAGGCAAACCTTGAACGACAGGCGTCTGCGCAAGATCGTGATCGTCGGCGGCGGCACCGCCGGCTGGATGGCGGCCGCGGCGCTGTCCGTGGTGGTGCGCCCCAAGAACTGCGAGATCATCCTCATCGAGTCCGATGAGATCGGGACGGTCGGAGTGGGCGAGGCCACCATTCCGCCGATCATGTTGTTCAACCGGCTTTTGGAGCTCGACGAGAACGACTTCATCCGCAATACGCAGGGCACCTTCAAGCTCGGCATCCAGTTCGTCGACTGGCTGAGGCCCGGTCACAGTTACATGCACCCCTTCGGCCGCTACGGCGGAGATTTCGAGGCCGTACCGTTCCATCAGCACTGGCTGCGTCTCAACGCGGCAGGAGAACCAACCCACCTGGATGCCTACAGCCTGACCGCCACGGCGGCGCTCAGCGGCCGCTTCGACCGTCCACCGGCCAACGCAAATCCGATCTTCGCGACCTACAGCTATGCTTACCAGTTCGATGCGTCTCTTTATGCGCGCTATCTGCGCGGCCATGCGGAGCGGCGCGGCGTCAGGCGCGTGGAAGGCAAGATTGTGGAGGTGCGCCAGCGCGCCGACGACGGCTTCATCGACAATGTTCTCCTGGCGCGCGGCGAGGAGATTGCGGCGGATTTCTTTATCGATTGCTCCGGCTTCCGCGGCCTGCTCATCGAACAAACCCTGAAGACCGGTTACGAAGACTGGTCGAATTGGCTGCCTTGCGATCGCGCCGCCGCCGTGCCCTGCGAGAATGCCGGCCCACCGCAGCCCTATACCCGCTCGACGGCACGCTCCGCCGGCTGGCAATGGCGAATTCCCCTGCAGCACCGGATCGGCAACGGTTACGTCTACCAGAGCACCATGATCAGCGACGACGAGGCCGCGGCCACGCTCCTGGCCAACCTCGACGGCAAGCCACGCGCCGAGCCCCGTTTTCTGCGTTTCACGGCGGGTCGCCGCAGGAAGGCCTGGAACAAGAATTGCCTGAGTCTGGGGCTCGCCGGCGGCTTCCTCGAACCTTTGGAATCCACCAGCATCCATCTGGTGCAAACTGGCATAACGCGACTTCTCACGCTCTTCCCCGATCGCGATTTCGATCCCACGACGATCGACGAATATAACCGCCGCGCCGCCTTCGAGTACGAAGGTGTCCGCGACTTCCTCGTGCTGCACTACAACGCCACCGAGCGCGACGACACGCCTTTCTGGTCTTATTGCCGCCACATGGAGCAGCCGGAATCGCTCAAGCGGAAGGTCGAATTCTTCCGCCGTCATGGACGGTTGTCCCTCCACCCCAGCGAGTTGTTCCGCGACGCCAGCTGGCTCGCCGTCCTTCTCGGGCAGGGCATCACGCCCGACCGTTACGACCCGCTGGCGGATTCTTCTGATCTCCCGGCGGTGCGCGTGGCGCTGGCGAATCTGCGTACGACCATCCGCGAGTTGGTCGGGCGCATGCCGTCCCAGAGCGATTACATCGCCCGCTTCTGCAGGGCCAAAACCTGACACCCCTTGCGATCCACTCGCGGTTGCGGTCATTCGAGCCGAGCGGCCCGGCCGACGACGGGCGGGCGTGACATCTGTATTCCCGTCCGAAGCATCACGCTTAGTTGAGCGGGTTGACTTGAGCTAAGTCCCTCTTGCAATGGCTATGTTACCGGTACACTGTCCGGGCCAGAGTCATCATATAAATCGTGCGAGACGCCGTTCAGGCACCGTCGCATAACGGGGAGGGGACCATGAACGCGACGTCAGTCTCGGTCGTCGTCCGGGTTCTTCTGGCGGCCGCCGCAGCTTGGTTGATTGCGGGATGCAGCCGAGCGCCGTCCAACCAAGCGCCGCGGAAGACCGAAGCGGCCTCGGTGCCGATGCCGGAATTCGTCACCAAGAACGGCAAGCACGCCTTCCTGGTCGACGGTGCACCCTTCATCGTGCTGGGTGCCCAGGCGAACAACTCCAGCAATTATCCGGCGATGCTGCCGAAGGTGTGGCCGGCGGTCGACCGCCTGGGCGCCAACACGCTTGAGATTCCGGTGGCCTGGGAACAGATCGAGCCGCAGGAAGGCAAGTTTGACTTCAGCTATGTGGACACGCTGCTGGCCCTGGCACGTCAGCACCACGTCCGCCTCGTGCTGCTGTGGTTTGGTACTTGGAAGAACACCGGTCCCGCCTACACGCCAGGCTGGGTGAAGCTCGACAACACCCGATTCCCCCGCATGATCAACCAGAAGGGCGAAACGATCTACGCGCTGTCGCCGCTCTACCAGTCCACGCTCGACGCCGACAAGAAGGCGTTCGCGAAACTGATGGGCCATATCAAGGATATCGACCCACAGCACACCGTGATCCTGATGCAGGTCGAAAACGAGACCGGCACCTACCGCGCGGTGCGCGATTATTCGCCCGTGGCGCAGAAGCTGTTCAACGGACCGGTGCCCGAGGCCCTGGTCGACGGCCTGCACAAGAAGCCGGGCACCTGGCCGCAGGTGTTTGGCAAGGATGCCGACGAGTTCTTCCACGCCTGGAGCATCGCGCGCTACGTCGAACAGGTGGCCGAAGCCGGAAAAGCAGCGGATCCGCTGCCGATGTATGTCAACGTCGCGCTGCGCGACCCGCTCAAGTACCAGGACCCCAAGACCTATGCCGCCGGAGGTCCGACCTGGAACGTGCTCGACATCTGGAGGATCGCCGCGCCGCAGATCGCGACTGCCGCGCCCGACATCTACGGCCATACCTATGGCGACATCATGGGGCAGATCGCCCGCTACAAGCGCCCGGACAATCCGCTGCTCGTCGTCGAGATTGGCAACACGCCCTGGTTCTCGCGCTTTTTCTTCGCAGTGCTGGGCAACCAAGGATTGGCCTTCTCGCCGTTCGGCATGGATTTCACGGGTTACGCCAATTATCCGCTGGGTGCCAGCAAGGTGAACGCGCAGACCATCGAACCGTTCGCGCTCAATTACAGGATCATCGGACCGATGATGCGCGAATGGGCCAAGCTCAGCTTCGAGAACAACGTCTGGGGCGTGGCCGAACCGGACGATCACAGCGAACAGACCATCGATCTGGGCCGTTGGACGGCACAGGTGGATTACCAGCAATGGCAATTCGGCTTCCTGGACCCCAGGCACAAGAGCGGCATCCCGCCGGGGACCGAGCAGCCCAGCGGAGGCGTCCTCATCGCCCAACTCGGGCCTGACGAGTTCCTCGTCACCGGCCTGCACTGCCGGGTCAGCTTCAGCCTGACCGACAAGAAGGCGAAACAGAATGTGCAGTTCGACCGCGTCGAGCAGGGCCACTACGACCACGGCAAGTGGGTCTTCGACTATATGTGGAACGGCGACGAGACCGACTGGGGCCTGAACTTCACGTCTCAGCCGCAGGTGCTCCACGTCAAGCTGGCGACCTACTAGATCGACAAGACCATTGGAGGTCCGACATGAACAGGGGAAGAGCGCTGCGTTGGAGCATGGCCACTGTAACCGTCGCGCTGTTGGGATTTGTCGGCGCCTGTTCGTCGGGCACCGACATCACGGGTCTGTTCTCCAGGTCCAAGTCTGCCGAGCAGCCGGCGGCCAACTGGCAGAAGACCGATGACGGTGTCGTCGTGTCGCCGACCGGCGGCGCGGCAAAAAGGGTCCGCCTCGTGGTCATGACGGATACCATCATCCGCGTCTCGGCGACGGCGGACGAGAGCTTCAATCTGCCGAAGAGCCTCATGGTCACTGCATCGCCCCAATCCGGCGTCAAGTTCGACGTGGCCGCCAACGGCGACACGCTCACCTTGAAGACCGGCAGGATCGCCGCCGATGTGTCGCTTTCGACGGGCGAAGTGAAATTCCGCAATGTCGATGGCCGGACGGTGCTTTCTGGCGTCAACAGCGGAGAATTCGAGCCGGTGACGGTGGACGGCAAGCCGTTCTACGCCGTGCGCGCGGAATTCAACCGCAACAGCGACGAGGGGTTCTACGGCCTGGGCCAGCACCAGAACGGCCAGATGAACTACAACGGCCAGGACGTCATCCTGGCCCAGCACAACATGGACGTTGCTGTCCCCATGCTCCTGTCGACCAGGGATTATGGCCTGCTGTGGGACAACTACTCGATCACCCGCTTCGGCTACCCTGACGAATATCCGCCGATGTCCGCCGAGCTGAGCATTTACGACGCCAAAGGCAACAAGGGCGGGTTCACGGCCAGCTACTACGATGGCAACAAGCTCGTGACTCAGCGCACCGAGGCCGACCCCAACTACCAGTTCATTCCGGACACCAAGAACTTCCCGCCCCAGGTTCTGGCCCCGCGGCGCAAGCCGCTAGCCCCCGGAGATCCGGTCCCCACCATCCGCAACCTCAAGGTCGTATGGGACGGCAGCATAGAGACCGACAAGACCGGCCTGCACAAGTTCCGCTTCTATGTCTCCGGCTATTTCAAGCTTTGGGTCGACGACAAGCTGGTCTTGGACGCCTGGCGCCAGGGCTGGCAGGGCTGGTACCGCAACTTCGATCTCGAGATGACGGCGGGCACGAAGGTGAAATTCCGCGCCGAATGGCGCAACGAGGGCAATGCCTATCTGCGCTTCCTGCACATCGACCCGATGCCCGAGGCCGAGCGTCACGAGCTGTCGCTTCATTCCGACGTGGCGAAGGCCATCGACTACTACTTTATCGGCGGCGCCAGCATGGACGACGTCGTCGCAGGTTACCGCGCACTCACCGGCAAGGCGGTGATGATGCCAGAATGGGCCTACGGCTTCTGGCAGAGCCGCCAGCGCTACGAGACCCAGTCGCAGTTGGTCGGTGTCTTCAGGAAATATCGTCAGCTCAAGCTGCCGATCGACAACATCGTGCAGGACTGGCGCTATTGGCGCGATCCGGAATGGGGCTCGCACGACTTCGATCCGTCGCGCTATCCGGACCCGAAGAAGATGTTCGACGACATCCACGCCCTGCACGGCCACGAAATGATCGTGATTTGGCCGAAATTCTACGAAGGCCTGAAGAACTTCGACGAATTCAACGACAAGGGCCTGATGTACCGCTATTCGATCGACCAGGGTTATCTCGACTGGGTCGGGCCGGGCTACAAGAGCTCGAACTACGATGCCTATTCTTCCCAAGCGCGCGACATCTATTGGAATCAGATTGCACCCAAGCTCGACGTATTGGGGTCCGACGCCTGGTGGATGGACAATGACGAACCCGACATCCACTCGAACATGCCGATCGCAGACCAGATCAAGATGCGTGATCCCAATGTGCTCGGCCCCGGCGCGCAGTATTACAACAGCTATCCGCTGGAGCACGTCTGCGGTTTCTATGACCACTGGCACGACGCCCATCCCGATAAGCGCACTTTCATCCTGACGCGCTCCGGGTTCGGCGGCCTGCAGCGCTGCGAGGCAGCGGTGTGGAGCGGCGACATCGCGTCGCGTTGGTCCGACCTGCGCGATCAAGTCTCGGCGGGCGTCAACTTTTCGATGTCCGGCATCCCCAATTGGACGTTCGACATCGGCGGCTACACGATGGAAAACCGCTATGCGGAACATCCCAGGCAGGCCGATCTCGCCGAATGGACGGAGCTCTATACGCGCTGGTTCGAATTCGGCGCTTTCGTGCCCATCTTCCGCTCGCATGGCGAACTCAGGCATCGCGAGATTTTCGAGATCGCCAAGCCCGGCACGCCCGCCTTCAACATCCTGGCATTCTACGATCGGCTGCGCTACCGGCTGCTGCCCTACATCTACACCATCGCCGCGGACACCTATCACGATGCCGGCACCATGATGCGCGGGCTGGTGATGGATTTCCCGGGCGACGCGAAGGTGCGCGACATCAACGACGAATACCTTTTCGGCCCGTCGTTCCTGGTGGCCCCGGTGACGGAGTACAAGGCGCGTTCCCGTCCGGTCTATCTGCCGGCCGGCACGCGATGGTATGACTTCTTCACCGGCAGGCTCTATGACGGCGGGCAGACGATCACGGCCGCCGCGCCGCTCGAGGACATGCCCCTGTTCGTGCGGCAGGGTTCGATCATCCCGGCCGGGCCACGCGTCCAGTATACGGGCGAGAAACCCGAGGCGCCCATCACGCTGTTCGTCTACACCGGAGCCGACGGGCGCTTCTCGCTTTACGAGGATGACGGCACAAGCAATGGCTACGTGAAGGGCGAGTTCGCCCGCATCCCGATCCGCTACGACGATGCGAGCGGCACCTTGACCATCGGTGCGCGGACCGGCTCGTTCCCGGGCATGGTGGCGCGGCGCGCGTTCCGCGTGCGTTGGATCTCCGGGCCGTCGAAGAAGGCTTCCGACTTCGAGGCGAAGCCCGACGCGGTCGTCAAATATACGGGGCAGGCCGTGGAGGTCCGCCGCAAGGCGAGGTGAGGCGACACTATCGCGAGCGTTTACCGCGGGAAGCTGTGAGCGTGGCGGGGCCCGCTGCGGCGCCGCGTATGAGCTCGAGTGCTTCCTGAATCAACAGGCGCATGGCGTTTTCGGCCGCAGGCGCGTCGCTGCGCATGATGGCGTCCGCCACCCGCTTGTGATCGGAGACGCTGGCGAGCTTGACTCCCTTGAAATAGTTCGTGGTGCGGATCGAGAAGCGCAGCGAGGTCTCGATCAAGTCACAGAGCTGGCTGTAGAAGCGGTTGCCGCTGGCGTGCATGACGCCGACGTGGAAGGCGATGTCCGAAGCCAGGGGATCATCGTCGCCGCGTTCCGCGGCGGCCATGCGGTCGATGGCTGCCATCACCGCCGTCTTTTTCGCTTCATCGGTGCTGTGCGCGGCAAGTCCGGCCGCGATCGGCTCGACCGCCAGCCGGATCTGGTTGAGCTCGATCAAGAGTGTGAACGACAGCTTGCGCTCCAGCATCCACCGCAGCACGTCCGGGTCGAGCAGGTTCCAGCTGTCTTCCGGCTGCACCCAGGTGCCGTGGCGCGGACGCGCGCCGAGCAGCCCCTTGGCGGTCAGCATCTTCACCGCTTCGCGCAGGATGCTTCGGCTGACGGCGTACTGCTTGCACAGTTCGGCTTCGACCGGAAAGGGGTTGTTCTCTGAATAGCGCGCGGTGACGATGGCGATGCCAAGGTCCTCCATGATGCGATAGGTAAGGTTGGAGCCGCGCCCGCCCAAAGCTGTCGCGCGACCCTGGCGGTCCGCATCCGCGCTTTTTGCCCGGGCGGATCGTAGGCGCGCAGCGCGCGACGATGCTGTCGACAATCTGACCTCCCCGTGGGTGCCTCACGGGTCACCACGACGTATCCGCAGAGCGTCTTAATCTGCGTCGTGTCGGGCACGCAATGGTTCGCGTCCGCTCCCAAATATCATCATATAATATACTTTCCCTAGCTGCTGCAATGCAGCAAGGGCACCGGTGTGGCCACCGATGCCCTTTGCCGGAGACCCGTCCGCCCGAACGCGGACGATGCCGATGCGGTCAATCGGCCTTCAACTGACACTTCACGCCGCGTTTGGCAGCGGCGGCGCAGCTCAGCGCCTCGAACGGCGCCGTGTTGCTGTTGAGGGGGATGAACGCCACCAGGCCGCCCGGCTTCTGCGAGCATTTCAGTTCGACCACGTAGCGCTTCTGGACGTTTTCCTGGCCGATGAAGCGCATGTCCTTGTCGCTCGCGTTGCACTGGACATTGTGCTGGGAAAGCGCATCCCGGAATGTCTGCATCGTGACCAGCGCGCCGTTGTCCGAGAGCTTGCACGGCAGGCCGCGCATCGCCGAGTCATGGCAGGTCGTGACCGCGATCGGCCTGAGAGAGCCGGGCATGGGCACCGACAAGACGTAGCCGGCACCGCCTTGGCAGGCGACTTCGTCGAACTCCGTATTGGCCGCCGTGCTCTGTCCAAGCCAACGATGATCGCGCACCGTGCAGGGTGTTCCCAGCCGCGTCATGACGTTGGTTGCCATGCTGTTGACGTCACTGTTGGGCGGAAGCTGGCATACAGCGCTGCCGGGCCGCCCTGCCGCGATGTCGGCCTGGTGTGTGGCGTCGGCCGCGAAGCATGAGAATCCATAGGGTTTTTCGGGTTCTTGTGAAATCAGGAAATAGCCCATGCCGTTGGTGCAGGCAGTCTCATAGGACTTGGTGTCGACCGCCCGGCCGTTGACCGTCGCCGGTCCCTGGGCCGCCAGCATCGCGGAGGCGACCTCGCAGTTCAGCGGCATCGACTTGGCGAGCGCTTCGGCGGTCGCTTTGTCTTCGGCAAGCAGCTGTTCGAGTGTCCTTCCTTTCGCCTTGTCTTCCTTGGTCAGGCGCTTGGCGCGGTCGGCATACTCCTGGACCTCGTCGAACTGCTGCTGGGTCATGTTGTTTTGACCCATGTGGTTGCCCATGCTGATGCCGCCCGTATTCGACATGCCGCCGGCAGGCGGGCCGCCGACCGACTGCGCCGTGGCAGGAATGCTGATCATGGCGGCGGCGAGCGCTGCCCCTGCTAGTGCCATCAATCGCTGCATCATCTTTGAGTCCGTCCCCTCGCTGATCGAGCATGCCGGAACCTGGATTCACGCCGAGTGGTATGCGCTGTCGCCCCCATCCAAGCTTGGCCTTGCTCCCCGTTAACACCCTGAAAAGAAAGTACCATTCGACGCGAGGAGCATCAAATAATATAAATCGATCAGAGCTCGCGCAGCGGCCCGGAATTGACACAAAATCGCCCATTTGAAGCGGTTGCTTTCGCGTTTCATCGATGCGGTCTTGCGGTGGAGTCTCACCTGCGTTCCTGCAGGGGGCCGATGCAAATGCCGCCTGTATTCCCGACCGCAGCAATCATACAAAGGCGCATGGACATCGTTTCCTGCAGCGCGGCCTCTTCACGATATTATGGCGGAACGGCAGCAAATCGTGGCCTTGACAGGGTCGGGGCTATTTATATGATAAATAAATCGCGGCCGTCGATGTGCAGTGTTTTGGCCGCTTCTTGGTGAAGGATGCTCACGGGACAATGGCGTGCGATGGCGATAGGGATGACATGAAGGGCGGTCCCTCATCGGGCCTGAAGTCGGGCGTATTCCCAATGCCCGACGGCCGGACTCTGCATCTCTATGGCAACTTCGAGGGCCGGCCGGTTTGGCCGGCCGACCAGGCAGCTGCGCACACTTGGTCGCACCGGCGTTGGCATCCCGTCCGCCGGGAGTGGGTGGTCTATTCCGCCCACCGCCAGGGGAGGACGTACAAGCCTGCCGCCGAGGCCTGTCCCTTTTGCCCCCACGCCGACGGCGAGATTCCCGTCAAGGACTTCTCGGTTGCCGTCTTCGACAACCGCTTCTCTTCGTTGCAGAAGGACAGTCCCCGGCCGGATCCCGTGCCGGGCCTGGACCTTCCGGTCGAAAGCGCCGCCGGCAATTGCGAGGTCATTGTCTACTCGTCAGATCATCGCGCCTCGATGGGCACGTTGAGCGCCGAGCGCCGCGAACTGTTGGTGCGCGTATGGGCGGAGCGCGTGCGAGCGTTGATGCAGATTCCGGCGGTCCAGTTTGTGATGCCGTTCGAGAACCGCGGCGAGGAAGCCGGCGTCACGCTGCACCATCCGCACGGCCAGATCTACGCCTTCTCCTATCTGCCGCCAATCGTCGAAGACATGGCGGCGAGCTTCCGCGGCGGTTACCGTCTTGAGGCGCTGGCGGCCAACCAGACCTACGCCGTGGCGCAGACTGCCACCATGTCGGCATTTGTGCCGCCCTTCGCGCGCTTTCCCTACGAAGTCTGGGTCGCACCCAAACGCGCCGGCGCCTCGCTTCTCGATCTGTCGGATGGCGAGGTGTCCGGCTGCGGCAATCTGCTGGGCCGCGTGGCCGGCACCTACGATGCGTTCTTCGGTCGTGTCTGTCCCTATGTGATGATCGTCTATGTCGCGCCGCGCGGCATGGAGGCGTTCTTTCCCTTCCACATCCAGTTTTACCCGTTGCTGCGCTCCCACGACCGCCTGAAATACCTGGCCGGGTGCGAGCTCGGTGCCGGATCCTTCCTGGTGGACATCCTGCCGGAAGACGCCGCAAAGTCCCTCAGAGCCGTCGACATGGAGAAATCCCAGTGAGTGGGTTCAGCGCCAAGGCACCGGCACGTGCCAATATCATCGGAGAGCACACCGATTACGCACCCAATGGCGGGCATGTGCTGCCGACGCCGCTGCCGTTCTGGACTTCGGTGCATGTCGAGAAGGGCTCCGGCAGGCCCGGCGAGATGACGGTCTCGAGCAAGACCTTCGCAGGCGAGACGTGCAGGCGCAGCATCAAGGACGCGCCGCGGCGCCATTGGACCGACTACGTGGTCGGCTGCGTGAAAGTGGCATCGGGCAAGGCGGACCTGCCGGCGCTCGACATCTCGATCGAGAGCGACGTGCCGCTGGGTTGCGGCATCTCGAGTTCGGCCGCCCTGTGCGTCGGCGCGACGCGCGCGCTGCGCGGTTTCGCCAAGGCGCCCTGGGATGACGAAGCGGTCGCGCTGATGGCGTTCGAAGCCGAGCATGATTACGTCGGCGTGCCGTGCGGCAAGATGGACCAGTTCGCCAGCTCCATCGGCCGTCCGGGCCAGGCGTTGCTGCTCGACACCAGGACCCTCGTCCATCGCAGCGTGGCGCTGCCCAACGACGTGGCCCTGATGCTGGTCGACTGCGGCAAGAAGCACGATCTCGCCAAGGGCGACAGCCACACCAAGCGCATCGACCGCATGAACGAGTGCATCGAGGCGCGCGACAAGCTGGGCGTCGGCACGCTGTGCGAACTGGGTTACGCCGACCTGCCGCGTCTGTCGGCGCTGCGCGAGGTCGTGGCCAAGCGCGCCCGCCATGTCATCACCGAGAACCAGCGCGTGCTGGAATTCGTCAAGGCGCTGGAGTCCGACGACCGGGGCAAGCAGGCCGACCTGCTGGCTGCCAGCCATGCCTCGCAGCGCGACGATTTCGAATGCTCGATTCCCGAGATCGACGCCCTGGTCGAATCCTCGGTGCGTTTCGGGGCGCGCGGCGCCAGGCTGTGCGGCGGCGGCTTCGGCGGCGCCATCATCGCGCTGGTGCCAAGATCCGATGCGGTCGCCTGGTGGTCGTTCGTCTCCAAGGAGAATCCGAACAGCCGCCTGATCTCGACCTATGCCCTCAAGGCCGACAACAGCGAGTTCGCGGCCTGAGCGGTCAGCGCGACCAGTGGAACGGTTCAACCAGCGTGCGCACGCCGATCTGCAGGATGGTGGCAAGCAGCCGGAACGGGCGTTCGTCGACCTCCGAACGGCCTTCGGCGGCCAGCTCCGCGAAGCGGCGGTAGAGCACCGGGTATTCGCCGTCGCCATGGGCGACCGGAACGAGCTTGCCGCCGACGGTCAGGCTGCTGCCATAGGTGCCGAGCTTCACCGCTCCGCGGTCGGTCACGAAATCCATGTTCCAGATCGGCGCGCCTTTGTGGCGGAAATCGAACGAGGCTTCGATTCGCGCGCCGTGGTTCGATTGCAGGATGACTTCGGCGGCGACCGGCGTGCGGCAGTTCTCCGGAATGCTGAGGGCCGCGGAACGCACCCACAGCACGCCCGGTATGATCGTGGTCAGGATCGACAGCGCATTGATGCCCGCGTCGAAGACGCCGAACCCGCCGTCGTCCCACAGCCACTTCTGCCCCGGGTGGCACTGGTCGACGTCCTCCTTCCACTCCACGCGCGCCTGCGTGATGGCGCAATCCTTAAGGACGGTGGCGGCCGTGTCGACGGCGTCGGCATGGCGCGCATGCCAGGTCTGGAAAAGCGTGACGCCCTTGCTCCGGGCGAGCCCCGCAAGCTCTTCGAGCTGGGCCTGCGTCTCGCAGGGCGGCTTTTCCAGCAGCACGTGCTTGCCGTGCGCCAAAGCCTGGCGTGCGGCCACGTAATGGGCCTGGGGCGGCGAGCAGATAGCGACGGCGTCGAGCCCAGGATCGGCCTCGAGCATGGCGGCCATGGTGGGAAAATGCGCCGCCCCCGCAATCGGCTGGCCGTTGGCGGTGGCGACCAGGCGATAGGCGCCGTTGGCGCGGATCGCCGGGATGTGCTGTTCGCGCGCGATCTTGCCGACGCCCTCGATGCCGATGCGCAATGCTGACACGCGACTTCTCCGACGCTCGCGGCGCGCCGCCCGGGGCCCGCACGAATCCGCCAGCGTGATTAAGCACGGAAGATGATTGGCGTCGATGCGCGACCGCTGCATGGCGCGCCTTCACCGCAGCGCTGCGCGAATAATCCCTGAAATATCAGCGGTTTGGCCGGCGCATCCATCCCGCCTTCGACAACTTGATCGCGACTTCGTGGCCCGTGGCCTTGGCGTAGCGCCTGAGCGACAGCAGCGCGCATGACGGAGGCTTGGCTCCGCACTTTCCTTCCCCGTTCACGGGGAGGGCCGGGGAGGGGGCGTTTGCCCATCGCGGTCACGCGCATAGGACATCTGAAAAAAGAGATACGCGCACATCGCAACGTCCTTGCATGCAAAAGGCTGGCGCGTCCTGCCGCGGGACCGGCAATTTCTTGCCCGGGGCCGCGGCCCATCGTCTGCCGCGTGACGGAGATGTTGCCGGCCTCGCCGAAAAACGCGGCAGGAAATTTCCGCGGGGGGCGAAAAGTGAATTCAATTCCGGCATTTTCCGCGGAAGCCTTTGGCGGGCCGCGACAATCGCCTTGCGGCGGGAGCGGCGCGAAGAGGCGCGAAGCGGCATTTGCGCGCCGCATTCGTGCCGCAACGAGCAGCGGGAGCGCGCCGGCGGCCGGATCGCCGCTTGCGATTGCGCATCGGTTCACAAAGTCAAAGAGCACACGAACCGGCATGTAGGGTGCCAGCGGCGATGTTCAAGAGGGTGCGACATCGCGGCATCCCGAGGCGATGTGGGTGCCGTCATGCGCGTTGCAGAGCGGCCTAAGCGGCATCCTTCAAGGAAATGGTCAGCTCTTTGCCCAGCGCGGCGGCGGCGCGGCTCAGCGTCGAGAGCGTGACGGAGGTGTTCTCCGCATCCAGCAGCCGGTCAAGCGCGGCGCGCGAGGTCTTCATGCGTTTGGTAGTGTCCAGAGTCTTTCGCAAAATGGAATCTGATCAAGCGGCTCCCGTCCCTGGCTCAAGCGGTCAGTAGGTTCTGCTGTCTCTGCATTAATGCATCCATGCTGAGGTATCGTTTGGTCGACCAGTTGGTGCCGGCGATGTGCCT
>JAGWNK010000044.1 GCA_028871345.1 Alphaproteobacteria bacterium | reverse complement strand
TCCAAATGGAAGGCCGTGCAATTGAACTGTTGTGGCGCCGCCCGCAGTTTGTAAGCCGCTTTCGCCCGTTGCCACGGAAGCGCTCGGGATCGTAGAGAGAAAATCTGCGACGGTTGTTTGACCACTTCGCTCGATCCGTTCTTGTGTGTAAGTCTTGACGTCTTGAGGCCCGGCTCCCGTTTGGGGAAGTCGCGAGCCTGTAACAACAACCGTTTCGACCCCGTTTGAGTCTGCTGGCGCCGCCCCTTCACTTGAGGCGGCCACGGCGTTTTTTGATCGGACCATCACTACGCCGGATGAATTCGTCTCGACTTGCAGGTCGCTTCCGGCGAGCAATAGCGTCAGCGCACGAGCTGCCGTATACCGACCATGAAGCCCGTTCGTCGCTCGACCTCTCGTTGCCTCCTCCGAGAATACAATCTGCAGCGAAGAGGCCCGTGAGAAATCTGTCAGCGCCTGCCCAAGGGGTTCGGATGGAATGTCGAACTGATAGGTCTGGTCGTCGGCTCGAGCGGCGCCTCCAAGCCAAAACATGGTAAGTGCTGCTAGGGCGGACGAAAGCAACAGCGTGCTGCGGCGCGAACCAATCATCATGCGAGCTCCCTCGGCATGGGAGCCCTTCCGAAATGGAATAGCGGCTCCCCGTGACGATAAACGGAAGGCCGAAACGAATCCGCAGCGAATGAGTCAAAAAAATGTAAAATGCGCGCCAGGCCTTGTTTCACGAACGCTTCTGTAAGGTGATTGTCTCGTTTGCGTCCGTTGTCGCCTCGACCGGGAAGTATCCCGTGATCGCACTTACGAAGGACCCGATATCTCCTGCGTTAAAGACACCGCTGATGCGGATGGAGGCCGCTGACGGGTCAACCATGATCGGGTGATCTGTGTAGCGATTTACGCGCTCCACGGCCTCCGCCAACGTCTCGCCACGGAAAACGAGATGTCCCGATTCCCATGCAGTGGCATCCGAGAGATCCGTACGCGATATGACAGGCTTACCATCTACCGCCGCGACAAGCTGCTGACCGGCCACCATTGATAGGGTGCGCTTTGGTCGCGGCTGCGTTGGTGTAGGCAGCGGTGCGGCAGCGTCCTTAATGAGGACATGCCCCTGGATAAGAGTCACGAGCACAGTGGACCCGAGCCGTTCGACATCGAATGATGTTCCAACGGCCACCACCGTCTTCGTTCCCGCGGTCACTGTGAACGGCCGCTTTACGTCGTGGGCGACATCAAAGCGTGCGCGTCCACGGTTGAGGACGACGGCGCGCGCCGCATCGGTGTAGCGGACGTTTACTTCGCTATCAGAATCGAGTGATATGCGCGACCCATCGACCAGCGCTACGACGCGTCGTTCGCCCACCTCTGTCGTATAGGAGTCTGGCGCCTGACTGCGCACATACCAGACTACACCACCACCCACGGCGACAACCAGAATGACCGCGGCTACCCGCGCCAAGAGTACGCGCGGCATCCACCGCTTCACGCCCGCATTGCGTAGACGCGTCAACGCCGTGCGGCGCATGTCCAGAATATTCGGCGTCGCGCCGAAATCGCTGAGCGCAGACATCGTGCTTTCGACGGCCTTGAAGGCACGGCAATTGACGGGTTCAGCTATCCACAGCAAGAAGTCATCTGACATCTCGATCGACGGATCCTTTTGTAGGCGTTGCCACCACAAGGCCGCCACTTCCAGGCGCTCCTGATCCTCAGGAGGAAGGTTGTCAAAGATGCTCATGTGCGGAATGCTCGCGCCGAAAGATGTGCGACGGCACGCAGTACATGCTTTTCGACAGCGCTCACGGAGATACCGTATAGATTTGCGATGTCGCGGTGGTGAACGTTTTCCATGCGGGAAAGCAAGAACACTTCGCGGGTGCGCTCGCTAAGCTCAGCCAAGGCTTCCTCGATATCTTTGAGCGCTTCTTTGCCCGCTAGAACGCGCTCTGGGGTTCGATCCTCAACCAAATTCGGGGGAAGATTGAAATTCTCCGCAACATCGGACAGCGTCCGATGTGCATTTATGCGCCGGGATGTGCGGTGCCGGCCCCAATCGTTCAAAACGTTCGCGGCGATCTTGAACACATAAGCTTCGATCGTTTCGCCATTGTGTTGGTCCGGCCGTCGCGTGAGGCGAACGAAGACTTCTTGGGTGAGATCTTCCGCTTCAGCTTTGTCATGGACGCGGCGGTGGAAATACGCTGTGAGCGGCGCACGAAAGCGGCGATCGAGACCCGGCCAAGTCCCATTCTTCGTCTTGTCGCTATCGTGTCGTTCGGACATGGCGCCCACATTTCCCTGCATAATCATATGCAAAGACCGGCCGACACCGAAGCAAATTTTACAAGTGAGGAATTCCTGTCCGCCTACGTTTTACATTTAACGTAGTTGTCTAGGTGCCCGAACGGCGCCGGCTCCAGACCAGCTTTGCTTCCTTCCCCTCCGTATCGGTGAACAGCGCGGCCGTCACAGGCTCGAGCCAGGATGGGTCGTCCAGGCGTACACTGAGATACTCCTTCGGTGGCTCGCCCCCGCTGCGTTGCGGCCAGGCAGCTCCAATTTCCGACTTGCCCGCAAAGACGCGGAACGCCGGGGCCTGGTCGCTCTCGCGGTTATCGTTCGGAACCAGGCGAACTTTGGTCTCGATGGTGAGGGTGTGGACGGTCCCACTCCAGCCTCCGTCCTTGGTCGCTGTGAATGAACCGATCTGTGACATGCTGGGCTCCTCTCAGGTTTTATCGTATGCTTCACTAGGATTCGTGCGCCGGCGCGGACGCGGTGGATTGCTCGTACTGCCGTCGCGGCCGCGCATCGCCTTGGCAAAGCTGCGATCGCTCTCAAGGAACGTTTGCAGCATATAGGGGATGAGCTCCGCGACGGTTTCATCCTCGCCATAGCTCTCTCGATAGAGCGCGGCATAGGCTTGGAGCGCTGCGTGAAGATCGGGGCGCACGATGATCGTGATCTTCACGGAGTTACGATCGGGCAGCTTGGAGAGTTTCAGGTCCGGCATGTCTCACCCCTCGTAAGGTTTGAGCACGAGGTCTTTGTGTACAATTACACGCAGCGGCCAGCCGGGCCGAACCGTGATGGTGGGTTGGATGTTCAGATCCTTCTCGACGATCTGTTGTCCGGCCTGATTGGTACTTTCCTGTGTCGACTCGCGGATGGCCTGGACGAGATCACTGTTGCTGCTCCCAAACGTGATTTGGCTTCCGACACCCAACAGCGTCGACATCGCAATGCCCTTGAGCAATGTCCATGTGTGGTAATCGACGTCGTCTTCGAGCCCGGCATAGCCGCTCGTATCGGAGGCTGGGAGGTTGTCGATCTGAATTGACGAGCCGTTCGGCGTTATGATGCGCTGCCACGCGACGAGCGCGCGACTTTGTCCGAACGCAACAACGCTATCGTATGTGCCTATCAGGCGTGATCCCTGCGGAATACAAACGACAGTGCCCCACACCGAGCAGTATACTGGCTCTGTCACCTGTGCGATAACCAAACCGGGCAAGTCTGAATTCAGGCCCGAAATCAAGCTCGCCGAAATGACCGATCCGGCCATAACTTCGTATGGTGACGCCGGCTGCTGCAGCGTGTGCGGATTGTAGATCGCGTCGTCAACCTTGCCGCTGAGGAAGTCGAGCTTGCGCACCTGGTCGTTCGGGTCTTTCATCGGATCGAGCGAAAGCGAGGATGTCGCGCTCGATGCAGCTGCCTCCGGTGTGGTGGCAGATGGCGCGATGGCCGCGCCAAGCGCGCCGACCAATGTTGACTTGTCGGCGATTTGAAAGAAGACACCCGCCTCCATTGCCTGTCGCTGTTGCTGCGCCAAATGGATGCGTTCGGCCCGCGCGTCATCATCTTCCGGATTGGGATGAAAGCTCTGATCCGCAGGGGACAAGCCCAAACTGCGTTCGCGATCAACGACTGGTTTGCCCAGATCGCCCGGGAGAGGTTCGCCCAGCTTAATCTTGTCGTAGCCTGACGGCAGTGCCGCCAATCCTTCCGGCGCCGGTTTGCGGTCCGTGTTGTACAGCTCGTCCGAGCCTTGGTGATGCAAGAGGCTGGTGTTGCGCAAGGCAAACCAGGTCGTGCCGAAGATCGCGAGGGCACCAATTGCCGCGACGCCAATGAGAAGGTCGCGCTTGAAGCGAACAACCTTCCGCGGAGAGGCGCGCAACACCAACGTCTCCGGATCGACTTTCGGTGAATTTGGCTCGGCCATGGTCAGCCTCCGAACAAGGAGGCCAAGCCGCTCTTATGCGGTTGATCCTCTGTCCGCTTGATCTGCACCACTTGTTGCGGGTCTTGCCCAAGCCGCAGTTCGGCTTTGCTGAAAAGCCTGTCCACGACATAGAAGTTGCCGCGCATGCGGTAATTGACGAGTTCGCTCTGGCCGTCCTGACCGACGACAAACAGCGGCGGCGCCTCGCCGCGATCGATCCCATCCGGAAACTGGATATAGACCTTCCGTCCGTCGTCGAAGACGCGCACCGGCTTCCACGGCGGACTGTCGCCGCTCATTGCATACCGAAATTTTAGATCGTCGACCTGCAAGCCGCTATCGATCGTCGGCGGGCCTTGCTCGGCAGAACCTCTTGCCGCGATCAACGCTTCCTGCGGATAGCTCCACGACAAAGCCGCCATTGCGATGTGTTCTGTGCTCGCCAATTCGAGGTGATACGTTCGCTTGTCGGTGAGGATCACCAGATTGGTGGTGAGGCCGGCCGTGAACGGCTTCACCATGACATGCACCTGCCGTGCTGTGCCCGCGCCGCTCGCGGTATCACCGACGGCCCAGCGTACGGTATCGCCGGCAGAAATCGCGCTCAGCGTCTCGCCCGGCTCCAAGGCAATATCTGTGACTTGGCCGGGTGCCGCATAGAGCCGATAAAGCGCGTTGTCCGAGAACGGATAAATTTGCGCCGCATTGATGTAACCGGCGCTGGTCGGTTCGCGCAGCGCCACGCGATTGGCGACTTCGACACGCGCCGTCGCGGGTTCAACTTCGCGGACTTGCTGGACGTGCATGCGCGGTCCGATGACCGCGCCAGACTGCACGACGGGCGCTTGCGTTGCAGGCGCGGGATCGTGTTGCAACGTGGCAGGCACCAAGGGTGTTGGCAGCGCAGCGGCACCGCTCGTGACAGCGCAACCGCCGAGCAACACGGCGACAGAAGCGGACAACAGAATATGTTTGCGGATCGACATGATGTTCTCCTTTAGTGTGTGTCGGGCGCGAGCTCGCGCGACCAGTTGATGCCGTTGACATAGAGACCCAGCGGGTTCTTGCGCAGCACATCGGCGTTGGGCGGATCTTTGGTCACGACGGACAGGATCGCGGTCCAATATTCGGTCTTGGCGAGCGCGTCATGATCGTAGGTTTCTTCGACCCACTTCACCTGAAACGATCCATCTGATACACGCACAACGCTGGAGACCTGCGCCGAAACTGTGCGCGTGCCGACGGCCTTGAAGGGATCGTTGATGCGCGCGTATTCGTTGAGGAAAACTGCGCCATGATCGGTCGCGAAGTCGTAAGCCTCGAGCCAATCGTTGCGCACGACCACGGGATCGATGGAAAGCGCGCGCACGTCGGTGACGAACTTCGCGAGGAAGTAGGCGATCTCGGTATCGTCTGGTTGATAACCCGCAGTCGCCGGCGCAACCGCCTGTGCGTTGCCGAGACGATCGACGCGCACGACGTAAGGCACCACGCGGCTCTGTAGCGATTGCCAGATGAGGCCACCGGCCAGCGCGCCTGAGAGTGCAAGCGATCCGATGGCCATCAAGCGCCAGTTCTTTGCTTGCACTCGCGATGATCCGATGCGCTCGTCCCAGAGCTGGGCGGCTTTCTGATAGGGCGTTACGGGTTCTGGGCTTTGTCCGTAACGTTGGACGGTGCGTTTGAACATGCTCACTCCTGCTCGAGATCGGGGGCTGCGCCTTGGGATGGCCGGTCGCCTTCCTTGATGGCTTGCTGCACGGTTTGGCTGTGGTTGCGCCGTTGTTGCTGGGAACGGAGACGGCGGGCCCAGGCGGGTGGCGTCGCACTGGACCCGCCGCCGTCGGTCGTGCCGCGGGGGGACGGCTGACCGGTTGCGGAAGACGATGATGATGCGGTGTTGGACGCTGTGCGCGTCGCGTTGGCAGTAGCCGAACCACTTGGACTGCCAGCTGCGTTTGCAAATCCGGAAGCGGCCGATGCGCTTGCGGTCATCGCAGAACCGGCACGAATGGCCGCCAACCCACCGCCGGTAACAGCATGCGCCGCGCCTATGGCAGCGGCGCCGCCGAGCGCTGCGCCACCGATCAAGGCGCCAGTTGCACCGATGGCGGCGCCAGCACCCAGTTGCGGACCGCCGGATACCAGACCGCTCGCGATGCCGGGGCCGAAGATTCCGAGACCGAATAGCGAGAGCGCCGCGAGCACGAGCGTCATGGCGCTCGACAGAGTCGGCTCCTGACTACCGAGTGCATTGACAAACTGGCCGAAGAAACTCGAACCGATGCCGATGATGACGGCGAGCACCATCACCTTTACGCCGGTCGAAACGACATTGCCCAAGACGCGCTCGGCCAGAAACGACGTCTTGTTCCACAGCGCGAAGGGCACGAGCACGAAGCCGGCCAAGGTGGTGAGCTTGAACTCCAGGATCGTGATGAAGAGCTGAACGGCCAGGATGAAGAACGCCAGCACGACGATGAACCATGCGCCGACGAGGACCAGGATCGTCACGACATGGTTGAAGAACGACGTGAAGCCCATCAGCTTGCCGGCTTCTTGCAGAAGCGGCCACGCTGCCTGAAATCCGGTCCCCGCAAGTTTGCCGGGGCGTAGCAGATCCTGTGCACTCAGATTGTTCGCGCTTGCCTGCAGACCCAGCTGCGAGAACGAGTTGTAGACGATGGTCGCGAGGCTGGAGAAATTGTTGATGATGAAGGCGAAGGCGCCGACATAGAGCACCTTCTTGATGAGCCGGGCCATGACATTGGCTTCGCCATCGAGCAGCCAAAAGACAGCGGCCAGCGTGATGTCGATCGCGACCAGGATCGACGCCAGCCCTGCCACACTCCCCGACAAAAGGCCGAAGCCGCTGTCGATGTATCGGATGAACGTCTGCAGAAAGCTGTCGATGACGTTGAAGTCGTTCATGGCGACGACAAACCTTTATTGGGTCGTGTAAGCCTGACCGTTGCCGAGGAAAGTGGTGAACTCGGTCTGCGCTGCGGTCTCGTCTTCGGCTTTGCGCGCGGTGTCGAGCGAGTTGGCGCGATACTGCGCCGCCATCAGGTTCTGGACCTGCAGCTGTTGTTTGGTGGCCAGCGCCAGAAGCTGATTGGTCGCTTGCAGAACCTGCAAATTGCCGATCGCGCCTTGGCTCGTGTTGACCAGCGATGACAACGTCGTCGCATCGGCTTGGACGTTCTGAGCCACCTGCGCTTGGACCTGCAGTGTCTGCTGATATGCGGCCATCGCTTCTTGCCAGCGCGACTGCGCCGTAGATGCCAATGTCGTCGACGATGTGCCGAGCGGATAGCTTGTGGGAAAGCCGGCACTCCAGGCGCTGTTGGTGGCATTCACGTTGAAAGCGATGCCGTTGCCCTGATTCATCAAGCTGGTGATCTGCGTCAGCGCCGAGATCATCGTCGAAAGCTGCGACGTGTTGAGCGATGTCAGGTTCTTGCCCATGTTTTGCAACATGGTCGCTTCGTTCTGCAGCTGCTGGATCTGATTGTTGATCTGCTGCAGCGCGCGTGCCGCCTGCAAGACGTTCTGCGCGAAGTTGGAGCCGTCGAACACGGCCATCTGCGCATGGGCCGGCAATGCGAGGGCGCCGACCCCGAGTGTTGTGGCGAGCAGGATCGAGAGAAGCTTACGTTTCATCGTTTGTCTCCTTGAGGTCGGTTGAAAACTCCCGCAGAAGCGGCACGGCCCATTCAAGGCTGCGCGCGAACAGAAACTCCGCGGCGAAGGGCTGGTCGGTTTGTTTGGCGACGATTACGTCGATCAGCGTCTGGCTTACCGGATCGGAGGCGCCGCAGATGCTGAGCGCGATCGGGCCCAAGCCCAGCTCGAAGAGACGATTGCCGCGGCGCGATTGCAGATAGTAATGGCGCTTCGGTGTGGCGCGCGCGATCAGCTCGATCTGCCGCGCGTTCAGCCCGAAGCGCGCATAGGCTTCCTGCGCTTGTGGTTCGACGGCACGATCGTTGGCCAGGAAGATGCGTTGCGGGCAGGATTCGATGATGGCCGGCGCGATTGAACTGTTGGCAATGTCCGCCAGCGACTGGGTTGCGAAGACCACCGACACGTTCTTCTTGCGTAGCGTCTTGAGCCATTCGCGAATGCGCGCGGCAAACAGCGGGTCGTCGAGAAACACCCAAGCTTCGTCCAACACCAAGAGCGTTGGGCTGCCGTCAAATCGTTCTTCCAGGCGATGAAAGAGATAGGTGAGCACGGGCATGACGGCGCTCGCCTCATGCATCAAGGTCTCGGTCTCGAAGCATTGGATGTCGGCCAGGGCGAGCGCGTCGCTATCGGCATCCAGAAGTCGGCCGAACGGCCCTTCCAGCGTGTACGGCATGAGTGCCGACTTGAGCGCATTGGATTGCAACAAGACGGACAGACCCGTCAGGGTTCGCTCCGGCCACGGCGCCGTTGCTAGATTGGAGAGCGCCGACCACACCGTCTCCTTAACTTCCGGTGTGACGTGGACTTTCTCATGCGCCAGAAGCGAAGCGATCCATTCCGCGGCCCAGCTGCGCTCGGCCGGATCGTTGATATGCGCGAGCGGCTGAAAGGCCAGCGAGCCATCGGAGCCGAGCGCATGATGCGCACCACCCATGGCGAGCACGGCGGCGCGCGCCGAATTGCCCTTGTCGAAGATCGTGATCCGCGAATCCGGATAACGTCGAAACTGCAGCACAATGAGCGCCAGCAGCACGGACTTGCCCGCGCCGGTCGGTCCGACGATCAGTGTATGACCGACATCGCCGACATGGATGGAAAAGCGGAAGGGCGTCGAGCCGGAGGTCTCGGCCACAAACAGTGGCGGACCATCCAGATGCGTGTCCCTTTCCGGCCCTGCCCAGACAGATGACAAGGGCAAGAGATGCGCCAGATTGAGGGTGTGAATAAGCGGCTGGCGGACATTCGCATAGACGTGGCCCGGCAACGATCCCAGCCACGCTTCCACGACATTGATGCTTTCGCGGATGGTGGTGAAGCCGGCGCCGTGAATAACGCGTTCGATGGCCCGGATCTTGTCGTCGGCGCGATCACGATCCTTATCGAGTACGACGACGGTGGTTGTCAGATAGCCGAAGCTGACGTGATCGCCGCCCAAAGCCTGCAACGCCAGATCGGCATCGACCACCTTGTTGTCGGCGTCCGAGTCGAGAAGCTGGACGGGTTCGTTGTAGAGCACTTCGCGCATCAGCGCGGTGATGGACTTGCGTTTGTTGAACCATTGCCGACGCAGCTTGGTCAGCGCCTTAGTGGCTTCGGTCTTGTCGAGCGCGATGAAGCGGGTCGTCCAGCGATAAGCAAAGTCCAGGTGATTGAGCCCGTCGAGAATTCCGGGGCGCGTGCTGTTCGGAAAACCCAGAACGGTGAGCGTGCGGACATAATGGTTGCCCAACATGGGTTCGAGACCTGTGCTAAGCGGCTCGTCCGGAAGAATGGCGTCCAGATAGACGGGCGCGTCGTGGGCGACGAGCTTATGGCGCTTGGTCGAGATGGTGCCGTGCAGATAGGTCAGCGTCTCGGAATCATCGAGCGCGCGGATTTCCGGCATGACGCCGGAGAGGAGATCGAAAACGCGGGCGCATTCGCCGGTGAAGCTGACAAGCTCTTGATGCCAGTCGCGGGCTCTCTCTTCCTCCGCCCGCTCGAGCAATGCGCGCTCCGCGCCGGAAGCCGCGTCCGGCGTCGGCATGTATATGAGTGTCAGCGTATAGGAGTTCTCAAAGTGTTCGTCGGAGCAGAACTCGGGCTGCGGTGACGCGGCGTAACCCGCGCGCTGGAATTGGGCGCGCCGTTCTTCGTCGACCAGCCAGGACGCCGCCTCGGGAAATTGGGAGTGCGGATAACGCGGAGCCGCATTGCGCTCGGCTTCAAAGAAAAGGGCCCAGCCCGAGCCGAAGCGACGCAGCACATTGTTCAACCGCGCGCAGGTGGAAACGAGTTCGGCTTGTGTCGCGCTTTCAAGGTCCGGCCCACGAAAGCGAAAGCTCTTCTGAAACGAGCCGTCCTTGTTGAGCACGATGCCCGGACCGATGAGCAACGCCCATGGCAGATGATCGGCCAGACGATGCGGATGGGCGCGGTATTCGGAAAGGTTCAGCATGCGAGATAGGCCCTCTGGCGTAGATGGCGAATAAGGACGGTCGCGAAGTCGGGATCGCGCTTGGCGGCGAAGACGGCGAGCGAGTGCCCAACGATCCAGAGCACGACACCGGCGAGCCACATCTGGAGGCCCAGTCCGAGCGCTGCCGCGATCGTGCCATTGACGATCGCGATGCTGCGCGGCGCACCGCCCAACAGGATTGGCTCGGTCAGCGAACGGTGCAGCGGCACTTCAAAGCCTTCGATGTCGCCCTGCATCAAACGAGCGCTCCGCCACCGAAGGAGAAGAAGGAGAGGAAGAAGCTCGACGCCGCGAAGGCAATCGAGATCCCGAACACGATCTGGATCAACCGTCGGAAACCGCCCGCCGTCTCGCCAAAGGCGAGAGTCAGGCCGGTGACGATGATGATCAGCACCGCGATGATCTTGGCGACCGGCCCCTGCACCGAATCCAGAACCTGCTGAAGCGGTTGCTCCCACGGCATATTGGTGCCCGAGGCCCAGGCCGGTCCGCAGGCGACCAGCGCAAGCCCGGTCCCAGAAACCATGGTGCGAAGGAAAGAGGCGAAACGACGGACGCGCATGTGTGACTCCTCTAGAGCGCTTGCAGACGGATGGATGAGAGTTCTTTGACTGCGTAATCGCCGTCACCATCGAGGCCGGTGAGTTCGGCGATGGTCTCGATGCGGCGCGACAATCCGCGGCCATGGATAAAGACGACGAGATCAATGGCTTCGGCGATCAACCGGCGCGGCACCGTTACGACGCTTTCCTGAATCAACTGCTCCAGGCGGTAGAGCGCTGCACGCGCGGAGTTCGCGTGAACCGTCGCGATGCCCCCGGGATGACCAGTATTCCAGGCCTTCAGCATGTCGAGGGCTTCGGCGCCGCGCACTTCGCCGACAATGATGCGGTCCGGACGCAACCGAAGTGTGGAGCGCACGAGTGCCGCGAGATTGACGACACCGGGCTTGGTGCGCAGCGACACGCAATCGGGCGCGGCACATTGCAGCTCGCGCGTGTCCTCGATCAGAATCACGCGTTCGTCACGCGTAGCCATCTCGGCAAGCAGTGCATTGGCGAAGGTAGTCTTGCCGGAGCTCGTGCCGCCCGCGACCAGGATATTCTTGCGATCGTGGACCGCCTGCTTCATCAACTCGGCTTGCGTTGGGAGCAGAATGCGGTCGGAGACATAGTCTTCGAGTGTGTAAATCTTCGCGGCCGGTTTGCGGATCGAGAAGCATGGCGCGTTCGACACCGGCGGCAACAAGCCTTCAAAGCGCTCGCCCGATTCCGGAAGCTCGGCACTCACAATCGGATTGCCGCCATGCACCTCCAGGCGGATGTGCGAAGCTACGAGACGAATGATGCGCTCAACCTCGGAAGCGCCCAGCCGCACGCGGGTATCGATGCGGCCCTCGCCCAAACGGTCCAACCGCAGCGCACCGTCGGGATTGACCATCACTTCGATCACCAGCGGATCGGCCAACGCAGACGCGATCTCTGCGCCCATGGCGGTCCGCAACATGGTGCGGCGGCGCTCATTGGATTGCGGATGGGTGACGCTCATTGCTGCGTCTCGCTTTCCATCCGACCAAAGACATCGTCGACGACGCTCTTGCCGCCGGCGACACGGCGACCGACCTGATCGATGAAGGCCTGAAAGCGGTCATTGGCGAGCGCACGGCCTGCCGCCTGATCGGCTTCGGGGAGCGGCGGCAAAATCGAGAAGTGAAACCGGATGTAGAGGGCCAGACTCTCGATCAGCACGCGCTGATTGCGCTCGACGCGGTTCAATTGATTGGAAAGCTTGTCGAGCCGTGGCTTCAGCTTGTCATCTAGCTCCTTAGCCCCTTTGCGTTCGAACAGTGTTTTGAGCGCTTCGGCGACGATGGCCGATTTGGACGTGCCGGGTTTCTTGGCGAGGCGTTCCAGCTCCGCGGAGAGATCGGCGTCGAGGTAGAGATTTTGCCGGGGTTTCATCGTCAGAACTCCGGCAACAGGTCGTGCGAGGCGTGTTTGTGCAGATCGCCTTCGTTCATCGCATGCGCGCGGGCGACGGCATCGAGGGTCAGCTTTTCGGCTTCGGGATCGTCGTCTTCGAACAGCGCGGTCTCGGCAGCAGGTGCTGCCTCGCGCGTCTGTTCGCTTTCGTCGGGCGACCATGGCTGACGCTGCAGATCGGCGGCGCCGCCATCCGCCGTGCGAAACTCGCGATCCAGTGGACGCGACAATTCGATATGCACACCGCGGACCTGCCCGCTCCAATCGTCGCGCCGCGGGGGCGGGCGATCGCGATAGACCGTTGCGGACAGGTCCGGGGTCGCTTCGACGCGACGCAGGAAATTGCGGTCTTCGTAGTAGCGAAGTTTCTTGGCGCGGATCGGTGCCAGACCGGAGACGAGCACGAGCTCGTCGGCGGGCGGCAATTGCATCACTTCGCCCGGCGTCAGAAGGGGGCGCGCCGTTTCCTGACGGCTGACCATGACGTGGGAAAGCCAGGGTGACAGACGATGACCGGCATAATTGCGCTGCGCGCGCAGTTCGGTGGCGGTGCCGAGCGCGTCCGAAATGCGTTTGGCCGTGCGCTCGTCGTTGGACGAGAACGCGATCCGGACATGACAGTTGTCGAGGATGGCGTTGTTCTCGCCATAAGCTTTGGAAATCTGGTTCAAAGACTGGGCGATGAGATAGGCGCGGATGCCGTAGCCGGCCATGAAGGCCAATGCCGTCTCGAAGAAGTCCAAGCGCCCTAGCGCCGGAAACTCGTCCAGCATCATCAGAAGTTTGTGACGTCGCGACTTGGCGGGATCGCCTTCGAGCCGTTCGGTCAGATGACGGCCGATCTGATTCAGCACGAGGCGGACCAGTGGCTTGGTGCGCGAGATATCGGATGGCGGTACGACCAGATAAAGCGAGACGGGACGCTGTGCATCGACGAGATCGGCAATGCGCCAATCGCAGGCGGCCGTCGTCTTGGCGACGACCGGATCGCGATAGAGGCCGAGAAACGACATCGCCGTCGACAGCACGCCGGAACGCTCGTTCTCGGACTTGTTGAGGACTTCACGCGCGGCAGACGCGACCACCGGGTGGACGATGGGTTCGTCCATCGTTCCCAGATGGTTGGTCTCCATCATCTTGCGCAGCGTGTGCTGGAAGGAGCGCTGCGGATCGGACAGAAATGTCGCGACGCGGGCGAGCGTCTTTTCTTCCTCGGCGTAGAGGACGTGCAGGATGACGCCGACCAGCAGCGAGTGGCTGGTCTTTTCCCAATGATTGCGCTTTTCGAGCGCGCCTTCCGGATCGACGAGAATGTCGGCGATGTTCTGAACGTCGCGAACCTCATTCGGCCCTTTGCGGACTTCCAGAAGCGGATTGTAGCGCGCCGAACGCGGATCGGTCGGATTGAACAATAGGCAGTGCGAGAACTTGGAACGCCAGCCAGCAGTCAGCTGCCAATTCTCACCTTTGATGTCGTGAACGACCGTGCTTTCCGTCCAGGACAGCAAGGTTGGAATGACAAGACCTACGCCTTTGCCGGAACGGGTCGGCGCAAACGCCATGACATGTTCGGGACCGTCATGGCGCAGATACTGATTATGGAGCTGCCCGAGAAAGACGCCTGCTGCGCGAAACAATCCTGCTCGCGCGATTTCGCCTTCCCGCGCCCAGCGCGAGGAACCGTAGGTCGTGACCAGCTTGTTCTGTCGCGCACGATAGAGCGAGCCGAGAACCGCAACGACAATCCCGGCAAAGCCACTTCCCGCCGCAATCGAACCCGCGTGGTTGAACAGCGACGGTGCATAGGCCTCATAGGCGTACCACCATTCGAACAGGCGCCAGGGCAGATAGATCGGCCAGCCGAATAAGTTGAACCACGGCAATCCGAGCCGTGGCTGAAAGTCCAAATGCCAGGCGCACCATTCGGTGGCGAACCAGACACCGAAGATCACGACAGCGAAAACAATCGCGATCTGTCCCACAAGAAACTTCGTCGGTGTCATGGAGCGTGTTGCCCGCGTTTGTGCGCGAGCGATGAAGCGCTGGATTGATGTTCGCGCTCAATTCCCGTTGGGATGGCTCAAGATGGCTTATGTGTGCTTTGAGCAAGGGCGCTGCGTTGTTTGAAGGTGCAAACACGAAAGCTCTGGCATTTCGATATCAGCGGAATAGACTTCGGGCGTCCTTCGCGAAGCGCAGAGCGCCGCCCGGACTTCCATCCGTAATTGAGAAGCTCGCGCGTCGCGCGCGAAGGAGGATTCGATGTTTCTGCTACTTGCCGTTGGCGCCGTGGTTGCGCTGTGTGCGCTGCTCTGGCGTGTCGCGATCTATGCCATGCCTGTGTTCGTGGGGTTTTCGATTGGGTTCTGGGCGCTGTCATTGGGTGCAGGTTTGGGTGCGCCGATAATCGGGCTCGTCGTGGGCGTGGCCTGCTGGGAGTTGGCGAAGCGCGTGTTCGCGCATGGCAACAAGGCCACAAAGGCCGGTATCGCAATATTGTTGGCGTTGCCGGCCGGCTATATGGGCTTCGAAATCGTTTGGCAAATTTGCTCGAGTTCGAGCCTCTCTGAATTCTGGCGCGCACCAATCGCAGGTGTGGCAGGCATGGCCGCTTTCGGAACGTGCCTAAAGCGTTTGACGCTATCGAGCGTCGAGACTAGTGCAGCAGCCGAAAGCCAAAATTTCTGATTTGCCCCAGCACGGTCAAAAGTTGTTCGCGCCGCAATCGAACAATCGATTGCGGCGGATGGCCGGCAAACACGCTCGCGTGGATCAACGTCTCGAGCGCGATTGGAGGAGCAATGTGACCAATCAGGAGAAAGTTTATCACTTTGACGGGACGGTCCTGAGAAGCGTCAAAAGCACGAAGCTGCTCATCGCTGTAGACCGACCGTCCGCCCGCCATGCGCCGCAGATCTTCGGTCGAGCTTGCAAGCGTCATATTCTCGAAGATGCCGATTGTGGTGATGGCCTGGGATGGAGGTTTCTCTGACTTGCCTTTGTAGAACAACAAGATGTCACCGGGGTGATCGAGACGGGCTTGCGCTCGGCACAGATAGACCTTGCGGATTGTGTTTCCCGGCGTGTTCGGACTTGCTGAGCCGGCGAAGGCGAACAGGTCTGGCTGCCGCTTGTCCACGAGTTCAGGGAACAGGCTTTCATGAAACGTTTCCTTGATCGGCACCACGTAGCCGGTGATCGCATTGGATGTAGCGAAGCGCGGATAAGCGAGGCGAGCCGCGTCAAACGGCGTTTGTCCCTCATGGATATCCAGCGCAGCGCGGCTCAGTGGCTTTTCGTACACAAGCTCGCCGTTTTCCTTGGTGTAGGTGTGAACGAAGCCATAGTAGCCGATTAACTCGACAAGGGTCTGCTGATTGGGAAAGGCTGTCACGTACGCGACATCGTAGGCGTTGGTTTGGGAAAACCAGAGGACTTGCTTCAGGAGCAATTCGCCGAGCTTGACGCCGCGGCGTTCAGGACGGACCTTGAACGTACAGATCTTCAAAATCTTCTTACCAGGCAGCTTGGCATCGGTGTGGCCTTCCACTTCATCCTTTCGGACAATCAGACCACCAAGCTGGCCATCGTCGGTTACGACCCAACACTTCCGCATCTCCTTGACGCATTTGCTACGCCACCAGTCGTCGAACTCTGGATAACCCTCGCGCAGACTGTCGAAGATCGGATCGGAGAGCGGAATCGCGTGCGCGTCTATCTCTTCGACGAATGGAATTGCAATTTCGAGTGGCTCGTAAGTCGAGCGCAGGAGCGACACCGCGTCAGCAACATAGAGCACGCGACCGGCTAGCTCTGCCGAATGACGGCGAGCCCGATCGTGAAGCCCCTGATCTTGAGTGATCAGAAAGTCTGCGACGCCAATCGTGAGCGCATGCAACAGCGTGGCGTCGACAACGTCGTTTGGCTTCGAGAGCGCGCCGAAGTGCAGTGCCAGATCTGTTTCACTGAGCCCTCGTACTTTGGCGATACGCCGAAACTTGTCGACCTTGCTAAGTGTAATCTGCCGGCGCGCGACATCCCTGTCGCGCGCTATGTCGTCCCGGGCTGCCTCGTGAACGAAGACGCCGACGCCATGCTTGGCAGCCAGCTGCAGCAACAAGGCAAATTCCGCCGGGACAGCAGCAGCGTCTTCGAGATGAATGAAGACGTTGGTGTCAATTAAGTAATTCGGAGCACTCATGGAGAAGCGCCTCGCGCAATTCCGGAGGCGCATAGAGGAAAGACTGTGGAGGCTCGAAACGGAACCGGTCCCGTAACTCCTGCAGCTCCAACGCGCGCTTCAATGGGCGTGCCCCCCGAAGTTTTATGGCAAAGCCGGTCTTGGCGCCGGCGAAGTAGGAGTCGAAATCGCTGCGGCGGATACAAGCCTCGTCAGCGAACTGTTTCCAGATCGTGTTCGTCGGCCCATGCAGGACCTCTGCGATTCTGGCCATGCCAGTGATCGCCCGGGTCGGACTGCTCTCATAGATCAGGACGACCGTTCCCGGCTGCACGTTCGCGGAAAATCGTCGCCGCAGTTCGACGGTCTTCTGGCCGCTAACGATCTTCGTCGAATATTCGGGCTTGATACTGAGGACAAGATCGCGGCGCCCGGGCGGCGATGGCCCACCGATGATCGGGAGCGAGAGTTGACCAGATTTGAGACCGCTACGCAGCTGTTCTGCGTCGGGTACGAGGTTGGCGTCGATCCGAACACCGACGCCCAGTGCCTCCAGATAGTTCACCAAAGTTGAAACCAGCATGTCCCTGCGCTGCTCCAGCCGGGACAATGCGGTTTGTCCAATCCGAAGGCGATCGGCCAGTTCGCTCTGCGTAACCCCCAAGAGATCGCGTATTCTCCGCAACCCACGTCCCAAATGCGGAGGGTCAGCAGAAGGTATCTTGGAGCCTGTTTTTGCCATCCGCTTCCCGAATCACCTGCGTTGCCAGCCACTGTAGGAATCGGGCGATATGACTTGCAAGTCATATCGTCCCGGGCAGCGTCATTCGAAGGATGGGCCGCCACGCTGCCGACCCAGCGTCCAAGAAATCCCCACCTCGCGTGCGATCCCCGACACGCCCTTGCCGAGGTTGCGCTCGATAACCGGCCGCCAGGGGACCAGCGTGAAATCCCGTGCGTTCTCGATCAGCGCGAACCGTCCACTCGTGAGTTCGAGAGGGCGACGGTACACGCCCTCAACGCGGTCCCCCGGTTTGGCTTCGTGATAGGCCAGGCCCAGCTTCTCCGAAAACTGGCCTGCGACGCGCGTCAATTCACGCCGTCGCAAACTCGCCAGCAAATTGGCGCGGATCATGAACTTGCTGTTCTCTTCCCGCGCCAAGTCTTCGGCCAAGAGCCATTGGCGACGGCGCTGAAGTGCATCACCAACCTCGCGACCAAAGCCGACGGTGCTCGTGGTTTCCGGTTCGCGCGCGACGATCTGCTTGTCGAGCCAGGTCACGCCCTCTGCGCCAATCTGCTGTGCGAGCGGCAGACGCGACAAAGTTTCAAGCCGAACAGGCTGGAGGCGCTCCCCATTTTTCTCGAACGCTTCGACCTTCGCCAGATGGTCTGGTCCAATGCTCCAACTGCCATCACGTTCGCGGCTCGCGAAGCCGGCCCGTCGCATCGCCTCCAGACGCCGAACATGCGCTTGTGCAAACTCCGCCGATGCCGATGGATCGGCGTGCAGATGAATATTGACGCTGTAACGGCCCGCATTGGACTGCGCCACTTCGGCGATCGTCCGATCCACGTCGCGAATGCCGGCTTGTGACGGCTCGATCGCCACGATCATGTGCCGCCGAATGTCCGCTGTTTCGTCGACCCTGCCGATGTCGATGTAATGCGCGCGGCCATCGGTGCCGTTCAGGACAAGATAGGAGCGGTCGTTAATCTCGTCAGACAACCCGCGCGCGACGATCTCACCGACGAGCCGCGTGGTCACGCCGGACTCATGGACGGAAATTTGCGCGGGATCGAGTGCTGCCCCATGCGCGTGCAAGGCATGATGCAAGGTCTTGATGATGTCGCCTCGCTCGCCCATCCGGCGCAGGACGTTTTCCATGTCTGGCGCCAGTCGCCATCTGCCGGGCGCGATCTCATCGGCAAACTCGAGACGGGCCAGTTTTTGCAGTCGGCCGGTACGGAGTGTTTGCTCGAAGGGAGAGCCGTGGACCCGCGACACCTCGACCACACGATCTTCATCGGCAATTCGCAGCAGCGTTCGGTCCAAGCCGGTGAACCGGTCCTGCTCAATTTCGCTACGCAGCTTGGTTTCGATTTCTCGATCGGTGCGCGGACCAAGATCGAAGGCCACGATCTCAGCCGCTCGCTCTCGCATGCCCTGACTGATGTAGTCGCGCGCGATGATCAGATCCTCTCCCTTGTCGTCCTTGCCGCGCAACATGACGTGCGTGTGCGGATGGCCGGTGTTGAAGTGGTCGACGGCCACCCAATCGAGCTTGGTGCCCAGATCAGTTTCCATCTGCGCCATCAAGCGGCGGATAACGGGTTTGAGGTCTTCATATTCGGCGCCGTCTTCGGCGGAGACGATGAACCGGAACTGATGACGGTCGTCCGTGCCGCGTTCCAGGAATGCCTTTCCGTCCGCGCCATCGCGCTCGGCGTCATAGAGCTGGCCGGGCTCGCCGGTGCGGGTGACGCCGTCACGCTGAATATAGCGCAGATGCGCCCTGGCGGCCGCCATCCCTTTGCCGGCTAGTCTGACGATACGGGACTTGATGATGACGCGCCGTGTTCGGAGGGCCGCGTTGCGATCGCGCGACGCCAACACACGGCCCATACCGCTACCACGTCCAATACGACTGCCCGTGAACGCACGCGCCGCCTTACGCGACCCTGCTAGAACCGACGCGTGCAACACGCGCTGCAGATAGTTGCGCGTACGCTCGGAGGGACGATTGCCGATCTTGCCAAGTCTTGGTTCGAAGTCGTCGTCGCGCATTCGTCTCACCTGCTTTCCCGACGCTGCGCGCTTTCGCGTCGTCATCCAATCGGTGTCATCGCGCTTCGCACTTTCAACGGCTTACATATGCGTGGTGCCATACCGTTCGCTGTTGGCACTACAAATGCTCGATGTGCAGACTGGAAATACGGCGACCATGGTGCCGTTGCTTTATCTTGCCTTACTAATCGGGCCTCACCTGTCAATGGCTTTCCTTGCATTTTTCCGATCTGTTGCTCACGGCTCGTTCCTTTCTCTCTGCACAGTCCGGGCAGAGTCCGTCCGTCGATCCTCGCGCAAATTGCATTCTCCAGGCGGGGTCCATGCGTTACTCCGCGTTCGGCACAAAGGCCGTCGCATGCTCTCCATCAGGTTTAGAACGAGGCAGTCCAAGCACTCACAGCGCTCTCAACCCCGAAGGGCGTAGCAGGCAAGATAGCGGACGTTCCCCGTTTCGCGGCCCCGCCAGGGGGACGCTCACCGCGCGCGCGGATCTCGATATTTCTCCTTCCAATGGCCCTCAGATGGGCCGTTGATTCACCGTTTTCCGTTCATGCATTGGCGGGTTTCAGCAACCGCGCACGCGTCATTTTCATGTGCGGCGTGATCTTGGCGCCCATGCCGTACTTGAACTCCGTGCCGTCGATCCACATGCGATGAAGGATCGAAGCAAGCTTGCGGGCGACCGCCACGATCGCGCACATCATGCTGGTGCGCTTGGCAATCTTTAGGCCCCACGCCCGCAAAGCAGACCAGCTTTTCGCCCGCAAAAGCATGCTGGCGGCGGCCTCGCAAAGGGCCTCTCGGACGGTGAAGTCGCCCTGTTTCGTAATGTGCCCCTCGAAGTCGATGGATGTTCCGGACTGATGCCGGCGCGGCGTCAGGCCAAAATGCGCCCCCACTGTGCGCGATCTCGCGAACCGCAATGGATCATCTACCCCCACTTTGTACGTCAACGACGCAACCGGTCCGACGCCGGGAACCGTCATGAAGCGCCGGCACAGTGGATCGTGCCGGACGACCTGCAGCAGGATTTTGTGCAGTTTGTTGAAGCACTCGAAGACGGTTCGGCGCACCTCCAGCATGGTCTCGATCATCGTGACAAAGATGTAGTCGCCATGCTCGATCAGCTCACGAACACGCGCTTCGAAGTCGCCGCGACCGACCTGGCCGACGAGCAGCCCATAGGTTCTGAGCGCACCGCGGATGTGGTTTTCCAGGTCGAGCAGCTTGCGCTTCAAGAGCTTCCGATTCGCCAACAAGGTGCGCAGTTTCTGGGTCTCGATGTTTTTGACGTACACGGCCCTGTACCAGCCCAGGCGCATCATATGAGCGATGCCGCGCGCGTCGTTTCGGTCAGTTTTGTTGCGCATGGCGGCCAGCGACACATGCATGTGCCGCGCTTCCACGACAATCACCGGCAGGCCCGCCGCGTGCAGCTCACGGTACAGCCACATGCCGATGGAAGACGCCTCTACTCCAATGCGGCTGAGGCGATCCGCGAAGCCTTCCAGAGCGGAGCGGATCGCCTCCGGCTCGGTCGGAACCTTCGTTTCGCGGACCTGTTTTCCATCCTTGTCGACGATACAGATGCTGGATTCTTCGAGTGCGACGTCCATTCCCACAAACAATTCCATCGGTGGTCTCCTTCTGTGCCAACGGTCTTCCAACCGTCGCACCCGGCTCCCGTCTCTCACCACCGCATCCGTTTCCGAAACGGTGGATTATCGAGGCCCGATTTGGAGAGCCTTCGCGTCACCTTCTCCGCATCGGTTCCTCAGTGTTGCTCATGATGGATGTCGCTGCTGGATCAGCGCTGTGCTGATGACAGCGTTACGAATAGAGGCGAAGCCGAGGCCGCGGCTGAGCCTTCTGTTTCGCGTGTGTGATTGACGAAGAATAGCGTGGTTGCTGGTTGCGTCGGGGCGGCATCTCGCGAAGGATTCGACGGCAGTGAGCTCGACACATGCGTGCCGGTCAGCATCGCAACATAGGCGTCGGTGACGCGCGGAAGGGGTCGCCCGTGTGTCAGGTAATCATCTACACGCGATGGTCCGGCGTTGTAGGCAGCGAACAAATTCGGATAGCCGTAGCGCTGGTAAAGCTCGTGCAAATAGGCCGCGCCGGCGAAGATATTGTCGTGTGGGTCGTAGGCGTCCGCACCAAAGCCATACCGTGCGCGCAAACCCGAATAGGTCTGCGGCATGATCTGCATCAAGCCCATAGCGCCAGCGGCAGAGGTGATGGGACGCCTATTCAGCGTTGTCGATCCGCCGCTCTCCGCCGCCATCACATGCGCAATCCATGGCTCGGGAACGTCAAAACGAACTGATGCAGCGGCGATGATTGACTCCCAATGCGCAATGGCGGGCGGCAAGTTATTGGTTTGAGCTGCACACAGAAGACAGGTCAAAGCCGTGCTTATCGAGTCCACAATGGCACCAGCTTTCCGAGGATGGCGGAGGTGGAGATCGGCCCGAAGTAGCGGCCATCGAAAGAGGTCGCGACACCGGTGTTAAGCAGCAGAACGTCCGAGGCCGCGAGTGTCCGGCAACCATACCAAGCGGGTAAGGGTCGACGAAGCCGGTCAATTGCGAGGCGAAGGACAACGAAAGTCCCGTTGATCGTGACGGCATCTTTCCATCCGCAAACACGGTCGTGAGTAAGCGCCGCAACGTGTTTGACCAACGACACGCCGAGCGGGAGATAGCCGCGCTGAGACGCGAATTGCTGTAATTGGCGTGGCGGCAATGCCAGCACCAAGTCGCCGTGGTGAAGCGTGTCGCGACTTACAACTCGATAGAGGCCGATGGGCGCGCTGGCCGTTGCGTTCCAGACAAGGTGCGGTGTCCGATGTTCGCTTGCCGCGATGAGCGCGCAGGCTCCGATGATCGTGGCGAGGATTTGGCGCGCGCTCATTTGCTTTGCGCCTTCGACCAGGCTTCGAGATCGTCGATGTGGTAGAAGATGTAGCGTCCATGGTGACGATAGCTTGGACCGCGCTCTTCCATCCGCATTTTGACAAGCGTGTGCGGCTTCAATCCCAGAAAGAATGCCGCCTCTTTTGTCGTCAGAAACGGAGAACCCCTCCTCGCCTTGGCCGCGCGGAGGGCGGTGTCCTGGCCCAAGTCGTCCATGGTTGCCTCGTCGTGTCTGTCGCGAGTGGACGACGGGGGACCGTCATCCCCCGAAGAGCACGATAGGTCTTCAAGTGTGCGTGCGGGACCGGCGAACGACACGCCTCAACGCTTCGCCGGAAGATGCATCAAGATGGATCACGCAAGACGAAACCCCGCGCCCGTTGCCGGACGCGAGGTCTCGTGAGATGCGGATCAGGACTCCGGATTCCAAATCACCGAGTAGACGTCGGGATCGTCTTGCCCGGCGGCCTTGCCGAGATTGGCATAGAGCTTCGAGCGTCCGAGAGCCGGATCGGCGAAGCTCAGCGACACGTAATTCTCGCCGCTCGTCTGGCCTTTCTTGATCCATCCGGCGCCGATCTCGACGTTGCCGGAATAGACGCGATAGTCGGGCTGCGTGTCGCCGTTCTTCGTCGGATTGAGCAGGATGTCGATGGGCGCGCGGAACGACAGCGTCTTGAGCTGACCCTTGAAGTTGCCGTCTTTCTGCTTCGTGACATGACCGATGGCAGGCATTGTTCGTCTCCATTTGCTCGCGGGAGACCATTCTCCCTGTGCGATGGCGGACCGTTCATGGTCGGGAGACGGGCACCCGAACCCTCTTGGGCTGAAGCGCAGCGCAAGACCGGAGCGAACGGGAAATTTGGAGCGCAGCGTCCGCGAGGAGCGCGTGAAACGCGCGGGGAAATTTCTTGGGCGCGATGGTTTCGGAAGGACCGGACCCGGCCATAGGTCTTACGCCACAGCACAGGGAGATGATGGTCCCGCGCAAGGAGACGAATGTCTTGCCCGCATGTCACACGCGCAGAAATGCGACTTCAAATGAAGGAAGACTGATGTTCGATGCCCTAGATTCCTTCCTACGCCGACAACCGGCGATCCGCGCACGCAACGCGCGAGGAACGGGCTTCGATGATTTCAGCGCTGCGGGCGATCAAGAAAAAGGCCATCGCGGCGGTCTGCGCGTCGCTGAACTTATGCACGTCCGGTTCCGGCAGGGCGAACAACACCAAGGCCTTCGGCAAGCCGGTTATAGGCGACGATCCGTGTGTCATCGGTGATCACCGGAAACCGGCTGACGACAAAATGGCGAATCTCCGATAGGCCCAGCCGGTCGCGGAGGAGCTGTTCACGCGCTTCTTCCTTGGCGAGCGCGCGCTTGTAATACCAGACGAGCCACCGGTTGTAGCGTGCGAACGCGGTAGGATCGGCTTCGATATCGCGCAGATCGACCCAATTGTTTTTACATTGGATATTGTAAATGGCGCCGCCCCGGGTGGCGACAACATCGAATTCTTTGCGGTTGATGCGCTTGATGTCGGTGACGGCAAATCCCAGCTCGGCGAGATCGCGTTTGACCATGTCCTCAAACACGAAGCCGGAATGAATCTGATAGCGCTTGCGACTTTCCAGCGCGAAGCTCTTGAAGGCATTCAAAAAGCGCATCAGCAGATTGACGTTGGAAACGACCTTGTCGCCGAGCACCACGAAGGGCGCGAAGGAGTTGCTGTTGCGCATGAAGTCCACATCATCGGCAAGCAACTCGGATCGCAATTGCGCGGTGTCCGTTGCGCCTTGGGCGCGCAAGAGGGTCTCGAACCGCGCGTGGTCGAGCACCACGAAGTAATCATCCTCGACATGGCGCGAGACGGCGAAGACGAGTTTGCTGGCCGCCGCGAAGCGCGTGTCGTCCAATCCGAAGGCTTGGTACGCGCGCCCGATCAGGCGTGCCTGATGGCGTAGTTCCGCCGCCGAAAAAATCCGCTTGGGATCGATGTCTCCGGCAACGATGGGCGGCAAGGTGCTAGGCCGCAAGCGTTCCATTTCCAGCACCGATAGGCGCTCCGGTTCGAGGAAGAAGCTTTCCAAAGGTTGGTAATGATGGCTGCCCCAACCGCCGGCGCCGTCGCTACGCTCGACAAAATCGGGGACGATATCCGCGAGCAAAGCCTGCCGGTGCAGCGTCACCAGCGACATGCCGTGCAATTCGATCTGCGGCATGAAGACATTGATGCTGTCGAGCGCGGTCATGGGCTGTGAGCCTTTGCAGGCGCGCGGCAAGGTGTAGAGCAGCGTCACCATCAGCCGCCGCCGCGACTGAAAATACGTAATCGCATCGCCGATGGTGCCCAGATGAATCCCATAACCAAGATCGGCCATGCCGTGGGCGCGGTAGGCCGCGCCCAGCGCGGCGGACTGATACAGGACCGTCGCGAAACGCTGCGCCAGAGCAGAATCGAAGCGTTGGGAGAGCATCGGCACGATCCAGTTCAACGCCGACGGATCGGCGAGAAACTCTTCCCCCAGGGGCACGGCCATGAGCCGCCTTGCCTCTTCCAGCGTATCGAGGCCAAAGGCCGGAATGTTGATCAGCTCTTCGACGGCGCGCAGCGTCGTGTGCCATGCCGTCGTCGCTTGAACCGCATCGTAAGGTGCGAGCGTGGCCAACAGAGAATTGGTGTTGAGCGTGATCTGGTCTGCGATCACTTTGCGCAATGCGCCGCCGGAAAGTTCGGTCAAGGTCATCGGCGGACACGTGCGCCAGAAGCCGGCACGATCAAAACAAGTTCTCTTGCTTGGACGGCGCGGACTTCTTGGTCTTGGCCGGCTTGGGTTCTTTTGGAGGCTTGGGCGGCTTTGCCGGATCCTGCTCGCGCATGGTGAGCGGGCCATCATAAGGGCGTAGCAACGCTTTCAATTCGCGCGACGATGCACCGGTTTCGCCTAGCCAATCGGCGATCTCATCGGGCGTTTGCAGGATCGCGGGCATGCGCGTGTCGCGCATGTTGAGCGGCGCACAGGCTTCCGTCGTCACCATCACATAGGTCTTGAGGACACCGACAATCGGCAGTTCGCGAATGTCGTAGAGCACGGCCAGCGCCACCGGTTGACCATCGGTGCGGCTGCATACCCACTGCTTGATCTTTCCGTTCGGCAATTCCTCGCCAATGTTGAAGGTCTTGCCGAACACCACGCCGCGCGTCTCGTGAAAAGCATCGATCCAGGTCGGTGTCGCATCGATGGTCTCCGCGCGCGCATGCAAATGGCTGAAGCCTTTTGCCGGATCGACACGCTTGTGATCGATCCACCCCCAACGCATCGGCGTCAGGCGGCGTTGGCGAACCGGACCCAGATGCAGCACCGGTGCCGACGCCATCGGCGTAAAGGTGCCCAGCATCTTCGCCGGGTCCATGGCGTCGCCGCCGCTGCCGCCGCCATCGGTGCCGACACCGGCGAGTTCGCAGTATTCGCGCCAGGTCATCATCGCCGTGAACTTGCCGCACATCACATTTCTCCCGAGCGGCGATAGGTGCAGGTGACGATCACGCGCACCGAATGACGGCAGCGTTTGCAGAAGAATCCTGGCAGCGCCACGCCGAGCTTGGCGCTGTGCAAGGTGTTCTTGGCGCTCATCAAATTATAGGGATGCATCTGCTTTTCGGTTTTGCAGCGCTGGCAGACCACCATAACAAGATAGTCGGCCTGACAGGAATCGCCGATGGTCTCGACCTTGCCGTGGAAATTGCGCCGTCCCATGTCGTCCAAAGAAAACTTCGTCGCCCAATGGCTGTAGCGCGAGCGGATGCGCCGACCGGCCACATCACACGCCTGCGTGCAGAAGCTGCTCACGCCTCTGGCGCAGATCGGCAACCGGCACCGCCGCGATGCCTTTGAGGCGACCGTCGATCGCCTGTTGCATCAGGTCGCGATGCGCATCGGCGCGCTTGATGTAAGTGGACAGGATCGGTTCCGGGCTGCATTCGGGGCGTTCGCCATCGGTCAGAACCAGCCGCCACCCATCCTGTTCCTGTTCGAAGTGATAGGTGAAGCCCGCGCGGCAGCAGACCAGCGCGAAGGCCTGTTGCAGGCTGCCGACCGGTCCGCCAAGTTGCTCCAAATCCTCCGTTACAACGGCATACATGGCCGTTCTCCCTGCATAAACGCCGGTTGGAACATAACGAGAACATGCTGCTGGAGTCGAGCCGCTAGGGATTGGGGCGTATCCCGGCGCTGAGCCGCAATGTGTTGCGGTCTTGGGCGTCTTGTTCCCTAGTCCGCGTGGGACGATGGGGAGCGTGGCGGATGACAGACAATCGCAAACTGCCCGATGGCTACGGCGTCGCCGATGCAAGCTGGCGCGATCTCACCAAAGACCAGCAACAAACCGTGCTGAAAATTCTGGGCGACGGCAAAGCCGTCGACGTTGCGTCCGCGAAAGTCGAACTGCCGCATGTCACGGCGCTTGTTCTTCTTCGTCATCATGATGCCATCGTCGGCGTCGGCACGATCAAGCCCGAACGCGTCTGGTACGCCAAAGACGTGCAGTCCGCGAAGAAAAGCGGTCACCCCTTCGATCCGAAAACACTGGAGCTGGGATATGTCGTCGTGGCGCAAGACCACCAAGACAAAAAGCTTTCCAGTCACATCGCGGACGCGTTGCTGGCCGGTCACAAGGGCGCGCTGTTTGCGACCACCGACAAGGAGAAGATGAAATCCGCCCTCGGCCATCGCGGTTTTGTGCAACACGGCAATGAGTGGAAGGGCCGAAACGGAACCAAGCTGTCGCTCTGGCTGCGCGAGTCTTGAAACACAAAAAAGGGGCGGCGTTGCCGCCGCCCCTTTTGCATACCGCGCCGCTATTCGGCGGCTATCGCCAGCGGCGCAACCGGCTCCGGTGTTGGAGCATCGGCAAAGGCCATCCAGCGCGGCAACCAGCCATCGACCTTCGTGCGTCCGCTGGACCCGGTCAGATAATCCCGCACGATCTGCTTCTGGGTCTTGGCCTTCTCCGCCACATTGGCCTTGGCAACATCCTCACCGGCGATTTCGCTGAGCAAGGCGTTGACCGTGGCGCGGTCGCGGACAAGCTCGAAAAACGCATCGTCCGCTTGCCAATGGGCGCGCGCATCCACGGCGAGCCGCGCACCAACATCCTCCACCACATCGCTGCCACAGGCCAACGACCGCGCCATGAAGAACGCCGCCACGCGCATCACCTCCGCATCGGACAGCGCAAGCAACGTGGCAAACACATCGCATGTCTCGCGGCGGAAGAACGGCGCATCGTCGGCATCATCTTGCCAGCCGAGCAATGCACAGACGCCCCGTTCCTCGTCCGCGAAGGCCGCTTGTGCCGCGCTGTTCTCGATGCTGGCGCGGATGGCCGGGTTGCGGGTCGTCTGCGGATCGGGTTTGACGTTCCAATTGCCCGATGCCGCCGCCATGTGCGCCACCGCCAAGCGGAACGCGACCGTCGGATTGGCGAGCAAGGCCAGACGAACCGCTGCATGGCGATGCAGATCGAGATAGTTCTGCAAGGCTTGACTGATCACTGCGCCGCCGCGCGGCGTCGTGTCCTTCTCCTCGGCATTGCCCGTGTCGCGCTCGGCTTGCTTGGCAAGTTTCTTGGCGTCTTTCTGGGTGAGGAAGCCGTCGAAGATTTCCACCGCACCGTCATGGCTGACGGTGATGAACACCTTGCCGCCTTTCTTCTTGGAGACTTTGACGTGTTCGTATTGCGCAAAGCGTGATCCCACTTCGAGGATCGCGACCTCGCTCCAGCCGGATTTGAGCAGCGCTTCACGCTTGTCCGCGATAGCGCGGTTTTGTAACGCCCAGAACAAATCCGCATCCGCAAAATAACTGTCCTCCCCGAACAAATCCTCCACGATCTGTCCGGTGTAATCGGTCAGCTTGAACAGCGCGTGGCTGGTGGCGATCTGCTGTCCGCCGAACAGCCATTGCTTGAGCTGATAGCCACGCGGTGCATATTGGTGCGGATCGTTGAACAAGCGCAGCCATTTGCGCTGCTGTGTCGGTGAGGCCATGGTCAGGTGCTTGACCGTCTCGTCGTCGATTTCTTCCGCACGGTAGGCATCGCGGATTTTGGGCAAGAGATTGCCGAGTGCGAGGCGCTGGTTCACCTGTGTCTTGGTCAGGCCGAAGGTGGCGGCAATGCCGTCCACCGTGCGCCCTTCCTTGATGAGGCGCACGAAGGTCTCGTATTCGCGCATCGGATCGGCATCGCGGCGCGCGACATTTTCCAGAAGCGACAATTCAATCGCTTCGGCGTCGTCGCCATCCTCCATGATGGCGCATGGCGGCGCGTCCACTTCGCCCAACTTTTCGCGTTTGGCTTTGAGCGAGAACCAGCGTCTGCGTCCCGCCACGACGCCGAACTTGCCGTCCTCAGGGCGCACGATGAGCGGTTGCAACACGCCCTTGGTCAGGATCGAGGGCAGGATGTCGGAAACATCCGGCGCGGGATCGCGGTAACGCATGTTGGTCTTGCTGA
>JAGWNK010000077.1 GCA_028871345.1 Alphaproteobacteria bacterium | reverse complement strand
GCCGGTAAGTTCCTTCATATGTCCTCGATGACGACTTTCGCCAAAGGCCTCTATCGCGTGGCTATCGCCGCAAAACACGTCTGGCCGCGTTCGGTCAGCCGCTGGCAGATTTGACGCGCTTCGCGCTCTAGGAAGGGACCAAAGCGGGCGCGATACAGCATATGGCCGTCGCTCGATTGGAACGGCACCACGATCCGCTGTGCTTGACCCAGGATATCCATCGACTTTTCGGCGTAATCCGCCAGCTGCGTCCGGGCGAGATTCAAGTCTGCGTAAGCACCAATCTGGATTGTCCAATCATGCAGGCCGAGCGATGGTGTCACGACACCGGCATCCCCGACGTCGCCCTCACCCAAACCTGGCCGGATGGCCGGTTTTGGAATCGACGCCGTCTGGACCTGCGGCGCGGCCGGTCGTGGCGGCTGGTATGTGGCCACAACTGCCGGCTTCCCCGCTGGCTCCGGCTCCGGCGCGACCGGCTGGTCTTCCAGATCCGGGCGCGATTCTGCCGCGTCCTCATCGTCCGCGTCGGAGACCGGGCCGCGTGGCGTCGGCAAAGCGATCACAGAACCGCTATTGGCCAGAAGTCCGGAATAGGAGGGGGTCGTGTTCATTGCGACCGATCTCCACGGTACGGGCGCCCGAGCCACCAGTGTCGGCTGTTGATCGATCTGGGCAAACGTATCATCCAAGAGATGGATCATCTCGCGATCCCGTCTCTGGGCGGTGCGGCCGCCCATCACGATGCCGATGATGTGGACGTTGCCGCGCACGACAGATGACACGAGATTGAAACCCGACGCGCCGGTGTAGCCGGTCTTGATGCCATCGGCGCCCTGATAGCGCCCGATGAGATTGTCGTGAGTAAGGTACTCCGTTCCCTGGAAGTTGAACGCCGGCGTCGAGAAGTAATGAAAATACTGCGGAAAATCATACGCCAGATGCCGGGCAAGGATCGCGAGATCGCTAGCAGTCGTGATCTGCAGGGGGTCGGGAAGACCGGACGCATTATGATAGAATGTGTCGCGCATACCGAATGCACGCGCTTTGGCGTTCATCAACTCAGCAAAGTGCGACTCCGTGCCGCCCAGCGCTTCGGCAATTGTGACAGCGACGTCGTTGGCCGAACGCACGACAATCGCCTTGATGGCTTGTTCGACGGTAATCTGCTCGCCTGCACGCAGGTGGAGGTTCGTCGGCTTCTGCGCAGCGGCGTGGGCCGAAACCGGCATGGACGTGCTCAGTGTCATCTGCCCCTTCTTCAGGGCATCAAACAGCAGGTACAACGTCATCATCTTCGTTAGAGAGGCCGGATGACGCAGGGCGTCCTCATTGCGCGCATACAGGACCTTGCCGGTCTCCCCGTCGACAACAAGCGCTGCGTCCTTAGAGGGATCCGTCAGGCCGGCGAAGGATATGGCCCGAGCATGGGTGTGATGTCGTCGGGCCGCATCTGCCGCGGGCGCGCTGAGCGCCATCCCGACAGCTACTAGGGACGCCAAACCAAGAATCGCGCCTCGACCTTGCCGGCCACGCGAGTGGTAAAACATACACACCGCCCCAAAAAAAGTCGGGTTGCGAACAATCTCGCCGGCAACAATGAGACCAAATCGTTACGAAATGTGCAAGCGACGATCATCGTACGACGTTAACTTACCGTCGATTATCAAGAGTTTAGCACGCTGTCCAAGCATATATTGATGCAGCGCAGCAAAACGGCCTTGACATCATCCATTGTGCGCCGCATATAGAATATGCTGCATTGCAGCGTGAAATCTGCGGCCCCTGATTGCAGCGGTAAACCGGAGAAATTCGACTATGGCGAAATCTGCAAGAAAAAGTGAGGAAAAGGTGAGCGATACTGTCGAAGGCTTTGAAACAGCGGCAAAGAATGGAACCAATGCCCTGAAAGCCGGCTTTGAGAAAGCCGCCAGGGGCTATGATCAGATTCTGGGTTACGGAAAGGACACCGTCGAGGCGTACACGAAGTCGGCCACAGCGGCGACCAAAGGTGCCGAGACGCTGCACAACGAACTTTATTCCTATTCCAAGCGTTCAATGGACGAGTCGATTTCGGCCACCAAAGCGCTTCTTGCGACGAAGTCGGTCCACGAGGCGTTCGAGTTGCAATCGAGCTTCGCCAAATCGGCGTTTGACGCCTATGTGAGCGAAGTCACCAAGGTGTCGGAAATCGTCCTTTCGGCTGCGAAGGAAGCTTTTGAGCCGCTACAGGGGCGAGTGCAGGCATGGGTTGATGTGGTGCAGAATTCCCGCGCAGCCTAGCATTGCCGCAGAAACTCTTCCTCGGGGAGCCCGGAGCGCATGCTCGCGGGCTCCTTTCTTTTTCTCGGCGTTCACGCAAAGCGTAAACTCTCGTCACAATGGGCTGTTGCGGCAGGAGCCCTTCATCCCTTTATAATGGTTGATACGTTTAGATTTGGCAGGAACCCGGCGCGGGCATGAAGGACAGGCGCGACAACGGATCAAGCGGAACGGGGAGCGGAAACGGTTCGAGCCCCGGCACCGGTGTCGTGACGAAAACACGACCGAAGACCAAAAAGCCCAGCCTCTACAAGGTGCTCTTGCTTAACGACGATTATACACCGATGGAGTTTGTCGTTCATATTCTGGAGCGCATATTCAACAAGAATCGCGAAGAAGCCGTCCAGATCATGCTGCATGTTCATCGCAATGGCGTGGGTGTTTGCGGCGTCTTCACCTTTGAAGTCGCGGAAACAAAAGTGGCGCAGGTCATTGAATTCGCGCGCCGCCATGAGCATCCTCTGCAATGCACGATGGAGAAAGAATAGCGCATGCCGTCACTCTCGCGCAGTCTGGAACAGGCACTGCATCGCGCGATCAAGCTTGCGAGTGACCGCCATCACGAATACGCAACACTCGAGCATCTTCTCCTCGCATTGATGGACGACGCGGATGCCGCGCAAGTCATGAAGGCATGCAACGTCGATACAGACGTTTTACGCCAAACGCTGATGAAATACGTCGACGACGAATTGCTGACCTTGGTGATCGAGGACGGCGAAGATGCCAAACCGACAACGGGCTTTCAACGTGTGGTGCAACGCGCTGTCTTGCACGTCCAGAATTCGGGACGCGAGGAGGTAACTGGTGCCAACGTGCTCGTAGCACTGTTTACTGAGCGCGAAAGCCATGCGGTCTACTTTCTGCAAGAGCAAAATATGACACGGCTCGATGCTGTGAGCTATATAAGCCACGGCATCGCAAAGCGGCCCGGCATGAGTCAACAGAAACCGGTGCGCGGCGCGGAAGACGATGAAGAGAACGAGAAGGCGTCGACAAAAGGCGGCGGCGCGCTCGAGAGTTATTGCATCAATTTGAACGAAAAGGCCAAACAGGGACGCATCGATCCGTTGATCGGCCGTGATGCTGAGGTCGAGCGTACCATCCAGATCCTATGCCGACGGCAAAAGAACAATCCGTTGTTCGTGGGCGATCCAGGTGTGGGTAAGACCGCAATCGCCGAAGGACTGGCGCGCAAGATCGTCAAGAGTGAGGTGCCAGAGGTTCTCAAGAATTGTACCATCTTCGCGCTCGACATGGGGGCGCTGATAGCGGGCACGCGCTACCGCGGGGATTTCGAAGAACGTCTGAAATCGGTTGTGAAGGAACTCGAGGGCCTGGCCGGGGCGATTTTGTTTATCGATGAAATCCACACGGTAATCGGCGCTGGTGCCACTTCGGGTGGCGCCATGGACGCTTCAAATCTGCTCAAGCCGGCGTTGCAGGCGGGTACGTTGCGCTGCATCGGCTCAACCACATACAAGGAATACCGCCAGTACTTCGAGAAAGATCGGGCACTGGTGCGCCGCTTTCAGAAGATCGACGTAGCCGAACCGTCGGTGCCTGATACCGTGAAGATCTTGAAGGGCCTGAAGCCGTACTTCGAGGAGTACCACAAGATCCGTTACACCTCGGACGCCATCAAGGCGGCTGTGGAATTGGCGGCAAAGTACATCAACGACCGCAAGCTGCCGGACAAGGCGATCGATGTGATCGATGAAGTCGGCGCTTCGCAGATGCTCCTGCCGGAATCGCGGCGAAAGAAGGTCATCGGCGTCAAAGAGGTCGAGGACGTCGTAGCTAAGATGGCGCGTATCCCTCCAAAATCGGTTTCGAAGACGGATGCGGAAGCGCTCAAGAGTCTCGAGGACGACCTCAAACGCGTCGTGTTCGGGCAGGATCAGGCAATCCACGCCCTTGCCTCGGCGATCAAGTTGGCCCGAGCCGGACTGCGCAGCCCGGAGAAGCCGATCGGCTGCTACCTGTTCAGCGGTCCCACCGGCGTTGGCAAGACAGAAGTGGCCAAGCAGCTTGCCTTGATCATGGGCGTTGAGCTCTTGCGCTTCGACATGTCGGAGTACATGGAACGCCATACGGTGAGCCGGCTAATAGGCGCACCGCCGGGATATGTCGGCTTCGATCAGGGGGGGCTCCTGACTGACGGCGTCGACCAGCATCCGCACTGCGTGTTGCTCCTGGACGAAATCGAAAAGGCGCACATGGACCTGTTCAACATATTGTTGCAGGTCATGGACCACGGCAAACTTACTGACCACAACGGCAAGAAGATCGACTTTCGGAATGTCGTACTGATCATGACGACGAATGCGGGCGCCTCGGACGCCGCACGTGAGTCCATCGGCTTCGGCCGCGGCAGGCGCGAAGGTGAGGACGAGGAAGCGATAAAGAAGTTGTTCACGCCGGAGTTCCGCAACCGCCTCGACTCCACTATCGCATTCGCGGCGCTCGGCCACGAAACCATCGACCGCGTGGTCGAGAAGTTCGTGCTTGAGCTCGAGGCACAGCTGATTGATCGCGATGTGACCTTCGACTTGACGCCTGAAGCCACTCGCTGGCTGGGAGAGAAGGGATACGACGACGCGTTTGGTGCAAGGCCTTTAGCACGCGTCATCCAGGACCATATCAAGAAGCCGCTGGCTGACGAGATCCTGTTCGGGAAGCTCAAAGACGGCGGCACGGTGCGCGTTCTGCTGGACCGGGAGGCCGACAAGCTGGTGTTCGAGTTCATCACTGACACCGATACCAAGCCCAAGCAGCTGCCTCCGCCTGGGGGATCCAAGCGCGAGGAGAGCGTGTGACAGAGAGATCGGTGCGGCGTCGGTTTTGGCCTTAGACCGACGCCGGGCCAGGGCGCTTCTCTTGCGAGCTGGATTGCTCATAGGGGCGCTGCGGCATACCGAGTTCATCAGCCCGAGATGCTCGATGACGTAGGCTTTGTTTCGCAAATTGGATTTTGGTAGGCGGCCCCGACTCGGGCTTGAGTGGAGTTCAGCAACGAACCAACCACTTAAGAGGAGCAAGAACCGCCATGGACGGGGATGATAATCGAGTCTTGGGCAATGTCATCAAG
>JAGWNK010000076.1 GCA_028871345.1 Alphaproteobacteria bacterium | reverse complement strand
CGCAAGTAGGCTCAAGATCGTGCTGGCCTGCCTGAGCAAGCCGCGCTGTGTTTCGGACATTGCAGCAGTGACAAAGCTGTCGCCGTCACTGGTCAGCCACCATTTACGCCTTCTGCGCGCGGCGCGAATGCTGCGTGCGGAGAGGCAAGGCAAACAGGTTTATTATGGTGCGGCCGACGATCATGTGCGTTGCGTCATCGCCGATATGGTGGCGCATGTGCGCGAACCGCATTCAGAGATATGAGGGCGGGCGCAGATGCGGGCAAGCTGGCTCAGGGCTTGGAGCGCACGGCGTTCATTCGCCAAGCCTTTCGCTTGGAATGGGTCACGATTGTATGGATGGTGATCGAAGGGGTAGTGGCAATCGCGACGGGCGCAATCGCGCACAGCCTTTTGCTCCTCGCCTTCGGAATCGACAGCGTTATCGAGCTTGCCTCGGCTGGCGTTCTGTTCTGGCGACTTTCGGTTGAGCTGCGCGATGGCCGCACATTCTCCGAGGAGATCGAGCGCCGCGCTGGCAGGATCGCCGGCGGATTGCTGTTCGCCCTGGCCGCCTATGTGATTGCCGCCGCCGCTTGGGGATTGTGGCGACACCATGCGGCGGAATTCTCGCTGCCGGGACTGATCCTCGCCATCGTGGCAATTCCGGTTATGTACTTTCTCTCGAAACAAAAACTCGCTGTAGCCGAATTGCTCGGTAGCCGCGCGTTGCGCGCCGATGCGTTCGAGGGCATCGCCTGCGGCTGGCTCTCCTTCACGGTCGTGATCGGTCTAATAGCACAACTCGCGCTGCGTATTTGGTGGGTGGATTCAGTCGCATCGCTCGCCATCGTTTATTTCCTCATCAAGGAAGGCCGCGAGGCGTGGGAAGGCGAAGAATGCGACGATGATTGCGCGTGCGACAACAGTTGACAGTCTATAGGAGCCGAACGCTCCGAATTCACATTTCAAGGAGCGCCTCTTGCACACCACGCTTTCCCCAGCCGTCCATCATTGCGCCAGCAATGTCGATACCAGTTTCGTAGCGCTGGGCACGGCAAAAATTGCGTTTCTTGGCGTCGTTCAAGGCATCACCGAGCTTCTGCCTATTTCTTCGACAGCGCATATGCGCGCCGTGCCTGCGCTCTTGGGATGGCCAGATCCAGGATCGGCCTTTTCAGCGGCTATGCAATTGGCCGCTCTGGCTGCTGTCATCAGTTATTTTCGTGCCGACATAGGGGACGTTTTGTCGTCATCGGCGAAGGCATTGCGTGAACGCGACTGGACCAATCAAGGCTTTCGACTCGGTATCAGCGTAGCGCTTGCTACTGTGCCAATCGTCATTGCTGGTCAGCTTCTTTCTGGCGTGTTGAATGCGTGTGCTTCGCCGCTGCGCGCGCCGATGGTCGTGGGTATCGCCTGCGTTGCTATGGCTGCCCTCATGGGCGCAGCAGAATTGATCGCTCGGCGTAAGCGCAACACGAATAATTTGACCTATATGGACGCGCTGGTCGTCGGTCTCGCGCAAATCGGGGCTCTCATCCCCGGTGTCTCGCGCTCGGGATCAACCTTTACCGCAGCGCTGTTCTTGGGTTTCAAGCGGGAAGAAGCGGCGCGCGTATCGTTCCTTCTGGGTGTTCCGGCCATAGCTCTCGCCGGAGGGCGTGAACTTTGGCTTTTGGCGCGTCTCGGGCTTTCGCCGCATGACTGGTTCGTTCTTGGCGTTGGGCTTGTCGTGTCGAGCGTGTCGGCCTTCGCAGCGATATGGGGCCTCATGCGATTCCTAGAACGCACTTCCACCTGGCCTCTCGTAATTTATCGGGCGGCATTCGGCACGGCTCTCATCGTGGGCGCCGCGATGCACTGGATAACCTGAGGCGGTGGTGAAGGACTCTGCTTTAGAGGCTCTCAATAATCTTGCACAGCTTGGCCTGGACCTGGGCCGCCGCTTCCGTCAGCCGCGGATTGTCGATCGCCTGCATGGAGGCGACAGGATCGATAGCGGCGACTTCGGTTTTCCCGGAGCCAATGTCCTGGACGATGACGTTGCAGGGCAACATCGTGCCGACCTTATCCTCAAGTTTCAGCGCCTCGTGTGCCAGCGTCGGATTGCAGGCGCCCAGAATTCGGTAATTTCTAAAATCGACATTGATTTTCTTCTTGAGCGTCGCCTTCACGTCAACTTCTGTGATGATGCCGAAGCCCTCTGCCTTGAGCGCCTCGGTCGCCCGCAGCACGGCTTCGTCAAAGCCGATGGACAAGTGCTTGCTGAAATAATAGGTCATGCGCCGGTCTCCCAGGTTGTTTATGATTTTGGTTCAGGCCCATCAGCTTACCGCTAATGCGCTGATCCCCAATCCTCTAGCACCTTCACAGTATCAGATATTTCCCAAAGCTTGGGAACGACGCCTTCATCCATCACGGGCGCCCCCCTTCGTCGCATCGAGCGGTGCTGTATCCTGTGCACCGTTTGCGTCACGCCTACATTGATCTCCTGATCGACCAGTGAGGACCAGCACTGGGCACTTTATGTATGGCTGATCCGAGAGAACTCGGTGCTGACCTGTGCCTTACGAGCGATCTGGTCCAGCGCGAGGGTGCTGTGAACGATGACCAAGAATTCGCGGCCTTCGAGCTGTCACATGCTTTGCCGGCGTTGTCCGATAACAAGCCTATTTATCGGACACAATCGCAACGATTTTTCCCTTCCGGAGAGGGCATGAGATGATCGGTGTCCGCCGATCTTCGCCAGAAGATTGCTCACATTCCGCTCGACTTCCTGGCGGAAGGAAGCATGTATCCGGTCGTTATAAGAGAGGATTGCACGATGGAAAATGAAGCTTTGAAGGGTGCGCTGTTGGCACTTTTCCCGATGATCACCGAGCGGTTAAAGCAGACGCACGATATTGCCGCGGCGGCTGGAGCGTGTGCAGCAACCGGTAATCATGGGGGAGCATTTCGTATTCTTTTGGATATTGAGCAAAACACCTACGAGGCAAATATGCTTTTGAATGCCGCATGCCTGATCCGCCGGGAAAGCGAGGAATAAAACACCTACTAACCATCATTTCTCCAGCATTGTGCCCCAGCTGCTCGGTAATCCGGCTTCTTGGGGCTTGCGGTCGTGGCAGCCCTAACGCTGTCGCAATCACTGGGGAGACCTATGAACAAATCCACGAAACCAAGACTACAGAAGGTTCAACGCCCTTCGCGAGCGGCGAAATCAGCGCCAACTACTTCCAGCAAGACGAAGCCTCGGACGACAACGAACCAAGCGACGAAAGCATCTTTGACGCCCCAAGTGCGGGAAGGAAGCAAGCTCGCAGAAATGATTGCGCTGCTTCACCGGCGGGAGGGCGCAACCATTGACCAGATGATGAAGGCAACAGGCTGGCAGGCGCACTCGGTGCGTGGTGCGATGTCTGGCGCTCTCAAGAAGAAACTTGGTCTGACGGTAACTTCGACGAAGGTCGATGGCGTGCGCATCTATCGCATCACGGCCAAGAGCGCTGTGTAGTCCATGATGAGATCCAAACTGACGACTGGCACACGAGCGCCTCCTCGTGTGCCGGCAAGCGGCCGAATGGCACATGGGGCGCCTCACGCTCAATGTCTTGCTCTCCTTCGCCCAGTTCGAGCGGGAGGTCACTGCCGAACGCATCCGCGACAAAATTGCCGCCTCCAAACGAAAGGGCATGTGGGTCGGGGGTTGTGCGCCGCTCGGGTATGTTGTCAGGGATAAGAAGCTCGTGGCCGAAGAGCACGAAGCGGAGCAGGTGAAAACAATCTTCCGTCGCTATCTAGAACTTGCCAGCATCAAAGCCCTCAGGGAGGATTTGCATTCCAGAGGTATCGTCACAAAGGTCCGCAAGCTCGCGAACGGTACGACAGTTGGAGGTATTCCCTTCTATACCGGCCCTTTGGCCCATATGCTGAAGAACCGGGTCTATGTCGGTGAGACGACCCATGCCGGTAAAATCTATCCGGGACAGCACGCTGCAATCCTTGATCGAGAACTCTTCGACGCTGTCCAAGCCAAGCTCTTAAGCAGTGCCGTCACCCTTAAAAACGCGCGCATGGCATCTGGCTCCATCTTGATGGGGCGCATCTACGATGATGCCGGCAACCGCATGACGCCGACGAACTCACAGAAAGGACCTGCCCGGTACCGCTATTACCTGTCGGCTCCCTGGAACCACGGTGCTGTGGGCCAGCCTGGATCAATCTCCCGTGTCGCAGCAACCCTTGTCGAAGACGCAGTCGTCGCGGCCGTTCGAGAGAGGATGCCAATGCTCCATGAGGAAACTGGTGATTCCAAGATCACAGACACCGACTTAGAATTGGACGACCGCCAGCTAATTGACGCGCATGTCAAGCGCGTCATTGTCTCCAAGGAAAGTGTGGCGATCGAATTCATAGCTAGTGGCAAGCCAGACGAAGGTGGTGGCGATCACGACGATCACGCGCCAGAGGCGGTCGATGTGCCGCTCAATGTCAAAAACCGCAAGCCGCGCCGGGAGATCATCAGGAGTGGTGGTTCCAATGACCCAATCGGGTTGCGGGCTGATAGCCGGCAAACGTTGTTGCTTGGCATCGCCAAGGCACGGGTCTGGGCTCAAGAACTGGTTGAGGGCAGAATAGCTGGCGCGGAGGAGATTGCTCGGCGCGAGGGATGCAGTGCACGCTACGTCCGAGTTACTCTGTCGCTTGCCTTCCTTGCGCCGGACATTATCGCAGCCGTGGTGGCCAACGCAGTTCCTCCGAACCTCGGCATCTCGCGCTTCACCGAGAACCTCCCTCTTTCTTGGAAGCAGCAACACCAGACCCTCGGCCTCTAGCTCCAGCCGGCTGTACGTCTGATCCAAGAGCCGGCAATCATTCTCCAGTTTCATCCACGAACCGGCCTCACAGCGCACGCTGGCGAGAGCGATGGTTCTTCCGAATGGCCGGCAAACGGAAGAGCGAGTTTGCCGACTGAGAATTCGACGCCTGTTATCTGCTGTTAAGGGTGTCTTCGAGCGAAAATGACAGGAAACATGCTGCACATTCCGGCTAAGTGCCGGAACTGTCGGACACTTCCGGAACCGGCCCGAGAGGGCCGGTTCGCACGGAAATGGCTGGTGGGCGCGACAGGACTCGAACCCGTGACATCTCCCGTGTAAAGGGAGCGCTCTACCAGCTGAGCTACGCGCCCGCCGAGCGGGAACGAATGTGTCGCCCTCTCGAGTGTACGCGTCAAGACCTGGAATGTGGCGAAGTGCTAGTGACTGTCGTGGTCCAAAGGCGCCCCTTCGGTTGTCAATTTCTGCGCTTCCATCCAGGCAGCAATGTCGCTCTCCCGCCATGCGATGCGAGTCGTCCCTAACGACACGGGCGCCGGGAACGTACCCTGCCGAACACGCCGCCAGACCGTCGTGCGTGACAAGGTGACGAGCCG
>JAGWNK010000043.1 GCA_028871345.1 Alphaproteobacteria bacterium | reverse complement strand
TCGTGTCGTCAACGGATCGATTGCGGCAAAGTGTTTCAGTGCAGGAAATCCAGGATGGCCCGCGCGGCGCGCAAAGAGGGCTGCTCGGCACCCTCGCCCAGGCGGCACATGGCTTCCTCGAGATCGGCGACCTGCTGCGCGGCCCTGGCCTTATCGTTAAGAAGCGGTACCAGGGCTCCGGCGAGAGCTGGCGGTGTGCAGCGCTGCTGGATGAACTCCGGCACCGCCTCGCGATCGAGCAGAAGATTGACGATGGTGGCGTATTTCACCCGGATCAGGCGGCGGAAGATTTCGGCTGTCAGCCAGCCGACCTTATAGGCCACAACCATCGGCGTGCGAGCGAGCGCCAATTCCGTGGTCACCGTGCCGGACGCGGCCAGCGCCGCATCGGCGGCATCGAAGGCGGCGAACTTATCGGCTTCGCCATCCACGATATGCAACGGGGTCGGCCAGTCTTTCGCCCCTGCACGCACACGTCCTGCCACATGCGGGACCGTTGGAATAACACACACGAGACCTGGAATGGTCGGCACCAGAAGCCGAGCTGCCTCGCGAAATTCGGGGTAGATGAAGCGGATTTCATTGGAGCGGCTTCCCGGCAGCACGGCCAGCAGCGGCGCCTCAGGTGCGATGCCAAGGCGCGAGCGAAAAGCCTCGCCCCCCACCATGCGCTTGCCTCGCTCGAGCGCCGGGTGGCCGACAAACACAGCCTTGAGGCCGTATCCCTCGAAGAATGGGGCCTCGAAGGGCAACAAGGCCAGGACGAGGTCGAAATACCTCGCCATGGCGCGGGCACGATAGGCGCGAGTCGCCCAGACCTGCGGTGCGACGTAATTGATGGTAGCGATGCGCGGCGCGATACGCTTCAGCCGCCGTGCGATGCGGTGGGTGAAATCAGGGCTGTCGATGAGGATGACAGCATCTGGCTTCGACTCGGCCGCGAACGTGGCTGCCTGGCGCACCCGCGCCAGGATGGCGGGAATCTTGGGTACGACCTCGTGCAGCCCCATCACAGCCGTGTCATCAAGCGGGAACAGCGTCTTGAGGCCCTGTGCCGCCATTGCCTCGCCGCCCACGCCGGTGATTGTCACGCGATCGCCTGCGATAGACTTCAGAGCGGTCATCAGCTGCGCGCCAAGTTGATCGCCCGAGGGTTCCCCGCAGATCAGCATGAGGCTGAGAGGTCTTTCGACGCTCATGGCTTCGCAGCCGGAACACCGACAATGAAGAGACCAAGCACGTCAGCCTCCTCCACCACCGCGCGCTTGCCCAGGATGAGCGCCCCCTCCGCCTCGATCGCAATGCCGGCAAGGCCTGCTGCAGCGGCATGGCGGACGGTCTGCACACCGATGACCGGTAGATCGGTCTTGCGGTCCTGGATCGGCTTGGGCGCCTTGGCGAGGACCCCTCGACGATCGGCGGGCGTACCGCGAAGGTGCTGCGGCAGCGCGCCGACTCGCGCGATCATGGCATCGGTGCCTTCGGCCGCCTCTACGGCGAGCGCCAGACCGTCGCACACGACGGCGGCTTGGCCGACGTCCAACGCGCCCATGGTGCGCACGATCGAGAAGGCCGCAGATATATCCTCTTCATTATCCGCCGTCGGGCGGATCCGTCCCAATACGCCATCAGGTGCCAGGAGTCCGGGGGCCGCCTCGGCGGCGCCCAGAATGCCGAACCCCTCGCGCGCGAAGGTATCCGCGACTGCACGCAGCAATGCGTCGTCACCCTTGCGCGCGGCCGCAATGATTCGCGGAGCCACCAATACGCCCTTGGTATCGAGCTTGATCTCATTGAATTTCGGGCGTGCCAGTTTACCGGCCAAGAGGACATCGGAACACTTCGCACCGTTCAGCGACTTGAGCACCTTGCCCACTTCGCCCAACGAAGCCCAGGTATGGGGATAGCGTTCCAGCCAGACATCCGCCGAGCCCTTAAGACCGACGACGAACACTTCTCGCCCGCTTTCGCGGACGCTTTCGGCGATCGCCTGTGGAAGCTCGCCGCCGCCCGCAATGATGCCGAGGGCGCCCGTCATTCGTCCGAATGCTCGGTTGCGTGCGCGCGTGCGGTGCAAACGGGGCGCTTGGCCGGCGCCAGAATGAAATCGATCACCTCGGCAACTTCGGGAATGCTTCCCCAACTCTCCCTCGCTTTGGCGGCACGCTCAGCCAGCGAACCTTCGGTACCCAGGAAGATCGCACGATAAGCGGCGCGCAGGGCGTGGATGGACGGCCTGGGAACGCCGCGACGCTTGAGACCCACGATATTGAGGCCGGCGAGCTTCGCGTGATCGCCGAATGCCATGCCGAAGGGGATGATGTCCTCGTTGCACCCTGAGACACCACCCAGCATCGCGCCCCGGCCAATGCGACCGAACTGCTGCACCGCGCTGATACCGCCCAGAATGACACCGTCGCCGATCACGACATGCCCGCCAAGCTGGGCACCGTTGGCAAACGTGACGTCGTTGCCGACCGCGCAATCGTGACCGATATGGCTGTAGGCCATGAAATAGCCGCGGTCGCCAACCTTGGTGACGGCATGGCCCTTGCGGCTGCCCAGGCTCATCGTCACGTGTTCGCGGATGACGCAGTCCTCGCCTATGGAAAGCCGTGTATCCGTCGGGTCGTTGCTGCGAATCTGTGATTCGCCGCCAAGCACGGCATGGGAATAGACCTGCGTGCGCGCACCGATCTCGGTCTTGCCAGCGATCACGACGTGGGAATGGAGGCACACACCTGCGCCCAGTTTCGTCTCAGAACCGACGATGCAGAATGGGCCGACGACTACGTCCGCCCCTAGAATGGCCCCGTCTTCAACGATTGCCGTCCGATGTATCGCCATCCGCTCCGCCTTCCTGGATCATGGCGCTGAATTCCGCTTCCGCACATAACACTTCGCCGACATAGGCTTCGCCCGAGAAACGCCATACCGGGCCACGCCGCCGCAAAGCCTTGACCTTCATCTGCAGCATGTCACCCGGCCGCACCGGCTTGCGGAAGCGCGCCTTTTCGATCGTCATGAAATAGACGATGCGGTTGTCACTGGTCATACCGAGGGAATGGAGCACCAGTGCACCTGCGGTTTGCGCCAGAGCCTCCACGATCAAGACGCCGGGCATGACGGCATGGTCGGGGAAGTGACCTTGGAAATGCGGCTCGTTGTAGCTGACGGCCTTGTAGCCGGTGGCGCTCTCGTAGGCGACGATATCCGTCAGCCTTTCGACGAAAAGGAACGGTGCGCGATGTGGCAGCAGTACTTTGATATCCTCCACACCGAGTACAACATCATGCCGTTGCTTCTCAGTCATTCCCACCTCGTTTGGGTTTCCTGGCCAAAGCTGCGAGCGTGAACACCTCCCGCATCCACTCCTTGATCGGCTTGGCTGGAACGCCGCCGTAATCCTTTCCTGCCTCGATCACTTGTCCGGGGGCCGTGGCGCCGCGGCCTGCCAGTCGCGCGCCGTCACCGAGATAACAATGATCGGCGATACCACCCTGCCCTCCAATCACCACATAATCGCCGAGCGTCGAACTGCCCGAGATGCCGACTTGTGAGACGATGACACAGTGTCTGCCGACGTGAACGTTGTGCCCAATCTGCACGAGATTATCAATCTTTGTGCCCTCACCCACGACCGTATCGCCGAGGGCCCCCCGGTCGATCGTCACGCAGGCACCTATTTCCACTCGATCCTGTATGATGACGCGACCGAGCTGCGGGATCTTCACGTGGCCACGCGGGCTGGAAGCGAATCCAAAGCCGGGCTGACCGATCTGCGCTCCGGGTAGGATCTGCACTCCGTCCCCGATATGGGCATAGGCGATTGAAACATTGGCACCGATCTCAGTACCCCGTCCCACAGTCACGCCCCGGCCGATAACAACATTGGGTCCGATGCGAACACCCTCACCAATCTGGGCCCCCGGTCCAACGACCACGCCTGGCGCGAGGTCGACCCCAATGCCGATCTCTGCCATGGGGTCGATGGGCAGAGCTTGGGGAAAAGCCACGCCAAGCGCCTCGGGATAGAATAGCTGCGCCACGGCTGCGAAGGCATGTTGCGGAGAATCGCAAGGGATGATCACCAAGCCGGCAGGGATGGCCGGCAGCTTGTCTCCCTTTGCGGGAACAAAGCAGAATCCAGCCAGACTGCGCCCGAACTCCTCCGAAGCCCTTCCGCCCGTGAAAAAAGCGAGATGGCTCGCGGCAGCTCCGCTCAGGCTCGCGACGTCGGCGATGGCGGCAGAGGCGTCCACACGGTCAGGGGCGGCGACCCCCGCCCTTGCACAGACCTCCGCCAAGGTGAATGGGCCGCGATTGTCGTAGAAACGTGGATCGGCCATGGCTGAGGGCGCCCCTGGCGCCGCCCTTACTGCTGCTGGGCCATCGCGGATCCGGGCGGCGGATTCGTCAGCTCCACCTTCACGGTCGGCATCTTCGTATCGAGCCGCTGGACCACGATGGCGGTCACATCGATGGCGTTCGGTGCGATCAGGACAGCCGAGCGATCGAGGAGGATGGTGGCGCCGCGTTCCTGCATGACGCCCTGCAGGATCGGCCCCAAGGCCGCTTCGACCTGTTGCTGCGCCTTTAGGGCACCGGCTTGGATCTGCGCGCCACGAGTTTGTGCCTTCTTCTGAAACGCCGCCGCACGGGCGTCAAAATCCTTGATGCGCCGATTCTTCACGTCAGGCGCCAGGATCGCGACCTGCTGTTCGAGTTGCGCCTTCTCGGTCTGCAGGGCCGTGCCCTCGGACTTGAGGTCGTTGCGCGCCTGCTGCTGCAACTGCTCGAGTTGCTGCTGGATGTTCTGCCCGACCTTGGAAGCCGCCATGACACGGCGCAGATCGACCATCAAGATCCTCGCGGTTGGCGCTCCGCCGGGGGGCGGGGGCGGTGCCGCCAGTGCGGCGTCTTGCAGGGATACAGCGAGCATAAACAACCCACCCACCAGGATGGTGCGGGCGAAAAACGATTTCTTGGCCATGGATTTAGAACCCCGTGCCGGCGCTGAAGTGGAAGATCTGGGCTTTGTCATAAGGCGCTTTGACAAGCGGTATACCTAGATCAATCTGAACCGGACCGAAAGGCGATTTCCACTTGATCGACACACCCGCGGAAGCGCGCAGGGCCAGATTGTCCTTAATGCAATAGTTGGACGTGGCACAGCCCCTCAGGGGCGAATCGAGGTGGCCTAATGTGCCGAAATCCGAGAACAGGGCAAAGGACATGCCATAATCGGCCGGCAGGAAATCCGGGATCCGGGTCTGGAGCGTGCCGATAGCGTAGAAATCGCCGCCCACGGCCCCGTAATCACCCGCCACGTCGGTGTCACGTGGGCCGATACCCGCCACTTTGAAGCCGCGGAACGAATCGCCGCCCTTGAAGAAGCGCTCCTCGATCGGAACGTACGTGCCGCCATATGCCTGGATGAAGCCCGACTGGGCAGTGAACTGCCCCACCCAATCGCCCCACAGCTTGTGGAAGGCCGACAAGCTGCCCTCGGTCTTAAGGAACTTGAGTGAACCGCCGAATCCCGCGAAATCCTGGTCCAGGCTGAACAGAATGCCGCGGGTCGGCTTGATGTTGTCATCGAGCGTGTTGTAGCCGAAGTTCACGCCGAATTCCGAAGCCGTGGTGTTGGCGGCGCCTCCGTACAGGATTTCGTACTGCAGGCTCGCCGGCGCGTTGCTATAGGCGCTGACCTTGTTGATGCGGAAGGTGTAGCGCACGCCCACGCTGCCGTATTCCGAAGTCGGGAAGCCAACATGCAAGCCGATAGCGCTCACGTCGCCCTGATAGCCCGCCTGGTTGTAGTCCGTGACGTACTTGTAGATGTCGAAGCCGGCCGCCAGCGGGCGGTTCAGGAACCATGGCTCCACGAAGCTGAACTGGAACTGCTTGCTCAACGTCGACATGGCGATGCTGGCGCGCATGTACTGGCCGCGGCCGAATAGATTGCGCTCGGTGTAGGCGAACTCTCCAACGAAGGAGCTTGTCGAGGAGTAGCCGGCACCCAGAGAGATTTCGCCGGTGGACTGTTCCGTGACCTCTACGGTGACGTCGGTCTTGTCAGGACGCGAACCCTGGGAATTCTTAATCGTGACATCTTTGAAAAAGCCCAGTGCACGGATGCGCGTGCGTGAACGGTCGATCAGGTCCCTGTTGAACGCGTCGCCTTCCGCGAAACGCAGTTGGCGGCGAATGACCTTGTCCAGCGTGCGCGTGTTGCCGACGATGTTGACCTTGTCGATGTAGACGCGTGGGCCTTGCTCAACGCGCATGATCACATCGACCGTGTGATTGGCGTCGTTGCGGCGCAGGCGCACGCCGACTTCCGCCGAGGCGTAGCCCTTGGTACCGACCGCGTTGACCAGCGTATCCTTGGCCTTCTCGACCTCGTCTTCGTCGTACAGCGTGCCCGGCGCGATCGGCACGAGCGGCCTCAAGGCCTGGGCCGGAAGTTCCTTGACGTGGGAGTCGATCTCGACGTTGCCAAAATTGTATTTCGGGCCCTCGTCAACCGTGAAGGTGATGTAGAACGCGCTGCGGTCGGGAGTCAGCTCAGCGACGGCCGAGGTAACCTTGAAGTCGGCGTAGCCGTGGCTGACGTAGAAGCGGCGCAGTTGCTCCCTGTCGAACAGCAGACGATCCGGATCGTAATTGTCGTTGGTCGCCAGAATGCGCCACCAGCGTGACTCCTCCGTGGCGATTTGCTCGCGCAAGGTCGAGTCGTCGAAGGCATGATTTCCGACGAACAGTATGCGCGCTACGCCGGTCGTCGGCCCTTCGTTGATCGAATAGATCAAGTCTACGCGGTTCTGCGGTCGCTGGATGATCTCTGGATTGACGGTGGCGCCGAATTTGCCGTTGCGCCGGTAAAGCTCAATGATCCGCTGGATGTCCGACTGCACCTTGGCGCGCGTGAACACCATGCGCGGTTTGAGTTGCACTTCCTTGGTCAGGTCCTTGGTCGTAACCTTGCTGTTACCTTCGAACTCGACCTGGTTGATGATCGGATTCTCCACCACGTGGATGGTGAAGGTCGTGCCGTCCCAGTCGGTCTTCACGTCTGAAAAGAGGCCGGTGGCCAAGAGCGCCTTCAGCGCCCGATCGGCCGCCTGCGGATCGTAGGGATCGCCTTCGTGCAGGGTCAGATAAGTGAGGACCGTCGCGGGCTCGATACGCTGCGTACCGAGAACAACAATCCGGCGAACGATCGGGGCGGGCTCGGCGTTATCCACTGCAGCGGGGCTCGCGGTCGCCGCATGTTGCGCCGGCTTGGCTTGCTGTCCGTCGGCGGGCGCCGCGATGACAACCGAAGCTAACACCAGCGATGCGGGGGCCGCGCGCTTCACTCGGGCGAACAGGGCGTTGGCGCTCATTCGTCTGTGACACTCGTATCAAGTCGGCAACAGCACACCGACGGTATTGCTACCGGACCAGATCGTTCCAGGTGGCGAAGAGCACTAGACCCAGCACCAGAGCCAGCCCAACTCTGAATCCGACGTCCTGGGTGCGCGCGTCCAGCGGGCGGCCCAGAACAGCCTCGCATGCATAGTACAGAAGATGGCCCCCGTCGAGGAGCGGAATGGGAAAAAGATTGATCAGTCCGATGCTTACAGAAAAGAAAGCTACCAGAGTCAGGAGCGCGTAGAAGCCGTGTGAAGCCTCGGTTTTCGCCATACTGGCCACACCGATGGGCCCGGCCAACTGGCTGGTATCGGCGTGGTGGGAGACGATCCGCCACAGATAGGTCAGGGACAGATCGACAATGCCCCAGCATTGCGCTGCGGCAATCAAGGGAGCTTTGGCAATTGGAACGGGCAGATAGACTGTGTTCAACGCTGTGTCGGAGGCGGGGGAAATGCCGATGCCGATGGTCTTCAGGTGCCCGCCATAGATGTCTGTATTGTCGATCAGACCGGGAGTGACCGGCACGGTCATCTGGCGGCCCTGCCGCTCGAAAGTCAGCCTTAACGTCTGGTTCTTGGCGGCTTGGATAAGGGGCTGCATCTCGTCGTAGAAAAGCCGTACCGGATGGCCGTTTACCGCGGTGATCTTGTCGCCTGCCCTGATGCCGGCCATAGCCGCCGGCGAGTGCGGCTGTACCGCCCCCACGTAGGTCGAAAGGCCCCTCGCCCCCACAAGCGTGTAGAGGAGAAAGAACACGACAAAGGCAAGGATGAAGTTGGCCACCGGCCCCGCCGCCACCACCAGGACGCGTTGCCAGACGGGCTTGAAGGCGAATACGCTGGCGCGTTGCTCGGGCGAGATCTTCTCTAGTTGCTCACGATCCGGTGTCGAAGCTGCGCCCTCGTCGCCGAGAAATTTCACGTAACCGCCGAACGGCAGCCAGGAAATCTTCCAGCGGGTGCCCTTCCTGTCGTTCCAGCCGATGATTTCGCCGCCGAAGCCGATCGAGAAGGTTTCGACGGCCACGCCACACAGCCGTGCCACGAGGAAGTGGCCGGATTCGTGGAAGAACACCACAAGAGTCACAACGAAAATGAAGGCGGGTATCCCGAGGGGTGCCCAGTCAACCAGATTGTGCAAGACCGTTACCATGGTTGCTCCGTTGGACCCCTACGCCGTCATACGTCTGCAGATGTCGCGGGCCAATTCGCGCGCCCGCGCATCTGCCGCCAGAACGCCTTCGAGTGATTCGGCCTCGGCGTTCACGCCGGGACTTTCGTCGAGCGTGGCTTCCACGACCGCCGGAATATCGAGGAACCCGATCTGATCCTTGAGGAATGCGTCCACCGCGATCTCATTGGCAGCATTGAGAATTGTGGGAGCCATGCCGCCTCGTTCGAGGCAGGTCAGCGCCAGCGACAGGCAGCGAAAGCGCTCGTGGTCGGGAGCTTCGAACGTCAGCTTGGCGACCTCGGTCAGATTGAGCTTGCGAGACGGCGACGAGATGCGCCGGGGCCACGCGAGGGCGTGGGCGATCGGCGTACGCATATCCGGCGCCGAGAGGTGAGCGAGCGTCGACCCGTCGGCATAACTCACGAGGCAGTGCACGATGGATTGCGGATGCACCGCCACACCCAGCTTTTCCGCCGGCAAGGCGAACAGGAAATGGGCTTCGATGAGTTCGAGGCCCTTGTTCATCAGCGTGGCGCTATCGACGGAGATCTTGGCACCCATCGACCAGTTCGGATGGGCCACAGCTTCTTTCGCGGTCGCAACCCGCATGCGCTCCAACGACCACTCGCGGAACGGACCGCCCGACGCCGTCAGCGTGACGCGGTCAACGTCGTCGCCGTCGGAGGCGCGGAATACCTGAAAGATCGCGTTGTGCTCGGAATCCACAGGGATGACATCGGCCTTCGCCGCCGTTTGCGCGCGACGGAAGACGGCACCGGCCGCAACCACGCACTCCTTGTTGGCGAGCGCCACGGTGGCGCCGCGCTTGACCGCCGCCAGTGCGGGCTCGAGCGCAGCCGCACCCATGATCGCGACCATCACGATATCGGACGGACGCGCCGCAGCCCTGATCACGGCCTCGCGGCCAGCCGCCACTTCGACGCCGGAGCCCGACAGCGCGGCCTTCAGCGCGCCGTATTTCGCCTCGTCGCCGATAACCGCGAGCTTCGGCCTGACTTTCAGCGCCTGCGCCGCCAGCGCGCCGACGTTTCCGTTGGCCGTCAATGCCTCAATCGGCAGCACATCCTCTCCGTAGCATTGCCGCGCATGGACGATCACGTCCAGCGTGCTGATGCCAATGGAGCCGGTCGAGCCTAGTACGGTGACACGGCGCGCCAATACCGGCGACAAGTCCGGCATTTCGACGCGGCGACGATGGGCGGCGATAGGGGTCACGGGGTGCCTCCGAACAGTGGATCCAGATGGAGGACAAAGACGGCGATTTCCATGGCCACCAACGCGAACAATGTTGAATCGATGCGGTCAAGGACACCTCCGTGCCCCGGAATGAGCGAGCCAGAATCCTTGTAATGGAAGATGCGCTTGACGAGAGACTCGAAGAGATCTCCGAGATGCGCCACAACGGCCAGCCCGGCGCCGAATACCGCGCCCGCAAGCATGTTGCCGCCAAGCATGACAACGAAGGCGCCATTGAGTACGGATGCAGCGATCACGCCGCCGATCGTGCCCGACCAAGTCTTGTTGGGCGACAGCCGGGGCGCGATCTTGCGGCCGCCAGCGAGATTGCCGACGAACAGCGCGCCCGTATCGGTCGCCCAAACCACGATGAAGAGTCCTACGATCACCCAGGTCGCGTGATGCGGCTGGTCCCTCAGAGCAAGCATCGCCAACGACGGCAGGCCGAGATAAAGAACGCCGGCAGCGTTCCACACCGGATTATTGCGGCGCACGAGACCGAGCAGCCCGACGAGCAAGACGCCGCCCGCGAGAATCGTTTGCGGAACCCAGCTCGTTTCCCACAGCAGGTAGGCCGCCAGCGCCCCCCAAATTGCGGCCGTCGTCGCCGCGAATTCGACGGCGTAACGACCGCCGCCCACCATGCGGTGCCACTCGCGCGCGCCGGCGAAGACCACGACGGCAACCGCAATTTCGAGATATGGGCGGCCCGCGAAGATCGCCGCAATGATGGCAACCGCAAGGACGACCGCGAACACCGGCCGCGTGATCCATTCCCGCGTGAAGCGGATCGCCCGGAATCCCGGGGCGATGTTCTGGGCCGTCATGTCACTCGCCTTCGTCACGCCACGGCTTCCGGCAATGCGCCAAAGCGGCGCTCGCGATGCGAGAACTGTTCCAGCGCCTCTGTGAACTCCTTGCGGCCAAAGTCCGGCCACAACGTATCAACGAACAACAGCTCCGCGTAGGCCGACTGCCACAGCAGAAAATTGCTCAGCCGCCGCTCGCCGCTCGTGCGGATCACCAGATCGGGTTCCGGTAACCCGTGCGTGAATAGCCGCGAGGACACGAGTTCCGGCGTGATCGCTTCGGGGTCCAGGCGTCCCTCGGCCGCAGCGCGCGCCAATTCGCGGGCCGCGGCTGCGATTTCCTCCTGTCCTCCGTAGTCGAAGGCGAAGGTCAGGTTGATGCCGGTATTGCCCAAAGTGCTACGCTCGGCCTCCTCGATCATCTGCAGGATGTCGGGATCCACCCGGGTGCGATTGCCGATAATCCGCACACGGGCGCCCCGCTCGACGATCTCCTTCATATCATTGCGGAAATAGAGGCGGAACAACCCCATCAGGGCACCAACCTCCATGGCCGGGCGCTTCCAGTTCTCGGACGAGAAGGCGAACAAGGTCAGGTTTGCGAGGCCGATGTCGCAGGCGGCACGTACAACCTCGCGTACGGCATTGACGCCGGCAACATGACCGGCCTGGCGGGGTAAATGGCGCCGTCGCGCCCATCGACCGTTGCCGTCCATGATGATGGCGACATGTCGCGGAAGGTTACTGCACTCACCAACGGTCATGTGGCTGTCCCAAACCGCCCCCGACGCGGTGCTCCTGACGATCCTGCGTCCATGCTGACCCTGTCCGGGCCGGAGAGCAACGTCCGCCGCCCTAGACCTGCATGATTTCGTGTTCCTTGGCCTGCAGAGCCTGATCGATTTCCTTGATGTGGCCGTCGGTCAGCTTCTGCAGCTCCTCCCCCTGCTTATGGTGTTCGTCCTGACCAATTTTGTGGTCCTTCTCGAGCCTTTTCAGGAGCTCCATCCCGTCCCGACGCACGTTCCGTACGGCCACCCTGGCCTGCTCGGCGTACTTGTGAGCCAGCTTCACCAGTTCCTTGCGGCGTTCCTCGTTCAGCTCGGGAATCGGGATGCGCAAGAGCTGTCCGTCGACTTGCGGGTTGAGCCCCAGACCGGCATCCCGGACGGCCTTGTCTACGGCCTTAACCATGCCGCGGTCCCACACCTGTACCGTGAGCAGACGCGGCTCCGGCGTCGAAACCGTGCCGAGCTGGCTGATATGCATCTGCTGGCCGTAGGCGTCGACGGTGACGGGATCCAACAGGGCGGGCGACGCGCGCCCCGTCCGCAACCCCGCAAACTCGGCTTTCACCGCCGTCAAACAGCCCTTCATGCGGCGGGCCATCTCATCCTTGCTATAGGTCTCGGCCATGCTCTTCTCCTAAGCGCTTTCTTCAATGATCGTGGCCCGCCCTTCGCCCCTTAACACCGCGGCCAGAGCGCCCCGGTCGTGAATCGAAAACACGATGATGGGAATCTTGTTCTCGCGAGACAAACTCACCGCCGAGGCGTCCATGACCTTGAGCTCGCGAGACAGCACGTCGTGATAGCTGAGCGCATCGTAACGGGTTGCGTCGGCGTACTTCTTCGGGTCGGCACTATACACTCCGTCCACCTGCGTACCTTTCAGCAGTGCGTCGCAATTCATCTCGGCCGCCCGGAGCGCCGCTGCCGTGTCGGTCGTGAAGAACGGATTGCCAGTGCCGGCCGCGAAGATGACCACGCGTCCCTTCTCCATGTGCCGGATGGCCCGGCGCCGGATGTAGGGCTCGCACACCGTACTCATGGGAATCGCGGACTGCACGCGGCTCGGTACGCCCGTACGTTCCAGAGCCGCCTGCATGGCGAGCGCATTCATCACGGTCGCCAGCATGCCCATATAGTCGGCCGTCGCCCGGTCGATGCCCTTGGCAGCCCCAGACAGCCCGCGGAAGATGTTCCCTCCGCCGATGACCATACAGACTTGGATGCCGGCGTCCGTCGTGTCCTTCACGTCGGCCGCGATTCGATCGACCGTCGAGATGTCGATGCCGTAAGGCTGCGACCCCATCAACGCCTCGCCGGAGACTTTGAGAAGCACGCGGCGGTACTTGGGCGTCGAGGACATGGGGTCCACCCTGTTCAGTGGCCGGAGAGCGGGCTCATCAGGCGGCGTCTTCGGTGACTTTATCGATCCCCTCGCCCACCTGGAAGCGGACAAAAGCCTCGATCTCGACCGGGGCGCCGAAGTCCTTGGAGGCCTTCTCCAGAACCTTGCTAACGGATGTTTCCCCGTCGATGACGAAGGTCTGATGCAGGAGGACGGATTCCTCGTAGAACTTGCGCATCCGCCCTTCCAGCATCTTCTCGATAACGCTCTCGGGCTTACCCGACTGGCGCGCCAGATCGGCCTGGATATTGCGCTCGCGTTCGATAACCTCAGCGGAGAGGTGCGCGGGCGTCAATGCCAACGGATTGGCCGCCGCTATGTGCATTGCGATCTGCTTGCCCAGCGCCGCGAGCTTGGCCTTGTCGGCCGTCGATTTCAGCGCCACGAGCACGCCGATCTTGCCAAGCTCCGGTCCCATGGCATTGTGCACGTAATGGGCGACCACGCCCGGCGACACGGCCAGCGCGACGGCGCGACGGACACTCATGTTCTCGCCGATCTTGGCGATCAAATCCGTGAGAGCCTGGCGCATGGCCACGCCGCCGATCGGCTTCTCGAGCATCTTTTCGACGCTGCCGCCTTCGGTCAGCGCGATCTGCGCCGCACTCTTCACGAACTCCTTGAACTGGTCGTTGCGCGCCACGAAGTCGGTCTCGGAATTGACCTCCACGAGCGCCCCGGCGTCGCCGCCGACCGCCACGCCGACCAGCCCTTCAGCCGCCACGCGTCCAGCCTTCTTCGCCGCCTTGGCGTAACCGTGCTTGCGCAGCCAGTCGATGGCAGCCTCCTGGTCGCCGCCGGTCTCGCTGAGCGCTCTCTTGCAGTCCATCATGCCCGCGCCGGTTTTGTCGCGCAGGTCCTTCACCAGTGCAGCGGTAATCTCCGCCATACTAACCTCCGTCTATTCTGTTCAGGCGGCCGGAGCCTCGGTGCCCTCCGCGGCCGCGACTTCCGGTGCAGGCGAGACGTCGGGCAGCACTTCGGCAGCGCCCGTGTCGACGCCGGCCGCGACCTGGCCTTCCGACAGGCCATCGATCACGGCACGCGCAACCAAGTCGCAATAGAGCGCAATGGCGCGGGCCGCATCGTCGTTGCCCGGGATCGGATACGCGATGCCGTCGGGATCGCAGTTGGAATCGAGGATCGCCGTCACGGGGATACCAAGCTTCCTGGCCTCCGAGATCGCGATGTTGTCCTTGTTGGTGTCGACCACGAACAGCATGTTCGGCAGGCCGCCCATTTCCTTGATACCGCCAAGCGAGCGTTCCAGCTTGTCGCGCTCACGCAGCAGGCCGAGGAGCTCCTTCTTGGTGAGGCCCGAACTCTGGGCCGAGCCCAGCGTCTCCTCGATGGAACGCAGGCGCTTGATCGAATTCGAGATTGTCTGCCAGTTGGTCAGCGTGCCGCCCAGCCAGCGATGGTTGACATAGTACTGGGCGCAGCGCTTGGCAGCAGCGGCGATCGGCTCCGATGCCTGGCGCTTGGTGCCGACAAACAGGATGCGCCCGCCGCCCGCCGCCACGTCGCGCAGAGTGACCAGCGCCTGGTGGAGCAGCGGCACAGTCTGGGTCAAATCGATGATGTGGATGTCGTTGCGCGAGCCGTAGATGTAGGGAGCCATCTTCGGATTCCAGCGCTGCGTGCGATGACCGAAGTGCGCGCCCGACTCCAGCAGCTGGCGCATGGTGTACTCTGGCAATGCCATTGGAAAACGTCTCCTTTTCCGGTTTGACCAAACGCGAGGGTGAGTCCTTGGCCGCTCCCGTTCCTGGGATGCTCCTCGGACACCGGACGGGGACGGAAGAACACCTTCCGTAACCCACCTCGCGCGCGGAATGCCGGGGTTTATAGGGGGTGGGTCCTATCGGCGCAAGGTGCGATTTGACCAGCTTATGTCATTGGGCGCATTTGCCTTTCTTACCCGTCAGCGACGGGAATGGCGCCCCCATGGCCGGCCGGGCGGCAAAGCGACTATGCGCGGCGCGCAGCACCTCCCCCGCAAACAGGGGAGGAAAAGTCCGTATCGTTCGTGTTAGCTCCTAGCCATGACCGCAATCCGCAAAGACGTTCTGAACCTCGAACCCAACGGCATCGGCAAGGTGTCCATGTCCGTCCTGGGCCAGAAGGACATCATCCCGCTGTGGTTCGGCGAGGGTGACCTCGTCACCCCCAAATTCATCCGCGATGCGGCGATCCAGGCGCTGCAGGACGGCAAGACGTTCTACAACAACCCGCGCGGCATGTTCGAACTGCGCAAGGCGGTGGCAGCGTTCCACAAGCGGACGGTGGGGGCCGATGTGGCCGTCGAGCGCATCTCGCTGCCCGGCGCCGCAACGCTGGCGGTCGTCACGGCGATGCAGTGCCTGATCCAGACGGGCGACAATATCGTCATCGTCTCGCCGGTGTGGCCGAGCATCTTCCAGGCCGCCGAGGTGGTGGGCGCCGAGCTGCGCTTCGTGCGGCTAGAGGAAGACTGGACCGGCGGTCGCTGGCGGCTCGACATGGAGAAGCTGTTTGCCCAGTACGACCGCCGCACCAAGGCGATCTTCGTCTGCTCACCGGGCAATCCGACGGGGTGGATCGCCACCCGTGCCGAGCAGTCGGCAATCCTCGACTTCGCCCGTAAGCACGAAATCGCCGTCATCAGCGACGAAGTCTACGGCACGCTCGTTTATGACGGCGAGCTGCACGCGCCATCGTTCCTCGAAATCATGGAACCTGACGACGAGGTCTTCGTCGTCAACAGCTTTTCCAAGCCCTGGGCCATGACGGGCTGGCGCGTCGGCTGGCTGGTGCACCCGCCGTGCCTCGATGAGCCGATGAACGTCATCACCATCGCCAACAACACCGGCCCCGCGACCTTCGCGCAATACGGGGCGATCGCGGCATTGTCGCCGGAAGGCGACCGGTTCCGCGCCGAGATGGTCGAACGCTGCCGCAAAGGGCGTGACGTGGTGGCGCAGTTCCTGGAAGGCCAAAACCGCATCCGCTGGATCAGGCCGGAGGGCGCCTTCTATGCCTTCCTCCACATCGACGGCCTGAAGCACAGTCTCGAGTTCTGTAGAAAGATCGTACGTGACGCCCGCGTCGGGTTGGCGCCGGGCATGGCCTTCGGCCCCACCAATGACATCGCCAGCGACAGCTATGTGCGTGTCTGCTTCGCACAGGATGCCGCGCTCCTGGCCGAGGGTCTCGAACGGTTGGGCAAGACCGCCGCGGCACTGTAGCGAACCGTTCGCATCTCTTTCGTTAAATGCGCGACAAGCATTCGCACGCGAATGTGAGTGCCGTCCGCCTTGAGAAATGCCGCAGCGGCCCCTTCTCTAGCGGCAGGGATCGGAGCGCATTGTCGTGTCGAAAAGGCGTTGGCGTGGAGTGGTGGGCGCGGCCGTCGCCTTCATCGCGCTTTGCGCCCCGCCATCGCAGGCCCGCGACTTCTCCACCTATCGCCCGACGGCGTCTGCAACGCGCATCAGTCCCGCCGAGGCGCCCAAGATCGACGGCGACCTGTCCGATCCCGTGTGGAACAAGGCGCGGCCGATCGAGGCTTTCTATCAGCTGGAGCCGGAGGAAGGCGCGCCGCCCAGCGAAAAGACCGTGGTGCGCGTCCTCTACGACGAGGACAACCTCTATTTCGGCATCATGGCTTACGACGACGGCCCGATCACCGCCCGCATCAAGCAGCGCGACGGCGACATCGACAGCGACGACATCATCCGCATCTACCTCGACCCCGACATGACGCGGCGCAATGCCTACATCTTCGAGGTCAATCCCTTGGGAGCGCGCCGCGACGGCCTGATCCAGAACAACACTGACGTGATCTACGAGTGGAACACGATCTGGCAGGCCAAGACCAAAATCATGCCCAACGGCTGGTCGGTCGAGGTCAAGATCCCGTTCCGCAGCATCTCGTACGGTTCGCGCGCCGATTGGGGATTCGATCTATTCCGGCTTGTCCGGCGCGCCAACGAGCGCATCCGCTGGTCGTCGATCAACAAGGCGATCGCAAGCCAGGACATCACGCGCGAAGGCACACTGACGGGCATCACGGGGATCCGCAAAGGCCTCGGTCTCGACGTGCAGGCCTTCGCCCTGACGCGCTACCAGCAGGTCTGGGACAGCCCGCACACCGGCACCGGCATCAGCTTCCGGCCCAGCGGCAACATCTACTACAAGATCACGCCCTCGCTCACCGGCACGTTGACCTACAACACCGACTTCTCGGACGCCCCGCTCGACCAGCGCCGGGTGAACATCTCGCGCTTCAACCTTTTCTATCCGGAGCGGCGCGACTTCTTCCTGCAGGACGCAGCCTCCTTCGAATTCGGCGGCCAAGCCCTCAGCGTCGAAAACGATCCCAACGCGGCGCCGTTCTTCACGCGGCGCATCGGCATCGTCAACGACGCGCCGGTCAACATCCTGGGCGGCGTCAAGCTGTCGGGCGACTACAACGGCATCGGCATCGGCGCCCTGAGCGTCGGCACGGCGCGCGGCGCCGGGGCGGGCGAGCAGCTGTTGTCGGCGGCACGCGTCACCATGCCGGTGCTGACCGAATCCAAACTGGGGCTGATCGTCACCAACGGCAACCCCACCGGCCAGTCGCACAACACGGTGGCGGGCGGCGACTTCCAGTTCCACGATTCCGACATGTTCGGCGGCAAGATCGTGCAGGGCGACTTCTATTTCGAGCGCAGCTTCGACACCAAGGCAGGCCAGGACGACTCCTTCGGCTTCAATCTCAACTTCCCCAACGAGCCGTGGAAGGGCTGGTTCAAGTTCAAGCAGGTGGGCAGCAATTTCGACCCGGCGCTCGGATTCGTGTCTCGCTCCGGCATCCGCGAGTTCGTGGGTGCCGTCGCCCATCGCTGGCGCTTTTCCGGTTCCGATCTGCGCTGGCTGGAGGTCGGCAGCTGGTGGGACCTCACCACCGGCCTCGACAACAGCGTGCAGACCTTCATCCCGTTCGACTACTGGGTCGGCGGCTACACCGAGGCAGGCGACTATTACATGATCGAAGTCTGGCAGGACCGGGAGACCGTCCCCGCCTTCACCCTGCCCCACGACATTCCCGTGCCGGCCGGTACGTACGTCTTCGACGTCGTGCATCTGCGCACCGAGACGGCGCCAGGCCGCTTCCTGTCCGGCATCGAGGACATCCAGTACGGCGGCTTCTACGGCGGCACGCTGCTGCAGACCGACACCACGCTCAACGTCAATCCCGACGACACCTTCATGTTCAGCGCCCGCCACACCATGCAGCAGATCTCGTCGCCGCACGGCAATGTGGCGATCCACGTCGAGTCGTTCGATACCTCGGTGAACTTCACGCCCGACATGCAGCTGCGCGGCCAGCTGCAATACGACAACATCAGCAAGGATATGGGCCTGTCGGTACGCTACAAGTGGGAATTCCAGCCGGGCGCCGAGCTCCTGGTCGTGCTGGGCGACGATGCCACGCTCAACGGCACCTATTACCAGTCCCACGCTTCGACGTTTTCGGTGCGGCTGGGAAAAACGTTCCGGCTGTAATCGGGCCTTTCGAAGAGAATGGTGCCTTTACCCCCTTGGCCTCGCTGCGCTTCGCCGGCTTGGCACTTCCCCCGTAAGCGGGGAAAGAAAAACGATCCCAACTTCGGTCATCTCTGCCCCCCACCCGAAGCGCTTCGCGCGTCCTACAAGGCGGAGCCCTATCTACGCCAAAGGCGGGTGCATCGAATGCGTCCGCCTCTGCAGGGCTACGGCGGGCATTAGGAATGGGCGTGTCCGCACAAACCAGCATGCACCTTTGCCTTTTCCTCAGGCGTGACGAAGCTTGCGTCAGTGCGTTCGGCCGCTCCAGGCGGCGCATTCGCCGGCTCGCTTCGCCGTGATGCCTGCAAGGTGCATCCCGGCCCTGTATGACTTGCCTTGCAGTGGAAAAAGTCCTCGCAGCCGCAGCCGCTCTTGGCGGTCACTCCTCTGGTCACGACCGAGAAATGGGGTCGCCAAAATCGGTTTCAAGACCTAATCAACGAATTTAATCGTAATTTTAGGATTGAAAGCGTGACGAAGGAGCGTTCGCAGCAGGGCGCCGCGATATAATCTCCCCGCGCCCTTCCGCATGGAGACAAGGATGACCAAAGACGAACTGAGCGCCTGGGCCGCGGCGAACGGCTGGCAGATCGCCGACGGGCATCTGAGCTTGATGAAGCCGCGCCAGTTCGACATCCCGATCGTGCGCCTGGTGCTGAAGGCCACGGTCGCCAACCTGGAAATCCGCAAGCCCAACGGCAAATGGGAGAAGGTGGCGGGCGAAAGCTATTCGCGCATCACGGCCGACCCGGACAACGGTATTCCGCGCGGGCTGGGGCTCGGCACCATCAACGGCCTGTCCTCCCTGATGCACGACAACAAGGACCGCCTGGTGTTCGCCAAGTTCAAAGGGGCGTAAAGGGCGGAATCGGCACGTCGCCTGGGGGCACGTTGAGGGGGGAAATCATGTCATCGCACCGGCTTTGGAAGTCGTGGTGGGTGCAGGCATTGGCCGGCACCTTGTTGTGCGCGGCAGCACAGGCTGCAACGAATCCCGACGTGGACACCTGCATCAAGGCGGACGGGGATGCGGCGCTGCCGGCGTGCGACAGCGTCATCGCATCACATCCGTCTTCCGATATCGCCGCGGATGCCTACTATGCGCGGGGCCTCATGGAAGATCGGAAAGGTCAGGTCGACGCGGCCTTCGACGATTACAGCAAAGCCATCGAGTACGCGCCGAATTTCGACTACGCACTGCACAATCGGGCGATGATCTACGACATGCGCGGCAATTACGCCGCGGCGATCGCCGACTTCACCGAAGCCATCAAGGCCAATCCCATCGGCGGACACTTCTACAACAGGGCGCGCGCCTATTTTCACGCCGGCCAGTATCGCAACGCCGCCAACGACGACACGGTGGCCGAAGCACTATGGTTCTACACGCCGGTTCACGCATACACCCTTGCGGCCCGCTGCCAGGCCTTGGCGGCCAGAGGCGTCGATTTGGGCGATGCGCGCGAGGACTGTGAGAACGCCGTGTCAAGCAAACCGGCGAACCCCATGTACCTGACAATCCGGGCGCTCGTGCGCTATCGGCAGCAGGACTTCAGCGGCGCCGCCGCCGATGCAGCGGCAGCAGTTGCGGCACCGGATGCAAATTGGGTCCAGGGTTGGAGTGCGCACGCCCCAATTCTTGAGGTGCAACTTGCCGACGCCCTGTATCTGAAGGGCCTCTCGGAAGTTCGTCTCGGCAAGGTCAAGGACGGACAACCCGACATCGCCGCGGCCATCCGGCAACGAGCATCGGTTCAATCGGATTATGCCAAAATCGGCGTGGCGCTGTAGGTTTGTCGAGAATTCGGCCGCAACGGGGGCGGATATGTCGTGGATCTACCTGATGGGCGCGAGTGTCATTCTGTGGGCCTTGTGCGGAGCCGTGATCGCCGCAGGGCGCCGGCTGTGGTCCATGCAGACGACCCTGTACGTTCATTTGGTTGCGGCGCCGGCCTTCGCATTTGTCCTGTCCACGCTTCACAGACATGCATTTGCGGAGTTCGACTCCCTTACACGTGCCGGCGTGATGACAGGCATCGCGATGGCGCTCGATGCCCTGATCGTCGCGCCGCTGTTCGAGCGCGGCTACGCCATGTTCCGCAGCGTTCTCGGCACTTGGTTGCCCTTCGCGGCGATCTTCCTGGCGAGCCTGGTTGCCTAAAGGCAGCCGGATCAGTCCCCGATGCGCCATGAACATGCGGCGCGGCGTGTTCCGCAGTTCAATGCCAGAGCGCGCGTTGGGGCCGGTGACATGACCCCCACGCGATCCGTCCTTCGCGAAGCTCAGAGCGGATCGACCTCCCCCTTTCAGGTGGAGGAAACAGATTCAGGGGGAGGACACAGCGAAAGCTACACCGACTCCACGGCGAGGATGCCCGGCAGCGTGCGGATGCGTTCCTTGAGCGGCACGGTGACCTGCTGCCGCTTCGGCAGCGCGATCTCGACCTCTTCGCCAGGACCGCCGGGGACGATCAGGGTGATGATGCCTTTGCCGGGCTGGCGTAATTCGGCCGCCAGGGCGCCGAGCGCGGCGGGATCGCCCAGCGTGATGCGCAGCCCCTCGCCCGCCTGGGCGGCGGCCTGGGCCAGATCGGAAATCGTCAGCGCCCGCAGCTTCAGCTCGTCGCCGTCCCAATCGACCGAGGCGGCGACCAGCACGGCCTTGCCCGGCTCGAGCAGCGGGCGCGACGCCAGCAGCACCTCGGAGAACATCATCACCTCGTACAGGCCCGTGGGGTCCGACAACGAGAGGAAGCCGAACGGCTGGTCGTTGCGCCCGCGCCGTTCCTGCTTGCGGATCACGGTGCCCGCCAGCACGGCACGGAAGCCGGAGCGGCGACGGTCCTCCAGCAGCGCGGCATAGGTGACGGCACCGAGGCGTTTCAGCGCGGCGGCATAGGCGTCGAGCGGATGACCCGAGAGATAGAAGCCGATGGCGCTGAACTCCTCCGACAGGCGCTCATGCGAGGGCCAGTCGGCGACCGACGGCAGGCGCAGCTCGGCGCCCTGCGACGGGCCGCCGAACAGGCTGGACTGCCCGCTCTCGCGGTCCTGGGCGGTGCGCGCCGCGCTGTCCAGGATGTGATCGGCAGACTCGACCATCTGGCGACGGTTGGCGTTCAGGGCGTCGAAGGCGCCGGCGCGCGCCAGGTTCTCGAACACGCGCTTGTTGACCTGCCTGGGATCGATGCGGGCGGCGAAATCGGCGATGCTCTTGAACGGGCCGTCGCTGCGCACGGCGGTGACGTGGTCCATGGCCTGGCGACCGACGCCTTTGACGGCGGCGAGCGCGTAATAGATGACGCCTTTTTCCGCATCGCAGGAAAACGGCGCCTGCGAACGGTTGATGTCGGGCGGCAGCACCTTGATGCCGAGGCGCTCGGCTTCCTGCTTGAAGACGTTGAGGCGGTCGGTGGAGCCGATGTCGAGCGTCATCGAGGCGGCGAGGAATTCGACGGGATAGTTCGCCTTCAGATAGGCCGTCTGGTAGGCGACCTGGGCGTAGGCGGCGGCGTGGCCCTTGTTGAAGCCGTAGCCCGCGAACTTGGCCGCCTGCTCGAAGATCTGTTCGGCAACCTCTTTCAGCACGCCGCGCTCGCCGGCGCCCTTGACGAAGCGGTCGTGCTCCTTGGCCATCTCGGAGGCGATCTTCTTGCCCATGGCGCGGCGCAGATTGTCGGCCTGGCCCATGGTGTAGCCGGCCAGCTCCTGGGCGATGCGCATGACGTCTTCCTGGTAGGTCATGACGCCGTAGGTTTCCTTGAGGATCGGCTCCATCTTGGGGTGGAGATATTCCGGCGCCTCCTTGCCGTTCTTGCAGGCGATGTATTTGGGGATCGAATCCATCGGCCCCGGGCGGTAGAGCGCCACCAGGGCCACGAGGTCGTTGATGTGGTCGGGGCGCATCTTGCGCAAGAGGTCGCGCATGCCCTGACCTTCGAGCTGGAAGACGCCGACGCTGTCGCCTTTCGACAGCATGTCGAAGGTGGCGCGGTCGTCGAAATCGATGCTCTGGGTGTCGAGCGCGATGCCGCGCGCCTGCAGCAGCTCCTGCGCCTTGGCGATGACGGTCAGTGTCTTGAGACCGAGGAAGTCGAACTTCACCAGGCCCGCCTTTTCGGCGCCCTTGTAGTCGAACTGGGTGACGGGGATCTCGGAGCGCGGATCGCGATAGAGCGGCAACAGCTCGTCGAGCGGGCGGTCGCCGATCACCACGCCGGCGGGATGCGTCGAGGCGTTGCGGTAGAGGCCTTCCAGCTTGCGGGCGATGGAGAACAGCCGTTCGGCCAAAGGCTCCTGCTCGGCAATCTGGGATAACCGCGGCTCGGCGGCGATGGCGTCGTCGAGCTCGACATGCTTGCCGGGGGGATTGGGAATCAGCTTGGCGATGCGGTCGACCAGGCCCAGCGGCATCTGCAGCACGCGGCCCACGTCGCGCACCGCGGCGCGCGCCTGCAGCGAGCCAAGCGCCATGATGTGGGCGACCTTGTCGTGGCCGTATTTGTTGCGGACGTAGTGGACGACCTCGTCGCGGCGCTCCTGGCAGAAGTCGATGTCGAAGTCCGGCATCGAGATGCGTTCGGGATTGAGGAAGCGCTCGAAGAACAGGCCGAAGCGCAGAGGATCAAGGTTGGTGATCTCGAGCGACCAGGCCACCAGCGAAGCCGCGCCCGACCCGCGCACGCCCACCGGGATGCCGTGGGCGCGGGTCCACTTCATGAAATCGGAGACGATCAGGAAGTAGCCGGGGAACTGCATCTTGATGATGACATCGAGCTCGTAGCTCAGGCGGTCCCGGTAGACTTCGAGCGCGGCGTGGCGGCCATGCTTCTCCAGTCGCCGCATCAGGCCGTCCTCGGCCTGCAGGCGGATCTCCTCCTCCGGCGGGCGGCCGGATTCGGGCTGGAACAACGGCAGGATCGGGGCGCGGGACTTGGGCTTGTAGGCGCAGCGCCGCGCGATCTCGACCGTGTTCTCGATCGCCTCGGGCAGATCGGCGAACTGGGCGGCCATCTCGGCCGCGGTCTTGAAGCGGTGCTCGCGGGTGAGGCGGCGGCGGTCGGTCTGCGAGACATAGGCGCCGTCGGCGATGCACAGCAGCGCATCATGGGCCTCGTACATGTCGGCATAGCCGAAATGGACGTCGTTGGTGGCCACCAGCGGCAGCCGGCGGGCGTAGGCCAGATCGATCAGGCCGTCCTCGGCGGCGCGCTCCTCGGGCAGGCCGTGGCGCTGCAGCTCGACGTACAGACGGTCTGGGAAGATCGCGGCCAGCTTGTCGAGCACGGCGGCGGCAGCCTCGGGCTGGCCGTCGACGATCAACGCATTGAGCGGGCCGCCGGGGCCGCCGGTCAGCGCAATCAGGCCTTCGGCATGCTGCGCCAGCTTGGCGGCCGAGACATGGGGCCAGTCGCCGGGGCCGGCTTCCAGATAAGCGGCGCTGAGGAGCTTGCTGAGGTTCAGGTACCCCAGGTCGTTCTGGACGAGCAGCGGCAAGAGCGGCGGCTTGGGCCGCGAACCCATGGCGGGACCCGGCATCAGCTCGACGGACAAGAGGCAGCCGACGATGGGCTGCACCCCGGCCTTGGCCAGCGTGTCGGTGATCTCGAAGACACCGAACAGGTTGTTGACGTCGGCGACCGCCACCGCCGGCATGGCGGCATCGCGCGCCAGCTTGGCCAGCTCCTTAGGGCGCACGGCGCCTTCGAGCAGCGAAAACGCGCTCTTCACCCGCAGGTGCACAAAGGTCGGCTTCTTCGCCTCAGCCATCCATCCTCGCCATCACGGACGCCGCCGTGCGGACAGCAGTATCGGGCTGCATGGCCTCAGGGCGAGGCCCGCGGCGATCGATCCACAGATGCCTATGCGATGAGGCCCTGCACGGCGCCTGTGAGCACGAAGGCAGATGCCATGAAGACCACCAAGCCGATGCCCGCCGCCGCATCCTTCAACCACGCCATGTCCGCCTCCGTTGCTGGAGCCGGCACGCTATTCGTTCCATCTTCGTTCTGTCAAGAACAAAAAGGAAACGGCGAGATTTTCGCACGGCCGCAAAATTCCCTTGCATTTAACCCATTGGTTATTTAACTTATCGGTTATGCAAACGCTCGATCACACATTCTCCGCCCTTTCCGACCCGACCCGCCGGGCGATCCTGGCGCGCCTGGCGCTGGGCGAAGCCACCGCCGGAGAGCTGGCGGAGCCGTTCTCCATTTCGCAGCCGGCGATCTCGCGCCATCTCAAGGTGCTGGAGCGCGCGGCGCTGATCGAACGGCGGCGCGACGGCCAGCACCAGCGCTGCCGGCTCAATCCCAAGACGCTGAAGGAAGCCAACGACTGGCTTGCCTTCTATGCCCGCTTCTGGAGCGACAGCTTCGACCGCCTGGACGAACACCTGCGCAAGAAGCCGGAGAAGACCTGATCACCGTCACAATCAACCAAGGGAAGACCCATGACGACGGATACCCTGTCTCTCACCATCAACCGCCATTTCGATGCCCCGCCCGAGCAGGTGTTCGACGCCTGGCTCGGCAAGGCCTGGGGCGAATGGATCGGGCCGCGCGACATCCGCGGCGAAGTCACCGCGCTCGAACCGAAGGTCGGCGGCCAGTACCGCATCAGGATGCACAAGCCGGACGGCACGACGCTCGCGGTCGGCGGCGTCTATCGCGAGATCGTGCGCCCGTCGAAGCTCGTCTTCACCTGGGTGTGGGAGGAAGGCCAGACCGACACGCTGATCACCCTCACCTTCCGCAAGGCGGGCCACGGCACTGACATGACGATCCGCCACGAAGGCTTCGCCGACGCCGACAGGCGCGACCGCCACAACAGCGGCTGGACCAGCAGCTTCGAGAAGCTGGCCGAACGCCTGGCAAGGGAGGGCGTGTGATGGCCGACCTCGGACTCATCGGCGTGCCGCTTTCGACCATGGTGCGCGCCGTGCGCATCGCCTGCGCCGAGAAAGGCGTGCCTTACACGCTGACGCCGGCACGCCCCCACGCGATTCGGGCTATGCGCGGATCGACCTCCCCCTTTCAGGGGGAGGAAACGCGGACTCTCACGCCACCACCGCGATGCAGAAGCCGTCATAGCCCTTGACGCCCACCGTCTGGATGGCGGTCGCCGAGACGCGTGGCTCGGCGGCGATGGCCTCGTTGAGGCGGCGCACGCCCTGCACCATCGCATCCTTCGAGGCGGCGTCGATCACCGCGCCGTCGCGCACCACGTTGTCGAACACCATGACGCTGCCGGGGCGCGCCAGGCCGAGGCAGGCGCAGAAATAGTCCGGATAGCCGTCCTTGTTGGCGTCGATGAAGAAGAAATCGAAGGGACCTTCGAGCGACGGCAGCACATCAAGCGCAGCGCCGACCTTCACCTTGGCCACCTGCGCCAATCCGGCGCGGGCCAAATTGGCGCGCGCCACCTCGGCATGCTTCGGGCTGTATTCGAGCGTCACGAGCTTGCCGCCGGGCGGCAGCGCGCGGCCCAGCCAGATCGCCGAATAGCCGCCGAGCGTGCCGATCTCCAGGATGCGCCGCGCCTTCATCAGGCGCGCCAAGAGATGCAGCAGCTTGCCCTGCGCAGGGCTGACGGCGATGTCCGGAAGTCCCGCCGCCCGGCTCGCCTCCACCGCGAGGCCGAGGGCCGCATCCGGCGGCGCCAGCGTCTCGACGATGTAGTGGTCGACGTCGTCCCAGGTCTTCTGCGTCATGCCGGCCTCCAATGCGAGGCAGACTGTCGCCGCCGGGCGCGACCCCGTCAACCGATCAAAGCTCGAGCGCGGCGCGCACCGCCTGCAGGTGCTGCGCGTAATTCCGCCAGCGCCCGGAAGAGCGGCGGTAGAGCGGTTCGCGGACCTGCCAGACGCTGGCGGTCTTCACCGCGTTGGTATTGCGATGAAAGTCGAGACAGGCGTCATCCCAGTCGAGGCCGCAGAAGGCGAGCAGGCGCTCGGTGGCCGGCCGCGGTTCCGCGACGAAGGCGTCGTAATCGAAGTCGAAGATGTCATCGCCGAACAGCGCCTTCCAGTGCGCCATCAGCCGCCGGTATTGCCCGGTGTAGTGCGCGATGTCCGACAAGTCGTGCGCATAGGGCTGGTCGAGATAGGTGAAATACACCGACAGACAGGTGTCGAGCGGATCGCGCACCGTGTGGACGATTTTGGCGTCGGGGAACAGCGCCTTGATCAGGCCGATGTGGAGGAAGTTGCCGGGGCGCTTGTCGGTGACGACGGCGGCGTCCGGAAACAATTGCGCGATGCGGGCGCGATAGCGTGCTGCGATATCGGCCAGCGCCTGCGGCGAGGCCGCTTTCACAGCCTCGGGATAAGGCGACAGGACATCACGGATGCACGGCGCGAAGAAATCGATCTCGCCCCCGGCGGTGACGCGGGGATGGGCGGCCAGCACCTGCTCGGCCAGCGTGGAGCCGGAGCGGAACATGCCGCAAACGAAGACGGCCGGCGACGGCCCCGCCTCGGCGCTCTGTTTGCCGGAGAATGTCTCAATCATGCGATCCGTGAAGGCTTCCTGCGCCGCACCGTCATAGGCCGCGAGGCCCTGGCGCCCCGCCCGGTTGGCCGCCGCGTAGGCGGCGAAGGACTCGTCATAGGCCCCGCAGCCGTCCAGCAGCTTGCCGAGCGCGAAGCCGAGCGCGGCGCGCTCGTCGGGTTTGGCGCCGCCCATCAGGATCGTGTTGCGCAGCCGCGCAACGAGCGGATCGGCCGACGTGTTCACCTTGCGCAGCTGGGCGGAGCGCGCCAAGGCGATGTAGCAGCGCGGATCGACCTTCAGCGCCCGTTCGTAATAGCCGAGCGCCTCGTCGCGGCGGCCGCGATCCTCGGCCAGATTCGCCAGATTGAGGAGCGCCGGGATGTATCCGGGACTTGCGGCCAGCGCCGCCGCATATTCGCGCTCGGCCTCGGCGTCGCGCCGCAGATGATCGGCGTAGATCACCCCGCGGTTGAGATGCACCTCCTCGGGCCGGCCGACATGATGATCAAGCGCTCTCTGGTAGGATTTGAGCGACTCCTCGAACTTTCCCGCCTGGCGCTGCACCAGCCCCAGATTGTACCAGCTGTCCGGCAGGTCGGGTTTCAACGCCAACAGACGGCGGTAGGCCGCTTCCGCCTCGACCAGGCGTCCCGCGGCGCGATGCCTGTCAGCTTCCTCCCACAAGTCCTGTTCGCCGCTCATTGTGCCCCCAACTTGCCCGCGTCGAGCAGGCGCCCTTCGTGGAGCACGAGCGCGCGGTCCATCTTGGCGGCCAGCTGCAGATTGTGTGTCGCCACCAGAGCGCCCACGCCCTCGGCGCGCACAATCTCCACCAGCGCCTCGAACACGCCGGTCGCCGTGCGCGGATCGAGATTGCCCGTCGGCTCGTCGGCCAACAGAATGCGCGGTTTGTTGGCCAGCGCCCGGCCGATCGCCACGCGCTGCTGCTCGCCGCCCGACAGCTGCGCCGGACGGTGCGTCAGGCGATGCTCCAGACCCAGGATGGTGAGAAGCCGTTCGGCCTCAAGCGCGGCAACCTTGCGGGCGACGCCGGCAATCATCTGCGGAATGACCACGTTTTCCAGCGCCGTGAACTCGGGAAGAAGATGATGCGCCTGGTAGACGAAGCCGATGGTCTCGCGGCGGATGCGGGTGCGCTCCAGATCGTTGAGGGACGACACCGGCACGCCGTTGATGACGATCTCGCCGGCGGTGGGCGCCTCGAGCAGCCCCGCCATGTGCAGGAGCGACGACTTGCCGGCGCCGGAGGGTCCGACCAGCGCCACAAGCTCTCCCGGCATCAGCGCCGCGCTCACGTCGCGGAAGATCTCGAGTTCGCCCTCGCCTTCGCGGTAGACGCGGGCGACACCGTCGAGGCGCAGCGCGGCGTGCATCTCATTCATAGCGCAGCGCCTCCACCGGATCGAGGCGCGCCGCGCGCCAGGAGGGATAAAGCGTGGCAAGGAAGGTCAGGACCAACGACATGGCGACCACCGCGGTGACCTCGCCGGCATCGACCTCGGCCGGCATGCGGCTCAGGAAGTAGACCTCGGGATTGAACAACGTGGTGCCGGTCAGCGACGACAGGGCCTGGCGGATGGTCTCGATGTTGTCGCAGAACAGGATGCCGATCAGGAAGCCGGTGAAGGTGCCGATGATGCCGATCGACATGCCGGCGATCAGGAAGACTCGCATCACGGCACCGCGCGTGGCGCCCATGGTGCGCAGGATGGCGATGTCGGCGGACTTGTCCTTCACCAACATGTAGAGGCCGGAGACGATGTTGAGCGCCGCCACCAGGATGATCAGCGTCAAAATGAGGAACATCACGTTGCGCTCGACTTCCACGGCGTCGAAGAAGGTCGATTGGGTGTCGTGCCAGGTGTAGACACGCGCCGCCGGGCCCGCGGCCTGCTTGAGGGCGTCGGTCAGGTCATCGACCCTGTCCGGATCGGACACCATCACTTCGAGGCTCGAAACCGTATCGTCCATGTTGAAGAAAAGCTGGGCCTGCTCGAGCGGCATGAAGACGATCGAGCTGTCGTAAAGGCTCATGCCGATGCTGAAGATGCCGACGACATGGTAGGTCTTGATCCGCGGCGTCATGCCGAACGGCGTCACGTCGCCGTGGGGAGCGATCAGCGTCAGGTCCATGCCGGGAACCACACCGAGCTTCTCGGCCAGACGCGACCCGATGACGATGGAATCTTCGCCTGAAAACGCATCGAGCGCCGCCGGCGGCAGGGATCTGGAGACCGCCGTCAGGGCATCGAGATCGGACCGGCGCATGCCGCGCACTTCGACGCCCGTGGTGACGCCATGGGCGGTGACCACGACCATGCCCGAGACCAGCGGTGCGGCATGGATCACGCCGGGCACCTTGCGCAGGCGCGCCGCGATGGCGTCGTAACCCGCCAGCCCGCCTTCGTTGCTCTGGACCGAGACATGGCCGTTGAGACCAAGGATGCGCGACAAGAGGTCGTGGCGAAAACCGTTCATAACCGCCATGACGATGATCAGCGTCGCCACGCCCAGCGCAATGCCCACCAGCGATATCACGGAGATCACCGAGATAAAGCTCTCGGACCGCTTGGCGCGCAGATAGCGCAGCGCCAGCATCCATTCGAAGGGCGCGAAAGCCCCGACTTTATGTGATTCGGCCATGGCGCCCGACGTTAAGGGGCGGTTTTGGCCCCGTCCACTTGCTTCTAGTACATGGGGCTTCTGGTCCATGCATGGTGCCGGCGCTGGCACCGGCGGCCCCAACCGGCTAAGAGACCCCCCGAAAACCCCGATCCGGACCCGACATGCAGCGCGCCCTGAACGTCACCCGCGACCATTTCGCCGACTGGTAC
>JAGWNK010000075.1 GCA_028871345.1 Alphaproteobacteria bacterium | reverse complement strand
TTGCGAACCCGCGCCTCCAAGTCCACATAGCTGAACAGCGATCCAGACCGATCATCGTTTCCGCGCATCCACAGTCCCCGGCGCAATCCCGCACCCAGCGAATCACGTTCATCCCGCTGCCGCCAGGGACTATTTCAACAACCTGCTAGCTCCTTGGACATGAATATCGCACTTGGGGAGCTGAGCCGACATACCCAAGTCTGCTTATGGTGATGTTGTGTTTGATCTCAACCTGGACAGTGGTGGCAGAAATTGTCAACTTTTCCGGCCATCGTTATAGCCCCCGGGTCAGGCCCGGCCATGACGAACAAGGGTCGCAAAGCGTGCCTGTCAGACATCCATCTCGACCACCACGGGCACGTGGTCGGAGGCCTTGGCCCAGCCGCGCATCTTCCGGACGATGGCCTGCGTCTTGAGCGCCCCCTTGAGGGCGGGCGAAACCCAGACGTGGTCGAGGCGCCGGCCGCGGTCCGAAGCTTCCCAATCGGCGGCGCGATAGCTCCACCAGGAATAGACCTTGTCCGTGTGCGGAACGAATTCGCGCGTCACGTCGCACCAGTCGAGCGCCGCCCTGGCCTGGCCCAGAAGATCGGTCTCGATGGGGGTGTGGCTGACGACATCGAGGAGCTGCTTGTGGCTCCACACGTCGTTTTCCAGCGGCGCCACATTGAGATCGCCGACCAGGACCACGGGTTCGGCCTTCTTGTTCCGGCGCTGCCCGAAGAAGCGCGCCATGCCGCGCAGGAAATCGAGCTTGTGGGCGAATTTGGGATTGGCGTCGGGATCGGGGATGTCGGCGCCGGCCGGCACGTAGAAATCATGCAGCTCGAGCCCGTTGTCGAACACCACGCTGATGTGGCGCGAATGGCCTTCGCGGCAGAACGCTTCCACCGCCGTCGTGCGGAAGGGACGGCGCGAGAGGATGGCGACGCCGTGATAGCCCTTCTGGCCGTTGATCGCCTGATGGACATAGCCGAGCTTGGCGAACGGCGCCGCCGGGAACAGCTCGTTGGCGCATTTGATCTCCTGCAGGCAGAGGACGTCGGGCATCTCGTCGCGCAGGAAGCGCGCGGCGAGGTTCACCCGCAGGCGGACGGAATTGATGTTCCAGGTGGCGATCTTCATGGGTCTTCAGGCGGTGAGAGGCCAGCGCGCCCTGGCCGGCGCGTCGAGCGGATCGAACAGTCCCAGCTGGGCGCGTTCAAGCCCCGCCCAGGCGACCATGGCGGCGTTGTCGGTGCACAGCTTCACCGGCGGCATCTTGAAGGCGAAACCATTCTCCTGCGCCAACGCGGCGAGCGCGGCGCGGATGGCGCCATTGGCGGCGACGCCGCCCGCCATGACGAAATTTGGCGCCGCGGCACCCGGAAAGTCGCGGCGGAACATGCCAAGCGCGGCGCGCGTGCGCTCGGTCAGGATGTCGATCACCGCGGCCTGGAACGAGGCCGCCATGTCGGCGGCGTTGCAGTCCGCCGACAGCACGAGCTGGCGCACCGCGGTCTTGAGCCCCGAGAAGGAAAAGTCGGCGCCGTCGCGCCCGCGCATCGGCCGGGGAAGGTCATAGCGCCGGCCATTGCCGCCGCGCGCCAGCGCTTCGATGCGCGGCCCGCCGGGATAGGGCAGGCCCAGGAGCTTGGCGGTCTTGTCGAAGGCTTCGCCAGCGGCATCGTCGATGGTGGTGCCGTAGAGGCGGTAGCGGCCAACCCCTTCCACCCCCAAAAGCTGGCAATGACCGCCGGAGACCAGCAGCAGCAGGAACGGGAATTCCACGCCTTGGGCCAGGCGGGCGCTGAGGCCATGGGCTTCCAGGTGGTTGACGGCGACGAGCGGCTTGGCCCCGGCCAGCGCCAGCGCCTTGGCCGACACGAGCCCCACCATGACACCGCCGATCAGCCCGGGCCCCGCGGTGGCCGCCACCGCATCGACATCGCCGAGGCGGCAGCCGGCCTCGGCCAGGGCGCGTTCGATGATGCCGTCCAGCATCTCCACATGGGCGCGGGCGGCGATCTCGGGCACCACGCCGCCGAAGGGGCGGTGCTCCTCAAGCTGGCTGAACACCACGTCGGACAGGATCTCGCCCGGACCGGGCGCCCGGCCGCGCACCACCGCCGCCGCGGTCTCGTCGCAGCTGGTTTCGATGCCCAGAACAGTCCATGCGCGCAAAACCAAAACCCGTGCTAAGGAAGGCATGGCTGTAATCGAAAAAATCCATGACGCATAGCACCCCACTTCGCATCGGCTCCCGCGGTTCCAGGCTGGCCCGCGTGCAGGCCGACACCGTCGCCCGCCTTCTCGCCGAGCGCGGCGTTGCCACCGAGATCGTGCTGGTGAAGACCACGGGCGACCGCATCCTGGACCGGCCTTTGGCCGACGCCGGCGGCAAGGGCCTGTTCACCAAGGAGCTGGAAGAAGCGCTGCTCAGGCGCGAGGTGGACCTGGCGGTGCATTCCATGAAGGACGTGCCGACCGCCCTGCCTGCGGGCCTGGCGCTCGCCGCCGCGCTGCCGCGCGAAAATCCCTGCGACGTGCTGGTGACCAAGACGGGACTTTCGCTCGCCGACCTGCCCAAAGGCGCGCGCGTCGGCACCAGCTCGGTGCGGCGCGAGGCCCAGATCCGGCGGGCGCGGCCGGATGCGCAGACCACGCTGCTGCGCGGCAATGTGGACACGCGCCTGAGAAAGCTCGAAGCCGGCGAGATGGATGCCATCCTTCTGGCGCTGGCGGGATTGCGCCGGCTGGGACTGGCCGAGCGGCCGCTGGCGGTCCTGCCGACCGAACGCTGGCTGCCGTCGCTGGCGCAAGGCGCGGTCGGCATCGAAATCCGCCGAGACGATGCGCCGACCGCGGCGGCGGTCGGCCCTCTCGACGACAAGGCGACATCCATCGCGCTCGCCTGCGAACGCGCCTTCCAGGCGGCGCTCGACGGATCGTGCCGCTCGCCCATCGCGGGACTGGCGACGGTCAGCGGTCGGCGCCTCGCCTTCCGCGGCGAAGTGATCGCGCCCGACGGATCGGATTTCGCCGAGACGGCGGTGGAGACGTCCCTCGGATCGGACGCGGCGGGCGACGCGGCGCAGGCCGGCAGGCGTGCAGGCGAGCAGCTGCGGCCGCGCGCGGCGCAGTGGCTCGTCAAATAGCTTCGCCCCCTACTCCTTGCTCGTATTCTCTTCGGCAAGGCTCTTGACGAGATCGAGCACGCGCTTGCGCACCTTGGTATCCTTGATGCGCATGTAAGCCAGCGAAAGCTGCAGGCCTTCGCCGCTCGATACGAATTCGAGAACGGGCTGCGCTTCACCTTCCGAGAACCCCGGCGCCGCGTTGATCTGCTGCGCAACGCTTTCGTAGAAGTAGTGGATCGGCACGCCGAGAATGCGCGCGATCTCGAAAAGCCGCCCGGCCCCGATCCGGTTCACACCCTTCTCGTATTTCTGAACCTGTTGGAAGGTGAGCCCGAGCAGTTCTCCCAAACGCTCCTGGCTCATACCGATCATCATGCGGCGTAGGCGCAAGCGGTTGCCCACTTGGGCGTCGATTGGATTGGCTTGTTTTTTTGGCAAGGTCGCAATCTTTGGTTGGAGGATCGGACAACTCCCGGAAAGGGGACGTCAACCTATAGCTCCGCAACGCGCCGGCGCCCCCGCATCCGGACTTGGCCTATTTTCCTTTGAAAGAAAGCCAAGTCAAAGCGGCGTTTGTGCATACCAACAGCCAAAACAGCCAATCGCCCAGGCGGGCATAGGGCGGCGCTGCAATCGCAGCGGGAAGTCGGCCGTCGACCGTGCCGAGGCGGCCCAATCCCAATTGGCTTCTTATCCGCCCCAAAGGATCGATGATGGCCGAAATACCTGTATTTGCCGCGCGTATTACCGGCAGGCCCTGTTCGATGGCGCGCACCTGTGCAACCAAGAGATGCTGGCGCGGCCCTGCCCAGGGGCCGAACCAGGAATCGTCAGTGACATTGACGATCCAGCCGGGCCGGCGCCGGCCGACCACCTGCTCCGGAAACAATATTTCATAGCAGATGAGTGGGTCTACCGCCGGCGCCCCGGGCAGATCGTAAGTGTGCGGACCATCGCCGGTGGAGAAGCTGCCCGACATCTCGGTCAACTTCGATAAACCCAAGGCGCCAAGCGTTTTTTCGAACGGCAGATATTCGCCGAACGGCACCAGATGGGCCTTGTCATAGGTGGCGATCAGCCGGCCGTCGCCCCCGAAAATGTAGAAGCTGTTGTAGTAACGCGCTTGGCCGTTCTCGTCGCGTTCGCCGCGCAAGGCCCCGGTCATCAGGAGCCGGCCGGCAGTGAGCTGGGCGATCACATCGAGCGCCATGGGCTGTCGCGCCAGCAGATAAGGCGGGCCGCCGATCGCCGCCGCTTCGGGCCAAATCACGATCGTGGGACGGCCCGGCGCCAGAGTGAGCGCTACCAGGCGCTGCCAATTGCGCGCCAGATAGCGCCGTTCGTACTTTTCCGCCTGGGGTACGTCGGGCTGCACCAAGCGCAGGCTGACGTTGGGGACGTCTGCCACCCTGGTCAGCGCCAGGCGCAGATTGCCGCCGAGCGCCAGCACGACGAACAAACCCGCGAGCGCCGCGGGCATGTGCCATTTGGGCCGCACGGCGAAAAATTCCGCCAGCGAGGCGCCGAACAGAAGCGTGAGAAGCGTCAGGCCGTAGACGCCGATGACCGCGGTGCTCTGCAAGACGCCGAGGCTGGCGCCCCAGCCATAGCCCGCGATGTTCCAGGGAAAACCGGTGAGGATATGGCCGCGCAGCCATTCGGCCAGCGTGTAGCACAGCGCGAACCAAAAGACGCGCCCCGGCCCTTCGCGCCACAGGAGCATGGCGCCCGCTCCGGCCAGGGCGATGAACAGCGCCAGCCCGCCCGGCAACAGAACGGCGACGAAGGGGATCTGCCAGGCGTGCTGGGAGGGCTCGACCAGGAAGGCGTAAACGATCCAGTGCAGGCCGACGAGAAACTGGCCGAAGCCGAAGGCCCAGCCGGCGAGCGCCCCGGCGCGCACAGGATGGGCTTGCTTCGCGGCGCCGTCGAACAACAGCACCAGGACGGCGGTGCCGAGAAGCAGCAGCGGAAAGACTTCGAAAGGCTCAAAGCCGAGCGCCGAGAAGGCGCCCGCCGCGAAGGCCACGCCCAGCCGCCGCCAGCCTCCCAGACGGCCGAGCCAGGCGCCCAGATCGGCGAGGGGGGCGGTCATGCGGACGTATTGTCCTTGGGCGGACGAATGCGCAGGCGCTTGACGCGCCGCGGATCGGCCTCCAGCACCTCGAATTCGACGCCCAAAGGATGGGCCACGATCTCGCCCCTCTGCGGCACGCGCCCCACCAGCGACACCACCAGGCCGCCCAGCGTGTCGATGTCGACGTCGGCTTCGCCCGGCGCCAGGTCGATGCCGGCCTCCTTCTTGAAATCCTCGAGGTCGATGCGCGCATCGGCGAGATAGCCGCCGCC
>JAGWNK010000074.1 GCA_028871345.1 Alphaproteobacteria bacterium | reverse complement strand
AGCTGTCGGCTCGATCTCGACACGGGCGGAAGCCATCAGTTCGCTGCGAGGCATGATGGCCAAAAGCATGACGATCGTCATCGATTTTTACATCGCGCTGGGCGCCATCATCGCCTTCGGCGTCATCTACAATGCCGCGCGCATTGCCCTTTCGGAACGGGGGCGCGAACTCGCCAGCTTGCGGGTCCTCGGTTTCACGCAAGGCGAGGTGACTTATATTCTTCTGGGAGAACTCGCCTTGCTGGTCATCGCCGCGCTGCCGGCGGGCTGCGTCATGGGATACGGCCTGGCGGCATTGCTGAGCCAGGCGATGGAGACCAAGCTCTTTCGCGTTCCCTTCGTGGTCGAGCATTCGACTTACGGGACAGCGATGGCGATTGCGTTGGCGTCGGCGGCGGCCTCTGCCGCAGCGGTGGCCTGGCGGATCAACCGGCTCGACCTTATCGCCGTCCTGAAAACGCGGGAGTAGACGATGACCCCGGTAAAGCGAAGCTTACTGATCTGGTCTATGCTGGGAGCGTTGGTTGTCTCGGGCATGGTGTGGAGCTTCTGGCCAGAATCCGTGCAAGTTGACATGGCGACGGTAACGCGCGGCCCAATGCAGGTGAATGTCTCGGACGAAGGGCGCACACGCGTGCGCGAGGTCTATCAGGTTTCTGCGCCTGTCAGTGGACGACTTCTCAGAATCGACAAACATGCCGGGGACAAGGTGGTCGGCGGCGAAACGGTGGTCGGGGACCTGTTGCCCACCGCACCGGGCTTTCTGGACGTACGCAGCCGCGCGCAGGCCGAGGCCGCCGTCAAGTCCGCCGAGGCGGCGAAAGACCTGGCCGCGGCGGAGGTACAGCGGGCGAAGGCGGACCTGGCATTCGCGGTTTCCGATCTCAAACGGGCGCGAGCGTTGGTGGCCGGCGGTGCGATTTCCAAAGCCGAACTCGAACACGCAGAACTGGCGTACGCAACCAAGGTGGCCCAGCTCGCGAGCGCCGAGGCCGCACTGCAGGTAAAGGATTTCGATCTTCAGACCGCAAAAGCTCTGTTGATGAACCCGGGCAGCGCTGATGCGTCGGCCCGCCAGGCGGCGAGTATCGCATTGCTGGCGCCGGTTTCGGGCGAAGTCCTCCGGGTGCTGCACGAAAGCGAAGCCGCCGTCGCGGCAGGCACGCCGCTTTTCGAAATCGGCGATCCGGCCGACCTTGAGGTTGTGGTCGAAATGATTTCCGAGGACACCGTCAGCATCCGCAAGGGGGCGTCGGCAACCCTGACCGACTGGGGCGCCGCCACACCATTAAAAGCGCGGGTGCGCCTGGTGGAGCCTTCAGGCTTCACGAAGATCTCGGCCCTGGGCGTCGAAGAACAGCGGGTCAACGTCTTGCTGGATTTCGCCGAACCGCATTCCAGATGGGCGTCGATTACCGACGGTTTCCGCGTCATTGCGCATATCGTCATTTGGCAGTCCGAAAACGCGCTGCAGGTTCCCATTTCGGCCATGTTTCGAAGCGGGGCCGGTTGGGCGGTATTCGTTGTCCGCGACGGTCGCGCCCTGCTGACCTCTGTTCGGATCGGCCATGCCAATAGTGAAACGGCAGAAGTTCTCGCCGGACTCAAGAATGGCGAACGGGTGATAATCCATCCCAGCGATCGGGTGCAAAACGGCGTGCGAGTCATAGCCCGATTGACGACTGGGTAGGAGCAATTCGCGTTACCGGGAGCGCCCTGGACCGAGGTTGATGTTCGACGTGTTTTGCCCAGGCGCCTATGATGCCGCGACGGCAGATGTGGTTGCCGCCCTGGAGGCCGCCTTCAGCTACTCCACAAAATGAACTCGCGCGAGGCGAACCCGATCCAATCGACGTCTGCCGCTCCGCTCTTTGACCTTATGGGTTAGCAGTTCCGGTCTTGTGCGCCTGGTCGAGGAACAGTGAAATCCGGCCGTCTTTCAGCGCCTTCCACGCCGCCAGTTCAGCGTCGAGCTTGGTGTGGAGGCCGGCATAGGTCGAGATCTCCTCGGCATTGGGCGCGGTATCCGCATCGTCGAGGAAGCCGGTGAAGGCGTAGATCTGCTCGTTGAGCATGCCCGGATAGTTGAGGTTGGCTTCCGAGCCCTTGATCTTCACCTGCATCAGCCGGCCTTCGATACCGGCGGCCTGCTCGACCAGCGCGTTGCCCTGTGCGGCCAGCGCGGCGTTCTGCTTCACCGCCGCCTCGATATCGGCCTTCTGGGCGCGAATGTCGTTGACCGCGCGATGTAGCGTATCGAGATCGCGGTAGGCCTCCATCGCCAGCGCGAACTTCTGGTCCATGCCGGTCTCCGGCCCCGTCACGCGCGGATCGCGCAGCACCGTGAGCGTCGTCTCCTCGGTCTTGCCGCCGTAGCTCAGCTTCACCGTGTACTTGCCCGGCAGCACGATGGGGCCGCGCGGCTCGAGGCCCGCATAGAACGCGCCGGGAATCTGGACCGGATCGTTGTAACGCAGGTCCCAGACGAAGCGGTTCATGCCGGCCTTCGCCGGCAGCGTGTTCGTCACATGCACCTGATCGGGCCATTCCGGCGGCTGCTCGGCCTTGCTCGACTTCACGCTGGTGAGCCGGCGCACAAGGTTGCCCTTGTCATCGAGGATGTCCATCGTGACGGCGCCGGTCGATGCCGCGGGGACGTAATAGTCGATGAGCGCGCCGGGCGGCGGATTGAGCGCCGCAGGCGGCCGGCTGTCGACCTCGTCCGGATAGTGCAGGCGATAGGCCGTCTCCGGCTTGTAGAGGTAGACGCCCGAGACGGATGCGGCTGCCGCCACCTGGCGCAGCGGCGTGATGTCGTCAAGAATCCAGAACGAACGGCCGTGCGTGGCGATGACGAGATCGTCACCGTGCACCACGAGATCGTGTACGGGCACGCGCGGCAGGTTGTGCTGCAGGCTCTGCCAATGCGCGCCGCCGTCGAAGGAGACGAACACGCCGGTCTCCGTCGCCGCATAGAGCAGGTCGCGGTTGACCGGGTCCTCCCGCACGGCGTGGACGAAGGAGCCGTCCGGAATCCCCGCGTCGATGCGCGTCCAGGTCTTGCCGTAATCGGTGGTCTTGAAGACGTAAGGCTTGATGTCGTCGAGGCGGTGGCGGTCGACCGCGACATAGGCCGTGCCGGCGTCGAAATGCGAGGGCTCGATCATGCTGACCGTGCCCCATTCGGGCATCGCCTTCGGCGTGACGTTCTGCCAGCTGCCGCCGTCGTCCGTCGTGAGCTGGACAAGCCCGTCATCGGTGCCGACCCAAAGCTCGCCTTTCTTGAGCGGCGATTCCGCGATGGCGAAGATGGTGTCGTAATATTCGACGCTGGTGATGTCCTTGGTGATGGGGCCGCCCGAGGCCTGCTGCTTGGACTTGTCGTTGCGGGTGAGATCCGGGCTGATCGCCGTCCAGCTGTTGCCGTCGTCGGTCGTCTTGTAGAGCCGCTCCATGCCGGCATAGAGCGCGTCGGGATTGAAGGGCGACATGATCAGCGGCATCGTCCAGTTGAAGCGATGCTTGAGGTCGGCCGCCGGATGGCCGGAGGCATCCATCGGCCACACGGAGATCACCCGGCTCTGCATGGTGTGCCGGTTGTAGCGCACGATCCAGTTTTCAGAGGTCGAATAGATGATGTCGGCATCGCGCGGATCGGGAATCACGAACCCGCATTCGCCGCCGCCGGCCTGGTACCAGTCCTGGATGGTGATCGAGCCGCTGTCGGAATAGCTGGCGATGGCGAGATTCGAATTGTCCTGCTGCGCGCCATAGACCCAGTAGGGAAAGCGGTTGTCGACGGCGACATGGTAGAACTGTGCGGTCGGCTGGTTGTCCAGTGTCGACCAGGTCTTGCCGTCGTCGACGCTGATCGAGGCCCCGCCGTCGCTGCCGTCGATCATGCGGCTGGGATCCTTCGGATCGATCCAGAGGCCGTGGTGATCGCCGTGGCGGGCCGGCAGCAGCTTGAAGGTCTTGCCGCCATCGGTGGAACGGAACAGGCCGGTGTTCTCGGCATAGACTGTGTCCGCGTTCTTGGGATCGGCATAGATGGTCGAGAAATACCAGGCGCGCTGCGTCAGCCGGCCGTCGCTGTTGACGCGCCGCCAGCTCTTGCCGGCGTCGTCGGAGCGGTAGAGCCCGCCGTCCTTGGCCTCGATCATCGCATAGATGCGGTGCGAATCCGCGCCGGACACCGAAACCTCGATGCGGCCGAGGATGCCGGTCGGCAGCCCGTGTCCCTTCATTTGCGTCCAGGTGACGCCGCCGTCGGTCGAGCGGTAGAGCCCGCTGCCGGGCCCGCCGCTGGAGAAGTTCCACGGCTGGCGGCGCATCTGCCAGAGCGAGGCATAGACGATCTTCGCATTGTGCGGATCGAAGGTGACGTCGACGGCGCCGGAGTTCTCGTCCTTGTAAAGCGTCTTGGTCCAGGTCTTGCCGCCGTCGGTGGTGCGGAAGACGCCGCGCTCGGCATTGGGCCCGAAGGCGTGGCCCAGGGCAGCCACCAGCACGACGTTGGGATTCTTCGGATCGACGATCAGCGCGCCGATCTGGCGGGTGTCCGTGAGCCCGATGTGCTGCCAGGTCTTGCCGCCGTCGGTGGATTTGTAAACGCCATCGCCATAGGTGATGTTGCCGCGCGGCGCGCCCTCGCCGGCGCCGACATAGATGATGTTGTGGTTGGAGGGCGCCACGGCGATGGCGCCGACCGAGGCGATCGGCGTGTGATCGGTGAGCGGCGTCCAGGTGGCGCCGGCGTCCGTCGTCTTCCAGACGCCGCCGGCCACCGCGCCGAAATAGAAGGTGTAGGGCTCGCCGGGCACGCCGGTGACGGCGAGCGCGCGCCCGCCGCGCGCCGGGCCGATGCCGCGCCAGTTCAGTCCGTCGAACAAGGCCGGGTTGACCAGCGGCGCGGCGCCGACGTCCGGCCTGTCCGCGGCGGTGCCGGGCTGAAGGCCGGGCAGGGCGCAGAAGGCGAGCGCCCCCGCGAAAATGGCCAACAGTGAACGGCGCAGATCCGGTCGCATGGTGCCCCTCCATTTGGTGCCGGGGATACTATTAGAGGTCTGTCGAGCGGCACAACATGGGCCTGCACCTCGTGAGGCTGGCTCACTATCTGGACACGGTTTCGACAGAATTTCTGACCCTTGCCGGTCGGCCAAGCCCCCTGGGAGACGACACTCTGTCCGGGGCCAGAACAAAGCTCGCTGAGCGGAACAAGCTCCTCGGAGCCCCTGTGGCGGGATGCGATAAGGCCGCAACAATCAGGCTACAAAATATACATGTAAATTCAGCCACTTAGAGCATGTCATGGCATCTTTCGAGCCCGACAATCCGCTCTTGGATGCTCCGAATTTCCCGCGGGATCGAGGGCAGATTTCGTCTCTGACTGTCCCCGGCGCCTCGGTTTAGCGAGTCGGAACACGCTGGTACTGCCCTTTTGGGAGCGAAAAGGGGCTCACGGTTGCAGGCGATTTGACAAAATACCGACCGTTACACTTGAGCAGCTGTCAGCAACATAACCATTCAACCGAGAAAAGCCGGCGCAGATCCTTCTGGGCACGCCAGCCACACCCAATAG
>JAGWNK010000073.1 GCA_028871345.1 Alphaproteobacteria bacterium | reverse complement strand
TTCGGCTCGGCGTCGGCCAGCGCCTTGTAGAGCGCCGCGCTGTCGACCTCGCCTTGCAGGTTGGCGGTATAGCGTTGTCGGGAATCGGTCATGGCGTCACCCCTGTCACAACGCCTTCCCTCTTAATCCGATCCGCAGGCGGGGGATACACGCAAAGTCGCGCGCCCGGGCATGGAGCACGGCCAAGCGGCCACTGACGTTACCCGCTTGAAACGCCGAACGATTCCAAAATCGCATCGAATTCCACTTGATACTCGGGGAATAAATTAAGGGGCGCCAAGCAAATGACGGTGTAGTTGCGTCCCGGCACGAAGGCCAACAGCATCACCGCCCGCCATCGCATGCCCAATTTCAGAAACGTCGCATCTCCTTCCTGCACGGTCAGTCCGCCCAGTTTCACAATCGGATGAGAGCTGACCATCGCTGAAGGATCAATGGGCACCAACCCGTTCCTCAGCACCGACTCCGCCTCGCCGCGGGCGACCTCAGCGTTCAGATAGTTCTGGGTATAGTGCGCTGTTGCGGGATTATCGTTCACCGTCACATTGCACAGCACGCGCTCGGTGTCGGTGAAATGCGGGCTCCGGAATTCGACAACGGTGCCTGATGGATCGTCGCCACGCTCATGAACGGCCCACCCGGCCGGTATTGCGAGCGCGAACCGGTAACGGCTGTTCTGATAACGAAACGGGGTTTGTTCGTGCGGCGCGTTGCCCGCCAACGCGCGTTCGAGGCTCTGGGCTGCGTCGGCGTCATTGGGATTGAGCGCGACCGCCTTCTCGAGGTCCGCCGCCGCGTCCGCATAGTCACCTTTCGCGAGGTATGCCTTGCCGCGGTTGAGATACGCGAACTCAAGGTCACTCGGCGCCAGATTGCCGCTGTCTATCGCTTTGGTCAGAAGCTGGATCGCGTCGTCGTACGAGCCGCGGTGGAGCGCTTCGAGACCGGCCGCCGCGTTCTGGATGCCGAAGGTTTGGGCGACGGCAAATCCGCGAACGAGCAGGCACATCGTGATTGCCGCCGCCCCAATCGCCAATACCGTCCGGACCGTACTCTTCATGCCGCTCGCTCATTGCCCGACATACGTCACTTTCCCTTTGGAGAACGAGATGCGTAACGAACCGTACACCCACAACTCATCGTCCGGAGGGATGATCTGCACGCTGTCGGGGGTTCCCAACGTCTTGCGAACGTCGTCTCTCGACATGCCGACATGCGCCGCATGGTTCAGGGCAGCGCCGCGGTAATGGCCTCCAGGCGGGGCTTGCGGGATTCCGCCGTCCGTCCCTCCGCCTTCGGCCGTGCATGGCGGTGCGCCGCCGGGTCCATCATCGGTCTTGTCGGAATCGAGCCTCCAATGGCCATCGAGCTTCTTCAGGTACGCGATCACGCGATGGTGCTCCGTGCCGAGCGTGACCGAAACAATCGCCGTGTACGAATCGCTCCAAACCGGATTCGCCCTCATCGTGGTAATCCAGGATTCGCAGTAATCTTGGGTGCCGGTGATGGGGTCCGCGTCGTTCCTCGCGGCGAGGGCGTCGAAATTCGCGATAAACTGCGGCGTCAGCCACCTCTGTCTCCAAGCCGCGACGTTCGCGTCGCGTTCGGCCGGATTCCACTTTGCTTCCTGTGACAACAGCGCGGCATAGGATTGATATAGCTGTCCGGCGAACACCGCGGGCAATTCCGCGTTGTTGTCGAAATCGTTACCCCCTCCCGCACCCGCCGTTGATGCTTCAGGTGCGCCCAAGTGCCCCGACTTCGCGGCGATGTAATCTCGTACTTGTCCGATGACTCTTTGCTCTTCTTCGGTGAGACCACCCACGGTCTCCGCTTGGCGGACGTCATCCATTGCGGCGGTGTAGTCGCCAGCGTTTGCGGATGCGATAGCTGCTTGGAGCGGCCTCCCAACCGCCGCACGGACGGCTGCGTCGGCAGACGGCGCGGCGAAGCAGCCAACTATGACGGCAACGCATGCTGCTGAAACGAACGACGAGAACCGGCTTCTGTCTGTCATATCGCTCCGCTCAACGCGCGACATAGGTCACTTTGCCTTTTGAAATCGAAATACGTTCGTTGTCATAAACCCACATTTCGTCGTCAGGCGGGATGATGTCCTTGTGGTCTGGCTTCCGTCCGCGAGCTTCAAGGACGGCCGCCTTGGACATGCCGACCGTCACGCGGCCTGCCTCTATGTCTGCCGCCTCGTCGCTTCCGAACCGCGCCACGAGGTCTCTGTGTCGTGCCTCTGCTCTAAGACGCGCCTGTTCCGCCTGGGCGATTTGATCGCGGCAGGATTGCACCGCTCCGTTGAGGCTCATGTCGTCCGGTCCGATGCCGTTTTGAGCGAGCTGATCGGCATTGAGCCCTCTGTCGGAGACGCACTGGCGCAGTTGCGGGTCGAGCGCATTCCAAGCGTTTTGGGCCGCCGTGATCGCCTGCCGTCGCCGCCGCTCTTGCTGTTCCTGTTGGTACCGCACCTGCGCCACTTGATTGCTGCAATACTGCATCTGGTTCTGGAGACGGTAGTCGTCGGGGGTGATCGCTTGCTGCGCAAGCGCGCCCGCATTGAGGCCGTACGTGTTGGCGAGGCACTGCCGCACGTCTGGATCGACGGCGTTCCACTTCTTCACCGCGTTGTCGACCATCGCCCCTTGAATGAGATTGCCGAAAAAGTTGGCCCACGGGTTGTTCTGCGCCGAGGATGGCGTCGCGCCCATCCCCGCGAACGCCGCGACCACTATCGCGGCGGCAATTGTTCTCGATGCGCGCATCGCGGTCTAGTCCCTCTTCCGGTCTGCAATGGCCTCCACCGCCCGCCGCAGGGCGTCTGAGTGGTTTTCTATGGCGAGGAAGGCGAGGAAGAGCGATATGAACAGGAACGCCATGATCGCAGAGCCGACGATGTACAAAGCGATGTGCTTGGAGACGCTCAAGCCCAATTCTTCGACCTCGTGCGCCGCTTGCAACGTCATGTTTTTCGCCATCGCTTCGCTGCGCGCGGTCTCCGATGCCTGCCGCGCCGCCAGTTCCTTCGATGCCCCTTCCTCCCATGCGGCGCAGACGCCTGCGTAGAAGGGCTCGATAGTGGAGAGTGTGAGTTGCGACTCAAGGGCGTTGAACGAAGCTTTGAAACCGCGGAGGAAGTCCGCGTTGTCGTCTTGCGTGCCGCACTGGCCAGGAACCCGGAGCGCCTGTCGGTATTGATCGAAATAGGTCGGGGTCTTCGCCGGATCGAGATGGAGCGCGATGGCGCGGGCGAGAACCTGGAGGTCCGACATCTGTACCGTTCCCGCTCCCTGGGATGCGGTGGGGGCTCCTCCGAACGCCAGGGAGAAGGAGACGGCTGTCGGCCGGGTCGTGTTGCCGAAGCGGTCGCGCGCGACGACATTCACCGTATAGCGCGGCTGTACGGACGTTCCGCCCGACACGGCTTGATTGATCGTGGCAAGGAGAGCCGCAGACGGCTTGAGTCCCGCCCGGACGACGATCCGCGTGGGATACCGGACGGTGACGGATACGCGTTCAAACTGAGCCGCGTCCGGCCCGCCGAATATATCGAAGTCGTTGGGAAACGCCGCCAGACCGTTCGGCGTGTCGGCATCGAAATACCCGACGACGTCGGTTTGATCGAGGGGGCCGGTGATAGGCTTCGGGACGAAGCGAACGTTCGTGGGCGGCAAGAGACTCCGCGACACCGTCGAGACGTCCATTGACACCGGCTGCGGCGTGCGCGCTTCGGGCACGGGCACTTCCGGGGCAGGCTTGAGCGCCCAGAGCTGGAAGATCACCACCGCCGCGGCGGCCAGTATCGCGACGAGAAGGCTGAAGGCCGCGATGACGAGATAGATTCTGCGGGCGGTGCCGAGCACGAACTTGCTCTGCAGCCAGCGACCCCAACCCGTGTATTCCTGTTCCATGGCATCCCCCTCAAAAGACCTCAACACACCGTTAGTGTTTCGCGAGCCCGTTCCCGAAAGAAAATTCTGGCGTTGGCAGTGGAGCGAAACGCTGCCGTCCTTGTTCGCCGACGCTCAGCGTGGCGGTGAACATGGCGGATGCGGCGCCTCGCAGCATGTCGATGGCGCCACCGCTCTCGCCTCCGTTGAACGAGACCTGGACGACGAGAGGCCTTCCCGGCGAGAACGTCGTGAAGTCCTGCGAACCCGGGTCGCCGCAGGCGTTGAGACACCGATTCATCCCACTCACGCGCAGATTGTCCTGTGGCGTTATCGCCGGCGCGTTCTCAGGGTTGAAGCTCATCGCGTCTCCGACGAAGGCGATGTTCACGGGATCGGGTGTCACGTTCGTGATGCGGAGCGTGAGGAAGACATCGACGCCGACGTTGCCGTTCATGTACCGAACCGGAGACGGCGATATCGCCGCCGAGACGACGCAGACTTCTATCGTGCCGTCGGAAGCGCAGTTGGGCGCAGCTCTCGCGCTCGCTGTTCCCAGCAAGAGGCAGCCGCATACGACCGCCCATATCTTCCGCCCCATGTCCCCCTCCGTGGAAATTGTCAGCTTCGCCGGACGTCTCCAGGGCTCTTGCCCATATCAACGAGCTTCCCCAGCCGGTCGTTGATCGAGAACACGACCACCCAGATTTCGCAGAAGACCCGCCAGAACAAGGCGCCGACGACGGCATAGATGAGACCCAAGATGATTCCCCCGACGCTCACGCCGCCGTACGTGCCGTATCCGCCCTGGAGTGAACTGAGGAGGCTGTACGTACCGCCGAAGATTTCAGCTATCGCCATCACGATGATGAAGAAAAGGCCGATCCAGTAGATGAGCGTGATGAGCTTCGGCGTGACGAAGCGCTTGAACGTGAAGAAATCGCCTGGTTCCATGACGCTGCCCCCTCCCGTGCCGTCCAATGGGCCTAGCTTTCGCTGCGGCAGGGGGGTGAGGCAATCGGAGTTTGCAGTGAGTTTTTGTGAATAACTGTGAACTTCAGACCAATGGCGGCGCGCCGTCGCCGACCTCGAAGGTCTTGGTCTCCGCGACGAATTCGCCCCACTTGTCGGCCGGAAGCCCGAGCTTCTCGGCGACCGACTGCACCGCGGAAAAATCGTACGCCGCGCGGGTGTTCAGCCACACGCCGCGCTGCCAAATCTCGTCCCAGTACTCGTTGAAGTACGTTCTGAACGGCGCGCCCGAGACCGGATGCCGGGGCGGCGCATCGGGGGCATCCCGGTCCAGTATGCGCCGAGCACCGCGGCGCGCAGCGCGTTGCCGCCGAGGCCGCGGTGGCGTCCTTCGAGGCGCGCCAGCATGCCGCCGCTCAGCACTCCGGGTGCGGCGCCCGCCAGCGCCTGGATCATGCGGGCGTGCGAGCGCTCCGCCTGCGGCAGGCCGCCGGCCACGGCTTCGGGCTGCTTGTCGTATTGGCCCGAGTCGATCTGTTCCAGCGAGTTGATGGTGGGCAGCACGGCGCCGGGCCCCAGGCGCATCGCCAGCCAGCCGAGCAGGCGGCTGCGCACGCCCGGGCGCAGCGACGGCACGCGGCGGCCGATCTTCTCGAGCTGTTTCGACCAGAACTCGGCGTGCGCCTCCTCCACCGCCGCGAGCTTGCGGTAGACCTGCGCCAGCTCCGGTTTCGGCTCGGCGTCGGCCAGCGCCTTGTAGAGCGCCGCGCTGTCGACCTCGCCTTGCAGGTTGGCGGTATAGCGTTGTCGGGAATCGGTCATGGCGTCACCCCTGTCACAACGCCTTCCCTCTTAATCCGATCCGCAGGCGGGGGATAC
>JAGWNK010000042.1 GCA_028871345.1 Alphaproteobacteria bacterium | reverse complement strand
GCAGCCCATCAACTACCCCACCGTGCCGGCCGGCAAAGAGAGGCTGCGCCTCACGCCCTCCCCCGTGCACAGCGACAAGATGATGGACGATCTCGTCGGGGCTCTCAACTCCGTGTGGACCGCACACGCCCTGCAGCGCGCAGCCTGAGACTGATTGACGCCGTGGGGCGGGGCGGGCGGCACCTCAGTTCATCCGCCAATGCCGTCGGCTTTGCGGAAGTGTCTGGAAAGAAAAAGCAAAGTCGGGGGACGACTCGCCGGAGGGCTGGAACAAGATCAGGGGGCAGTGGGACTCATACTTATATCCGCGTCCGTAGAGCTTGCCATACTCCGCGATGTGGTCGACCGAACTGTCGGTGGTCCAGATGGCGGTCCAACTCGTGCAGGAACAATTACGGCATAGAGAGCCGCCATGAACCTGCCATTGCAGCTTGACCGAGCCGTCACGGTTCCCTTGCAGGACCAGCTGTTTGAGCAGCTCCGACAGCTCATCATCACCGGAAAGCTCAAGCCGAACTCGCGCGTCATCGCGACGCGATTCCTGGCGGAGCAGATCGGGGTGTCGCGTACGACGGTCCTGCTCGCCTATGAACGCCTGATCAACGAAGGCTATCTCGAGACCCGTCCGGCGATCGGGACCTTCGTCTGCGCCGCGCTGCCCGAACAACGCTCGCGCGAAGCGGTGCGGCTGGAGATTTCGGACATCCCGCGCCAGGCGTCCCTTCATCCGCAAGCGTTCGACCGGCCCCTGGAAGTCCCTCCCGCGGTTCCGGAATGCACCGTCGATTTCAATCCGGAGCGTTGCGATTCCAGCAATCTGCTGCCGACCCGGATTTGGCTGAAGGTGCTGCGAAGCGTGTTCGATGCGGAGCCGGACGGTCTGGCGAAGCCGCAGCCGCCGCGCGGCGTCCTGTCCCTCAGACGCACGATCGTGGATTACCTGGCCGCCACGCGAGGGGTGATGACGAGCCCCGAACAAGTGATCATGGTCACGGGGCGCCGGCAGGCGGCGAGCTTCGTCGCCCATCTCTTTCAGCGCCCTGGCGATCGCGTCGTGCTGGAATCACCGGGCGACAAGGAGATCGCCGACTTCTTCAGATTGCGCAAAGCCTCGCTGGTCCACGTGCCGGTCGACGAACGCGGCCTTGAAACCGACGCCTTGCCGCAAGGCCCAGTGTCATTGGCGTATGTCACTCCGGCGCGGCAGAACCCGCTTGGTCCCACCATGCCCCAAGCGCGACGCGAGGCTCTACTGGCGTGGGCGCGCGAAACAGGGGCCTATCTGATCGAGGACGACACCGAGAGCGAACTGCGCTACCACGGAACCACGCCGCCGCCGCTCGCCGCGATCGATCCTTACGGCCTCGTGTTTTACGCAGGCTCCTTCACCAAGACGCTCGGGGCGGGGCTCGGTCTGGGATACCTCGTGGTGCCGGCGGAATTCACCGACGCGATCACGGCCATCAAGCTCATGATGGAGGCGATGTGCCCATGGCTGGAGCAGATGGTGGTTGCCAATTTGCTCGGAACGGGAGAGTACGATCATCACTTGCGACGCGTGCGCAAAGTTTATTTGGAGCGCCGTGATTGCTTGATGCGAGCGCTTCGCGACAATTTTGGAGAGGTCCAACTCCTGGGAACGGAGGTCGGGACTCAGTTGACGTGGATGCTTCCGGACACCCTGCCGTCCGCTCACATGGTGCGAGACATCGCGCGCGCCCACGGCGTTGGCGTCAGCAACGCGATCTGTGGCTGCGGCCAACTGACCTGCGACCGGCACGGCAAGGCGCTAATCCTGGGTTACGCGGCGCTGGAGCCTGATATTTTGCGGGATGGTGTCGCGCGACTCGCCGACGCATTGTGCCACTGAACACCGACACAGACATTTGTGTACGTATCAGTACGGGTTGCGGCAATTGCGCCCAAACGGTGCTGGTATTATCGAGAATGCGCCACCTGGCGCTACGCCCCGACGGCTCCCACTGCCTATACCAAGGCTGAGACCGCGACCGAGTCTCTTGTGGGGATCCAGCCAGGGGAAAATCAAGTGTCGTTTCTGGGAACAGTGCGTGCGTTTTCGCGCGGCATACGCTCTTACGTCCGTCGGAGATTCAACTACATCGTCGTCGCCGTCGTGGCGGGGCTCGTAGGCATCGGACTGACGTCCGGCTACGCGACCCTCGTCGACTACACGAACTCGCTGAACTTCTGCGCCCATACCTGCCACGAGATGGAAAGCACGGTCTTCCAGGAATACCGGCACAGCGCGCACTACAAGAACGAATACGGCGTCGTCGTAAAATGCTCGCAGTGCCATGTGCCGCACGACGCATGGGCGCTGACGCTGGGGCGCAAGACGGTGGCCAGCTTCGAGCTGTACACGCATTTCGTCGTCTTCACGGGCGAGGGTCCCGACGGCGTCAAGAAGGCCTTCGAGGCACGCCGGCTGCAGCTGGCCAGGCGCGTGTGGGCCGGGTTCGCGGAGACCAACGCGCGCGAATGCAAGGCCTGCCACAAGTACTCGAACATGATCCTCTCCGAGCAGCGGCCGTCCATCCGTGCGCAGCACGTGGACGCGATGAAGATCGATGAAAACTGCCTCGACTGCCACAAGGGCATAACCCACCACGTGCCCGTCGATCCCAACGCAAAGCCCGCGCCGGCATCCAACAGCTTCGATATTCAATAGGGAGACACCGTCAATGACGAATTCCGCAAAGATGCTGCTCATCGCGACCGCGTTGACCGGCATTCTGGGCTTTGCACCCGCTCTGGCCGCACCCAACTGGTCGGCGGTGCCGGCAAAGGATGTGACGCTCTTCTATCCCGGCCAGTCGTCCTGGGAATGGTCGCTGACGACCGCGGATCATCCGGGCGCGGACAAGTTCCGCGCCGGCAAGAACTGCGCCGCATGCCATACGGGCGACGAGAAGACCATGGGCGCCCTGCTCGCGTCGGGCAAGAAGAACGAGCCGACCCCGATTGCGGGAAAGCCGGGCTCGCTCATCGCCAAGGTCCAGTTCGCGAACGACGGTCAGAATCTCTACGTCCATCTCGTGTTCTCCGACGCGGGTCAGCCGAACGCCAAGATGGACAACGCCTACGACACCAAGGTCGCGATGATGATCGAGGACGGCTCGGTGCTCGAGGCAAATCGCGCCGGCTGCTGGGGCAGCTGCCACGAGGACTCGGCCGCGATGCCGGCGGCCGGCGGGGCCGACCGCACGATGTACCTGCCCAAGACGCGCGCTCATCTTTCGCGGCAGGGCGGCGGGGACGCGCTGGCCGCGGACCTGCAGAAGCTGAAGGCGGGCGGTTACGAACTGGAGTACTGGCAGGCGCGCCTCAATCCGGGCAAGCCGGCCAGCGCGGCAAACGGCGTGATCTTCGACAAGCGCGAAGAAACCAAGCCGACGGCGGTGACGGCCGAAGCGACCTACAGCGGCGGAACCTGGTCGGTGACGCTGTCGCGCAAATTGAATGCGGGCGCCGGCTTCACGCCGATCATCCCCGGCAAGCGCTACACGGTCGCGTTCGCCATCCACGCCGGGCACACCGCCAAACGGTTCCACTACGTTTCGTTTGAACGTTCGATGGTTCTCGACCAGGGCGACGCCGATTTTGTCGCCTCCAAGAAATAGACAACGCGCCAAGCGAGGGGAAACGCAATGTCGAATTTATTCTACCTTGGCAGGCAGGCCATTCTGGCGCTGCTCTGTATCGGGTTCTTTGCGGCTACGGTGCCGGCATTCGCCGGCGACGGCGCTTCGGGGGATATGGCGACGGTCTACAGCGATAGGGGCGTGGCTTCGTGCATGAAGTGCCACGACACCGCCATCGTCAAGAACGGCCGGATCTACAAGTCGGCGATGGATTTCTTCCAGACGCCGCATGCCGTGAAGGGCGATCCCAGATCACCCTTCGCCCAGCATGAATGCGAAGCCTGTCATGGACCCAGCCAGAACCACGTCCAGAGCACGCCTGGCCCTAACGGGATCAAGGCGCTGCCCGCGGTCGTGTTCTCGGGTCCCAACGCTTCACCCGTGGCGGAGCGCAACAAGGTCTGCCTCGGCTGCCATCAGAACGGCCTGCGGATGGATTGGGCGGGAAGCCAGCACCAGAGTGCCGACCTTGCCTGCGTCAGCTGCCACACGATCCACGTCAAGAAGGATCCCATTCTCGTCAAGGCGACGCAGCCCGAGAAGTGCTTCAGCTGCCATGCCGAACAGCGCGCGCTGACCCTGCAGTACTCCCATCACCCGGTGCGCGAGGGCAAGGTGGTGTGCAGCGACTGCCACAACCCGCACGGCTCTCCGGGGCCGAAGCTGTTGAAGGAGGTGCGCGTCACGGACCTCTGCTACAGCTGCCACGCCGACAAGCGCGGTCCGATGCTGTGGGAGCACCAGCCGGTCCGCGAAGACTGCACCAACTGTCACAATCCGCACGGCTCGGTGAATCCGCGTCTGTTGAAGGAGAAAGTGCCGTTCCTCTGCTTCGACTGCCATGCTGCCACCAATGACATGGGCGGTGTGGGCGTGTCGAAGCAGTCGGTCGCAGCACACAGCGGCAGCATGTACCTCTATGGCGACCGCAGCTGCCTGAACTGCCATTCGCAGATCCACGGATCGAACAGCCCCAGCGGCTCAACCTTCTTCCGATAAGACACAGGTGCGCCATGCAGAAATATCGTTCGATGAGAATCATCGCTCTCTCCGGGGTGTGCTTGCTGGGTCTTGCGGCCAGCGCGCAAGCGCAAAGCGACAACGGCTTTGACATCTCGTCCGCTCCGGCAACGCCTCAGACACAGACGGCGCAGAACCCGTCGTCTTCCTTCGAGATCAACCTCGGCGTCGGAGGCGTGACCCAGAGTTCGGCCGCCTTCGGCCGCTACAACGGCATGCCCGACTCCGGCGTGGGTTTCCTGGGCAGCTGGGACTTCGAGAAACGCGATCCGTCGGATAGCGGCGGAACGCATTACCTCAGCTTCACCGGCACCGACGTGAATTTCGGCTTCGGCAAGATCGCACCCGAAGCATCGGTGGACTTCAAGTTCGGCGAGCAGGGCAAATGGGGCATCACCGCCGACTACGACGCGATGACCTATTTCGCGAACAGCGACTTCCTGTCGATCCTCGACAAGCACGGCAATCTGTCGCCGAGCTACCAGTCGGCGCTGGTCGCAAACGGCCTGTACTTCACGAATTCGACCTCGCCGCCGCCGGCGTCGGCCAAGTTCGGCTCCTTCAACCCCAGTACCCACATCGCCATGTCAAGCCCGGTCACGGCCTACGGGCCCGGCAACCAGCTTTCGAGCAGCGTGGGCACGCGCCGCGACAAAGGTACGGTTTCGGGCACCTATGACGTGGAAGACTGGCAGATCACGGCGGTGGTCAGCCGCGAGCACAAGGAAGGATCGCTCGAACAGGCCATGACCACCGGCGGCAACAACGCCGGCATGGTCACCTTCCCGATGCCGATCAACTACGACACCGACAACTTCGTGGTCGCGGCCGCCTACACGACGCCGGATTTCCAGGCGAAGTTCTCCTATTCGTTCTCCAATTTCACCGACAACAACGAGAGCGGATACGCCTTCGAGGGCTGGAACTTCTCGGCGTTCAAGAACACGGCCACGACGCCGACCACCTACACGAGCTATGCCCGGTCCGGCGATTACGCGCTGCCGCCGAGCAACCAGGCGCACACGGTCAAGGCGGAGCTCGGTTACAACTTCAGTCCGGTGACCAGGCTGTACGGCACCTTCGTCTACGGGCTGCAGCTGCAGAACGATCCGTTCGTCGACGCGACGCTGAACGGGTATGTCCTGGCGAAACCGTCCCTTGCCGCCCAGCTGGCGTCCAATCCCGGTTCGCTCAGCGGCCTGGTGCAGACCTACTTCGGCAACGCGACCCTGACCTCGAGGCCGCTGCCCAAGCTCGACATCAAGGCGTCCTATTCGATCGACGCGCGCGATCCGCAGACCAAGCCGATGTGGATCTACGGCAATCCGACCGACAACACCTCGCTCAAGTATCGCGAGGCGGTGCCTGAATCGTGGACCAAGCAGGAAGTGGCGCTGAGCGCGGGCTATCACATCCTGCCGGCCACGCGGGTGACGGTGGGTTACGTCTTCCGCGACGCCCGGCGCAGCAACGCGATCACCCGCCACACCTCCGAGAGCGAGGAAAGCGTCAAATTCGACTCGACGCTCGCCACCGACGTCACGGCGTCGCTCGGGTACGTCCACTCCGACCGGACGGCGTCGGCGCCGGACTACAGCCTGTGGCTGGTGCAGATCCCGTCCGACTGCGGCTCGACGCTGAACGCGCTCGGATGCCAGCAGGTGCCGTTCTACGAAGCGGCGCGCACCGAGGACGCGGTCAGCGGCATGCTGACGGCGGCGCTCGGCCAGAAGACTTCGCTGAACCTGTTCGGAAAGTACAGCGACGACCATTACCACCTGCCGCCGGCGGTCTATCTCGGCGTCACGCTGCCGAGCGTGGGCATCAACCACGCCTACACCCTGCAGGGCGGGCCGGACCTGACCTATCAGGCCGACGAAGCCACCGAGCTGCACGTCTATTACACGTTCCTGCGCACCTATCGTGCGATGCGGGCCCTGAACAACCAGGACAGCACGACGGCAGGCGGCGACTTCTACAGCGAAGCCAGCACCTACGACATCCATACCCTCGGCGTCGGCGGCACCTGGCGGGCCAGCGACAAGCTGAAGTTCGGCGCCGACTACGTCTATTCCTACGGCGCCCAGGGCTTCGTCCAGAGCGGTTCGTGGGATACCACGGAGGGTGGCCAGACCTTCGGGGGCGACCCTCTGCTCAACGCGAATTCCGGAATTCATCAATTCCGGATTCACGCCACCTACGACTACTCGCCTGACACCTCCTACTATCTCGGCTATGCCTTCGACAGCCTGGATACCAGTGACTGGGCGCTTGTCGGCGTAACAGCGGCACAAGTCCTGACGGGCAACGTTCCGCCGAAGTACAACGTCAGCCGGATCATGGCAGGCGTGACCTTGAAGCTCTAATTCTCTCCCGACTTGCGGGGAGCGCCGTGCGGCGCTCCCCGTTTTCCCCCGGAGCCGAATCGAGTGCCCCGCGCGGGCCGCCGACCGTTTTGCCGCAGTGTCTGTGCTTGAACGCCGCCGCGGACGTACGTACGGATACGGATTGCGGCAATTGCGGCTTGCGGCAATTGCGCCCGAAAGCGGGCTGGTATGATCCTATTTGCGCCTCTTGGCACTACGCGCCGATGACCTCTGCTGCCAGAAACCCGCACTGCGGAGTTTTAGAACCGAGGCAGACGTGAGCATCTCGCAGGTTTTTTTGGACAAGGAGAATCTCCGGTCGCGACTCTTCGGAGAAGTGTGGCGCAATCTCATTCCGGCCGTCTTCCGGGATGTCCCGACCTATTACGACCGCGGCAACGCGGTCGCGTCGCTGGGGACCTGTTCGCCATGGAGCAGGAAGTTTGCCGCCACGATCGGCGCCAGAATGCGGCCGGGATCGAAAGTCCTTGACGTCTGCTCCGGCACGCACGACGTGGCCTTGAGACTTCTCGACATCGATCCTTCCCTCGACGTTCATGCCGTGGACGGCAGCCCGCACATGATCAGGGAAGGCCAGCGGCGGGCGCAGGTGCGCGGCCTGACCATCAATGCCCAGGTGTGCGACGCCCATAAGCTGCCGTTCGCCGACGGCTCGTTCGACGTCGTGACTCTGCAATTCGCCTCGCGCCATCTCGAGATCGTCAGGGCATTCAGGGAAATCCACCGAGTCCTCAAGCCCGGCGGCATCTTCTGCCACAACGACATGCTGCGGCCGTCATCGCGGATCATCGAGATTCCGTATCTCGTCTATCTGCGATTCTCGGTGTGGTTCACGGCCAAACTCTTCGGAAGTTCCGCCGAGAGCCTGAAGTGCGTCGGCTATTTCGCAAACGCCATCCACCACTTCTACACGCCGCGGGAAATGAGCGACCTCCTCAGGGAAGTCGGCTTCGTCGATACGGAGAACCGCAGCTTCCTGAGCGGGATCATGTCGTACCACATCTCGCGCAAGCCGCAGGCCTGACGCTTCGCCGCCTCGAGGCATGACGCAGCCGCGGCCGGCCTGGCCGTGCGCCGATGACGGACTCCCTGGGCGTGATCGCCGTCGGGCAACGACCGTCAGGCCGATTTCTCGGCTTCCTGATCTTCCGGAACCTCTTCGTAGCCAGTGAACATCGCCTTGTAATGCTCCAGCGGCGTGCGTCCCAGCGTGCCCAGGTATGCGTGGAAGGGGATGTAGAAGACGAAGATGATGAAGATCCCGACATGCACCGTGTCGACGACGCGCACGCCGCCCAGCATGTCCACCACGCGCGAGAAGCGGGAGAGGTCCCACAGGAGAATCCCGGTAAAGCACTGGATGGGGAGAAGCAGGAGCATGACGATCTGGTAGGTGAGGCTCTGCAGCGGATTGAACTTTCGCGTCCGGCTCAGGTGGAAAGGATTGGGTGCGCCCTTGAATATCCCGTAGCTGTAGTAGATGGCTTGGCGCACGCAGCCGCGGAACAGTTCGATGGGATCAAGTTCGGGGTGGTAGACCCTGATCCTCACGGAGAACATGTAGGACAGCAGCCAGACGAAGAAATTGCCGACGATGATGGCGCCGATCCAGTCGTGGTAGATGACGGCCGTCCGGAATGGCAACACGTCGATGAGGCCCACATAACGGATCTGAATCCCGGTGAGGACCAACAGGACGCATCCGATCGCGTTTATCCAATGCCAAATCCGTATGGGGAGCTGGTGGACGTAGAGCTTGCGCATTTCGTCTATCCCTGCCGTTGTTCGTTGTCGTCGCGCTTTGCAGGCTGCTTCGAAAGCCATCTCACGATCAGATGCAGCGCCGGTATGCCGAAGCCGCCCAGCAGCGCGAGGATCAACAATACATCGAGAAGCGTGATCCTGGTTGCGCCAATGGCGTAGAAGCCAGAAATGGATTCGATCGAGAACGCCGAGTTCAGCACGTTCTTGTTGACATCATAGCGGATCGGAATTCCGCCGGGGCCTGCAACCGATACCGTGACGCTCTGGAAGGCGTCGGCACCGGTCTTGTGGCAGGTGTTGCAGTCGCTGATCGCCATCGAGGCAGGCACCAGCTGGTGGGCCTCGACGCCCGTGCGCACGTCCAGATGCCCTCTGATGCTCGTCTTGCTGCTCGCCCCCGAACCGTTCAGCTTGCGCAGGAGTTCAAAAAGCGCCGCCGAACCGAGCCCGGACGCGTTGGCGCCGGACCGGTTCTCGAATTCCGGCACGCCCATCGGCATGGAGGCATCCGCCTGGGAGGTGCTGTCGTAGAGCACGAGGTCGACCGTGCGCTGCGCCTTCGGAGCGTGGCACACCGGACAGGAAATCATCTGGAAATGCAGAGTCGTATTGGGGAGCCATGTCTGGTGCCTGGCGATCGCCTCGCTGTGGCAGCTGAGACAGGCATCCCTCAGTCCTTCCCCCGCGGACGCGACTTTCACATCGTGTGCGCCATGGCAGGCGAAGCAGAGCGGGGCCTGGGTCACTCCGCCGGCGCGCAACACGCCGTGGATGCTCGAAGCGTAGGCCGTGAAGATGGCGCCGTGGCATGTCTGGCAGGGCACCGTGTCCATGGCTTGCGCGGCGCCCCTCATCACAGCGTGAGGTGAGTGGCAGCTCGTGCAGAGCGGAGCCACCGGGTTGCCCGCGCGAACCAATGCCGCGTGCACCCCGCGCTCCCACTGATGGTATTGCTCGCTGTGACAACCGCTGCACACCTTGGCCCGTTCAATCGAGAAGTCGCGCTTGCTCGCGATGGAGGCGGACGCGGGATGCCGGGCGGGGTCTATATCGCGATGGCAGCTCTTGCAGCCGAAGGCGCTGTGGACCGACTTGGCGAATTCCCCGCCGGATATGTGCAGCGAGAGGCTGTCGCCGTCTGCCAGAGGCTTCACCAGCGCTTCGCTCTGGTGGCATGCCAGGCATTGCTGGTCGCCGGGTGGCGGCGCGGACGCTGCGAAGCCGGCGCAGAACGCCAATGCCAGCACGACGGTCGCGATGGTCGAGGTGAATGAAGAATGCCGGTGTTGTCCGGCCGTGCTTTGCCCAGCCATGAAAATCTCCCGCCCTCAACTGGGTCCTGATAGCCATCGCGGAAGCGATTGGTAGTCAATACGGGCAGGCCTTGTTCACGTGTGCGAGATCGCCGCACGCCCGGTGACGAAGGACCAAGCCCTCAAGCTCGGATCCGAGTCGATGATCGTATTGTGTTGTCCGCTATCTGGTCGTGGAACGCAGGGGCTTGCGCCCCTGCGTTGATGGAGTCGTCGAACGCGCGGCGGTTCTCAGCCCGGCAGCACGCGCTGGCGCAGCGCCCGGCCGCCGTTCCATATCAGCAGCAAAAGACCGATGATCGGAAACAGGGCGATATAGGCGAGACCAATGAACGGGGCCGCCAGGAACATGGCGACATCCTTGAAGAACACGGTGACGCTCCTCTCCTTCGGTTCCTCTGGTTCCTCTTCGGGTCGTGGCATGGGTGCGGGTTGGTCGGCGACGGCGGGTGCGGTCACCGCCGCTTCCACGCTCTTTTCAATGCTTTCGGGAGTCAGGGGCTTGTGGAGAAACCCCCGGACGCCGGCGGCTGCCGCCCGGGCCTGGTTCTCAGGCGAGCCATAGCCAGTGATGATGACAACCGGGGTCCAGGGACGCTTCACGCGCAGCTGCTCGGCGACCTCGATGCCGTCGACGCCGGGCATTCTGATGTCGGTGAACACGGCGTCGTATTCTTCGGCGGCAACCTTGTTCAGGGCCTCCTGGCCGTTCTCGGCGCTGATCACGACATAGCCTTTGCCGGCAAGAACCCGGTCGAAACTGTGCCTGATCACCGGGTCGTCATCGACCACTAGGACCTTTTTCGGGGCGTTCATTGTCTTCTCCTCTCTCTCGTTGTCTCAAGGGTCGAGTTTGCTCGGCTCTTCGCTGTGGTTGGCCGCTTCGGCAAGAAGGCCGCAGCCGTATTGCCGCAATGCCCATTTTTCGTGCGTGATCGCTCCGCTGGCGGCACTGATTATGTCGGCGGGGCTCACCGGTTTGGCGAGATAGTCGTAAGCCCCCAGCCGCATCGCCTCCTTGGCGGTCTCGATCGTGGGGTAGCCTGTGATCACGATCACGCCGCTCGCCGGCCAATCGCGCTTTATCGATTTCAGGACGGACATGCCGTCCATCCCCGGCATGCGAAGATCGAGCAGCACGACGTCGAATCGCTTGTGCTTCAAGACATGCAGCGCGTCTTCGCCGTTGAGAGCCGCATCGACCTCGACGTTGTCGTCAGTCGACTGAAGGGATCGCTGGTAACTGAGGCGAACGACCTCGTCGTCGTCGACTACCAGCACTCTGTTTGGCTTGCTCATCGGATACCTTGACGCCCATCGTCACGCCAGAAGAACGCAAGCGGCGTGCCAAGGCGCGCGGACGCGACATTTCCCTTGATTGTCAACGGAGTAAGGCGACGCGTCGAAAACCGGTGCGGCCGTTAGATGTATAAATCGTTTGTACATCACAGCAGTTCGGACGGCCATTCGTCGCGGCCTTTCAGCCGCTTATGCGAATTGGAGATCACTCGCGCATTTTGTACATCGATGCCTTGCGAGCGCGTCCGCAGCGATCAGATCACGGCGAGGGGGTCGGTAATTGTGTCGCGGGCGGGTCAATTGTATCCCACGGGATGTTGGTTTTAGGTTTGCCGCACGTCGACCCATGAGCGGATCTCGGAGGATACCGAGGGATGTTGGGCGGAACAGCGGCAGCCGAAAAACAACAAATGAATCGGCACACCCTAAAGTTCAAGATAGGCCTTTATCTCAGCCTCTCGTTCTGCGCGGCGGCGGTGTTGTTCGTATTCCTGATCACCTCCCAGCAGCGGCAGGAGCTGCTGGACACGGTGGCGAGCCACGTCACCGAGCTGTCCGGGGTCATCACCCGCAGCCTTCGCTTTGCGATGCTGCGAAATCAGCCGACTTACGTGGATACCGCCATCCGCGACGTTGCCAAGCAGGACGGCATCGACCGGATCAGGATCCTCAGCCGGGAAGGCAAGATCATCCATTCGACCTATACGTCCGAGGTCGGCAAGACCGTGGATCGTAACGCCGAAGGCTGCTCTTCCTGCCACCAGAAGGGGAAGTCGGCGGGGGATCTCCCACAAAGCAAGCGCACCTGGGTCTTCACGACCCCCGGCGGGCACCGTCTGCTGGGCAGCATGGAGGTCATCCAGAACGAGCCCTCCTGCTACAATGCAGCCTGCCATCATCACTCCCGCGACGCGTCGGTCCTGGGCGTTCTGGACATCCGCTATTCGCTCAGCCGGATGGACGAGAAGATCCGCAGCAATGTGCTGGTGATCACGATCTTTTCCCTGGGGTTCCTGCTGGTGGCGGCGCTGCTGGTGGCCTTCTTCGTCCATCGCCTGATCTTTCTGCCGCTGAGGGACCTGGAATCCGTGGCGAGAAACATCTCGTCGGGCGACCTGGACCAGCAAATTCCCGTGCGCAGCGACGACGAATTCGGCCGGCTCGCGGCTTCCTTCAACGCCATGACCGTGGCCCTGCGGAATTCCCAGGCGCAATTGCGGGAGTGGGCGCACACCTTGGAGCAGAAGGTCGAAAGGCGAACGGAGCAGCTCCGTCTGGCCCAGGCGGAGGCGGCGCGAGGCGAAAAGCTGGCGTCCGTGGGACTTCTTGCCTCCGGCATCGCCCACGAGCTGAACAACCCGCTCACCGGCGTACTGACCTTCTCGCACCTGCTGCGGCAGAAGATGCCGGAGGGGAGCCAGGATGCGGAGGATCTGGACCTCGTAATTCGGGAGACCAAGAGGTGCGCCGCGATCATCCGACGGCTGCTCGATTTCGCCCGGGAGAAGCCGCCCGAAAAGAAGTTCGCCGACCTCAACCGGATCGTCGAGGAGACCGCCCACCTGGTGGAGCGGCCCGCCCACCTGAACAACATCGCGATTGTCCTTGACCTCGATCCGGCACTACCTCAGGTATGGATCGATCCGGACCAGATGAAGCAGGTCGTCATGAACCTACTGGTCAACGCCCAACATGCGATTGACGGGGAAGGCCGCATCACGCTGCGCACCCGCCAGCTGCCACAGCCAAAGGCTCTCAAGGCGGGCGCCAGCCCCGTGCCGGCGGTCGAATTCACGATAACCGACACCGGCTGCGGAATATCCAAGGAAAACCTGGGGCGGATCTTCGATCCCTTCTTTACGACCAAAGAGGTCGGGATCGGAACAGGGCTGGGCTTGTCGGTCACGCATGGCATCGTCGAGGCTCACGGCGGAGCCATCGAAATCGACAGCACGCTCGGGGAGGGCTCAACGTTCCGCGTATATCTCCCTCTCACGCGGTCGCCGCAAACTGCGGACAGTGCAACGAGCGGGAGCATCACGTGACCGTCAGAATACTCATCATCGACGACGAACGGATCATCATCGACAGCTGCCTGCGCATACTGAAGAACGACGATTACCAACTCGACGAGGCCCAGGATGGCTCCGAGGGCCTGAGGAAGATCGACGAGAATCAATACGATATCGTCATACTCGACATCATGATGCCGAAGGTGGACGGCCTCGTGGTGCTCCAAAGGATCAAGGAGAGCCACCCCGACATCGACGTCATCATGATCACCGGGCTGTCGCAGATCGACACCGCCGTGAAGTCCATGAAGCTCGGGGCATACGACTACCTTCCCAAGCCGTTCGACCCGGACGAACTGAAGCACGTCGTCGACCGCGCGATCGAGCGGCGGCGGCTGCTTGCCGAGAATCTGACGCTCAAGACCGAGGTCGGCGCCAAGTACGGTTTCGACAACATCATCGGAACGAGCCCCCAGATGCAGAGCGTCTTCCGGCTCGTCGCCAAGTGCGCACCGACCAATTCGACCGTGCTGCTGACGGGCGAGTCGGGAACCGGCAAGGAGCTGATCGCGCGCGCCATCCATTACAACAGCCTGCGCAAGGACAAGCCGTTCGTTGCGGTGGACTGCAACACCCTCAGCGAGAATCTGCTGGAGAGCGAGCTGTTCGGGCACGTCAAGGGCGCCTTCACGGGCGCCGTCGGCAACAAGCACGGAATGCTGGAAATCGCCGAAGGCGGCACGCTCTTCCTGGACGAGATCGGCAATATCTCGCTGGCGACCCAGGCCAAGCTGCTGCGCACCATCCAGGAACGCACCTACAAGGCGGTGGGCGGGACCAAGACCCAGACCGCCAATTTCAGGCTGATCACGGCGACCAACAAGGACCTCAGAGCCATGGTCGCCGACGGCCGCTTTCGCGAAGACATGTTCTACCGCATCAACATCTTTCCGATCGCCATCCCGCCGTTGCGCGAGCGCCGCGACGACATTCCGGCCCTGGCCTTTCATTTCCTGCGCGCCTACAGCGAGGAGTTCGCAAAGCCGGTGACCGAGTTCTCCGAAGGCGCGATGAGCGTGCTGCAGAACTACGACTGGCCGGGCAACGTCCGCGAGCTCGAGAACACCGTGCAGCGCGCCGTCATCCTGGCGACCGATTCGGTGGTGCGAACCGCCCACTTGATCAATATTGACGGCGCTTCGCCAGAGCCGGCCCTCGACATCCCGCGTTCGGCCGAGGAACTGAAGCAGGCCAAGAAGGAAGTGCGGGAAAAATCGATCGAAAACGTCGAAAAGCTGTTCGTCATCGAGGCGCTCAAGAGAAACGGCTGGAACGCCACCAGAAGCGCCGAGGAGACGGGGATGCAGCGGGCGAACTTCCAGGCCCTGATGAAGAAATACAACATCCGGCTTCGCGACACGGACAACAGCTCCGAGGAATCGGACTTCCCGTGAAGCTGCCGCCAAGGCGGCGAGCGCCGGCGGGCGCTTCACGGGTGGCCAAGGCGTGGTGTCGGCGCCGACCCGATGCTAGGTGTTTTCGATGCCGAAGGTGCGAGACATGCAGCTTTTCTATGCCACGCGCGACGGCCAGTCGCGCCGGATTGCGGAACGGATCGCCGCGGGCCTGGCCCGCAGGAACCTCACGGTCCAGCCGCAGAATCTGGCCGACGGCATACCTGCGCCGCGCACGCTGGCCGAGGAAGGCCCTGTCGTGCTGGTGGCGGCCGTGCGCTATGGCAGGCACCTGAAGGAAGCGGAGCGCTTTTTGACCGCATACGGCGCGCTGAGCGCTCCTCCGTCGCTGGTTCTGCTCTCCGTCAATCTCACCGCGAGAAAGCCCGGGAAGGACACGGCCTCGGGCAACGCCTATCTTCGCAAGACAATCAACCGCCACGCCCTCAGACCGGCGCTGGCTGCCGCCATCGCGGGACGCCTGGAATATCCGCGCTACGGCTGGCTCGACCGGCAGGTGATCCGTTTCATCATGATGTTAACCGGTGGGCCGACCGACCTCAGGACATGCGTCGAATACACGCCCTGGGACAAGGTCGACGAGGTCGCGATGCGGATCGCGGATTTGTGCCCGCCTCCGACCTCATGACCCTGGCTTCAGGCCCCGTGGCTGAAGAAGCCGACCACCACCAGCACCAGCAACACCAGGCCGAACGCGAGAAGCGTGAAGCCCAGAATTCTCGAGCCTAAGGCCATGGCGGGCGAGGGCGCCGGCACGCGACGGCTCTCGAGTTCTCCTTTCGCCGCCAACCGCTCGTATTCGGCGCGATGTTCGCGCTTGAACTCCTCGAGCGACATCGCCCCGGTGAACATGACGGTGTCCAGCGGGAATTTGTCCGGCCTGAAGTGGTTGTTGAAGAAATGCACGGTGAAGAGGAACACGGCGGCAAGAAGGGCCTCGTCGCCATGCACGATGAGGGCGATGTTGAGCACCCAGCCCGGCAGGAACTGCAGGACGAACGCCTTCGACCAGAGGATCGCGCCGCTGCCGCCGATGATGAAAATTCCCCAGAACACGGCCCAGTAGTCGAACTTCTCCCAGTACGTCCAGCGGTCGAATTCCGGCCGCGGACCAAGTCCGAAGAACCACCGGAACATCTTGAAGATGTCGCGGAAGTCCTGCCAGCGGACCACCAGGGAATCGGGTCCGAACCAGCGGAAGCGCCGCCCTTTGCGGCGCAGCCTGATGAACATGTAGACGACGTGGCCGAAGAAGACCGAAATGAAGATCGACGCACAGACGCGGTGGATGACGGCCATCACCCATGGTCCGCCGAACAGCCTTACGACCACGGGGGCCCACGCGCTGTCGGAGTAGAGAACGGTCATTCCCGTCAGGACGAGCGTCATGGTGGCCAAGAGGACCAGCAGATGGGCGATGCGCCACAGGACGGCGAAGCGTCGGAAATAGGGCTCCTTCGCGTCGGGTGAGCGATAGAGGTAGAATTCCACGCGCTCGCCGCGCGCCTTGAGTTCCTTGTATGAGCGGTAGAACCACAAGGCGGAATGCGTCCAGAAGAAGGCGAATACGCCGATCAGCAGCGCCGACATGAACTTCGCGGCCAGCCACATCAGCGGGTAACGCTTGAGGTCGTGCGCATTGCCATGCGGTTCGAAGGTCACGAAGCCAGCGCTGGCGGTGGAATGGCACTTGCGGCACGTGCGCAGGCGGTTGGTCGGATACACCGTCGAGCGCGGATCGGTCACCCGCTGGATGGTATGGCCTCCGTGGCAATCGAAGCACTTCGCCGTATAGCCGTAACCCAGCCTGCTCACCTGCCCGTGATAGGTGGCGAGATACGTCTCCAGCCGGTCCTTGTGGCAGGAGCCGCAGTTCCTGGTGATGACCAGCTTGGTCGAGGTCAGGACCGGGTTCTCGATTTCATGGCTGGTGTGGCAGTCGACGCAGATCGCCGCTTGCGGATTATGCCTCTGGAGGACCTCGCGGCCGTGAATCGAGGTCTTGTAATCGGCGAGTTCTTTGGCGTGGCAGGTTCCGCAGGTATAGGGAAGATCCATGCGCCACTTCGACCACACCGCCGTTCCGGGTTCATAGACGTAGTGGGCATCGTGGCAGTTGTAGCAGGTCGCATTGGTGCGCGATTGATCGGCCCTCGAAGGACGGGCGTGGATCGATCCCATGAACTTGTGAATCTGGGACACCACGCCGTCCAGCGTGGCCGCCTTCTTGCTGTCGCGCTGACGCAAGGCCTGTTCCCATGAATTTTCATGGCAGCCGACGCAGTCGACCTTGATCTCGATGGGCTGGTGGGGAACGGCCGTTATGTTGGTGTGGCACTCGACGCATTGGCGCGCGCCGTGGACGCTGCCCTTGAATTTGTCGGGGTTCACGTAAAGCGAACGCGGCTTTCCGTCGGCACCGGGCGCCGAAAAACCGGAGATGCCGTGGCACGCCAGGCAGACCTCGGCAGGGATCTTCGCGGGCGCTTGCGGTTGGCCGACCGCCGAAGCCGTCTGGGCGTTGCTTGGCTGGGCAAGGATGGCGGCGCTCAGTATGCCTGCTGCCACGACCGCGACAGATGCGGTCAAGCGCACGGCTTTCGATGCCAGCCTGGCGCCGGATGAAACCAGTCGCCCGGCGATTGCCGCATTAAACGTCGCTGCCAAACCGTTCATGACAAACCTCGAAATCGCTACCTGCTCAGCCGGCGGCCGCCGCCTTTTCGAATTTGCCGCTGCCCTGCGATGTCAGGATTTCGCCGCGCAGCGGGCCTGACGGAAATCAGGCGAACGCCGCGGGCATTGATGCACAATTCAAGACTCATTTCCCTGCGACACATCCGGCCAGCCGCGACGGGTGCCTCGCTTTCAACCGATCGATCGCGTTCGTGCGTACCGCAAACAAAACAATCATTTTATCTGCACGATTTAACGCGGGCGATGAACCGACGAATCGGCGTCGCCGCCGCGACATGGGTGAACCGTGAAGTTCGATTCTCAATTCGAGAATGCTTCGCGATAATGGGTCCCGCGTCGGTACAAACGGACGCACTGTGCGTTCTGACCGCTGCGACAAATGCTGCAAAACCGCGCTGGTAGGATCTGTTTCGCAGTCGCTGGTACTACCCCATCTCGCCGTCACGGAACGACATTCCCGCGTGATTTGAGCTCGGAAATCGCCTCGAACACCAGAGCGGAGGCAAGCTAATGTCGGTCGGAGATCACATGAGGGGTTTTGCCATTCTAAGCTTGCTGTGCGGCCTTATGGTCTGCATGGCAACACCAACGCTCGCGGCAGATGCGCCGCGCGCAACCAATGACGCAGCACTCAGCGCCGGCGGCTCGGCCACCTGCATGCAGTGCCACAATTCGGCGCCCGTGTCGGACATTCTCAAGACGCCGCACGCGATGAAGGGTGACGCCCGTTCGCCGTTCGGCCAGCAGGGCTGCGAAGCCTGCCATGGTCCGAGCGACGCGCACGCCAGCGGATTCGCCAAAGGCACGCCGACGGAACCCGGCATCCGGTTCAACGGACCCAACGCCTCTCCGGTCGCACAGCGCAACCAAGTGTGCCTCGGCTGCCACCAGGACGCCAAGCGGATGGACTGGGACAGCAGCAAGCATCACGCAAACAACCTGGCCTGCGTGAGCTGCCATACGATCCACGTGGCCAAGGACCCGGTGCTCGTAAGGACCACACAGCCCGAAAAATGCTTCAGCTGTCATGCACAGCAGCGGGCGGAGAGCTTCCAGTATTCGCACCACCCGATTCGTGAGGGCAAGGTCGTCTGCAGCGACTGCCACAACCCGCATGGTTCTGCCGGTCCGTCGCAGCTCAAGGAATTCACGGTCAACCAGACTTGCTACAACTGCCACGCCGACAAGCGCGGCCCGATGCTGTGGGAGCATCAGCCGGTTCGCGAGAACTGCCTGAACTGCCACACGCCGCACGGTTCAAGCCAGCCGCGCCTGATGAAAGAGCCCATGAACTTCCTGTGCTCGAGCTGCCATAGCTCCTCAGCTTCGCACTACAGCGGCGGCGCGTTCGGCGGAAAGGGATCAGTGCCGGGGAGCATCCAGGCGACGGCGAGTTCCGCTCTGGCGAACCAGCGGACCTGCGTGAACTGCCACTCGCAAGTCCACGGGTCAAACAGCCCGAACGGCACATGGTTCTTCCGGTGATGCGGCACGCAAAGGCAAGGGGATTGTCATGATACAGAAACTAAAGATTTGCGCGGCGGCACTCACGAGCGTGTGTCTTATGCCAGTCGCCGCAATGGCCCAGTCAACCGCGTCAAACTCGGCGCCGACCGACTACACCGAGTTCACCCTCGGCACCTTGTGGGTCAGCGGGACAAACACGGGTCAGTACGGGCGCTACAACGGCTTCACGCGGGACGGCCTGGACGCCCTGTTCGGGTTCACCGTCCAGAAGCGCGCCGCGTGGGATTCGGGGGACACGTTCTACTTCGATCTCACCGGGACCAACCTGACCTATCAGACCGGCGACGAACTCGCCCGGGGCTTCCGTGACAGCGCCTATACGGACGGCACGAGCAACAAGCTCGGCCCGGAAGCCGACATCAGCCTCAGCTTTGGGCATCAGGGGACCTGGGGCATCACGGCCAGGTACGACGCGATCTCGTATACCGGGAACATCATCAACTCGATCTACACGGTGACCGGGACCACGGGGACCATGAACAACGGGTTCCTGAATTGGGGCGGCGCATCGAACAATCCCCTGACCGCGGGTTCGGTGACCTCGTTCAACGCCACGACTCTGAGCCCCGCGATGAAGGAGTTCCAGGTCGGAACGCGGCGGGACATCCTGGAGTTCGGCGGCCATTACATCTTTGACGACTGGATCATCAGCTCCAACGTCCGCCACGAACACAAGCAGGGAAGCCTGGAAGAGTCGTACTATGGCACCTATGGCGGGATGGCCTTCACGCTGCCGGTCGATTACGACACCGACCGTTTCGACGTTTCGGCCGCCTACAACGACCCCGACCTGCAGGCCATGCTGCAGTACACGTATTTCCGTTACACCGACAACGATGTGGGGGTCTCCCTGCCGTTCCCGGTGTCCGTCGCTGCTCTGAGCGCCAGCTCCGGCCCCTACGCGCAATCTGCACTCTACGCGACGCCGCCCAGCAATTCGGCGCATTACTTCACCGCGATGGTGGCCGACAGGCTTGCGCCGCACACCAGGATCTCTTTCAACGGCCGCTTCGGGCTCGAGATCCAGGACGACACGTTCCCGGCGAACAGCGCCGATCCCTATCTCAGCAGCACGCTCGGCAATCCCACCTATTCCTGGTTCAGCAATCTCAATGCCCTGAACCAGGGTACCAGCGGGACGTCGTTGGGCGCCGTCGCCACGGTCGGCCAAGCGAATATCTCACTGACTTCGGAGCTTGCCGAGGATCTTGAGGGCAGCCTTACCTATTCGTTGGACGGTCGGCATGTGCACGTGGATGAATTCCAGGTGTGGGGCGGCGGTCACGGGCCGGATGCAAATACCGGTTCGGCCTACTACGTCGTGCCGCAGAACTGGTTCAAGCAGACCGGAAAGGTCGAACTCGGCTATCGCATCCTGCCCGAGAGCGACACCAGGATCACGGCGAGCTACGCCTTCAACAGCATCAACCGTACCAACGCGCAAGTCGAACACAGCACGACGAACACGTTCGCTCTTGATCTGACGTCCATGATCGGGACCGAGACGATGGCTCGCGTGGACTACGAGCACAACAACAGGTCTGGCACCGTGGTGTACGGCACGGCGTTCGGGAATATCGAGTCCGGTGTTCCGGAGGAGAACGGAAGTCCGTCGGGTGCGTATTACCAGGCGCCGATGACGTCAGATTCGGTCATGGTGCGGGCGGACTATGCGCCACCCAGCGATCTCAGCGGCGGTGTGTTCTTCAAGTTCGTCGATGAACGCTATCACTACTCGCCGGCGCCGGTCACCCTGCCGGCGGGTGACTGGAACCTGACCGGATTCGGTATGGGCGTCACACACGACTCCAACTTCACGATCGGCCCCGACATCAACTATCGGGTGAGCGAAGACTTCAATCTGCACGCCTTCTACACCTATGAGCGGATCTTCTTCGACAACCGGGGCAACGGTCAGTGCGCGGAAAGCAACACGGGCAGCTGCGCCGGAAGCGTCGGTTATTTCCAGAACAAGTACACCAGCAGCACGCACAGCGTCGGCGCCAGCGCGGATTGGCAGGCAACGGAGAAGCTGAAACTCAAGTCCGATTATAACGGACAGTTCGGCGTGATCGGCTTCGGTGAGTTCAATGGCGTGGTTGTGGCAACCCCGACTCAGGAATGGCAGAACGTCGTGTCATACCCGAGCATCAACTCGACAATGCATGAGCTGAAGCTGACGGCATCCTATGCCTTCACACCGGATATCGAAGGCTCGCTGATGTATACCTACAGCATGTTCCACAACAACGACTGGAGCGATCTGTCGGCGCCGATCCAGACAACGACCGACAGCAGCAACAAGATCAGCATCCTGACGCCGGGCTACTCGTCGCCGAACTACAACATCTCGGCCGTGGGAGTCGCCCTCAGGATGAAGCTCTAGGAGTAAGGCGGCCATGGCCACCATGGCCGACCAGGGATACGAACCAAGGAGAGAACCATGAGACTTTCAATTCTAGGCTGCGCGGTCGCCAGCGTCTTCATTGTCGCCACCGGCGCGCAAGCTGCGGACGGCAAGGCGGTGTACGACAAGGACTGTGCCGGCTGCCACAAGATGATGGCGCCCAAGACCGGCGACAAGGCCGCCTGGGCACCGTTGATCAAGACGGGCGTCGACGCCATGACGGCCAACGTCATCAAGGGCAAGGGCATGATGCCGGCCCGCGGCGGCCACGCGGATTTGTCGGACGCCGACACCAAGGCGGCGGTCGAGTACATGGTCGACCAGTCGAAATAGCATTGGGCGGGGCGCCGCGACCAATTGTCGGGATGCGACGTCAGAGCGCACTTGCGACCTACCGGAGATTCAACGTCCGGCAAAACTGGGGAAGCCATTGGTGCTTCCCCTTTTCTTTTCTTGCAGTTAGGCCCGGCACGGCCCATGCCACGTAGTCCCTACGAATAATAGGCACATCTACGCATTTTCCCGCGCACCGGCTTGGGCAATGGATGGGCATGGCGGGACTGCTTCGGCTGGCCCGGATAACGTCGGACGAAACACGATGATTGCCGAAATCGGTCTCTTCACCCTGATCCTGGCCCTGTTCGTCGCCGCCGTTCAGGCCACCGTTCCGCTGGTGGGCGCGGCGCGCGGCGACAGCACCTGGATGAGCGTCGACCGGCCTGCTGCCCTGGCGCAGTTCTGCCTCGTGGCCATCTCGTTCGGGGCGCTGATCTGGCTTCACGTCACGAGCGACTTCTCGGTCCTCAACGTGGTGGAGAACAGCCATACCGACAAGCCGCTGCTCTACAAGATCACCGGCGTGTGGGGAAACCACGAAGGCTCCATGATGCTATGGACCTTCATCCTCGTGCTCTACGGCATGGCGGTGTCGCTGTTCGGCGGCAACCTTCCTCCCGGACTCAGGGCGAGGGCGTTGGCCATCCAGGGGATGATCGGATTCGCCTTCATCCTGTTCATCCTGCTCACATCCAACCCGTTCGTGCGCGTCGATCCCGCGCCACTGAACGGCAATGGACTCAATCCGCTGCTCCAGGACCCCGGCCTGGCGTTCCACCCGCCGTTCCTGTACCTGGGCTATGTCGGCTTCTCGATGGCTTTCTCGTTCGCCATCGCGGCCCTTATAGAAGGACGCGTCGATGCCGCCTGGGCCCGCTGGGTGCGGCCCTGGACCCTCGTCGCCTGGATTGCGCTGACGCTCGGCGTCGCCATCGGCTCGTGGTGGTCCTACTACACCCTCGGCTGGGGCGGCTATTGGGCCTGGGACCCTGTCGAAAACGCATCCCTCATGCCCTGGCTCGCCGGCACGGCGCTGCTGCACTCCTGCATCGTCGCGGAGAAGCGCGACACGATGAAGTCTTGGACGATCTTTCTGGCGATCATCACCTTCTCCCTGTCGCTGCTCGGCACGTTCCTGGTGCGCTCGGGCGTTCTGACATCGGTCCACAGCTTCGCCAGCGATCCGGCGCGGGGAATCTTCATCCTGACGCTCCTGGCGCTGTTCACCGGCGTGTCGCTGGCGCTGTACGCCTTCCGCGCCCCGGCGCTCAGGGGCGGCGGCCTGTTCACCGCCGTGTCGCGCGAGAGCAGCCTGCTGTTCAACAACGTGGTGCTGAGCACCGCAGCCGGCACGGTCCTGCTGGGCACGCTCTATCCTCTGTTCGTCGACGCCTTGGGGCTCGGCAAGGTCTCGGTCGGCCCGCCGTACTTCAACATCGTGATGGTGCCGTTGATGGTGCCTCTCATCGTGCTGATGTCCATCGGTCCTCTGTTGTCCTGGAAGCGCGGCAATCTGGCCGATGCCATGCGCCGGCTGCGATTTGCAGGCGCGGCGACGGCGGTGACGTTTGCGGCAACGCTCATCGTGGCCGGCATCGGCATGAAAAGCATCCTGGCAGCGGCCGGAATCGGCCTTGGCATGTGGCTCTTGGCCGGCAGCGTGGTCGAGTGGGCCGGGCGGGTGCGGCTGTTCCGCATCCCATTTGGCGAGTCGATGCACAAGGCAGTGCATCTGCCGCGCTCCGCCTACGGCATGACGATCGGCCATATCGGGCTCGCCTTCATTCTAATCGGCGTGTCGGGATCGCTGGCCTGGCGCAGCGAATACCTCCAGGTGATGCGGCCGGGCGACACGGCGTCGCTCTCCGGCTATCAGCTGCACTTCACGGGCGTCGACGACAACGTCAAGGGCCCGAACTACATGGCTTCACGGGCGACGTTCATCGCCACGCGCGACGGCCGCTACGTGTCGGAACTCAACCCGGAGCGGCGCGTGTACATGAACCCGCCGCAGCCGCTGTCGACCGTTGCCATTCACACGAATTTCGTCAGCGATCTCTATCTCGTGCTGGGCGAGCCAGACAACACTGGCGGCTACGTCGTGCACGCCTTCCACAACCCCCTGGTGCCGGCACTGTTCTTCGGCGCCATGGTGATGGTCATGGGCGGGCTGGTGTCGCTGACCGACAGGCATCATCGCATCGGAGCGCCCCAGCGCCGCACCGGCGGACGCCCGCCGGAGCCGGTCCAAAAGGCGGCTGCAAGCGCAGCCGTCCGGAAGGAGACCGAGCCGCGCGGGCACGGCAAGCGCGGGCGCTATCTCATCCCGTTCCTCGTCTTCGCCGTCCTGGTCGGCATCTTCCTCTACCGCCTGCATCTGGTGGAGGAGGGCTTCGCCCCGAACCTCATTCCTTCGGTGATGATCAACAAGGCGGCGCCGAGCTTCGATCTGCCGCCCCTCGTTGACGGCCTGCCGGGCGTCAAGACGTCGGATCTGAAGGGACATGTCACGCTGGTGAATTTCTTCGCCTCCTGGTGCGGGCCTTGCCGCGAGGATCACCCGATGCTGTCGCAGATCCCGGGAAATATCCGGCTGGTCGGCATCAGCTACAAGGATCGCGCCGAGGACGCCAAGGCCTGGCTCGCAGAGCTCGGCAATCCTTACAAGGCCATCGGCGTGGACGCGCACGGGCAGACCGGAATCAACTTCGGCGTCTACGGCGTGCCGGAATCATATTTGATCGACAAGAACGGCGTGATCCGGTTCAAGCAGACCGGCCCGCTGACACCGGAGATCATCCGGGACAAGCTGATCCCGTTGGCGGAGAAGCTGCAATGAAATCGCTCGTCGTGCTGTTTGCCCTGCTTTTCACGCTGATCGCCGTTCCGGCGATCGCCATCCAGCCGGACGAGATGCTGAAAGACCCGAAGCTGGAGGCGCGGGCGCGCTCGGTGGATCAGGAACTGCGGTGTCTGGTCTGCCAGAACGAGAACATCGACGATTCCGACGCCGACCTGGCCCACGACCTGCGCCTGCTGGTCCGCAAGCGCATCATGGCGGGAGACAACAACGATCAGGTGAAGCAGTACATCGTCGCGCGCTACGGCAATTACGTCCTCCTCAAGCCGCCGTTCAGCCCGGAAACCTACCTTTTGTGGTTCGGCCCCGTCGTCCTTCTGCTGGCGGCCGCAACCGTGGCTGTCTTCTACATCCGGCGACAGAGTACCGTCGCAATTCCATCTGACCCGCTTTCTCCGGAAGAAGAGGGACGCATCGCCGCCCTGGCCGGAGACCAGACGAAAGAAAGAACCTGATCATGCTGTGGCTCGCTTTCGCAGTCCTGGTCATCCTGACGGTCGCGGCGCTGCTCTACCCGTTTGTGGCGGGTGCCGTCGGCGAAGCGCCGGCGCGCGTGGATTTCGACATTGTCGTCTACCGCAACCAGCTGTCCGAGCTCGATCAGGAGATCGAGAGGGGGCTTCTGAGCCCGGAAGAAGCCGCTGCCGCACGAGTGGAAATCCATCGCCGCATGCTGGCCGCTGAGGATGCCGAGCTTTCGCGGTCGGCAATGTCGGTACGGACGCGAAGCAGGCCGGCACGCCTGGCCACCGGCATTGCCGTGGCTCTGATCGTCACGGCGGGGGCGACCGCCACCTATGCCGTCCTGGGCTCACCGGGACTGCAGGGAAAGCCTTATGCCTGGCGCCAGAAAAACGATCCGGATTTCGTGACGGCTTCGACGGCCGACAGGCTCGCCGAACTTCTCAAATCGAGCCCCACCGCATCGGGCTACAGGAAGCTCGCGCAGATGTATTTCGACTCGCGCGAGTACGATAACGCTGCCGACGCGGACCGGCACGCGGTCGAACTGGGCGCCACCGATTCCGGCACATGGTCGGAATTGGGTGAAGCCGTGGTGATGGCGAACAACGGGGTCGTGGCTTCCGAGGCGATGGCGGCGTTCGCCAACGCGCTCAGCATCGACCCCGCCAATGCCCGGTCCCGCTTCTACATGGGTCTGGCCGAAGCCCAGATCGGCAACCTGAAGCAGGCCGTGGCCATCTGGCGGGACCTGCAGAGGAACAGCGACCCGAACGCTTCGTGGCTTCCTTTGGTGCAGGACCAGATCAAGACCGTCGCCAAGCAAGGCGGATTCGATCCGGCATCCGTGGCGCCGAGTCCTCCGGACCTGAAGGCTATGAACGTCGCCCTCACAGCCATGACCAATGCCGTGCACGTCCAGGGAAAGGCGGGCGCCAAAGAGCCAGCGCCGGCGCCGGGCCCCGCTGCCGCCGCCCAAAAAGAGACGATGGTCCAGGCCATGGTCGAACAGCTAGCCACGAAGATGGAGGCCAATCCGAAGGACGTCGGAGGCTGGCAGCGGTTGGCGCATGCCTACGTCGTGCTCGGCAATGGCGCCAAGGCGGTGGCGGCGGCAACCCGCGCCGTGCGCATCAAGCCCGACGACGTCGGCGTGCTGCTGTCCCTGGCCGAGGCGCAAAAGGCAGCCGCCCCTGCGGGCGTCGCCGTGCCTGACGACCTTGTGGCGACGATGCGAAAGGTGATGGCGCTCGATCCGTCGAATGCCAGCGCTCTCTATATTGTGGGACTGGCCGAACGAAAGGCCGGCAATACGGCGAAGGCGCGCGATCTCTGGGCAAAGGCGCTCGTCAACGCGGGCAACGACCCGACCGCCGTCGCCGCGATCCGTGCCAGATTGGCCGAAACCGACACAAAAGCAGCCCGCTAGGCGCCATCAGTCTGCCGCACCTGGGCGTCGGCCGCCTCAAGACGCGGCCAAAGTGCGCCATAGATGGCGATCAAAATGAAGCATGCAAACGGCACAAGGAAACCGACGCGCATCGATGCGATGTCCGCGATGTGTCCCATGAGCGGCGGCGCAATGGCCCCGCCCACGATGGACATCACAATGAGCGACGAACCAAATTTGGTGTGCTCTCCCAGACCGCGGATGGCGAGGGCGAAGATGGTGGGGTACATGATCGACATGAAGAAGAACGAACCGAGCAGGGCTCCGAAACCGACGGTACCGCCGACCATCGCGACAAGGCACAGCACGGTATCGATCGCTGCATAAACCGCCAACGTCTGGTTCGGCTTCATGACGCTGACCACGGCGCTGCCGCACATCCGACCCACCATGAAGAGGCCGAAGCCGAAAAGTCCCAGCCATTTGGACGCCACCAGCGGGGCGACGCCGTGCACATTCTCGAGAACGTAGTTGATGAAGAAGCCGAAGATGCCCGACTGCGCGGCCACGTAGAGAAATTGCGCGAGCACGCCCAGGGTGAAGTGCGAACGCCGCCATAGCGCTTTCCGGGCCTTGCCTTGGGCCTCTTCCTTGACCTCCTCCTCGGCATGGAGATCGGGCACGTAGGAGAAGGAGAAGACGGCAATCAGAATGCTGACGACCACCGCGATTCCGAGATAGGGAACATACAGGCCGGCATTCGGGTTCGCGCCGTTGACGTCACCGAACACGAAGTAGCCGCCGACGACGGGGCCGAGAATCCATCCCACGCCGTTGAACGTCTGGGCGATGTTGATGCGCGTGGCGCCGCTCTCGGGTGCGCCCAGGAGAATGGTGTAGGGGTTGGCGATGGTCTCGAGGCAAGTCATGCCTGCTGCTATTATGAAGAGGCCCGTCAACAGCGTCCAATAGGCCCCGATCTGGGTGGCCGGGATGAACCAGACGGCGCCGGCTGCAATCAGGCCGAGGCCGATGATGATGCCGCCCTTGTAGCCGAACCTCCGCGCCAGGAAGCCCGCCGGTATCGCCATCAGGAAGTAGGCCATGTAGTTGGCCGTCTGGACGAAGCCGGACTGATACTTGTTGATGTGCAGCGTGCTCTGAAAGTGCTTGTTCAGGATATCGATGAGGCCGTTGCAGAATCCCCATAGCAGGAACAGCGTGGTCACGAGGGCGAACGTGGCGAACATGTTCCTGCCGTTCGCGATGCGGAACAGCGAAGCGCGTCCGGCATTTGCAGCGGCGGTACTGACAGTCGTTGTCATCGTTTCTCCCCGGTCAATGTGACCGCTCTCATGGCGGCATCCGCGATCGTGCGTCGGCCTAGACGATCATCGTTCAGGCGCTTTCCAGGATCATATTGGCGTATTGCGTCGTATCCCCGGTGCGGATCAGTCCGATCGCCGTCGGAACGCGCTTCTTGAATTCCACGTGCGGCAGGCGCGCGGTGGCAATACCCGAGAGAGCCTCTTCAAACCTGCGCTGCGTCGGGGCCGGATTGTGCTCGGCGAATTCCGCGGCCATCCAGGCGTGACCGATGGTGAAATTCGGTCGGATGGCAGCGAGGACCTGCAACACGGTCGGCACGCCGTCCACCAGGGATATGTCGACTGTCTCGATCGTCGGCCAGAAAGGGAAGCCGCGATCGGCAATGACGAGAAGATTGGTGTGGCGGACGCGACTCAGGAGCGCGTTGATCTGGGGGTTGAGAATTCCGGATTTCAACATCGGTGCGGCCCAAATTCGCTGACAGCCCCGTGTCATTGGGCTCCAGATAATGATATGACAATTTCGCGCTCCAGGCAAAGACGCTGCCCATGCGGGGCGCGCTTGCATAGATCAAAGCCTTTACCGGAGCGGTTATTTTCGTTAGCAATTTGCCAGACAATAAGAAGCTGGCGTACTGCCGATGCGGAGACGGCAGAGCCTGACTTGCGAGGCAACAATCGGGGCCCGGATGGAGCACGCTGAAGGAGCAGATCAGGGCAGGGCGAGAGCGCCCGGCCACCGTGAGGTGGGCCGGACCGGTCTGAAGATCAGTGAATTGGGCTTTGGTGCGGGCCCGCTCGGCAATCTTTACGCCCCGATTTCCGACGACGCGGCCCGGCATTCCCTGAACGCCGCGCTCGATGCGGGCGTCACCTACGTCGACACGGCACCTTATTACGGATTTGGCCTCAGCGAACGGCGGGTGGGAGATGTGCTCCGCGGGCGTCAAGGGATCGTGCTTTCAACCAAGGTGGGGCGGTTGCTGAAGCCGGCGCCGTTGGTGGCGGGCGAGGCGGTGCGCCACGGGTTCTGTTCCGCGATGCCTTTCGAACCCGTCTACGACTACGGACACGACGCGATCTTGAGGTCGTTCGAGGACAGCCTGCAGCGGCTCGGGCTGGCCTCGATCGATCTGCTCTACGTGCATGACATCGGCGCCATGACGCACGGCGCGCGCGCCGGAGAACATTTCCGGGCATTGACAAGGGGCGGCGGCCTGCGGGCCCTCGAAGAACTGCGCCACGACCGGCGGATCAAGGGTTTCGGCATCGGCGTCAATGAAATACAGGCGTGTCTGGACGTCATGAACGAGGCGTCTCTCGACGCCATCCTGCTGGCAGGGCGCTACACCCTCCTGGAACAGACCGCGCTCGACGAGATGCTACCCAGATGCGGCAAGGCGGGGGTGTCGGTGATCATCGGCGGTCCTTACAACTCCGGCATCCTGGCGACGGGCGTGAAGGCCGCGGGGCCCGTCCGCTACGATTATCAGGAGGCTCCGCCCGAGATCGTCGCCCGCGTCGGGCGCATCGAGGAGTTTTGCGCCCGTTACAATGTTCCGCTTGCCGCGGCGGCGCTGCATTTTCCCCTGGCGCATCCGGCGGTGGCGAGCGTCATACCAGGCATGGGCAGTATCGCTCACCTCAACAGAACGTTGGAGCTGTATCATGCTCCAATTCCGCGCGAATTCTGGAGCGATCTGCGCAAGGAAGGCCTTGTTCGTGCCGACGCGCCGATGGCGGACCAGACGTGATCATCGATGCTCATCAGCATTTCTGGGACCCCGGACGGGGCGATTACGGCTGGCTGAGACCGGACATGGCGCTTCACCGCGTCTACCTGCCGGCGGATATCGAGCCGCTGCTGCGCGCGAACGGCGTGGACGGTACGATCCTGGTGCAGGCCGCGCCGACCGCGGCGGAAACGGATTACCTGCTGGGAATCGCCCAGCACACAAGCTGGGTCAAGGCAGTTGTCGGCTGGGTCGCGCTCGACACACCCCAAGCACCGGACGAGATCGCACGCCTCGCGCGCATGGACGGCTTCGCGGGGCTGCGTCCCATGCTGCAGGATATCGAAGACCCGCGGTGGATCCTGCGCGATGAGAATGCGGCCGGACTGGAGGCGGTTGGCGCCAACGATCTGGTGTTCGACGCCTTGATCCGGGCGGACCAGCTTGCGGTGCTGGACGCGCTTCTGACGGGTCATCCGGATTTGACGGTTGTTCTCGATCACGCGGCCAAGCCTCCCTTCGGAGATTCACGAGGTTTGAAGGCCTGGGCATGCGACATCGCCAGGGCCGCCAGGCACGCCAACCTGCACTGCAAAGTGTCCGGTCTCCTGACCGAGTTGCCGAAAACCGGCGAACAGCGTCTGGTGACGGACTGTATCAATCGCCTGCTGGATCTCTTCGGACCCGAGCGCTTGATATGGGGCACCGATTGGCCCGTGTTGACGCTCGCAGGATCCTATGCGCCCTGGAAGCGCATGGTGGCGGAGATCCTGGCAGTGCATCCTCAATCGGTGTGCGATGCGGTGATGGGCGGCAACGCCTGCCGCGTCTATCGACTAAGTTAGAAACGGGACATTTCCGATGGGCAAGTTGACGGGCAGAACGGCATTGATCACCGCGGCCGGACAGGGCATTGGCCGCGCCTCAGCGGAACTGTTTGCCGCCGAAGGCGCCACGGTTTGGGCCACCGACGTCGACGAAGATAAGCTCGCCGGGCTTTCCCGCTGCAAGACGCGCAAATTCAATGTCCTGGTTCCGGGTGAAATCCAGTCCGTGCTGGGCGAAACGGGTCCGCTTGACGTGCTGCTCAATTGTGCCGGCTATGTCGCATCGGGAACAATCCTGGACTGCGAGGAGAAGGATTGGTCTTTTTCGTTCGATCTCAACGTCACGTCGATGTACCGGATCATCAAGGCGGCACTGCCCGCGATGATCGCGAAAGGCCGCGGCTCCATCATCAACATGTCGTCGGTTGCGAGTTCCGTGAAAGGCGTCCCCAACCGCTTTGCCTATGGAGCGAGCAAGGCGGCCATCATCGGCCTCACCAAGGCGCTCGCCGCCGATCACGTGAAACAAGGGATCCGCTGCAATGCCATCTGTCCCGGTACCGTGGACACGCCATCCCTGCACGAGCGTTTGCGCGCTACCGGGAACTACGAAAGGGCGTGGTCCGAGTTCACCGGCCGCCAGCCGATGGGGCGCGTCGGTCGGGCCACGGAAATCGCGGCGCTGGCTCTGTACCTCGCGTCGGACGATTCCGCCTTCACGACGGGAACCATCCACGTCATCGACGGTGGCTGGAGCAATTAGGTATCGGCTGCAGTAACACGGTCTCCCTGGACGAACGGACGGGACCGAATTGGTCGATGGCGGGGGCTTTCCTAAGGGCAGGGTTTGCGGCATGGACTGACGTTCACGTTACCACCGCCTCTTGAGAATTATACTAACCATATCAGATGTTTAATTGCACACGCTGGCATATTGGGACGGCTTGTCGCCTGTGACAAAAGGCATGAAGTATGAGAGTTTGGAATTGTCCTAAAGTGACGGCGCTAAGAAGGTTCTAGGAGTCGTTTGCACGGCATCGGGGTCAGGACATGGCGTACGCGTACGGGGCGAGATTTGAGGAAGCGATTGGTGAGTTGAAGCGGGACGGTCGCTACCGGGTGTTTGCGGATCTGCTGCGCAAGCGCGGATCGTTTCCTTGTGCGGACTTCCACACGGAGACGTCGAAGCGGCCGGTCACGGTGTGGTGCTCGAACGACTATCTGGGGATGGGCCAGCATCCCAAG
>JAGWNK010000072.1 GCA_028871345.1 Alphaproteobacteria bacterium | reverse complement strand
TTGATGACATTGCCCAAGACTCGATTATCATCCCCGTCCATGGCGGTTCTTGCTCCTCTTAAGTGGTTGGTTCGTTGCTGAACTCCACTCAAGCCCGAGTCGGGGCCGCCTACCAAAATCCAATTTGCGAAACAAAGCCTACGTCATCAAGCCAGACGAACGATCTCGCGATAGAATGACAGAGACTTGTGCGCAGAGGGGGAGCTCATGAAAAGAATCGCAGTCGTCTTGACGATCGCGCTAACAGCAGCGCTCGCACGTGCCGACGATGCGTCGGACTTGGCGGCGCTCCAGCCATTGAGTGAGCAGGAACAAGCCTTGTATGACAAAGCTAAGACGGACCCTGGCTCGCTTCACGAGTTTGTCGTGACGAGAACTTGGGCCCGAATGATCGAGCAGGCTCTCAAGAGGCATAACATAGAGTGCGGGACCACCAAGATGGAAATTGACCCGATTCTTGCGCGTCAACCCAGCTTTCCGTGTAGTGCCCATCCATTTCGCTGGTCGGTCGACTTTTCGGAACAGCTTTGTTTCTTCAAGGTTGCGCTGTCTCAAAAGGTGACGTGTCCCGAGTCAAATTGAGGTTTGTGGAAAGACCGCGGGCATCGCGATAGGGATGGCGGGCACGTGGAACAGTGCCGTGCTTCTTGCTGACCAAATCAGCACGAAAATCGCGGATGCTTCATGTGCGGCACTGCCGCCTCAAGGACGAACGCCCAGAACTGATGCAAGGTGGACCACAGGGTCAGGTCCGGTTCTGGATCAATTCTTGCCGGTTGTCGGGCAACTCGGAATCCGGCGACAGCATACGTATTACCGCGGCGCCGCGCACAACACCCGGCCACTTCGGGAAATATGCCGCTGAATTCTCGCAGACCCCTCCCCGAAAAATCCTTCGGATTTTTCGACCCTCCCTCAAGGGGCGGGTGAAGGTCGCGGCGGGACGCAAATCGACTCTGGCTCCAATTCCCCCTCTCCCCGAAAAATCCTTCGGATTTTTCGACCCTCCCTCAAGGGGCGGTCCCGGCGGGCCAAAACGTCAGGTGATTACGATCTCAGGACAATCCGACGAGGATGGCGCGCGCCTGCGCAACACCCCTCAGTCGTCCGGCGCGTCTTGCGAAGGCGGCGCGTACCACGATTCATCGGGAGGAGCTTCATAAATCCACCTTGGGCGGCGTTCGTAATGCGCCCAGGGGGGCGGGCGTCGATCGGCGTAGCCGCGCCAGTCAGGCGGCGCAGGGCGGCCGCGAGGCGGCTCCCAGCGCGGATCAGGACCATGGCGGTCGCGCTCGTCGTCATACCGGTAATCGCCGCGCCCAGGATCAAGCCGGCCAGCATCGTCCGTCGCGCCGTCATCGGCCGTGTCGGCTTGTTCCTCGCTTCGCTCGCCGCTTCCATCGCCCGCGGCAGGTGGTTCGGCGACGGACTGCCCGTTCGCCGGCCGGGTGCTTTCAACCAGGATCGGCGCGGCCTTCTGCGGTTTCGGCGCAGGCCGCTCCGCGAGCGCCGCAAGCAAACCGTCGAATTCGGCCACGTCCGCCTCTGGGGGTTTCGTCGTTTCCGCCCGCCGCGGCGCGGGCGCAATGGCCCTCTGCTTGTCTCGGATCACGCTTGCCGGCCCGGCGCCCGCCAGCCTTGCATGCCCGGGCATGGCCATTTTCGCCGACGGCTTGCGAGGCGACATCATGGCGAGGCGGCGCGAATCCCTGTGTTCGGCGATGGCAGCGGGCGCGGCCGGTGGCGTTGCGTCAGGCTCCGGCCGCGGCGCGGGCAACGGTATCCTTGCGGCGGCCCTTCCCGAGGACTCCGATTGCGCCCGGTGCAGCGGGGACAGCCGTGCCATCCGCACCTCTTCGCCCATCTTCGCGCGCGGCGCCGCGACGTCCCCGGCATGGCGGCGCGCGCCTGCCGCCGGTTTGGCGGCCGCATGTTCAAGCTCCGCAAGGCGCGGCAAAGAAGGTCGAACGGCCGGATGATGCATCTTCAATTCGGCAACCGCTGCCTGCGTCAGGATGTGCGGCAGGCGCGGCGGGCTTTGGGCCGGCAGCCCCGCGCTCTTTGCCCCCGCAGCAGGCGGCGCGAGTGCCGCGGTCTGCGCCGGTTTCGCGGGTGGGATCGCGGCGATCTTCGGCGCGGGCATCCGAGGCTTGGACGCCGCCGGCGGAGCGGCCGACCGGCACGATTCATATCCGGTCGCAATCACCGGCGGAGGGTGGGCGAGATCCATCGCGCGCTTGAACGCGAAATCGAACACAGCCTTGGCCGAGCGGCAGAAGTGCGGGTCCTGCGTGCTGTCCCGCAGGGCATCCTGTTTCAGACGAAGCAGAAAGGCCTCGTAGGTCTCGCCTTCCTTATGGCTTTGAAAGAACTGCCTGGCGGCGGCCTCCGACCTGCCCATCGCGTCGCGGTACACCGCCATGAAGTGCAAGTAGTCGTTGCTGTATCCGCAGGCCGGCACGGAGAGGGCGAGTTGCTGGCGGAGAGCGGCGGCCTGCAGGAACTTCAGTTGTCCCGCATTGGCACAGACCATCGCCGCATGCGCCATAGCTGCGGTCTGCAGCACCGCAAACACTGCGATCGTTATGCGCTTCATGGGCCGCCCAGCCAAACTCAAACGCAGCATGGCAACGCTATCCTGAACTGGGCGTGAACGCGAGCCGTCAGACTCGTCTTTACACTGACAAGATCAATCCGAAGCGCCGAGAACCGCGTTGGCGATGTCCATGGCCGGCATCTTTCAGGCCGCCCCGCCAAGGGCGGCAGTCAATCCACATCCCGTCGCCGCCGGTTGGGCCAATAGGCGCGACCGGCCCGACGGGGGAAGCGACGCGAATTCACGCCGGACCCGCAGTTCAGGAAGCCGGGCCAGAGGACAGCCGATCCGCTTCGGCTTGGCGGCGCAGCGCGAACAGCATCATGGCCGTGATAAGCATGACGATCACGAAATAGATGCTCAACGCGAACGGCGCCCAACTCACCAGGTGCAGCAGCCTCAACGTGGCGATGAGGGAGAAGAACACGGTAACGGCGATGCTGGTGTAGATGATGATCTTTACCGCGATCCCCACCTCTTGCGCGCGGTATGCGGGTGTCTCGAGCGGCCACTTCTTCCTGCGATACAGCGCCCAGTACACGACAAATGCGTTCAGGGCGAAAACGAGTGTGATGACGCGCAGGAAGTAGTAGCCCGAAAAACCCGCAACGGGGTGCTGCTGGACATGGATCATGAACGCGGCAAACAGCACATAACCCACGGCGGCAACGCCAACGGTGAATGGTGAAACGATATCGAACAACCCACGGCGCTTCAGGCTGGCTGTCCGCCTGGCCGGCGGCGGCGAGCGCTTGAGCGCTTTCTTCTTGATCCATGCTCCGATCAGGGAAGCGACAATAATCGGCAACGTCTGCGCGATGCAGTAAGCGGAGAGTACCTGTGTCACCGGTACGATGTTCCAGTCCGCGTTCCGCATGTGGTTGAACAGCCAGCCCAGCAGCACCAGGCCGAGCACGGCAATGCCGGCATTGACCGCCCGGTATAGGCCAGCAAAGCGGGCGATGGATCTGCCGTCCCAGCCTGGAAACTGTGCCTCCGCCTTGGCGCGAACGTAGCGTGCGAACCAGACCGGATGCAGCACGGACACGACCAGGATCTGGACTGCGAACGCGGCGAAGAACGCATAGGCTTGGATCATGACAGCACCTCACTTTGCCGGACGGCCGATGGCGCCGGCGAACGCATTGCGGATTTCCGAATCGGTGACACCGGCCTCGCGCAACTCGGCGACGGTTTCGCCGAGCTTGCGCGCTGTCCACTCCTGCAGGTTGATCTTGCAGTTCGCCTTGGCCTTGGGATGGACATAGGTGCCCCTGTAGCCCTTGGTTTCGATGACGCAGTCGCGTTCCAAGAGCTTGTAGGCCTTGGCCACGGTCTTGCTGTTGAGCTCGAGGTCATTGGCGAGCTGGCGGATCGAAGGCAGCGCGTCACCCGCCTTCAGAACGCCGGAGGTGACCGCAGCCTTGATTTGTTCGATGAGCTGCTCGAACTGCGGCACGGGGTTGTCGATGTCGATGGTGATGTCCATCCGGGCGGCTCACATGTACCATCCGTACCAATGGTACAACTGGCTCAATGGGTTTGCAAGCCCCATGACGCAGGATTTGCGGCAAGGTGCCGTTCCGAGCCGCAGCGAAGGGGCCGTCGCGGAAAAAAAAGGGGCCGGAATGGGCGGGGCCAAACCGCTCCGTCCACCGCGCGCCGGTCACTCCCTGGAGATGTCGTGCACCCGGATCAAGGCGAAGGCCACGAAGACGGTGAGCGCGATCAGGCCCGACCATGTCTCCGCGCCCGGCGCTTGCGAGAACACAAGCCACCGATAAGCCACGACGGCGACGGCCGCACAATCGGCGATGATCGCCGCGATGATGACGGCCTTGGCGAGAACGATGAGACGGCTCATATCCCAACCCCAAGATCGGCGTGCCGCCAGAGTAGCGTCGGGGCGGGCTACGGCAAGACCCGCGTTTCGCAAGAGCGGCCGACGGCAGACGGCGGTCGGATACCGGACAGTTACGCAAACGCGCCACAAGGCGCCATCCGCCACCATCGAGCCTGAAGGCGCCCGCGGCCGCTCAGCATCCGCTAAGGGAAATCTCAGTGAGCCGGCAAACACCGTTTTCGCCAACGACGTGCGTGCTGACGAGTATGTTCGGACCGACGTGCTGCACCATAATCACCGTCTTGACGTACGCGGTAACCTTGCACTGATTATTCAGCCCCTGTTCCGCGCGATCATCCCACACCATACCGGAGGCGATCAGCACTTTCTTGAAGTTGCCCTTGGTCATGGTGCCGTCCGGCTCCATGTAGGCACGGACGTCGTCACAGGTCTTTACCGGGGTCGGCAGCGCCGCCGCCCAGCTTCCGCAAAATGTGAGCGCCAATGAGGCCAGAAAGGTGGCTGCCCGGATATGCATCTCATCCCCCACTTGCATCGCCGGCATCATAACCGATTTGGCAATGATCCGTTATGGCGCGTTTCGCAAGAGCGGCCGACGGCGAGCCCCGTTTCGCGCGCGCGACGATCTGCCGTGCACGGCGGATCGACAACGGCGAATTGACAACGGGGACAGGTACTCCGGGCACCCAACTTCGCAGCATCAAGCGCAAGGTAGCCGGGGAATATGCAAGCCGTCGCCGTAATGCGCTTTACACTCCGCCCATCCCCAATTTTGCAGCAAATTGCAATTGGTATACGGTTCTCGAACGATCTGAAGGACGGCGGTGGGGGCGGGGATGTCCGACGACGCCATTGAGACGAGTGCCAAAACGCTATGGGGTGAAACGTCGTTTTGGTCGACGTGGCTATTCGGAACGCTCGTATCAACCTTCGGGCTGATCAGTTTCATCCAGCACATGTTTGGCGTTCACCTCGTACCGGTGTTCGCACACGGCTTGGAAGTGTACCGCGTTGTAGCGCACACCTTCATCGGTTGGCTTTATTGGCCGTTTCTTTGGCTGACCCAATACATATCGCTGTCGTGGTTTCACTTCTCGCTGAGAATCGCAATACCGGGGTGGTGGAAGGATCTCACGGCAATTTCAACGCTAAGCATGGCCGCGCTGATGCGTGGTATGGTCTTCATGACAGACCGAACGCCACTCTCATCCGCACCTATCTCAAAGATTCGTTACGTTGCTACAATCTTGCTCATGATGATTTCGACTCTGATCCTCGGAATTCTGATGATCGGCTTCTATGCGATCTACAGCTTTGGCCGGCTCTGGCGCAAACACCCAGGCGGCACCCTAGCAGGTTGTTGAAATAGTCCCTGGCGGCAGCGGGATGAACGTGATTCGCTGGGTGCGGGATTGCGCCGGGGACTGTGGATGCGCGGAAACGATGATCGGTCTGGATCGCTGTTCAGCTATGTGGACTTGGAGGCGCGGGTTCGCAA